>NZ_MOMC01000085.1 GCF_001983105.1 Pseudofrankia asymbiotica | reverse complement strand
TGCATGAGCCGGCCGCGGGTGGTGACGAGGAGCGCGGCGTCGGGGAGAGTCAGGGCGCCGGCGAGGTGGGCCGCGGACAGGCCGCCGATCGAGTGGCCGGCGAGCAGGTCCGGGACGACGCCGTGGGCGGCGAGCAGGTGGTGCAGCGCCACGTGGTAGGCGAAGAGGGCGGGCTGGGTGTAGCGGGTCTCGTCGAGCAGGGCGGCCTCGGAAGTGCCCGCCCCGGCGAACATGAGGTCGCGGAGGGGACGGTCGAGGTGGCGGTCGAGCGCGGCGCAGGTCTCGTCGAGGGCGTCGGCGAAGACGGAATGGGTGCGGTACAGGTCCCGGCCCATCCCGGGGCGTTGTGAGCCCTGCCCCGAGAACAGGAACGCCGTTCGCCCGGACAGCGCGACGCCGTGGACCGCGCTGGTCGCCGTCGCGCCGGCGCTGACCGAGCGCAGGCCGGCGAGCAGCTCGTCGCGGTCGGCCGCGACGACGGCCGCGCGGTGCTGGAACGCCGTTCGCCGGGCCAGCGCGCCGCCCGCCGCCGCCAGGTCCAGGTCGGTGTGGCGCGCGACGTGGGCGACGAGCCGGCCCGCCTGCGCGCGCAGCGCCGTCTCGTCACGCGCCGACACGCGCCACACCAGTGGTACCGGCTCGACCGGTATGCCGTCGCCGGCGGGCTGGTCGGCGCCGGCGGGCGGCGGCTCGTCGGCTGGTGGGGTGGCTGTGGTGGGTGCCTGTTCGAGGATGAGGTGGGCGTTGGTGCCGCTGATGCCGAAGGAGGAGATCCCAGCGCGGCGGGGGTGGCCGTTGTCGGGCCAGGGCGTCGGGGTGGTGAGGAGGCGGACCGCCCCGGTGTCCCAGTCGACGTGCGAGGACGGGGTGTCGGCGTGCAGGGTGCGGGGGAGCTCGCCGTGCCGTAGGGCGAGGACCATCTTGATCACACCTGCGACGCCGGCGGCGGCTTGCGCGTGGCCGATGTTCGATTTGAGGCTGCCGAGCCAGAGGGGTCGGTCGTTCGGGCGGTCGCGGCCGTAGGTGGCGAGGAGGGCGCCGGCTTCGATGGGGTCGCCCAGGGTGGTGCCGGTGCCGTGAGCCTCGACGGCGTCGATGTCGGTGGTCTGGAGTCCGGCGGAGGTGAGTGCTTGGTGGATGACGCGTTGTTGGGCGGGTCCGTTGGGGGCGGTGAGGCCGTTGCTGGCGCCGTCCTGGTTGACGGCGCTGCCGGCGATGATGGCGAGGAYGGGGTGGCCGTGRCGCTGSGCGTCGGAGAGCCGCTCCAGCACKACSAGRCCSACSCCCTCRCTSMARSCRGYSCCGTCSGCSSYSKCCSCGAACGMCTKGCACCGSCCGTYCGGKGMSAGSCCGCGCTGCCGGCTGAACTCGATGAACACGCTCGGCTTCGCCATCACCGTGGCGCCGCCGGCGAGGGCGAGGTCGCACTCGCCGTCCCGCAGSGCGCGGSYGGCGAGGTGCAGCGCGACSAGSGACGACGAGCAGGCGGTGTCGACGGTGATGGCGGGGCCYTSGAGGCCGAGGGTGTAGGCGAYCCGGCCGGASGCSAYSSWCGCSGCGCTGCCGTTGGTCAGGTACCCCTCGAACTCCGGCGGCGGGCTGCTSGYSARCCGSSWGGCGTAGTCGTTGTACATGAYSCCGRYGAAGACGCCGGTGMKGSTSYCSYKSAGYGTYGTCGGRTCGATGCYGGCSYGTTCGAGMGCCTCCCAGGCGGTYTCSAGCAGGAGGCGCTGCTGGGGGTCGGTGGCCAGGGCTTCGCGTGGGCTCATCGCGAAGAAGGCGGGGTCGAAGTCGGCGGCGTCGTGCAGGAAGCCACCGTGGCGGGTGTAGCTGGTGCCGGGATGGTCCGGGTCGGGGTGGTAGAGGGTGTCGAGGTTCCAGCCGCGGTTGGTGGGGAACTCGGTGATGGCGTCCGTGCCGGCGGCGAGGAGGTCCCAGAGCTGTTCGGGGGTGGTGACGCCGCCGGGGTAGCGGCACGCCATCCCCACGACGACGATCGGGTCGCCGGGGGCGCCGGCCGCTCCGGTCGACGTGGGCGCGAGCGGAGCGGCCGGCCGTGCCTCGAGGGGAATCAGATCCGTCAGCAGATGCCGGCTCAGCGCGAGCGGTGTCGGATGGTCGAACACCGCGGTGGCGGCGAGCCGGACCCCGGCCGCCGCGTTCAGCCGGTTGCGCAGCTCCACCCCGGTGAGCGAGTCGAACCCGGCGTCCTTGAACGACCGGTCGGCCTCGACCAGCCCGGCGCTCGCGTGCCCGAGCACCGCCGCGACCTCTCCCAGCACCAGGTCGACGAGCAGCCCCTCCCGCTCGTCGGCCGGCACCGCGGCGAGCCGGGCCGCCCACGAGGCCGCCGAGGCCGCCGCCGCCGGCGCCGTCCCGCCCGCCGCCCGTCGGATCGCCGGGCGGACCAGGGCGTGCCAGAGCGGTGCCAGCCTCGGCTGGGCGCGCAGAGCGGCGAGGTCGAGGGCGGCCGGGACCAGCGCGGGCCGCGGGCTGGCCAGGGCCTCGTCCAGGAGGGCGAGCGCCGTGTCGGTGGGCAGCGGGCTGATACCGGTCCGGCCGAGGCGGCTCTGGTCGGCGGTGCTGAGATGCGCCGTCATGGTGCTGGCCTGCCGCCAGAGGCCCCACGCCAGGCTCGTGGCCGGCAGCCCCCGCGCGTGACGGACATGCGCCAGGCCGTCGAGGTAGGCGTTCGCGGCGGCGTAGGCCGCCTGCCCGCCGCCACCCACGACCCCGACGACCGAGGAGAACAGCACGAATCGCGCGATCGGCAGGTCGCGGGTCTGCTCGTGCAGGTACCAGGCCGCGTCGACCTTCGGGGTGAGGACCCGGCCGAGCCGCTCCGGCGTGGTCGCGGTGAGTGTGGCGTCGTCGAGGACGCCGGCGGTGTGGAACACGCCGGTCAGCGGATGGTCACTGGGGACGTCGGCGAGCAGGGCGGCGAGCTGGCCGGGGTCGGCGACGTCGCGGGCGACGATCGTGACCTGGGCGCCCAGGTCCTGGAGACGGGCGCGGAGCTGGTCGGCGCCGGGCGCGCCGGGCCCCTGCCGGCTCGTGAGCAACAGGTGGCGGGCCCCATGCCGGCTGACCAGATGCTGGGCGACGAGCCCACCGAGGGTGCCGGTGCCGCCGGTGATCAGGACGGTGCCGTCCGGGTCGAGCGCCGACGCGGCGTCGCCGGGCGCGGCGTCGCCGGACGCGGCGGCCGAGCTGTCCTCGCCCCGCCCCCGCGCCGCCGCGGACGCGTGGGTGAGCCTGGGCGCGTACGCGACACCCCGGCGCAGGGCGAGCTGTGGTTCGCCGTCACCGGTCGCCAGCGAGGAGAGCAGGACCGGGAGGGCGGCCACGCTCGCCGGGTGGTCGTCCAGGTCGAGAAGCGTGAAGCGGTCGGGGTGCTCGGCCTGGGCGGTGCGCGCGAGCCCCCACCCGGGCGTGGCGGCCAGGGCGCGGACCGGGTCGTCGTCGGCGATCGAGACGGCCCCGTGGGTGACGAGCACGAGCTGGGAACGCTCGAACCGCGGCTGTGCCAGCCAGCTTCGCAGCAGCTCCAGGACCCGCCCGGCGCCGGCGTGCGCCGCCGCCGGTGACCCGTCCGCGTCGCCATCCTCCGGCCCGCCCGGGCCGCCCGCCGGCGGCTCGCCCGCGGGCGCCGCGAGGTCGGCGACGACCAGGTCCGGTGCGGCCGCGCCGTTCTCGACCGCGGCCGTCAGCGCCGGCAGGCCGTCGTGCGTCGCCTCCGGCCGCAGCGCCTCGGCCAGCGGCCCGCCGTCGGCCCCCAGGGCCAGGACGGCGACGGTCGGGCGCACCAATGTGGGATCCGTCGCCGGGAGCGCGTTCCAGGCGAGCTCGTACATCGGCGCCGAGCCCGCCGCGGCGGCGGTGAGCGAAGCGCGGGCGACCGGCCGCAGCACGACGCCGTCCACCGCGGCGATGGGCGCGCCGGCCGGGTCGACGACCCGCAGGTCGAAGGAGTCCGGTCCGTGGGGGGCCAACCTGACCCGGGCCGCGGTCGCGCCGGTCGCGTACAGCCGCACGCCCGACCACACGAACGGCAGACGCACCTGGTCGTCAGTCCGGCCCGCGGCCAGGTCCTCGGCCGGGTTCCGCAGGGCCGCGTGCAGGGCGGCGTCGAGCAGCGCCGGATGGATGCCGAACCCGGCCGGGTCCAGCGCGTCCCCCTCGCCCAGCTCGATCTCGGCGAAGACCTCGTCGCCCCGCCGCCAGGCCGTTCGCACGCCGCGGAAGGCCGGCCCGTAGTCGTAGCCGTCCCCGGCCAGCGCCGGGTACAGCGCCGCGGCGTCCACCGGGCGGGCGCCCACGGGCGGCCAGGCGAAGCCGGCGTCCGGGCTCCCGGGCCAGCCCGTGGCCGCGTCGCCGCCCAGTCCCGTCGCCGCGCGGGCGACGACGGTACCGGCGGCGTGGCAAAGCCACGGCGCGGCCTCGTCGTCGCCCGCCTCGTCGTCGCCCGCCTCGCCGTCGGGCCTGGCGTGGACCGTCACCTGCCGCCGGCCGGCGGCGTCCGGGGTGTCGACGACCACCTGGATCCGCGTCGCGCGGTCGTGCGCCAGGACGAGCGGGGCCCGCAGCGTCAGCTCGTCGAGGTCGTCGAGACCCAGCCGGCGACCCGCGTGCAGGACGAGGTCGACGAACGCGGTGCCCGCGAGCACGGGCACGCCGGCCACCGCATGGTCGGCGAGCCAGGGAAACGCCGCGAGCGAGATCCGGCCGGTGAACACCGTCCGCCCGTCGTCGGCCAGCCGGACCGCGGCGCCGAGCAGCGGGTGGCCGGCCGGCCGCAGGCCCGCGGCGGCCAGGTCGCCCGACCGGGCAGGCCGCTCGATCCAATAGCGCTCGCGCTGGAACGGGTAGGTGGGCAGGCTGGCCGGGGCGACCCTGCCAGCCCGGCGGGCGGCCTCGGCGTCGGGACCGTTTCGCGCCCCGGCGGCGAGCGCACCGCGGTCGACTGGCACGCCGTGCGCCCAGGCGGTCGCCAGCGACAGCCGGAACCGGGCCAGGTCGCCCTGGTCACGCCGCAGGGTGGGGTGGGCGGCGCCGGTCCGTTCGGCCGCCTCGATGGTGTCGCCGAGGGCGCCCGTCAGGATCGGATGCGGGCTGATCTCGACGAAATGCGTGTGGCCGGAGCGCAGGAGCTCCTCGACCGTGGGGTGGAACCGCACGGTGTCGCGCAGGTTGTCGTACCAGTAGGCGGCGGTCAGCACCGTCGTGTCGAGCGGCTCCGCGGCTCCGGCCGGCCGGTCGGCCGGCGACCGGCCGCCGACAGTCGAGTAGAACGGGATCACCGCCGGCCGAGGAGCCAGATCGGCGAGCGCGTCGAGCAGCGCGTCACGCAGCGGCTCGACGTGGGCCGAGTGTGACGCGTAGTCGACCGGGATCGTCCGTGCGTTCACCCCGTCGCGCTGGTACTCGTCGACGACCGCGCGCARCAGGTCGGGGTCGCCGGAGATGACGGTCGCCGCCGGCCCGTTCACCGCCGCCACGTGCAGCCCGCGTGCCTGGGCCCGGTCGCCGACCCGGTCGGCGGGCAGCGGGACGGAGACCATCCCGCCGGAGCCCGCCAGGCGGCCGAGTGCCTGGCTGCGCAGCGCCACCACGCGGGCGGCGTCCTCGAGGGTCAGCGCCCCGGCGACGTGCGCGGCGGCGATCTCGCCCTGGCTGTGGCCGATGACCGCGTCGGGCCGGGTGCCGTATCGCTCCCACAGCCGGGCGAGCGCGACCATCACCGCGAACAGCGCGGGCTGGACGACGTCGACCCGGTCGAGCGGCGGCGCGCCGGGCGCCGCCCGCAGCACGTCGACGAGATCCCAGCCGGTGAACGGGCGCAGCGCTTCGGCGGCCGCGTCGAGGTGCTCACGAAAGGCCGGCTCCGTCTCGTACAGGTCCAGCGCCATGCCGGCCCACTGCGATCCCTGCCCGGGGAAGACGAAGACGACCTTCCCGCCGGTCGCCCGCGCGGCCGCGGTTCCGGCCGGCTGGGCGCCGTCCGCCAGGCCGGCGAGCCCGCGAAGCAGGTCCGCGCGGCCGGTGGCGACGACGGCGGTCCGGTGCTCGAACTCGCCGCGGTAGGCCGCGAGCGCCCGGGCGGTGCCGGCGAGCGGCACGGACGGTCGCGTCGACACCTGTTCGAGCAGCCGGCGGGCCGCCGCGCGCAGTGCCCGCTCGTCCTTCGCCGACAGCAGCCAGCTGACCGGCTCCGGCTCCTCGTCGGCCGCCGCGTCGAGGGCGACGTCCGGGCCGGTTCCTGGGCTGGCCGCGTCGTCGGCGGCCGGGCCGACGGACGGCTCCCCGTCCGTCCCCGTCCCGGTGTTCGGCGCGGTCGGTCGTTCGAGGATGAGGTGGGCGTTGGTGCCGCTGATGCCGAAGGAGGAGACGGCGGCGCGGCGGGGGTGGTCGTTGTCGGGCCAGGGGGTTGGGGTGGTGAGGAGGCGGATGGCGCCGGTGTTCCAGTCGATGTGGGGTGAGGGTGTGTCGGCGTGCAGGGTGCGGGGGAGTTGGCCGTGCCGTAGGGCGAGGGTCATTTTGATGACGCCTGCGATGCCGGCGGCGGCTTGGGTGTGGCCGATGTTGGATTTGAGGCTGCCGAGCCAGAGGGGTCGGTTGCGGGGGCGGTCGCGGCCGTAGGTGTTGAGGAGGGCGCCGGCTTCGATGGGGTCGCCGAGGGTGGTGCCGGTGCCGTGGGCTTCGACGGCGTCGACGTCCGCCGTGGTGAGCCCGGCAGCCGCCAGGGCGTCCAGGATCAGCCGCTCCTGCGCGAGCCCGTTCGGCGCGGACAGCCCGTTGCTGGCGCCGTCCTGGTTGATCGCGCTGCCGCGGATGACGGCGAGCACCGGATGGCCGTGACGCCGGGCGTCCGACAGCCGTTCGACCACGACGAGACCGACCCCCTCGGCCCAGCCCGTGCCGTCCGCCGCGGCCGAGAACGCCTTGCACCGCCCGTCCGGTGACAGGCCGCCCTGCCGGCTGAACTCGGCGAACATGCCCGGCGTGGCCATCACGGTCACGCCGCCCGCGACGGCCAGCTCGCACTCGCCGTCCTGCAGGGAGCGCGCGGCCAGATGCAGCGCCACCAGCGAGGAGGAGCAGGCCGTGTCGACGGTGAGCGCCGGGCCTTCGAGGCCGAGGGCGTAGGCGACGCGGCCCGAGGCGACGCTCGTGGTGCCGCCGGTCAGCAGGTAGCCGCCGGTGCGATTGTCGCCCTCGTCGAGCCGCGGGCCGTAGTCCTGGGCGGTCGCGCCGACGAACACCGCCGTGCGGCTGCCGCGCAGCGAACCGGGGTCGATGCCGGTGCGCTCCAGCGCCTCCCAGGTGCATTCGAGCAGCAGCCGCTGCTGCGGGTCCATCGACACGGCCTCTCGCGGGCTGATCCCGAAGAAGGCGGCGTCGAACCGGTCCGCGTCGTGCAGGAACCCGCCGTGCCGCGTCGCCGACCGGGCCGTCCCCTGGCCGTCGCCGGGCGCCAGCAGCGTGGCCAGGTCCCAGCCGCGGTTCGTGGGGAACTCGCCGACGGCGTCGGTGCCGGCCGAGACCAGCTCCCACAGTTGCTCCGGGCTCGTCACCCCGCCGGGGAGACGACAGGCCATCCCCACGATCGCCACCGGCTCGTCGGGGTCACGCCGCGGCGCCGCGCCCGGCCGCCGCGCGCCGTGCGCGGTGGGGCCGCCGCCGGCGGCGAGATGGCGGGCGAGGGCCGCCGGGGTCGGATAGTTGAACAGCAGTCCGGCGGGCAGCGGGACGCCGGTCGCCGAGGCAAGCCGTTCGCGCAGGTCCATCGCGGCCAGCGAGTCGAACCCGAGGTCGGAGAACGCGGCACCCGGTTCGACCGCGTCACCCGACGGGTGTCCCAGCACCGCGGCCGCCTCGGCGCGCACCAGGTCCAGGGCCGCCGGCGCCGTGAGCGCCGAGGAGACGCCGGCCGCGGCCTCAGTCGCGCCCGGGTCCGCGTCCGGCCGTCCCTCGCCGCTGTCGGGGGCGGTCGCCTGGACGGCGGATCCGGCCCTGGTTCCGCCGCCCGCCGCGGCAGTGTCGACGGTGCCCTCACCGGCGGGAGCGGCGCGTCCCAGCGCGGGAGCGCCGTCACCGGAGGCGCCGTCGTCCGTGACGGGGTCGAGCCAGTACCGCTCGCGCTGGAAAGGGTAGGTCGGCAGGCCGATCCGCAGCGCGTGCCGGGGATGGGCCGCGGGCGGCCAGGCGACCGGGGCGCCCGCGGCCCAGGCCGCCGCGAGTCCGAGCGCGAACGTGTCCGGCTCGGGCCGGTCCGCCCGCAGCGACGCCACCGCCGTGGCGGGCGGGGTGTCGCCGGCGGACGCGGCCGGCTCGGCGGGGGCCGCCGGGCCGGCCGGCTCGGCGGCGAGACACGCGCGGACCATGGCGGTGAGGGTGGCGTCCGGCCCCAGCTCGAGGAACGTGCCGACGCCGGCGCGGCGCAGCGTCTCGACACCCTGGTGAAACCGCACGGCCTGGCGGATGTGCTGAACCCAGTACTCCGGGTCGGCGAGCTCGTCGGCCCTCGTGAGCTCGCCGGTCAGGTTGGAGACCACGGGGATGGACGCCGGCCGGAAGACGAGGCGGCCGGCCACCGCCCGGAACTCGTCGAGGACGCCGTCCATGTGCGCCGAGTGGAAGGCGTGGCTGACCGTCAGCGACCGGGTCCGGCGACCGGCGGACCGCCAGTGCCCGGCGCACCGGCCCACCAGGTCGAGGTCACCGGACAGCACCACCGAGCGCGGCCCGTTCACCGCCGCGATCCCGACCGTCGCCCCGCGCCCCGCGCCGCCCTCCGCGCTGTCGGCGTCCAGGCCGCCCACGCCGTCCGGCGCGCCTGTGCCGGTGGAGTCTCCCGGACCGCGCGCGGCCGTGGCCGCACCGGCGATCGCGGCCAGCTCGGGCGACGACAGGAACGCGCGCATCTCCGCCTCGGTGGCCTCCACCGCCGCCATGCCGCCGCCCGGGGGGCCGGCCTGCATCAGCCGGCCGCGGGCGGCGACCAGCGTCGCGGCGTCGGCCAGGTCGAGGACGCCGGCGACGTGCGCCGCGGCCAGCTCGCCGACCGAATGGCCGATCAGGTAGTCCGCGGCGAGCCCCTGGCTGCGCACCAGCCGGTACAGCGCCACCTCGATCGCGAACAGCGCGGCCTGGGTGTACCGGGTCTGGTCCAGCAGGGCGGCCTCGGCCGAGCCGGCGGGCGCGAACAGGACGTCGCGCAGCGGCCGGTCGAGGTGTGGGTCGAGCGCGCCGGCCACCTCGTCGAGCGCGGCGGCGAAGACCGGGTAGGCGGCGTGGAGCTGCCGGCCCATGCCCGGCCGCTGGCTGCCCTGCCCGGAGAACAGGAAGGCGGTGGCACCCCGCGAGGCCCGGCCGCGCGCGACCCCTGCGCCGCCTCCGCGGTGTGTCCCGTCCGTCCCGCCGCCGCGGCCGTCGCCGTCCGCGAGGCGGGCCAGCCCGTCGAGCAGCGCCGCCCGGTCACGACCGACGACGGCGGCGCGGTCGGGCAGGCCGGAGCGGGTGTGCGCGAGTGCGGCCGCCACGAGGGTGGGGTCGAGCTCCGGGCGCGCCGCGGCGAAGGCGTGGACCTGGCGGGCCTGCGCGCGCAGCGCGGCTTGTCCGCGCGCGGACAGTGGCCACGTGACGGGTGCGCCGCCTGCCCAGGGCTGGCCGGCCGTGCCCGGGACCGGTGGCGCGCCGAGCACAACCGGCGTGTCGGGAATGCCGGGCGCCTCGGGAGTGCGCGGTGCCTCGGGGGTGCCCGGCGCCTCGGACCGTCCGACGGGGTCACGACGCCGCCCGGCGGTGTCCGGCGGGGCGCCGAGGACCAGGTGGCAGTTCGTCCCGCCCATGCCGAACGAGCTGACCCCGGCGACGAGCCTGTCGGCCGGGTGGGGCCACGCCGACGGCTCGTGCTGGACCCGCAGGCCCAGGTCGTCGAGCGGGATCGCCGGGTTCGGCGCCTGGTAGTTGAGGCTGGCGGGCAGCCACCGGTGGTGGATGCTCAGCGCCGTCTTCAGCAGCCCGACGACGCCCGCCGCGCCTTCGAGGTGGCCCACGTTGGTCTTGGCGGACCCGACCCGCAGCGGGGCCGGCCGGGTCGGCCCGGCCGCCAGTGCCGCGCCGAGCGCCGCCGCCTCGACCGGGTCGCCCACCCGCGTCCCGGTCCCGTGCAGCTCGACGTACTGCAGGGCGTCCGCCCCGATGCCCGCGCGCTGCCAGGCGGCCCGCAGCACCGCCGCCTGCGCGGCGGCGTCCGGCACCGTGATGCCGTCCCCGCCCCCGGTGCCGTCGTTGTTGACGGCGCCGCCGAGGATCACGCAGTAGACCGGGTCGCCGTCGGCGAGCGCCGCCGCCAGCGGTTTGAGGACGACGACGCCCGCGCCCTCGCCGCGGACGTAGCCGTTCGCCCGGGCGTCGAAGGTGTAGCAGCGGCCGTCGGGGGACAGYGCGCCGAACCGTTCGGTGCCGAGCATCGTCTGCGGTGCCAGGTTCAGGTTCACCCCGCCGGCGAGCGCGACCGTCGACGCGCCGGAGCGCAGGCTCTCGCAGGCCAGGTGTATCGCGACCAGCGAGGACGACTGCGCGGTGTCGACCACGAGGCTCGGGCCGCGCAGGCCGAGCAGGTAGGAGACCCGGTTCGCGATGAGCCCGCGGGACAGCCCGGTCACCGCGTAGCGGCCGGTGGGCCGGCCCGGCTGGGTGGCGAGCGTGGCGTAGTCGTCCCAGATGGCGCCGACGAAGACGCCGACCCGTTCCGCGTCGAGGCGGTCCGGCGGGAGCCCGGCGTCCTCGAGCGCCTCCCAGGCCAGCTCGCCGACGAGCCGCTGCTGCGGGTCCATCGCGGCGGCCTCGCGCGGGCTGACGCCGAAGAAGGCGGCGTCGAACTCGTCGACCCGGTCGAGGAAGGCGCCGCGCCCGCCGGCCGGCCCGGCGGCCCACGCCGCCGCGTCCCATCGTCCCGCCGGGACCTCGCCCACCGCGTCGCCGCCCGACTCCAGCAGCGCCCAGAACGCCGCGGGGGTCGGCGCCGCGGGCAGCCGGCAGGCCAGTCCGACGACCGCCACGGCGTCCTCGGGCGGGGCCTGGTCCCGGCGTCCGGGCACGGTCTCGGCGTTGCGGTCGGTCAGACGCGGCATGGCACGCTCACTGCCTCTCGTCGAGGACGATCCTTCGGGAACGGTCGAGGAACAGCCGCGACGGCCGGTCGCCTCCGTCCCGGCTCACCGCGGCACGGGAGTGCCGGCCTCACGCCGGGTGGCGGTCCCCAGCGGCGGCAGCGCCGCCCGCAGCGCGCGGAAGAACCCCGCCGGGTCGTCGCCGACGAAGAAGTGCCCTCCCGCGATCGTGTGGATGGCGGCCGGGGCGGTCGTGTGCAGCGGCCAGTCCGCCACCCGTTCGGCCGGCAGCAGCGGGTCGCTGGCACCCCTGAAGACGTCGATCGGGACCCGCAGCGGCTCGGTCTCGCGGTGCTGGTAGCTGTGGCAGACGGCCAGGTCGTCGCGCAGCAGCGCGACCGCTGCCCCCGCCCAGGCCGGATAGCGCAGCAGCTCCGCTGACATGCCGCCGATGCTGACCAGCCACCGGGCGACGTCCTCGTCGTCGCGGAAGGTCAGCTCCCGCAACGGGGGGCCGAGGTGTGGCGCCGGGTAGGCGCCGACCAGCAGCCGTCGCGGCAGCGGCGCGTGGTGGGCCTGCAGGTGTCTGGTGAACGCATAGGCGACCAGCGCTCCCATGCTGTGGCCGTAGAACGCGTACGGGGTCCGCAGCAGTGGCCGGAGATGACGGTCGAGCTCGTCGACCAGGGTCGCGACGTCCCGGATGCGTGGCTCACCGGCCCGGTACTCCCGGCCGGGAAGCTGGACTGGCAGGACGTCGACCTCGGGGCCGAGCGCGGCGGGCCAGTCCGCGAAGGCGGACGCGGCGCCGCCCGCGTGGTGGAAGCAGAACAACCGCAGGCGGCCGCCGGGTCCCGGCTCACGGGTCAGCCATCGGTCCTGGGTGCGCCTCGCGATCGGGGCAGGACTGGTCATGCGCTCGCTCCCGTCAGGCTGGTGGTCAGCTCGACGTGCTCCGGCGGCGGGCTGATCTCGGTCAGGTCGTGGCGGAACAGCAACTCGCCGCCGTGGTCGGCGATGAGCTGGAAGCCGGCGCGCGGGTAGAAGTCCCGGACCTTGCCGTTCTTCGCGGTCGGCCGGTACCCGGCGGTCACCGCCGACGCGCCGGCGGCCAGGGCCGCGCGCAGCACCGCGGTCAGGCAGGCCTGCTCGATGCCCCGGGCGAACACCCGGCAGCTGAGCAGGAAGTTGTCGATGTGCACGAGGTCGTCGTCGCGCCGGGTGAACACGGCGCCCACCAGCCCGTTGTCGCCGAACCGGTCGGCACCGCGGATGCCGAGCACGGACCAGGCTGGATCGGCGGCGAGGTCGGCGACCTGCTGCGGCTGCAGCCGCCTGGTGGTCAGGTTGAACTGGTTGGTCCTGGCGGTGAGCTGCGCGACGCGTGCCAGCTCGGGCTCGGTGGCCGAGGCCAGCCGCACCTGTACGCCCAGTTCGCGCAGGTAGTCCTCGAGGGAGCTGAAGGTGTCGAGGAAGTCGGACCTGACCAGGTCCTCGCGGTACTTCGCCGTGCGGGTACGGTCCTCGGCGGTGAGCTCCCGGACGTCGAACCAGCCGTCCCGCAGCAGCCGTTCGACGTGCAGCGCCGGCTCGTCGTCTACCCGCACCACAGCGACCGCCGGAAGCTCCCGGCGCACGAGGCCGGCCTCGTAGGGGCTGTCGTCGACGAAGACGAAACTGTCGACGCCGAGGTTGAGCGCCCTGGCGAGGTCCGCGAGGTTGTCGTGCTTCGGGCGCCAGTTCGCGTTGACCCGGACGAAGTCGTCCTCGCCGAGCACCATGCCGGGGTGCTCGCGCAGCACCTGGCGCACCGGCTCGACGTCGTTCTTGCTGACCGCCGCGAGCAGCACGCCCTGCGCCATCAGCTGGCGCGCGACGCGCTGGAACGCGGCGAACGCCTCGCCCCGGTAACCGGTGCCCACCTCGACGCCAGCCGGGCCGACCTCGCCGAGGACGCCGCCCCAGACGGTCTCGTCGAGGTCGAGGACCAGGGTCTTGCGGGTCCGCCCCGCCTGCGCCCGGGCCAGGTGCCCCAGCTCCCGCGCGTAGAGCCGCAGCAGGCCGGGCGACAGGTGCGACTGGGTGTAGGCGGCGAGCCGCGGGTCGACCGCCGGCCCGGAGGCCGCGATCAGGGGGTCGAGGTCGACGACGACCACGCGGGGCTGGCGCTCGGGCAGCCGTAGCAGCGCCGCGTTGTGCTCCCGCCAGAGCGCGCCGAGGGCGGCCCTGGACCGCGCGTCCACGAGCTGCGCGGTGTGCTGGCGCAGCAGCGGCAGCGTGTTGAGCACGACGGTGACGTGGGGCTGGGCCGCGCAGAAGGCGCCGACTACGCCCTCGACCAGGCGTAGGTTCTCGGCCAGCACCCGCGCGACGTCGTCGGGCCGCCAGGGTGTGCCCACCTTCTCGAAGATCATCGCCGGGGTGAGCAGCACGGCGACGATGTCCGGGTCCGCCTGGGCGAGGTCGCCGTCCGGGTCGGTGAGCTCGGCGACGTAGCCGTTGAAGCCGCCGACGTAGGGGCGCAGCAGCAGGCCGTGCCGGGCCAGCTCGGCGTGTAGCGGCGGGACGAGGTCGCGCAGCGTGCCGTGGCCGGTGACGGCGACGCTGACGACCGGCGTCGCCGGGTGCTCGCGCAGCACCGCGTCCGCGCCGACCCGTTCGAGGTGCCGCCCGGTGCGGACGAACTCGTCGCCCGGCTCGTCCAGGCCGCCGCCCAGCTCCGCCAGCAGCCGACCGGCGAGCGGGTACTCGGCGGCGAGCCGCCCCGCCCGGCGCAGCGACCGCAGCGCCTCGGCTGGCCCGTCCGGCGAGCCGCGGTCGGGTGGCTGCCAGGCACTCGGCGGCGTCGGCGATGGCGATGGGGGATCGGGCGGCGGACCGCCCGTGGAGTGTTCGGTGGCGGCCGGTGGACCGGGCACTGCCATGGAACTGGAGGACGTCGACATCCCGCGCTCCTGCCCTTCGCGGTCGGCGAGTTCGTGGTCCCTGCGGAGCCGTTTCCACGGTCACCGGCGCGGCTAAGCGGCCGCTTGGCGCGCTCTAAAGTGGTCCCGCCGCGGCCGAGGGGCGGGCGCCCACCCCGGTCGGGCGCGTCCGCGCACGGTCGCCGGATAGGGGTACTCGGACGCCGCCGGGCGGCTTAGCCTCGCTGTCATCCGCGGCGGGCGACACCGGCGCGCGGTCACCGAACCGGGAGCAGCCGATGGGAACCCCACCTCTGCCCACGCTTCACCTGGCGGTCGCTCTGGACGGCGCGGGCTGGCACCCGGCCGCGTGGCGGGAGCCCGACGCCCGGCCCGGCGAGCTGCTGACCGCCGGGTACTGGACGGACATCGTCCAGGAGTCCGAACGAGGGCTGCTCGACTTCGTCACGATCGAGGACACGCTGGCGTGGCAGCCCTCGCGGCTGGCGGTCGACGACCGGACGGACCAGGTCCGCGGGCGGCTCGACGCGGTGCAGATCGCGGCACGAGTCGCGCCACTGACGCGGCACGTCGGCCTGGTACCGACGGTGACCGTCACGTACACGGAGCCGTTCCACACCTCGAAGGCGATCGCCACCCTGGACTACGTCAGCTCGGGCCGGGCCGGGCTGCGCCCACTGGTCTCGTCGCGGCGATCGGAGGCACGGCACTTCGGCCGCCGCGACCTCCCCGAGCTGCGGCTCGCCGACCGCCACCGGCCCGAGGTGGTCCAGCTGATGAGCGACCTGTTCGACGAGGGCGCCGACTACGTCGAGGTGGTGCGGCGGCTGTGGGACAGCTGGGAGGACGACGCCGAGATCCGGGATGTGGCCACGGGCCGGTTCATCGACCGGGACAAGCTGCACTACATCGACTTCGAGGGCCGCTGGTTCCGCGTCCGGGGCCCGTCGATCACGCCGCGGCCGCCGCAGGGCCAGCCGCCGGTCATGGCGCTCGCGCACGCGGCCATCCCGTTCCGGCTGGCGGCCCGGGCCGCCGACGTGGTCTACGTGACGCCGCGCGACGCCGACCACGCGCGGGACGTCGTGCGGGAGGTGCGGGCGGAGCAGGCGGCGGCCGGGCGGTCCGGCGAGCCGCTGCTGATCTTCGCGGACCTGCTGGTCTTCCTGGACGACGACACACCGTCCGCGGCCGGGCGCAAGGGGYGGCTGGACACGCTCGCGGGTGCCGAGCTGGTCTCGGACGCCCGGGTCTTCGTGGGGACGCCCAGCACGCTCGCCGATCTGCTGACCRTGTGGCGGGAGGCCGGGCTGGCGGGGTTCCGGCTCCGGCCCGGAGCGATTCCCGGCGACCTGCGGGCGATCACCAGGGGGCTGGTTCCCGAGCTCCAGCGGCGTGGTCTGTTCCGCCACCGGTACGAGGCGGCCACCCTGCGCGGGCTGCTTGGGCTGCCCCGCCCGGCGAACCGGTACGCCGGGCGGTGACCCGGTAGGGGCCCCCTACCGGCGCGGCCGAACAGTAAGGGCTCACGCACCATCACACCCCTTCTCTCGGGGGTGTCGACAGCGGTAATAGGGGTATTCCGTCGGGCTTGGCCATCGCCTAGTGTCTCCGTGTGCGGCCGGTCGACACCGTCCGAGCGCCGATCGTTTCTTCCCTGGCCGGGCCGCCCGCCGAAAAGCATTTGAACGGCTTCGAGTGCGCCCCGGCAGTGGATTCCCCTGCCCCGCCTCGCCCTGCCCCGCCTCGCCCTGCCCCGCCTCGCCCTGCCCCGCCTCGCCCTGCCCCGCCTCGCCCTGCCCCGCCTCGCCCTGCTCCGCCGAGCCACGGGAGAATTCGCATGCACCGGGTCGGACCGGCATTTCCGCCAGTCGTACTCGCGCTGGTCGCGGCCGTCCTGGCGCTGGCCGGTTGCGGTGGTGGATCCGCCGCCCCCAGCTCCTCGACGCCGATATCCGGCGGTTCGCTGACGTACGCGATCGACACGGCGCCGACCTGTTTCGACCCGCACGTCAGCGGCCAGGACATCACCGCCGAGATCGACCGCAACGTCTTCGACTCGCTGGTCTCGGTGGACGCGAAGGCCCAGTTCCATCCCTGGCTGGCGACGTCGTGGGAGGCCGCTCCCGACCTGACGTCGTACACCTTCCACCTGCGCCACGACGTCACCTTCACCGACGGGGAGCCGTTCGACGCGGCAGCGGTGAAGGCCAACTTCGACCACATCGTGGCGCCGGCGACCAAGTCGCGCTACGCGGCGAGCCTGCTCGGCCCGTACGCCGGCACCGAGCTGCTCGACCAGTACACGGTCAAGGTCGACTTCTCCCGGCCGTTCGCGCCGTTCCTCCAGGCCGCGAGCACGGCCTACCTTGGCTTCTACTCGCCGAAGGCGCTCACGGCGAATGCCGACAAGCTGTGTGCCGGTGGCCCGGCGAACGTCGGCTCCGGCCCGTTCATCTTCAAGAGCTACACCAAGAACCAAAGCGTCGTGCTCACCCGGAACCCGGCATACCGGTGGGCGCCCGAGACCGCGAGGCACGACGGGCCCGCCTATCTCGACACACTTACGTTCCGCATTCTTCCCGAGGATTCCGTCCGGGTCGGGGCGCTCTCGAGCGGGCAGGTGGACGTCGCCCGCGCACTGCCTCCGGTAAATGTGCCGGCGGTGTCGAAGGACGGCGATCTACGGGTGACGCGGGCCGCTGTGCCAGGCAGCGTCTACAGCATCTACCTGAACACCGGGCTGGCGCCGTTCGACGACCCGCGCGTCCGTTCCGCGGTCCAACTCGGCATCAACATCGACCAGGACGTGAAAACGGTCTACTTCGGCCAGTACCAACGCGCCTGGAGTCCCATCTCGCCCAGCACGCCCGCGTACGACACCAGCCTCGAGAAAAGCTGGCCCTACAACCCGAAGCGGGCGGGGGAGCTGCTGGACGAAGCGGGCTGGACCGGCCGCGACGGCCAGGGCTTCCGCACGAGGAACGGCAGCCGGCTGACCGTCGTCTGGCCGGCGCCGCCGCGGGAGTACGTGCGCGAGCAGCGTGACGTCCTCGCCCAGGCGATCCAGCAGGACCTCGCGAAGCTGGGGGTGGAGGTCACCCATCCCTCCCTCGCCATCGGCGAGTACACCACCCAGGCGTACTCGGGCAAGTTCCACATGCTCGACCTCGCCTGGGCGCGTTTCGACCCCGACGTGCTGCGGCTGTTCTTCGACAGCGCCAGCGGGCCACCGACCGGGCAGAACGCCTCGTTCCTGCGCGACGCCGACGTGGACTCCTGGACGGCGGCGGGCGCCGCCAGCCTCGACCCGGCGGTCCGCGCGGACGCCTACGGCAAGGTCCAGCACAAGGTGGTCGACGTGGCCGCCGTGGTGCCGATGTACGTCGAGACGGCGATCATCGGAAGCTCCCGGCGCGTGCGGGACCTCGCCCTGGACCCGAACACCTGGACGCTTTTCCACGACGCCTGGCTCGACCGCGCATGACCCCGGCGTTCGCCCGGCGCACCGGCGACACGTCGGGCACCATCTCCGCCGAGCCGGGCACGACCGATCTCGCGGCTCCGGCGGGTGCGACCTCCGCCGCCGGCCCGGGGCGCGAGCAGGCGCCGCCGTCCGGCACCGGTGCCGCCGTCGCCCCGGACGCGGCCGTCGCCCCGGACGCCGCGGACGGCCTGGACGGCCTGGACGGCCCGACCGCGATCGGTGGCGCGCCCGCCGCCGGCCGGGGTCGGGGTCGGGGTCGGCGGATCGTGGTGGCGGCCTTGCGGGCGGTGGCCATCCGGGTGGCCTCCGCCCTGGCGGTGATGCTGGGGGCTGCCACCGTCGCCTTCGCCGCGCTCGCGCTGCTGCCCGGCGACCCGGTGTCCCGCCTGCTGGGCCCGATGACCACGGCGTCCCCGGCGGTGCGGGAGCAGATCCGCGAGGACTACGGGTTCGACAGGCCGCTGGTCGCGCAGTACGGGCACTACCTCGGTCAGCTCGCCCGCGGCCGGCTCGGCGAGTCGTACCAGCTCCAGCAACCCGTCTCGGCGCTGCTGAGGGACAGCCTGTGGCCGACGGCGCAGCTCGCGCTGGCCGCCCTCGCGTTCGCCCTGCTGGTCTCGACGGCCATCGCGGTGTCGACGGCGGGCCGGCGCCCCTGGCTGCGGGCCGCCGCCTCCCTCGGCGAGTTCACCGCGGTCTCGGTGCCCCCCTTCTGGCTGGGAATCCTGCTGCTCACGCTGCTCTCGTTCCGGTTCCAGATCTTCCCCGTCGCCGGCGCGAACGGGAGCCTGGCGCTGGTACTCCCGGCGCTCACCCTCGCTCTGCCGATCATCGGCGTGCTGTCCCAGGTGCTGCGGGAGGGGCTGGAGCGGGCGCTGCGCGAACCGTTCGTCGTCACGGCCCGTGCCCGCGGGCTCAGCCAGACGGCGGTGCGCGCGCGCCACGCGCTGCGCCATGCGGCGCTGCCCCTCGTGACGCTGACGGGCTGGCTGACCGGGAACCTGCTCGGGGGAGCGGTGCCGGTGGAGTCGGTGTTCGGCCGGCCCGGCGTCGGCTCGCTCGTGCTGGCGGCGGTGCAGGACGGGGACATGCCCGTCGTGATGGCCGTGGTGGTCCTCTCCGCGCTGGTGTTCGTCGTCCTGTCGACGGTCGTCGACCTCGTGTATGTCGTCGTGGACCCGCGCCTGCGCACCGCGGCGGGTGTGGTGTGACGGCGGGCGCGGCCAGGTCGGTGAACGGCGCACGGCCGGAGCCCGCGGTTGGGACGGCGCCCGCGCAGGCACCGGCCGGTCCCACGTCGCTGGCCGCGGTCGGAGTCGCGGCGCCGGCCGTGGCCGACACGCGCGGAGCGGCTGGCGGATCCGGCGCGCGGCGCGCGTTCGGCGCAGTGCCCGGCGTGCTACGGGGTCGGGCCGGCGTGGTCGGAGTGGCCCTCGCGGCGCTCGTGCTCGGCCTGGTGGTGCTCGCCGCGGCCGTCCCGAGCCTGCTGACATCCCGGTCCCCGACGGCCACCGACCCCGTGGGCGCGCTGGCTGGCCCGGGCACGGCGCACTGGTTCGGCACCGACCAGCTCGGCCGGGACGTCTACGCCCGGGTGGTGTTCGGCACCCGCTCGGCGCTGCTGATCGGGTTCGGGGCGACCGTGCTCGGGGCGTGCGGCGGCGCGGTCCTGGGCCTGACCGCGGGGCTCGGCGGCCGGGTCGTCGACCAGGTCCTGATGCGGCTCGCGGACGTGCTGCTCGCGCTGCCGCCGCTGCTGCTCGGCCTGCTGGTGGTGGCGGTGCTGGGCGGGGGCACCGTCGAGGTCATGATCGCGGTGGCGGTCGCGTTCGTGCCGCCGTACGGGCGGGTGGTACGGGCCGAGACCATGGTGGTTCGCCGGTCGGGCTACGTGGAGGCGGCCGTCGGGACCGGTCTTCGCCGGTGGCGGCTGATTCTCCGACACATCCTGCCGAACACCCTGGGATCGCTGCTCGTGCTCGCCACGGTCGGGTTCGGCGGCGCACTGATCTCCTCGTCGGTGCTGAGCTTCCTCGGCCTGGGCCCACGCCCGCCGGAGCCGGACTGGGGCTCGATGCTGTCCGAGGGCCGTGACTTCCTCTCGGTCGCCTGGTGGCTGGGTGTCTTYCCGGGCCTGGCGCTGACCGTCACGGTGATCGCCGTGAACGTGCTGGGCCGCGGCGCACAGGCTCGCCTGGGCGGCGGGAGGCTCCGGTGAACGGGTCGCCGTCGGCACCACCCGCCGAGCAGGCGCCGGCGCCGGGGGCCGGGTCGACGTCGGCGCCGCTCCTGCGGGTCGAGGGCCTGGAGGTGTCCTTCGGCACGGCGGGCGCGCCGGTGCGCGCCGTGCGCGGGGTGTCGTTCGAGCTGGCGCGTGGCCGTTGCCTGGCCGTGGTCGGTGAGTCCGGCTCGGGCAAGAGCGTCACGGTCCGGACGCTGATCGGGCTCGCCGGGGCGGGGGCGGCCGTGCGGGCCCGCCGCGTCGAGTACGACGGCATCGACCTCGCGGGCCTGACCGAGTCGGGATGGCGGGCCGTGCGGGGGCGGCGGATCGCACTGGTGCACCAGGACGCGCTGGTCTCGCTCGACCCGCTGCGGCGGGTGGGCGCCGAGGTGGCGGAGACGCTGCGGACCCACCGGGTGACCAGCCGGGCGGGCACGGCCGAACGGGTTCGCTCGCTGCTGGCGGACGTACGGATTCCCGACCCGGCCCGGCGGGCCCGGCAGTACCCGCACGAGCTGTCGGGTGGGCTTCGGCAGCGGGCCCTGATCGCCGCCGCGATCGCCGCGGAGCCGGATCTGCTGTTGGCCGACGAGCCGACGACCGCCCTGGACGTGACCGTGCAGGCGCGGGTGCTGCGCCTGCTGGCGGGTCTGAAGCAGCGGGGGACAGCGGTTCTGCTGGTGAGCCACGACCTCGCCGTCGTCGCCGGGCTCGCCGACGAGGTGGCCGTGATGCTCGACGGGCTGATCGTCGAGCGCGGCCCGGCGGACAGCGTGCTCGCCCACCCGCGCCACCCCTACACCCGCGCGCTGCTCGACGCCGTGCCGACCGGCCGCGCGCGGGACCGCCGGCGGCTCGCCGCCGCCGTCGCGCGGCCGGCACCCGGTCCGGCCGGGTGCCCGTACGCCGCTCGGTGCCCGCTGGCGGACCAGCGGTGCCGGGACCGGCTGCCGGACCCCGGTGACCCGCCCGAACCACCGGGGCGACCCGCCGGCGAGGCCGGCCACACGGCGCTGTGCTGGTATCCGGGCGCACGCCAGCCCGCGGCGCCGCCGGCCGCGGCCCCGTTCCCGGCGGCGTCCGGAGGCCCGGTGCCCGCGCCGGCCCAGTCCACGCCGGCCCAGTCCACGCCGACGCCCACCGGACCGGCGCCGGCGCCGGTGACGGCGACGACTACGACGGCGGCGGCGAGATCGGCGCCAAGCGGGCGAACTCCGGGCGAGCCGAGGCCTGTCGTTGAGGTGGAGGGCATCGCCAAGCGGTTCCGGATGCCAGGCGGCGGCTGGCTCGACGCCATGCGTGACGTCTCGTTCCAGCTCGACGCCGGCGAGACGCTCGGCGTCGTCGGTGAGTCCGGCTCGGGCAAGACGACGGCGGCCCGCGTCGTGCTCGGCCTGGTCACTCCGGACCGGGGCGTGGTGCGGTTCCGAGGCGCTCCCTGGAGCGGCGTGCGGGAACGTGACCGGYGCCCGATGCGCCTGTGGATGCAGGCCGTCTACCAGGATCCGCTGAGCTCCTTCGACCCGCGGTACACAGTGGAGCGGGTCGTGGGCGAGATGGTCGCCGCCGCCGGGGTGCCGCGCGGCCCGCGCCGCCGTGAGCGCGTCGTCGAGCTGCTCGACCTGGTGGGCCTGCCCGCTGGCCTGCTCGCCCGCCGGCCGCGGGAGCTCTCGGGCGGCCAGCGCCAGCGGGTGGCCATCGCGCGGGCGCTCGCGCCGTCGCCGGAGGTGGTGGTGTGCGACGAGCCCGTGTCGGCTCTCGACGTGTCCGTCCAGGCGCAGATCCTCGACCTGCTGGTCGACCTACGCGACGAACTCGGCGTGGCGATGCTGTTCATCTCGCACGACCTGGGCGTGATCCGGTACGTCAGCGACCGGGTGCTGGTCATGAAGGACGGTCTGGTCGTCGAGGCCGGCGACACGGACGAGCTGTTCGACCATCCGTCGGACCCCTACACGAGGGACCTGCTGGCCGCGCTTCCGACGGCCCCGGGCTCGCTCCCGCGACACCATCATCCCGACAGGAGAGGCGGTGGCGAGCATGCCCCCGACGAGTGACATCCCCCTGTCCGTTCTCGACCTGGCGCCGGCGGTCTCCGGCTCGACGGCCGCGCAGGCGCTGCGGAACACGATCGATCTCGCGCGGAAGGCCGAACAGTTCGGCTACCAGCGGTACTGGCTGGCCGAGCACCATCTGACGCCGGGCTACACCTCGTCGGCACCGGCGGTCCTGATCGCGGCGGTGGCCGCGGCGACCCGCCGGATCAGGGTGGGCTCGGGCGCCGTCCAGTCGGGCTACACGTCCGCGGTGCTGATCGCCGAACAGTTCGGGACGCTGGCGCAGCTGCACCCGGGGCGTGTCGACCTCGGCCTGGGCCGGACGAGCGCGGGGAAGCTGGTCGGCGGCTCCGGCCCGGCCGGCCCCGCGCCGGCTGGCTCCGGCGGCCCCTCGGCCCCGTCCCTCCCGTCCCTCCCGTCCCTTCCGGCGGTCACCGGCGCGCGGGCGGCCGCGCCGAACGGCCTGCTGATCCCGGCACCGACGAAGCTGCCCATCGACACCGAGCGGCTGCGGCTCCTGCTCGACGTCGTGGGCTACCGGAGCGGGGCGGCGGACGACTACGAGGGGCTGGTCCGCGACATCCAGGCGTTCATCGCCGGCGACTACCGCTCCGCGGACGGGGTCGGCCTCTCGGCGCCGGTCGTGGAGGGCTCCGACCTCCAGTTGTGGATCATGGCCGCGACCGCGGGCGGCAGCGCGCGGACGGCGGGCGAGCTGGGACTGCCGCTCGCGGCCAGCTACCACATCTTCCCGTCCGCGGTCCTCGACACGATCGGCTCCTACCGGGCGGCGTTCCGGCCGTCCGCGGCGTTGCCGGAGCCGCGCGTCATGGTGTCCGCCGACGTCGTCGTCGCGGCGGACGACGCGACCGCGCGCCGGCTCGCGAGCGGGTACGGACCGTGGGTGGCCAGCATCCGGTCCGGGAACGCCCGGCCCTATCCGTCGCCGGACGAGGTGGCGGCGCTCGACTGGACCGACGACGACCGCGCCCTGGTCGCCGACCGTGTGGACACCCAGTTCGTCGGCTCCCCGACGACGGTGCTGCGCGGCCTGCGGACTCTGTGCGAGGCGACGGGGGCGGACGAGCTCCTCGTCACCACGATCACGCACGACCACGCGGACCGGGTCAGGTCCTATCAGCTGCTCGCCGAGGCATGGCGGCGGTTCGACTGAACTGCCCGGCGAGGGCAAGGGCGTGGACGAGCGCGAGCACGGACCGGAAGGCGACGAGCGATGGCACCGATCGACGGGCCGGTGAGGCAGCTGCGTCTCGCCGCCCACCTGCCCGGCGTGAACAACACCGTCGTCTGGAGCGACCCGGAGTGCGCGAGCACGATCGAGTTCAGCTCGTTCGTCCACTTCGCGCGGACGGCGGAACGGGCCAGGTTCGACTTCTTGTTCCTGGCGGAGAGGCTGCGCCTGCGCGAGCACGCGGGGCGGTTCCACGACCTGGACGTGGCGGGCCGGCCTGACACGTTCACCGTGCTGGCGGCCCTCGCCGCCGTCACGGAGCGGTTGGGGCTGGCCGGCACGATCAACTCGACGTTCAACGAGCCGTACGAGGTCGCCCGTCAGTTCGCCAGCCTCGACCATCTTTCCGCGGGCAGGGCGGGATGGAACGTGGTGACCAGTTGGGACGCATTCACGGGGGAGAACTTCCGCCGTGGTGGCTTTCTGCCGGAAGACCAGCGCTACGAGCGGGCGCAGCGGTTCCTGCACGTCGTGAACCTGCTGCTCGACTCCTGGCAGGGGGACGAGATCGTCGCGGACAAGGCGTCGGGCGAGTTCCTCGGYGACCGGTGGGCTGGCGCCTTCGACCACCGCGACGATCACTTCGACATCTCCGGCCGGTTCAACGTCCCACCCGGCCCGCAGCACCGTCCGGTGATCTTCCAGGCCGGCGACTCCGACGCGGGCCGCGAGTTCGCGGCGTCGGCGGCGGAGGTGGTCTTCAGCCGGCACGGTGAGTACGAGGCGGGCCGCGCGTACTACGCCGACGTCAAGCGCCGRCTCGCCCGGTATGGCCGCACTCCCGACCAGCTCCTCGTGCTGCCGGCTGTCGGCGTCGTCCTCGGCGACACCGACGCGGACGCCCGGGAGCGCGCGGACGTCGTGCGCCGCCAGCAGGTCAGCGGGCAGACCGCGATCCGCTTCCTGGAACGGGTGTGGAACCAGGACCTGAGCTTTGTCGACCCCGACGGGCCGCTACCGGATCTCGACCCGGTGACGAAAGGAGACCCGATCCCGCAGGGCCTGGCGAGCACTCGGCTCTTCGCGGACCGGCACGCGACCGTGCGCCGCTGGCGCGAGATCGCCGCGGCGGGCAACCTCTCCGTCCGGGACCTCGTCATCGCGGCCACCAGCCGGCAGACGTTCGTCGGATCGCCGGCGACCGTCGCCGAGGAGATGATCAGGTACGTCAGGGACCGCGCCTGCGACGGCTTCATCCTCGTGCCGCACGTCATTCCCGCCGGCCTCGACGACGTCGCGGACCGGGTGGTGCCCCTGCTCCAGGAACGCGGCGCCTTCCGGCATGACTACGCGGGGACGACCCTGCGCGACCACCTCGGGCTCGCGCCCGTGGCCCCGTCCCGGCGCGCCGGGCAACCCGTCGGCGGACAGCCGCACCCCTGAGTTCGCGGCCGTCGGTGACCGCGCGACGTTCCAACCTGTGGGTTCCGGAACGCGACCGCCGGGATTGAACTGGATTATGCGCTTGCCTGCCCGACGGTGATATTCGGCCCTGTCGGGGTAGGCGTCCAGACGCTGGCCTGCCGTCATCCGAGGTTCTCGACCGGTCGATGGGCAGCGCGTTGACAACGGGTTGCCCCGCGGATCGCGGGCTGCGGAAGAGGTGGCGCGATGCGGGTGCTCCCGGCGACATCGACGGGCCGCGGTGACGGCGCCGCGCCGCACCGGACCGCGCGCACGCTCCGGTCATGCCTCGCCCTCGCCGTGATCGTCCTGCTGGCGTCGATAGCCGCGCGGCCGGGCGTGCGCTCGTTGTTCGTCGCCCCGGAAGGGGACGCGCCGGCGGGTCCCGTGGAGGCGGACTACTCGTCGGCCGGCCGCTACGTGACGACGACCCAGGTCGTGGCGGACCCGGCTGGCACCGCGCGCTACCAGCTTTTCCGGCCGGCCGACTACTCGACGCTCGGGTTCCTGAGCCCGATCGTCACCTGGGGAGACGGGACCGGCGCCACCCCCGGCCAGTACTCGGCGCTGCTCGACCATCTCGCGTCCTACGGGTTCACCGTGATCGCGCCGGACCAGCGCAACACCGGCAGCGGCGACGAGATGGCGGCGGCGGCGCGTTATCTGATCGCGCAGGCCGGCACCGCCGGAAGCATCTTCAAGGGCCGCCTCGACGTGGACAGGGTGGCCGCGGCCGGCCATTCCCAGGGAGCCGGCGGCGCGGTCCGGGCGGCCACCGGAAACCCGGGGTTGATTGACACCGTCGTGACTATCTCGCTGCCCAGCACGAGGTGGGTCATGGCCAACGCGGACTGCCCCACGAAGGCCGAGTGCATGTTCGACGTGGCCCGGCTGAGCCAGCCAGTGTTTCTCGTCGGGACGCATGGCGTGTTCGATTCGGTCATCGCCAGCGCCTCGACCGAGCGGGGCTTCTACGACCAGGTGCCGGGCCGCGCCGTGCTCGGCCTCATCCGGAGCTCCGGCGGGAAGGTGGCCGACCACAATTCCGTGACGGACGGAGACGGGCCCCGTGGCTTCCTCGGCTACGTCACGGCGTGGCTGTGCGCCGAGCTGCGCGGCGACACCACGGCGGCCGCCGCGTTCGACGGCACCCGTCCTGAGCTCGTCGACAACGCCAACTGGCCCGGCAGCGCCGCCAGATGATGTTCCTCTGCCGGACCGCGAGGAGGCGAGGAGAGAGGAGAAGAGCGGAGTGAACCGAGAGGTGCGCGCTCCGTTCCGCGGGCAGCCGGGGGTGTGATCCCCTGGGGCCACCCGCCAGGCCAGCCATCGGCCGTCTGGCCACCGGACGCGGATCTACGCGTGGGCAGGCGGGTCACGCTGTTCCAGGGCAGCCACTCTGGCCTCAAGGTCGTCGATCCGCTGCTGGAGCAGCTCGACCAGTGCTTCGTCGCCGAGGCGCTGCTCCCACTTCCGGCGCAGTCGCGGGGACTCGCCGGCCCGCGCCGCGACCATCGCCAGCGGTACCAGGCGCTGTGGACCGTGCGGGCCGTCGACCAGGCGTGAGGGGATGAGATCCCCGCGGTACCAGGTCCGCAGCGCCGCTCGGGATACGCCGGTCCTGGTGGCCGCCTCCTGGAGGGTCACCCAGTCGGAGTCCTCCAACTGGGAGGCGAGTTCTCGTTCGACGTCCCACTGATCCAGGCGATCGTCCCAGGTCACGGCTACCTCCTCGTCAACCCTACTATTAGCATGGTATTGACCGGGTCAGAAGATGGGTCGATGGTGACCTCATGTTCGAGCGATTCACCACTCAGGCCCGCCACGTCGTCGTCCTCGCCCAGGAGGAGGCCCGTGGACTCGATCACAACTACATCGRCACCGAACACCTCCTGCTCGGCCTGCTCGGCGAGACCGACGGGATCGCCGCGCGCGTCCTCGCCGAGATCGACCTGTCGATCGACATGACCCGGTCACGTGTCGTCGTCGCCGTCGGACGGGGCAAGAAGCCCCTCAAGGGCCACATCCCGTTCACTCCCCGGGCCAAGAAGGTCCTCGAGCGGTCGCTGCGGCAGGCGCTTGGCCTGCGGCACAACTACATCGGGACCGAACATGTCCTGCTCGGCCTGCTGGACCTCGACGAAGGTCTGGCCGCGACGATGCTGGAAGAGTGGCAGGTGGACAGCGGGGCGCTGCGCGCGCGAGTTCTCGAGCTCATCGCCGCGGAAGGGGCCGACAAGGCGACCGGACGGCGGCCGCGCGGTGCGCTCGCCGACGTCGACAGCGGCATCCTCGGCATCGAGGAGGAGCCGCGCCGCACCGCGGCGGCGATGGCCGGCATCTCGGGCGCGAACGGCTATGCCGGTCCTGACCCGGTCGGCTCGCACCATCTGTTGTTGGCCCTGCTCAGCGACCCCAGCAACGCGGCGACCAGGACGCTGACAGGCCTCGGCGTCGACCTCGCGGCCGCCCGTGAGGCCCTGCTCCGCGCCGAGCTGACCGGCACGTCGGACGAGCTGCCGGAAATAGCCGGGCGCCGCGGGATGTCGCTGCGCCTGACCGACTCGGCCGTCGTGGTGGAGGCCACCGATCGCCGACTGCTGGGCCTGGCTCGCCTCGCCTTCAGCGCACTGAGCAGCCACCGGGCCTCCCAGGCCTCCCAGGACTCCGGGCCGGTGGCCGCTGCCACCGCTTCCTCGGACACCGACGGTGACCCCGCCGCCGTGCCGTCGCTCAGCGGCACGGATGCCTTCGCCGGCAGCCTGTCCGCCGTGTGGAAGACACTGGAGGCCAGCCTGGAGGACATCCGTTCCCGCGCCGCGGCCGCGGGACGACCACCTGCCTCGTCAGACGGCACCGACGAGACGACCACCGCACGGCCCGACGACGAGCGGCCCGCGGGGCCCTCGGTGAGTTCCGGGCGACCGTCGTGACGAGGATTGAACGTCTTTGAGCTTGCGCCGCACAGACCGACTGGCATCGGCCAAGCAGGACCGCGACTGCTTTTCCGAGATCCGCACGGGCCGCCGATCGTAAGTGCAACGCGAAACTCCGCGAGCGCTACCCGCCAGCCAAGGCCGCGTGGCAGCGACTTCGGGGGTGATTCTTCACGGGGTGGTATTGCGAAGAGACCGTTCCTTGTCTGGGCAGGGGTCACGGAAGTAGTTGACCGGTTGCCAGGCGCCGCGGTCGATCCGCGCGCTTGAACGGTCCGCTTCAAGGGCGGCCTCGATGAGCTGGTCGGTTCCGAGGGGAACGGCGGCCATGTAGACCAAGCCGACGTGGCGACACAGGGTGGGATCGTAGTCGTGGTTTTCCGGTGTCTCGCCGGCCACCACGGCCAAGTCCTCGATCGTCCATCCCAGTGGCCCCGCCATGGCGTAGAGCTGTTTTGGGGTGTGGCAGCGTCCGCTTAGCATTCCCCGTATCGTCGACTCAGAGAGACCGCGAACGGAAACMGGTCGGCCGCGAGGCCACGATTACGGATCAGGCCGCTGAGGATGTCTGGAAACCTGTCGGCGTTGGACGTCGCCCCGCTCCCTGCGGGTGGCGACTCGGGAGGCGTCGGGTTCGAGTTCCGCGCAGGCAGAGCCCGGATGAAGTCCTCGAGTGCCGCCAGCTCCGTGTGCTGGCAGAACGTCACCTGGTAAGCGAACTCCCTCACGACGTCTGGATCGTGGTTCGAACATGGTCACGCCTCCGTTGCGGCGAGGACCTCGGCGAGGTCGCTGGCGACATGGGAATCTTTCCATGACTCGGGATGGCCATGGCGCCGCGTGCCAATTATTGATGGTCTCAGGCGTGGCCGTTCTGGAGGTAGAGGACGTTTCCGCTGTCCAATGCGGTCAGGGCCGCTTGAACACGTCGCCATTCGTAGGGGCGTAGGAGTTGTGCAGCCTCGTCCCGGGAGCAGAAACGGGCCGCGGCCAGCTCAGGGTCCACCGGACGGAGGTGTTGGGCTTGGTCGGCGGACAGCGTGCCGCCGTTGAACACGAAGGCCACGAGGTCGTCCCAGGGGCCGTGTGGTGCGACCCAGTCGACGCAGAGCAGTTCGCCGATATGCAGGTCGAGATCTAGTTCTTCCTTCAGTTCTCGACGTAGCGTCTCTCTCGGCGGTTCGTTGGCTTCGGCCATGCCGCCTGGCAGGTCCCAGCCTGGCTTGTAGGTCGGGTCGACCAAGAGCAGGCGGCCGGTCTCATCCTGGATGACGGCGTCGGCGGAGACCCGCTTGCGGGCCTGCCGGGCGTTGCCCTCGGCGAGATGCGCGAACTCGGCCGGGTCTCGGCCGCGGTAGCTGTCTTCCCACTCCTGTTCGATACTCACGACGCCTCGGCTGCTCGGTGGGCGGGCAAGGTGGATGTGACGCGATCGAGGAAGTCATCGACGGCCGTCACGTTGCTGTGTGGTTCGAGTTGGCGGCCGAGTCCCCGAAGTTGGCTGACCACTCGGTCCGAGGCCAGGCGTGTCGCCGCGTCGAGCACCTGCGCACCGGTGTCGCAGGCGGCATCGAGATCACCGCGCCCAAGGTGGACGGTGGCCAGGGTCAGGTGGGTGAGGGCTCGGCTCCGTGCCCGGTCCGGAGTGCGTAGCTCCAATACCCTCAGCGCCTGACGTTCGGCGGCGTTCCAGTCGTTCAGGTCGCGCAGGCAGATGGCTGCCTCGGCTGCGAGCGCTRCTTCGTCGAAGGGGCTCAGCCATTCGTGCCCACCGGCTGTCGCACGGTTCAACTCCCGCTCGGCGTCCCACAACGCGGCCAGGCACTCGGCCGACGCGCCCATAAGCGCGTTCCCCCGAGCCTTCATCGCGCGCAGCCGGCTACGTAGCTCCCCGCACTGCTGGTCATCCGGCACCAGCGCGAGGCCCGCGTCGGCCAATCGGACGGCTTCGCGGGGATGGTCATTCTCCAAGGCTAGGTGACTCTGGCTGACGAGCGTCTGAGCGCTCAGCGCCTGGTCGCAGGCCGCGGTCGCCAGGCCGAGGGCCTGGACGAAGTGCTGGGCCGCGAGGTCGCCTCGGTTGTCGTCGTGGGCAAGCCACCCGGCCATGTCGGTCAGCGAGGCCGCCGCGGAGAAGACAGCCGACGGCGGATACACATCGCCAACGAGCTGCGGGGCAACCTCGGTCTGGATGAACCTGACCACGACGGGGTACAGCCGGCCGCCTCCGAGCTGCCGGTCGGCGGTGCGGAAAGCCAGCACCGCCCACCGGATCGTCTCCAGCGTTCCACCCGAGGCGAATACCGACGTCAACGACTCGACGCGTGAGGGCATCTCCCGCCGCGTTGCGACGGGTGCCGGTCGCAGTCGTGGTCGTCCAGGAAGGTCGAACCACAGGAGGTGAGGAGGTAGCCGCAGCATCCGGGCCCAGTGCGTCAGCCGGTCAAGGTCCCGGACCGGCGGGCCGCTTTCGATTCGGCTCACCTGGGCCTGGGTCAGGCCGAGCCACCGACCAAGCCGTTCCTGGCTGATGGGTCTGCGGTGGTGAGGGTTCATGCGGTACGCCACGGACACCAGCCCGATGTGCTGAGCAGCAAAGGCGTCGCGGAGTTGATCGGTGTGCCAGAACTCGTCCGGGAGCTCCGGCGCCTCGTCCTGTTCCAAACGGCCGCGGCGCAGGCAGCGAGCACAACGGGAGCCGGCGTTGTCGCGTGCCAGACGGCCTCCGCAGGAGTGGCAGTACCGGCCGGGTGCGGCGTCCATATCTCGCCTTACCTGCTCCCCATCGTGGTCGTCTGAGTGTGCTTGGTCGGCAGTGTAAACCTCGTTGATTACGGGAGGTGGAATTCCAGCGCCGTCATGTATGGGCGTCATACGTGGCTCGGCATGGCCAGCTCTCTGTGACGCGCGCACGCTTGGGCCAGGCGTCCGGGTCGGGGCAGGAAAACTCCTCGGCCTCGGGTGTCAGCCAAAGGCCTGGCGGATGGAGGCAGCTGTGGACATAAGACCGCCCGCGGCATCACCTGATAGGTGTCGCGTGCGGCGCCAGCTTGGACCGCGGACACTCGCGCTCGTCGACCACGGCGATGGGCCGGCACTCGCGTGGGTCAGGCTCTATCGCAACGACGGCCACAGTCATCGCGACGCCGAGAAGGCCGCTTTCGCCGAGGCTGACCATGACGGCGTCGCGGCCGGAACGAAGAACTACGGTGTGGGGTGGTGAATGCGTGACCGGGCGGGGGACCGACGTCAGGTCAGGCCCAATGGCACGGTGAAGGTGTCACCGGGAATGGAATTGGCCGATCTGGTGGTGCAAATAGCAGGTCTGCCGAGTGGTTCGGTTTCATCGGTGGATTTGGAGACGTCGGCGTCGTGCGGCCTTCGGTCCGACAGACGGCTCGGCTCCCGAACGGGAGATCTTGGCGGYCGTCGTCGGGACACTGACACCACAGATCGTCGCCGGGTAATATTAACTCGACATGACGCGTGCGCCATGTCGATGATCTAACGGTATTGCGGAGAGGCTACCGGGCGGTGCCGCCCGGACACCGGGTCTTCCTGTGGAGAGCCATCATGAGAAAATGGCCATCTCTCGTCTACCGTATGAACCTTCCACTCGGAGCCTTTCTCATGTCACTGCCCGCAGACCGTTGGATGATCGAGCACCCCGCCTGGCTGCCCACAGAGAAGGGGGCGCACCGCGTGTTCCTGCTGCCCAGTGGGGCCGTTCTGGCTGAGGTGAAGCGTGATGCTCTCGTGCTCACCGCGCTCGACGGCGACGAGACGGAACCGGCCGGAGATGTGTTCACCCTGCCGGAGGGCGCCGCCGCGGACGTGCCCGAGCTGGCCAAGGAGCTCACGGGACTCGGCCAGGTGGGACGCCTGCGCAATCCCTCCCTGTGGGAAGCGCTCGGGACCGCGATCATGCGCCAGGTCATCCGAGCGGCCCAATCCAAGGCGCTCTTCCGTGCGCTGTGCACAATCCATGGCCGGCGTGTGATGCTGCCGGACGGCAATTCTTACGCGATGTTCCCCACGGCCGAGAAGGTCCTCGAGCTGGACGACGAACAGTTCTCCAAGTTGGGGCTGGCCTTCAAAAGACCTGTGCTGCGGTCGGCCGCCAACGCGTACGTCACCCACGGCGATGACTGGGCCGGTCTCTCCCCATTGGAACTGGTCGACGAATTGCAGAGTGTTCGTCGCGTCGGACCGTGGACTGCCGGAGCCGCGGTCGCTGACTATACGAATCGCTGGGACCTGTACTCCTACGCCGACCTGGCCGTACGCACCTGGGCCGGGCGCGCCGCTCCGTCACACGTCTGGTTCCACGACGAGCGTGCGTTCGGCGCCCAGTGGCGCCACCTGGCCGGCGAGCACCTTTCCTCCCTTACCCTGCTCACCCTCGCTTGGGGATCGCACCATGGAGACATCGGATGACGGCGCCGTCTTGGGCGCCGACCTGAACCGTCCACTCGACGCCCTGTTCGTCAACGCCCCGCTACGTGACTACAGCCACCGACCCCGGGTGAACGACTTCACCCTGCCGGTTCTGGGCATGGCCTATATCGCGACCTATACGGCAGCTCAAGGATTCAATGTCGGTGTTCTCGATGCCGAAGCCATGGGCCTCGGTATCAAAGAGACGTGCCACCTTGTCAACCGCCTCGGTCCACGCTGGGCCGGATTCAACCTGCTCGCCCCCACCTACGAGGTAAGCGCCCAGATCGCTGCCGGCCTCGATTCCGGCATCATGGTCATGGTCGGCGGCCATCAGGCAAAGGCTATGCCCGACACCATCATCACCGACCCCCGCTTCGCGGCGCTGGAGGCCCTGTTACTCGGCGAAGGCGAAACGCGCGTAGCGGAATTGCTTCGAGACAGGCGTTCGCGTGCGGACCTACCTGGCGTGATGTGGCTCGATCCCATCCTGCGCAGGCCCGTCACCGGCGGCGGTCCCGGAGCCGGCCACCATCTCGCCCCGGACGTGGACCGTCTGCCTTTCGTCGACCGTCGCTTCCTGGTCAACGACCCCTACCCGGCCCCGGACGGCAGGGTGGAGGCCAACATGGTCGGCGCCCGAGGCTGCCCGTATGACTGCTCCTTCTGCGGCGCTGCCGTCAGCGCCAACCCGGACATCACCATCCGCACCCGCACGCCCGCCGGCATCATCGCCGAGATGGAGGCGCTCCACGCCGCCCACGGCGTGACCGCATTCCGCTTCGTCGACGACCTCTTCCTCGGATATGAGCGGTTCATCCGCGAGTGCATGAACGCCTTCACCGCCGCCCGCCTCGGTGACCGCTTCGTCTGGGATGCCACCGGCCGGATCAACGTCCTGCACCGGGCCGACGACGCCCTTCTCGACCTACTCGCCGCCAACGGCCTGCGGGAAGTCGCCCTTGGCGTCGAGTCCGGCAGCGAACGGCTGCTCAGGTACATGGGCAAGCGGATCAGCCCGGAGATGACTCGCTCCGTGATCCGACGCCTCACCGAGCGCGGGATCAACGTCAAGGGCTACTTCATCCTCGGCTTCCCCACCGAGAGCCGAGAGGAGCTGGCCGCCACCGTCGGCCACGTCCGGGAGCTGTGGGAGGAGGCTGATCGCAATCCGGGAGACTTCCGGGCCTCCACGTTTGAGTTCCGTCCGTATCCCGGCACGCCGGAGTGGGACCGCCTCCTCGGCACAGGACGCTACGAGCCCGCGCAGCTGCTGGCCTACACCGCCGTGGACCTCACCGAAGGCGGTCTCGACGAAGCGATGCGCGGCCGGGACGAGTTCAACTTCTCGGTCAACATCCAGTTCGGCGGGGCCTCCGTGGACGAGGTACGGGCCGCCCTGGTGACGCTGTCCCGCGACCAGCACGCCCGCTCCAGCATCCGCCGATGAGCCGGGGCTTCTTCCCGCCGTCGACAGACCCAGAGGCGTAGCCAAGAGCACCATCACAGCCGCCCCGGCGCTAGCGCCGGGGCGGCTGCCGAACCCGAAGGCACTGGCCACGGCCTTTCTGGTGCACGACATCGGGACTCAGCCGGGCGACGAGGTGGCCATGGTGTCGGCGGCGTCGGTGTCGTCCCTGCTGGTCGGCACCTGCACCGCTCTGTCCTGGGTAGCTCGTACCAGGGAGTCGTATGTCTCTGCGGTGCGCACTGCCTCGACGCCCAAGGACGTGACGAACGCTGCCAGCTCGTCCTGGACGACCGTGGCCGGCTGGTCGTCCGGCATCATCCGTTCCAGCTCCAGGAAGRTCCCTACGCCTTCGACCTCATCCAGGCACAGTGTCGTGTCGCCATGCCGGCCGGTCCGCCGGGACTTCGCGACACGCACTGTGACCCGATAACCCATACGCAGGGATTGCCTCGTGCATCTGCTGACGGTTCACGACCTCCGTCTCGTACTCAAGACAGTCTTGCGCATTCGCGCCAGGCTGCTTGAGCGCGAACCAGTGGCGGCCGTCCACCGTGCGCAGCCGCAGGAAAGAAACCCCGATCTTGCTGTCACYGAACGACCAACCCGACGGGGCATAGGCCTGGTCATCCTGGTACACCGCCGCGCCGAGGTGGACGCCCCGGACTCTGAGAGTGGCGAGCAGCGCTTCGACGTTCTCCACGGAATACTTGACCTCGACCTCGCGCACAGCATCTCCCTTTTGGACCGCGGAGCAACGGGGAAAATTATAGCGAGAGGGCTGTCAAATTGAGTGACGGGGTAGCGGGAAATCATTCTCCGTGTACACTCTCGGCTCGCGACCTTCGCGCATTCAGTTTGATTGTTCAGCGGACATGGCATCACGTTGCCTGGCGGGGCGCGTGTCCACTTGGACCGCTTCGGCCGTCGCCTCGCCGTGGTGTTGTCCATGGCGTGGGCGGCCCGGGCCTACTCGATGCTCAACCTGTTGGTGGCCTGAGCGCGGCGGCGCGTGTCTGGTGCCCGTRCTCAGAGGGCCGCGATGGTGGTGATGGTGCCGTCGGGCCCGATACGGCGGATCCTGTTGTTGCGATTGTCGGCGATGTAGACCGCCCCGGTGCGGTCCACGGCGATGCCCGTCGGGCCGCTGAGTATGGCTCCGTTCGCTGGTCCGCCGTCGCCGGAGAAGCCTTCCTGGCCGCCGATCCCCGCGACCGTGYGGATGATCCCGTCGGTGCCGATCTTGCGGACGGTCTTGTTGGCCTGGCTGACGAGATAGAGCGAGCCGTCGGGCCCGAACGCGAGGAAGGGCATGGCTATCTCCGCGTCGCTGGCCGGGCCTCCTTCGCCGGAGCGGCCCRTCAGATCAAACATTCCGCTGGTGCCGGCGATGGTGGTCAACGTGCCGGCGGTGTCGATGCGCTGGATGGTGGAGCTGCCGTGGTTGCTGAAGTAGAGGGCGCCGTCGGGGCCGAAGGTGATGCTCTCGGGGTTGAAGACCCTCGCGGACGCGGCCGGAGCCGGGCCCAGGGTGAAGTCTTCCACGCCGTTGCCGGCGAGGGTCGAGATGATGCCGTCGGGGGTCACCTCGCGGATGCGGTTGTTGTCGCGATCGGGAATGTAGATCGTGCCGTCACCGGACACGGCGATGTCCTGGACGATGCTGATCGCCGCTTCGGTCGCCCGGCCGCCGTCACCGGAGTAGCCGTCGACGCCCGATCCCGCCACCACGCTGACCGTGCCGTCGACGGCGATTTTCCTGATCACCCTGTGGATGACGTCGGGGATGTAGAGATTGCCGGCGTCGTCCCAGCGGACCGTGCCGAAGGCGTGTACCGGGAGCGGCTCGACCTTTCCGTCGGGCGTGATCCGGTCGATGGTGAAGCCGCTGTAGATGTCGCTGGACGCGCGGCGGCTGACGTACAACGTGCCGTCGTCGCGCACCGAGAGGAACCACGGTTCGCCCCCGAGCCTGACCGGCGGCCCGGAGTAGGCGGGCCCAGCGGCGGCCCGCGGCGGGGCGGGCGGCCGGAGAGCCGCGGCGGGGGTCGGTGCGGGCGCGGAGGACACAGCCGGGGCCGACGCCACGGCCGGTGTGGCGCGCGGCGAGTCCTTCGAGCTGAGCATGATGCCGCTGGTCACGCCGCCGGCCGTGAGAACGACGACGGTGCCGATGACGGCCGGGATCAGCCAGGGGCGGTGCCGCCGCGCCGGGCCCTCGGCGGCGAGCACCGGGCCCTCGGCGGCGAGCACCGGGCCCTCGGCGGCGGGGACAAGGGGCGTGGCTCCTGCCGGGGGCAGGGTGGCGATGGGCGGGCCGGCGGGCCCGGGCTCCGGCGGGGCCCAGACCGTCGCGCTGGGTTGGCCGCTCCAGTGGGCGCCGTCAGGCGGCGTCCAGCCGGCTCCCTGGGGGAGATGCGTGCCGTCACCGGGTGCCGAACCAGCCGTCACGGTCGTCTGCGCTCCCTTGCTCGTACCCGGTCGACCTGCCATTTGGCAGTAAATGTCGAAAGTGGCCGGATGCTAGCGCACGCGCGGAGCGAGGAGGTGTCAGGGCCTGCCGGCGTGCGGCCAGGACACGCGGCGCCGCGGGCCCTCACCGGTGACGGGCCGCGAACGCGGCGCGGGGAACGTGGCTGGACCACTCGCATCGACCCGGCGGTCATTGTCGCCGCCTCAGGTAAATCGCTTGCCGTGCCTGGTGGGTTCCGGGAGGGTGGTCGCATGATGCTCTGACCGATAGCGCCAGTTCCGCGCGTGCCGATCCGCGCCGCGCGCCTCGGTCGTGTTCTCTCTCCGTGGAAAGAGCGTCTTTCTTGTCTCAGCCACACTTCGGCCGGATTTCCTCATCACGGCCCGATCCGGCGCGGCCATGACGGTCAAGGACTCGGCGACGGTCACCATGTTCGCCTCGCCCGCGAGCTGGATCGAGTCGGACGCCGTCGCGCAGTGCCACCAGGTGGCCGCCCTCGAGGGCATGATCCATGTGGCCGGGATGCCGGACCTGCATCCCGGGAAGGGCGCCCCGATCGGCGCGGCGATGGCGTCGAGCGTGCTGTACCCGCTGTTGGTGGGATCTGACATCGGTTGCGGTATCGCCGTTTTCCCCATCAGGCTCGGCCGCGCCGCGCCGGAGAAGCTCGCGAGGCGTTTCCCGGATCTCGACCGCGCGCTCGATCCCGAGCGGGATGCCGACGACCCGGCCTGGGACGTCGCCCGGGATGACATTCCCGCGGGCCATGAGGAGGGCCTCGGGACGGTCGGTCGAGGTAACCATTTCGTCGAGCTGGCGCGGGTCGCCACCATCGAGGACCCGGGGCACGCGAGCCGTCTCGGGCTTTCCGCCGGTGACCTGGTGCTTGTCGTCCACAGCGGCTCCCGCGGGCTGGGCGAACGGATCCTGCGTGCGCACACCGAGGTTCACGGCGCGGGCCCCGCTGCCGACCCCGTCGCCTACCTGGCGGCGCACGACGACGCCGTGCGCTGGGGGTCGCTCAACCGCCGGCTGATCGCCGCCCGGGTCGCCCACGCGCTGGGCGCCGAGCCCACCGAGGCCGTCGTCGACCAGTGCCACAACCTGGTCGAGATCCACGACGGGGTCTACCTGCACCGCAAGGGCGCGGCGCCCGGGGACGGCCGTGACGTGCTCGTCGCCGGCACCCGTGGTACCGCCTCCTACCTGGTGGCCGCCCATGCCGGGGCGGCGGCCAACCATTCCGTGGCGCACGGCGCGGGCCGCAAGATGTCGCGCGCCGACGCGCTGCGCCGGGGCCGGGCCAAGCACACGGTCGAACAGCTGCGCCGTACCCCGGTGGGGTCGGTGGTGGTCTGYGGCGATCGTCAGCTCCTGTTCGAGGAGGCCCCGACGGCCTACAAGCGCATCGAGCAGGTGATCGCGGACCTCGTCGGCCACGACCTGGCGACCCCCGTGGCCACCACGATCCCTCTCGTCACCTACAAGACGCCCGACCTCTCGGACCGCCAGATCCGCCACAACCGCGAAAGCCGCCAGAACCGCGAGAGCCGCCGCGAGCGAGGCCGGCGCTGACCTCGATACAGATCGCCCGCGGGTGACCCGCGGGTCACCCGCGGGCGAGTGGCAGCAGCAGCGCCACGGCGGCGGGGAGGTCGGCGGGCCGTTCGACGGCGGTGGGCAGGTCCGCCCAGCCGGGGCCGACCGCGACGAGCACGGGTCGGTGCTGGTCGTGCAGGCATGCCTGAAGCTGGTGCGGATCGGCGGTTGTCCGCGCGTGCGACCAGATGACGACGGCGGTTGGCCGGGTTCGGCGGACGGTTTCGGTGAGCGCCGTCGTGGGGACCCTGGGGCCGAGCAGGCGGCTGGGCACGTCGTGTTCGGCCAGGGCGGCGGCGAGTGCCTCGAGAGGCAGGCTGTGCTGTTCCTCGGCGGCGCACGCGAGCAGCAGCCGGGGCGGTCGTGCGCGGTCGGTGGGCCGGGGCACCGTGGCGAGCGCCTCGGAGACGCATCGGGAGAGCAGGTGCTCGACCTCGATCAGTCCGCCGGTGGCGGCGTGCCGGTGCCCGAGGCCGGCGAGTACCGGCAGCAGGACCTCGTCCCAGGCGCCGGCGACTCCTCGTTCCTGGATGGCCGCGGCGATGATCTCGCGCATCGCGAGCGTGTCGAGCCGCGTCGCGGCGCGGGCGAGGCCCCGGGCGGCGGGGTCGGCTCGGCCGACCGGGACCGTACGGCCGCCGCCGTCGCGGACGACGGTGGGTGAGCCCCTGGGGGAGGGATCCCCGGCGAGGGCGGTCCGGGCCGCCTCCGCGGCGGGAAGGCCGCGGGCGGTGAGCCGGGCCATCAGGTCGAGCCTGGCGATGTCGGCCTCGGTGTAGCGGCGGTGTCGCCCGGGGGCGTGCTGGCTGGGTCCGAGCCCGTAGCGTTGATGCCAGGTCCGCAGGGTGGTGACCGCGACGCCCAGCCGGCGGGCGACGTCACCGGCGCTGGCGGCGTCCGGCTCGTGTGTCCACTGGCCGGTCATGACTCGCGTTGGCTGGCCGCGGCGATGAGGTGGCCAAGCGCCTCGCGGGTCGCCGGGTCGAGCGGAGCGTCGTCGACGGCGGCGAACGCGCAGGCCACCCGCTCGGAGATCATCCGGTCCAGCTCGGCCGCCGCGCCCGTACGGGTGAGCAGCGCGGCCAGTCGTGGCAGATCCTCGGGAGCCCGGCGGGCGAGCAGCCGCCGCAGCTCATCGGCCTCGGCACCGGTGGCCATGGCGCGGGCGAGTTCCAGCAGCACGGTCGACTTGCCGCGGGCGAGATCCTCGCCGACCGGCTTGCCGGTGACGCGCGGGTCGCCGTAGACGCCGAGCAGGTCGTCCCGCAGTTGAAACGCCTCGCCCACCGCCATCCCGTACCGGGTGTACGCCCGCGTCAGCGGACCGTCGACGGCCGCACCGCCGAGCACGGCTCCGTAGATCAGTGGTCTTGCCACCGTGTAGCTCGCCGTCTTGAGGCGTGCGACGCGCAGCGCGCGCCCGATCGAGGACGATTCGAGCGCGCCGTCGCCCAGCAGGTCCAGGAACTGCCCGGCGATCGCCTCCAGGCGCATGCGGTCGTAGCCCCGCCGAGCGGCGATCAGCGTGGCCGCGGGTAGGTCCGCCCGGCTGGCGAGCCGATCCGCCCAGACCATGCACAGGTCACCGATGAGGATGGCGGTGCTGCGCCCGAACTCGTCCGGGTCGCCGGGCAGCCCGAGGGCGATGTGCCGGCCAGCGGCCGCTCGGTGCGCGGTGGGCAGGCCGCGCCGGGTGGCCGAGGCGTCCATGACGTCGTCATGGACGAGCGCGCACGTGTGCAGGAGCTCCAGCGCGCCCAACGCCGGAAGTACCGATGTGGCGGCCCGTCGCGGCCCGACGGCGCCGCGCCACCCCCAGAAGGCGAACGCGGACCGAAGACGCTTACCGCCGCCGAGCACCATCTGCCGCGCGACGGTGACCATCACCTCGAGGCCGGGGTCCAGGCTCGTCAACGACGCCGCCTCGGCGTCGAGGAACTCGGTCAGCAGTCGGTCGACGGAGGTGGCGATCTCCCCGGGACGGGGTGACACGGTGCCGCCCACGTCGGGGATCGACCTGATGAGGGCGTCCTCTGTCACGCCCACACCGTACCCGCGTCGACGGGTTGCGTCGATCTATGCGTCGAAATGCAAGTGAAGATGATTATGCCGAGGCGCGGTGGGTGACGGTGGCGGCGTGGGCGGCGGTGGGGGTGGGGGTGGCGGCGAGCCAGGGCGAGCCAGTATCCACGGCTCCGGCCGTGCTGGGCGGGGCTGATCGCGGGTTCTGGCGCGGTACGGGCCTGGGGACTACCTGTCCAGCAGTACGGCGCCGAGGAGGAAGGCCAGAATGCCGACCACGGTCAGCGCGCACAACGCTTGGCCGAAACCGGTGAGCGCGCGGAACGACGGGGCGAGCTGGAACAGGAACAGCATCACCGCGGTGAGCAGGAGGACTCCGGCGACGATCGGTATTCCGAGCAGGAAGAACACGAAGGTCACCGCGTCGTGGCCGTGCAGGGAACACCCGAAGCCGATCCCACTGCACTCCCCTCCGCGAGCGGGGGCGGCCGTCGCGTACGCGAAAGTGAACGCTGCGAGATATCCGGCGACGACGAGAGCGACGGCCCAGGTATAGGCAGATCCGCGAGGCCGCTCGCCGCCGTCCTGGTCGCCGGCGTACAGGTCGTCGACATCATTCATTGTGGCCTTCAACCGTCGTGGATGGGTTCGCGCGGCGGGAAATGCCAGCGGTTGGCGATGGTGTGTGACGCGGATCAATCACCTGGCACACCACCTCGACAAGGATCAGGCCCAGGGGCTGGGCCTTCCGTACGAACCCTCGCGGGCCGGCACACCCATATCGTCCGATCCGTCACTGCTGCCGGAAAGTGTCCAATTGCATAGGCTGGAGGCATGTCCTGAGCGTTCTCGCTCATCACTGGCTAGTACGGCAGCAACAGTGATCGCCGGTGGTCTCAGGCCGGCGCGGCGGCCGGCTGCGCGGCGCGGATGCGCCGCCGGTAGTGGTWGTAGCGCGCCATCGCCTGGTGGCGGCGGCRCCAGGTCGACCACCACAGAACGACAGCCGGTGGCATCGCGACCTCGCGGAGCAGCCCGAAGATGTGACGGATCTCGTTGAGCGTGAACGGAATCATCGTGTTCCTGTCCGGTCTGACTGGTTCGCTGATCGGAATTCCGTGGGGGAGACGCTCGTATCCCACCGCCGACCTCCCGCCGCCGATGGCTGGCGGATGTTTCTCACGGCTCTGCGCCGCGCTCACGGCGAGCCACGCCTGCGCGAGCATCGCAAGAGTGATGTGCCGGTACCAGGCACGGTAGAGGCGGACCTGATAATGGTCGAGTCCGACCTCGTTCTTACCGGCCTGGAAACACTCCTCTACGCCCCAGCGACGG
>NZ_MOMC01000084.1 GCF_001983105.1 Pseudofrankia asymbiotica | reverse complement strand
TGATTCTCTCGCAGATTAAATTCTTCCGGAATAACCATCGGAATTCTACCGATTTTGCCGAATCGACCTATAGTCTCCATGACGGACTCTTCGCTCACGGCACTGTATAGTGGTAGCTCAAAAATTGCGTATGCGGTTTCGTATGTCTCAATAATCATACGGATGAGGCAGTCTAGTGCGAATACATACTGATGCGTACGTCGTATATCTCCTAGGTGCAGGGGTATGTCATCGTCAAACCAGGAGTTGCGGAATATCTCGCCGACGGAGAAATGGACCGCGCGACTCGATGCGCTAAAGAGATACCTGTAAGTTTTGTAGTCGTCGACTTCCTTAGCGATCCAGTCGGTAGATGGCAGCACTTTATTTCCTTTGGGCCATCCTAGCTCTCTTGCTAGTTCACCGAGATCTTTCTTGGCGACCTTTAGTGACGACTCACCTTGCAGCAAAAATGAAAGAGGAAATCCGAATCGGATGGTCTCCTTAAGATCGGCGAACTCCACGAAAGCGCGGAGCCCGCGCATCGCATCATAAAGCGCCATGGATTTAAGCAGCTTGTTCACGAGGTTTGCGGGTACGGTCGTCAGGTACTTCAGCCACACCTTTTCTTCGTATATTTGACGAATGAAGGAGGCCGCCAATTGGCCATTTCCACTCTCGCCAAGAATGATAGAGGAGCCGAGCGTTTTTGTCTGTCGATCAAAGACCGATTTTCCGGCGATTTTAAGAAGCGGTGTTTCTGTAGAGTACTCCAACTCGATGAAATTGCACAGAGCTTCGAATAAGCCATGAAACTCGCGAGCAGATTTGTCTATCATTGCGTCCAGGGTTTCGGTGTTCCCTGTGTCGTCGTCATGAGACGAAGAATGGTTCGTCACGGCCATCACTCTCCCCGGTTGGCCGGCAGTGTAGGACATGCCACGCAAGACAGCGACTCGATACCTCACGACGCGCTGGTGAGCACGGCCCCGTCAGGGCGCCGCCGAGTTGTTGGGTGTGACAGATCGGCCATCGCGGAGCGCCACGCCGCGGCGCGGCCCGCGGTCCAGGGGCACCACGCCAAGCCGGCGGCTACCGTGCGCAACAGTGCTCGCCCGTCGCTTGCAGGAGCAGACGAGATAGGACACCCGAGCCTGCCGGCGCTGCAACTGAGACCAGTGAGGCCATCCGGTAGGTGTCAAGTCAAATGAGACAGTTGATCTTCGGTTGGTTGGCTTGGTACTGGCTGGTTGATCCACACGGTCTCGGGTAGCCGGGGCGGCCGTGGCCGGCGGGCGAACCGCTCGGGGTGCGCCGCGTGGGCGCGGTCGAGGGTGGCCTGGCGGTGGTCCTGGACCTGGTGGGCGGTGTCGAAGTGGACCGAGGCGGGGGTGTGGAACCCGATCCCGGAATGACGGTGGTCGTGGTTGTAGGAGGTGAAGAACCCCTCACAGAAAGCGCGGGCATCGGCCAGTGACCCGAACCGGTCCGGGAAGTCGTAGCTGTACTTGAGGGTCTTGAACTGCGCCTCGGAATACGGGTTGTCATTCGACGTGCGGGGTCGGGAATGCGACCGGGCAACGCCCAAGTCGACGAGGAGCTCGGAGACGGGTTTCGAGACCATCGCCCCGCCGCGGTCCGCGTGGATCGCCCGCGGTGCGGCGCCGTTGCGGTGGATGGCGTCGGCGAGGAAGTCCTTGGCGATGACGGCGTCCTCGGCGGCGGCGACGAGCCAGCCAGTCACATAGCGGGAGTAGATATCGAGGATGACGTAGAGCTTGTACCAGACGCCTTTGACGGGTCCTTTCAACGCGGTGATGTCCCACGACCAGATCTCGCCGGGTCCGGTCGCACACAGCTCCGGGCGGACCCGTGGCGGGTGGGTCGCCTGGGCGCGGCGCTCGCGGGTCTGCCCGGCCGTGCGGGCGATCCGGTACATCGTCGACAGTGAGCACCAGTACCGGCCCGCGTCCAGCTCACGGGCCCAGACCTGCGGGATCGACAGATCCGCGTAGTCGGCCTGGGCCAGCAGCGCCAGCACCTGCGCGCGCTCGACGTCGCTCAACGCCGCCGGCGGCGGCCGCCGCGCCAGCCACGGCCCGTGCCGACGGCCACCCGGCGCCGTGTGACGGTAATGCGTCGCCCGCGACCGGCCCGTATACGCGCAGGCCCGCTTCACCGACACCCCCGCGGCACGCAGCTCATCGAAAGCACCGCCCAGAACCTGGTCTACGGCTTCTCGGTGTCCGTGCTCTCGGAGATCTGTTCCAAGAGCACGCGCGCTTTTCCCATGATATCGAGCGCCGTCTCCGTGGTCGCGAGCCGCGTTTTCAGCCGCTCGTTCTCCCGACGCAGCTTCTCCAACTCGACCTGCTCCGCCGACCTCCCCGGCTTCTTCTCCGGATTATCCGTCACGGCACGGGTTCCTCCCAGAGCACCCGCGTCACGAGCCCGTGTCCATTCCACAATATGAGAAGAGAACAATCCCTCCCGACGCAGGATCGCACCCTTCTCCCCATGCGGCGCGTTCTCGTACTCGGCGACGATCCGCAGCTTGTACGCCGTACTGAACACCCGCCGCGACGGACGCGGCGCCGGATCACGCCCCGACGACGGCGAGGACCCGCCCGGCCGCTCCTGCGACTCTGACTCCACGAACACAAGGATCTCCGATCACACCCCCTGTAGCCAACCCGCACTCAGCAGGTGTCTCACCCAAGACTGGCACAGAGGGATCAGCGTCGCCGGTGGCCTCTGTCTTGCCTGCATATGGTGGCGGCGTCGAACCGCCGACCTTCCGCTTTCAGTGCCACGGTGGTCTGTCTACGGAGGTTCCAGGAGTTTCGGCGCCCTGGCTAGGGCGCCGATCGTGCCCGTCGTGACCGGGGCTGAACGACTGTGAACGAGACCAGGACTTGAGACCGGCTTCTCCCGATAGTCCCTCAGAACCGCCAGCAGACTCGGGCGCTGTTCGAAGCCAGCTCGCCGATCCGGCGCTCCATGGATTGCGCTATGTAGCTCTGGCAGACTAGCTCTCAATTGTAGGAGTCAGGGGTGAAATAACTTGCCAACCGTCTTTAGCGCTTAGGTATAGTGACACCACGCCCGGATAGTTGCACACAATCCAGCAGTGCGTGACTTCCGACGGCAAACGCGGAATCGTTGCGGGCGGCTCACGTCTTCCCATCCCTATTGCCATCAGCGCCCAAAAGGTGTCGCGCGCTGACGCTGGAGTGAACGGGATTACTACTGCGAGATGACGCTCCGAAAATCCGCTTGCCGCAAGCTTCGCCCGCTCCCCAGCACACCGTGCGGAGGCGACGAAATCTTCGAGCCACTTGCTTGGGTAGTTCCGATCTTTCGACTCGGACCACCAGCCAAACTCAAGAAAAGCTTCTCCGCTTGGAACAATGTTTTGAGTAACCTGGGCGGAAACGAATCCGAGATCGCGAAGCGACGGTGGAATCTTCACCCACACTGGAGAGCTTGGGTAGATAGTCGTCTTTGCGATGTTCCTCTTCTCTAGCTCAAGAAGGAAGGGTTCAAGTTCTTTCTTCGCCCATTTTCTAGGCTTTTCTGGCGGATGATCCATTTCTACTCGCCAACCATGGTGGCATTGCGTTACTGGAACGCGGGGAGTATTTTGACTGGCCCATTGGGCAAAGGCGTTGTCGAGGTCTTCTGTGACTTCCACCGCCGCATATGGACCATCGTGAGCATCGATTTCAATGTCGTGTTTTGCCTGGCCAGAATTAAGGTCTACATGCCTGACGTTGACTGGCTGTAGATGTGCAAAGATTGCTTGCTTTACAAGCGCTTCGCTGGGTTTCGGGTMTTTCATACTTGCAACCTAGCAAATCCCACGTTGGAGAATATGGCTGCGCGGCTCACTCCTGGCGGTGTCGGTGCAGCCGGCGCGCCCGCGGCCGTGCCGGCGGCCACTCCTCTGACGGGACAATGGAGTCGCACAAATAGTACTAGATAGTCAAATATATGCGATCGGTACTACCGTGACGGTGGGTTGCGGAGCGATAGGGCCCGCCGAGCAGGTGGGCGCGGGCGGGCCGCCGTGGACCCCTGGATGACATGGGAGGGGATCGTTCGATGGATGAGGGTTCCGCAGGGAGTCCGGCACACGCCTCTCGATTGGTGATCCCGGTGGCGATCCACGCATCGGGTCAAGAGGAGACAGGCKGTGGTGGACAGGTGGTGACAGTCGAGTTGGACGGCAACGGGTTGGGACCCGTACCGGTGGACTGGCAGCCGCAGCAGCTCCCCGCACGCGCGGGAGTGCTCGTGGACGCGTCACCGGTGCCGACCTTCGTCGCAGCCAAGCGGTTCTGGCCGGACAGCGTGGCGCGGTCGCTGGCGGCCCGGGGCGAAGGGCGCGCATTGACGGTTTGCCCGACGTTGGTCTCTCCCGTCGGGTGCGCGCTGGCGCTGGAAGTCGCGCGACTCCTCGTCGACGAGCGCGGACTGTGGGACGGCCCGGGAGCCGTGATCACGTGCGCGGTGCGGCCTCCGTGCGCGCGGGACGCCGGTGTGGTGATCGTCCCGCATCCCGTGATCGTCACCGTGGACGGGACATCGCGGTCCTGGGTGGTCTGGGAGATCACCGACCGGCTTCGGGTCCCCGCACTGCTCGCGGGTCTGAGTCGGGTCCGGCCGGCGGTGGCCGCGTGAGCGCCCACGGCCCGGTTGCCACCGTCACGGTGGCTCCCGGATCCACGGCCGCCGAACTCGCCGCGCAGGTCGTCGCGCTTCCCGAGGGGGCGATGCTCGTCGGCATCTTCGGCGACACCACGATCATCCTTGCCTACGGACCGGCAGACGACGTCGCGTCGGACCGAGACGTGCTCGCGGCGGTGGTCGCCGCTCTCGTACCAGACACCTGGAACGGACGGAGGGGCACACCCGCGCCCCCTGACACCGTCGCGCCCCGTTGATCTACCAACTCGGCGTGGCCGGGCCGTACCAAAAGTGCGGGATAGTCGAGGGAATGCGACCTGTGAAAGGATCGTTGGACTCGGGACGTCCATCCACAGGGAAGAGGATCTATGTTCGGCTTGGTGGTCCGGTTCAGTCTGCGGCCCGGTGCGGCGGAAGGGTTCGACGGGCTGGTGGCTCGGACGCTGCCGCTCATCGTGTCATCCGAGCCGGGAACGTTGCTGTACCTCACGCACACCGTGGACGGCGATCCTGACGCCCGGATTTTCTACGAGGTGTACCGGGACCGAGCAGCGTTCGACGAGCACGAGCGCCAGGACCACGTTCGGGCCTTCCTCTCGGCACGTGGGGAGTTCCTTTCCGGCCCGCCGCGGGTTGAGTTCGTGACTGTTGCCGATGGCAAGGGCACGCCGGCCGGTGCGCCATGACAGATCCTCTCCCTTCGCTCGGCGAAAGGGTTGCTTTCTACCGCAAACGGCGCGGATTGTCCCRAGTCGAGCTGGGTCGGCTGATCGGCCGATCGGAGAGCTGGGTTTCGCAGGTCGAGCGGAACACTCGCAAGGTCGACCGACTGTCGGTGCTCGCTCAGGTCGCCGATGTGCTCGGCGTTCCCGTGCCGGATCTCGCGCCAGACGCGCCGGCTCAGCCAATCGAGCCTGACGCCGAGTCGTGGCGAACCTCGCTTCGCCTTGCGCTCACCGGTCATCCAGCGTTGCCGCTTCTGTTCGCGGAGACGGCCACCGAGGTCCCCTCTGCCCAGGACGCCCAGGACCGAGCAGATGACGCCTGGTMGCTGGTTCATGCGTCCCGTTACGCGGACGCCGGTCCGGCGCTCGTGCCGCTGATCAGTGAGCTGGAGTCCGCGGTTCGCTCTGCGGCGCCTGATCAGCGCCAGGCGGTCGCTAGGGCCTTGGCCGGCGTCTACCAGGCCGTCACGGAACTGTTCGTCAAGGTCGGTGACATCGAAGTCGCGTGGCTTGCCGCGGATCGTGCGTTGTTCGCGGCCGAGCGCGCCGGGAACTTGGGGCTGGTGGCCGCCGGCCACCACCGCCTCGCGCACACGTTCCTTAGTGCCGGCCGCTACCAGCAGGCCCGGCATGCCGCGACGGTGGCCGCGGACGCGCTGCGCTCCGGCCCGCCGGGGCTGGGGGTCGAGGCGCAGTCGGCGCTAGGTGCGCTGTGCCTGGTTCAGTCGATCATCTCTGCCCGCTCCGGTGACCGGCGCGCGGCCTGGCAGGCGATCGGGGAGGCTGAAACACTTGCCGAGGCCGTTGGCGCGGGTCGGAACGACTTCAATCTTGAGTTCGGCCCGGCGAACGTCGCGCTGCACGCGGTCGCGGTCGCCGTGGAGCTGGGTGACGCTGGCGATGCGCTCGACCGCGCTGGCCGTGTGGACACTGCCGAACTGTCGGCCGAGCGGCGTTCGCGCTTCCTGGTGGACGTGGCACGCGCGCACGCTCAGCGCCGCGACCGCGGGGACGCCATCGCCGCGCTTCTGGAGGCCGAGCGCATCGCGCCCGAGCAGATCCGAGACCACCCAAAAGTCGGCGTCCTGGTCCGAGACCTACTCCAGGACCCTGGATGGCGCTCTGACCAGGACCTACGTGGCTTGGCCGACCGATGCGGGGTAGTCGCGTAGAAGACCCGCACAGAAAGTACTAGACAGCACTTGCAGTGCGACCCATACTAAAGGTGCGGGTTGGCGGCGCCACCGGCGCCGCCTTCTCCGTTTCTGGGGCGACTCCACCGCCCCGGAACGAGCGGACCCCGACGCGGTGACTCCACCACCGGCCGGGGTCCTTGATCCGACCTGCTTGGAGGTCAGACCCGGTATGAAGCATGCCCTCAACCGGACTGGTACGGCCGTCGACCCCGTGATCGAGTCCGTGTCTGTCGAGCAGACGGACGGACTTCGGCCCGGCGCTGGGCCGCGTCGAATGGCCAACAGGCGTGCCGGCGTCCGTTCTCGGTTCCCGGACGACGCGGAGCAGGCCGACACGTTCGACCGGGAGCCCACCGACCGCGATCTGGCCGCGATCGATGCGGAATGGCCGTTGATCGCGGCCGAAATCGCCGTTGTCGATGCTGAAGCCGCGGTCGCCCTCGACCTCACCGACGGGCTGGCCGCCCGTCGACTCTCGGTTGCCCGCCACCGGCTGTCCGCCGTGGGCGCGGCGTTCGAGGCCGCCGACGCGGGCTCGACCCGCCCGGCTCCTGCTCCGTCGATCCGTCGCCGTTCGGCCTGAAGGGAGCGGACTTCGATGACTACGACGAGCGGGCCGCGGCGGCGGTGGGCAGGCCGGTTTGAGCCTGCGGTGTCCACGTGCCTGCCAGTGGCGCTGGGCGCGGGAGTGTTCGCGGTCGCGTTCGCCCACGTGCATGACGTCGCGCACTGGGCGCACCAACCGGACTGGGCGGCCTGGCTGATCGCCTCGACCGGCGAGTTGATGGCGATCGTGTCCATCCTGGAGATCCGCCACCGTTCCCGCCACGTCCCGGCGACCGGTCGCCGCTGGTGGACGATGCTCCCGCCGGTCCTGACGCTGATCGCGGCCATCGGGATATCCGGCGCGGCGAACCTGGCCGCCGCGACCGGGCTGGCGGCCAACCCTGGTCCGTGGGTGCAGATCATGGCCGTGTGGCCGGTGGTCGCGTTCGCGCTGGTCGCGTTCACCAAGGCCACCCGACCCCACGCCCCGGCAGCCAACGAACCCGCCGCTGGGACTCCAGCGGATGGTTCGGTGCCGGCCGCCGTGGCGGCATCGGGTGGCCGTGCGTCGCTACCGACCGTTACTGGCGCGGTACCGGTGGCCCGTACCGGTAGGGGTACCGGTCGAGGTGGACAGCTGTCCACCAGTAGAACGGCCAAGCCAGGGACGAAGCGGCGTACCGACGCCGAGTTGATTGCCGCGCTGGCGGGCGTTCCGCGGAACGCGGACGGGACGGTGCCCATCGGTCGGATGGTGTCGGCGCTCTCGTGCGGTCCGGACCGCGCTCGCCGGCTACTGGCTGCRCAGGGCCTCTTGCGTACCCCGACCGTCCCGCCGGCTGCGGCTGATGCTGCTGCGCCGGTGGCTGCCTGACCTGCACTCCCCTTTGGTTCCGGGGCGCGGCGGTACAGCCCGCCAAGACTTGCCCGTCGCGCCCCGGCCTGCCCCTCCGGATGGAAGGACGTCCCCATCATGACGACATCGGACCCGTTCGACCCGGGCGCTTCGCCCGAGCCTGACGGGTGGACCCCTGACCTCGAATCGCTCGACGTCCCCCCGACCGAAACCGCCGAGTCGAGCGCGGACGTCGTCGACCTGGGCGCGGCCCGCGCCCGTCGCCCGATCCCTGCCCAGCGTTCGGCCCCCGACGAGGCCGGCGACGGGGACGACGAGACCGACCGTGAGTCGGTCGCGATTGAGCCGGTGGCACTGGGCGTGCCGGTCGACCCGCCGGACGAGATCGACGCACCGGCCGGCGCGGTGCGTTCGGTGCGCGCTCCGATGGTGCCCGGCTGGCTGCGGTCGCGTGCCACGATCCGCGCCGCCGCCCGCCAGACGAGCCGGCACGCCGGCTACGTCGCGGGGTTCCACGCGCTGCGCGCCCCGAAGTACCTCGTGCTCGCCATGTTCTGGGCGACGGTGGGGTTCTTCCGGTTGGTCGGCCGGCTGCTGCGCTGGGCGACCGCGGAGGAGGGGAACTGGGCGCTGCGCCAGGACGCGGCTCGGCGCAACGATGCGCCCGGGTGGTTGCAGCTCGACCGTGCCCGTCAGCGTCAGTCGACCACCCGGTGGCCGATCCTGATCGTCGGCGCGGTGCTTGTGTTGGTGGCGTATGCGGTGCTGTGGTTCGGCCCGTGGCCGTCCCTGCTCCGCCTGGCCGTCTTCGTGGCCACCGTGGTTGGGCTGGCGCGGTTCGGCCGTCCGGCGGACCGGCCGATCGTCGACCGCGTCAGTAAGGGCGCGGCGTACCGCAAGCTCACCGCCGAACTGGTCCGCCGCTCCTTGACCTCGATCGGCCTGGCCGGGATCAACAGCGCGGTCGCGAAGGACCCCGGCGCCATCTCGTTCCCGATGGAGATCCACCGCGACGGCCCCGGCCACCTGGCCGTCATCGACCTGCCTTACGGCGTGGAGGCCGCCGAAGTCGTCGCCCGGCGCGGTCGTCTGGCGTCAGGGCTTCGGCTGCCGCTAGACCAGGTCTGGCCCGAGCCCGCGGCCGGTCACACGGGCCGGTTGGCGCTGTGGGTGGGGCATGAGCCCGCGTCGAAGATGCGCCAGCCCGCCTGGCCGCTGATCCGGTCCGGCAAGGTCGACGTGTTCGAGCCGTTCGCGTTCGCGACCACGCCGCGGATGACCACGGTCTGCGTGTCGTTGATGTTCCGCAACTGGCTGTTCGGCGGCCAGCCCGGCAGTGGGAAGACGTTCGCGTTGAGACTGCTGGTCCTGGCCGCGGCGCTCGACCCGCGCGTCGAGATCCGTGGCTACGAACTCAAGGGCGTTGGGGACTTCGCTGACCTTGAGCCGGTGCTGGCGGAGTACGGCAACGGGTTCGATGACGACACGATCGAGCGCGCCGCCGGCATGGTCGATTGGGTCTACGCAGAGTGCCAGCGCCGGTCCGAGCGCATCGACTACTACCGCGCCCGGGGCATGGCGCCGGAGGGCAAGGTAACGCCGAAGCTGGCGTCGCTGAAGGGCTCGGGTCTGCACCCGTTGGTGGTGTTCATCGACGAGGCACAGGAGCTGTTCACGTCCCGGTGGGGCAAGACCGCCGGCGAGACGCTGGAACGAGCGATCAAGCTCGGTCGGGCGCTCGGCGTGGTGATCCTGCTGGGCACGCAGATCCCGGACAAGGACTCCCTGCCCACCGGGATCACCCGCAACGTCAACAGCCGGTTCTGCCTGTCGGTCGCAGACCAGACCGCGAACGACATGATCCTGGGCACGTCGGCCTATAAGAACGGCTACCGGGCCACCGTGTTCGAGCCGGTCACCGAAGCCGGCTGGGGCATCCTCGCCGGGTTCGGCAAGGCGGGCGCCCGCCGGACCTTCGAGGTCTTCGGACCCGCCGTCGCCCGCGTCGTCGCCCGCGCGGTCGAGCTGCGCACCGGCGCTGGCACCCTGCCCACCCCCACCGAGCGCGCCCGCGCCGTCGAGGTCCTCGACGTCCTGGCCGATGTCGCCGCGGTCTGGCCGCTCGGGGAGGACAAGGTCTGGAACGAGACCCTGTGTGCCCGCCTGGTCGAGCACCGGCCGGACGCCTACGCGGGGTGGAAGCCGGCCCAGCTCACCGCCGCGCTGTCCCCACACCGGATCAGCGTCGGGCAGATCTGGGGCACCGACCCGACCACCGGCAAGGGCGGCAACCGCCGTGGCGTGATCCACGCGGACATCCTCAACGCGATCACCGAGCGTGATCGGAAGCGGAACGGGTAGCCGGCTCATCCGGCCCGCTAGGTCTAGCGGACACCCCCGCTAGACCTAGCACCCCCGCTAGCACCCCTCACAACCCCCGGCCAGCGCGCTAGCGCCTAGCGGCCCGTGGTCGAGCGCGCCCAAAACCCGCTCAGGAGGCCCCTCGTGACCCACATCCTCCCCCTGCTCGGACCCCTGACCGTTCCTCTCTTTGTCGTCACTGTTGGTTACGGACTCCTGTGCTGGGTCCGACCGTTCCGGCCGTGCCGGCACTGCGACGGCACCGGCCGCACGACCGGCCGCGTCACGCGCCGCCCGCGGCCGTGCCGGCACTGCGACTACACGGGCCTCACCCTGCGCGCCGGCCGCCGGCTCGCCAACGCCCTGCGCCGCCTCCGCTGATCGCCCCGCCCCTGGCCCGTCCACAGCGGTCAGGGGATCGCCCCCGAGCCCCGGCGAGAGGAGTCCCCGTGTCCCCGCTCCACCCGCACCGCCGGCAAGTCGCCACCGGCAACCTGGCCGCGGCGCTGAACGCCGCGTTCCGCGGCTGGTACGTCCTGCCACTGCGCCCCGGCGAGAAACGCCCCCTGGCGCACGGCCCGGACCACTGCCCCCGCGTAGGCGTCTGCGCCGACCAACATCGTGGCTGGGAAGCACATGCCACCCGTGACCTGGCCACCGTTGAGGCCCACTGGTCGGCCCATCCGGATCACGGGGTGGGGATCGCAACCGGCCCATCGGGTCTGGTCGTCGTCGACCTCGACACCCCGAAGCCAGGCGACCGGCCACCGGCCGACCCATGGGCGACCACCGGCGCCCGGTGCGGCACGGACGTGCTGCGCATCCTCGCCGAACGCGCCGGAGCGGCCGTGCCCCCGACCTACCTCGTCCGCACCGGCCGCGGCGGCTGGCACCTCTACTACACCACCCCGCCCGACATCCGACTGACGAACACCGGCCGCACCCTCGGCCCCTGGATCGACACCCGAGCGTGGGGCGGCCAGGTCGTCGCCGCCGGCACCGCCGTTGCCGGACGGCCGTACACGCTCACCCGCGACCTTCCCCCGGCCCCACTTCCCGCCTGGCTGTTTCAGCCCCTCCGGCCACGCACCCCGCCGCCCGCACCCGCCCGCGCCACCCGAGTGCCCGCCGACCGGCGCGGCGCCTACCTGGCCGCCGCCCTCCGCAGCCAAGTCGGCTTCGTCACCGCCGCGGTCGACGGGGACCGCAACAACGCACTCTTTCGGGCCGYGGTCGCGCTCGGGCAACTGGTCGCCGGTGGCGCACTTTCCGCCGACGACGTCACGGCAGAGCTGAAACAGGGGGCAGCCGGACACATCGCGGCCGGCGCGTTCTCCGACCGCCAAGCCCTGACCACCATCGCTTCCGGACTGCGCGCCGGAGCGAAACGCCCCCGAACGGTTCCCGCATGACCCTAGCCACCCGAGCCCATCACCCCAGCCCGCCTGAAAACGGCGCTCTGCGGCCTTCTCAGTGTCTCGCCTATGACCCCCAAAAGCGACGAGGAGCAACGCAATGACTGCCCGGACCGATCCCCCTGCCCCGTCCGGTAAGGCCGTCTTGGACGACCTGCGCGCCGCGCTCGCCCGCTACGTCATCCTCCCGTCCGAGGAAGCCGCCATCGCCGTAGTGCTGTGGATCGCGGCCACGCACGCCCAGCCCGCATGGGCGCACGCTCCCCGCTTCGTCATCCGTGCGCCGGAAAAGCGCTGCGGGAAATCTCGCCTGCTGGACGTCGTCGAAGCAACCTGTTTCCGGCCGCTGATCACCGTAAATGCCTCCACCGCGGCGATCTACCGCAGCATTGACGACGACCCGCCGACATTGCTCGTCGACGAGGCCGACACCATCTTCGGCTCCACGAAATCCGCCGACGCCAACGAAGACCTACGCGGACTCCTCAACGCCGGCCACCAACGCAACCGGCCCGCCATCCGCTGGGACCACGTCAACCGCCAGTTGGAACGATGCCCGACGTTCGCCATGGCCGCGCTCGCCGGAATCGGCGCCATGCCCGACACGATCGAGGACCGGGCCGTCGTCATTCACATGCGCCGCCGTGCTCCCGGCGAAACCGTCGCGCCCTACCGCCACCGTCGCGACCGGCCCACGCTGCGCGCCGTCGCCGAAGACCTGGCCGCCTGGCTGCGCCCTGCCCTCCCCGCACTCGAAGCGGCCGAGCCCGCCATGCCGGTCGAGGACCGCGCCGCCGACACCTGGGAACCCCTCGTCACCGTCGCCGACCACGCAGGCGGCGCGTGGCCCGACCTCGCCCGCGGCGCCGTCGTCGCCCTCACCGCCAACCCCGACGACGCCGACACCGCATCGCTGSGCACCCGCCTGCTACTCGACTGTCGGACCGCGTTCGCGGGCCAGGACGCCATCCCCACCGCGCACCTGTTGCAGCTACTCAACACCGATCCCGAAGCGCCCTGGTCCGAGCACGGCCCCGTCGGACTCACCGGTCGCCGCCTGGCCGTCATGCTGCGCGACTACGGCATTCACAGCGCCAACATCCGATTCCCGGACGGCGCCCAATCCAAGGGCTACACCCGCGCCGAATTCGCCGACGCCTGGCGCCGCTACTGCCCACCCGAGCCCGCCGCGCGAGAGCTGGCGTGCGACCCGTCCCAAACGTCCCCGCCCAGCTCAGCGCTGGGACGGATTCACCCCTTGGGACGGATCGACCCGTCCCAGCGCACCCAGCCGTCCCGCCCTGACCAGCACCGACGGGCTTGGGACGGATGGGACGCCACCCCCGCCGAGCCTCTCCGCGGCCCGCGCCGCCCCGCCGCCTCCGCATGACCCCCGCGACGACGAGGAGCCCAGCCATGACCCCCGCGCCGAAAGTCCTGCTCACCGTCGAGGAAGCCGCGGAACGACTCGGCATCGGACGCACCACGGCATTCGCCCTCATCCGCACCGGCGCCCTGCGCTCCGTCCGCATCGGACGCCTACGCCGCATCCGCACGACGGACCTCGACTCCTACGCCGCCAGCCTGACGCCGGCCGGCGCAACCGCCGCCTGAGAAGGGAACTCCGATGCCCCGGAAGCGACAGGACGGCACTCGCGCGCCGAACGGCGCAGCGTCGATCTACTACGGGAACGACGGGCGTTGGCACGGTCGCGTCACCATGGGCGCCCACGACGACGGCACCCCAGATCGCCGGCACGTCAGCGCGAAGACCGAAGCGGAGGTCATCCGCAAAGTCCGCAAGCTCGAAGCGGACCGCGACGCCGGCCGGGCCAAGCAGCCGGGTCGCGCGATGACCCTTGACGCCTGGTTGTCACATTGGCTGGAGAACATCGCCGCGCCGAGTGTCCGGCCAAAGACGTACGCCGGTTATCAGACCGCGGTCCGGCGCCACCTGATTCCCGGGCTCGGCGCGCACCGGATCGACCGGCTGGAGGCCGACCACATCGAGAAGTTCTACGTGAAAGCGAGTCGGAAGAACCTGAAGCCCGCGACCGTCCACCAGATTCACCGGACCCTGCGCACCGCCCTGAACGAGGCCGAGCGGCGCGGGCGGATCGTGAAGAACCCTGCAACCATCGCCAAGCCGCCGCGGCTGGTCGAAGAGGAAATCGAGCCGTTCACGGTCGACGAGGCGAAGCGCATCCTTGCCGCCGCGGGCGGACGGCGCAACGGGGTCCGGTTCGCTCTGGCGCTCGCGCTGGGCATCCGCCAGGGGGAAGCGCTCGGCCTCCAGTGGCGTGACCTCGATTTGGATGCGGGAACCCTCACGATCCGGCGCGCGATCCAGCGCCAGACCTGGCGGCACGGATGCAAGAAGCCGTGCGGCGGCAAACGCGGCGCCGACTGCCCGGACCGCCACAGCGGCGRCCTGGTCGTTGTCGAAACCAAGTCCCGAGCCGGCCGCCGCGCGATCGGACTACCGGCACCGTTGCGGGCCTGGCTCAAGCTGCACAGATACGCCCAGGACCAGGAACGGACGGACGCGGCGGACCTCTGGACCGAAGGTGCCTGGATCTTCGCTCAGCCGACCGGGCGGCCCATCGACCCGCGGGCGGACTACGAGGAACGGCGCGGCCTGCTCACCGAGGCCGGTGTACGCCCGGCGCGGCTGCACGACGCGCGGCACACCGCAGCGACGATGCTTCTGGTTCTGAAGGTCCCGACTCGCGCGGTCATGGACGTGATGGGCTGGTCTCAGGCGAGCATGGCCACCCGCTATCAGCATGTGCCTACGGAGGTCTTGACCGGCATCGCCGATCTGGTCGGCGGGCTGCTCTGGCAGACGTCGAGCCCGGACGACGAGGGGGACGACGGCGCGGCCGGCGCCCTGGCCCCGACAGGGTAGCCGGGGGCAACTGAGACCAGGACTGAGACCAAGGAAGCCACCGGCGCCGCCGGTGGCTTCTGTCTTGCCTGCTTGTGACGGTGGGCAGGGGCGGGGTCGAACCGCCGACCTTCCGCTTTTCAGGCGGACGCTCGTACCGACTGAGCTACCTGCCCCCAGACGACACGTCCGTAGCGCTTAGGTACTCGACTACGGACGTTGTGCGCGGTCCCGACGGGATTCGAACCCGCGACCTCCGCCTTGACAGGGCGGCGTGAACTCCAGACTTCACCACGGGACCATGCTACGATCTTCAGTTTTCGATCTTACTGTCACGACCGAGGTTCCGAGCGCCGTGCATCGCTTCGAGCAGAAGCATACAGGACGGCGAGAGGGTCGATGAGGGGTGCTCGCCCATCCGTCGAACCACGCCAGGCCGATGGCCGGCGGTGGCGCGGACGCGGCCGTCACGGCTTGCGGGTCGCACGCCGTCGGCGGACTTGATCGCTGGGACTTGATCGCTGTCTGTGCCCTCCGGTGGTCGTCCACAGGGACCCTGTGGACGACCACCGGAGGGCACAAGTCGCGATCATCGACCGACGCGCCGGTTGGCGCGCCGCGCAGGACCCCCGCACGGCGCGAGGCAAGGAGGCCAGGAACCCAGAACGTCAGGCGACGCCGAGGAGGTGCTCGAGGGCGAGCTGGTCGAGGTGCTCGATGTTGACGGCGCGGGCGCCGGCGGCGTCGGCGTCGTAGTCCTCGTAGGAGCCGCGGTCGGCCAGAAAGTCGGTGAGGGTCTCGCCGGGGGCGACGGTCGGGGTGGAGAGGGCGCCCACGCCGGCCGCCTCCAGGGCCTCGAGCACGCGCGGGTCCTGGCGGAACGCGGCCGCCTTCTCCTTGAGGATCAGATAAGTGCGCATGCAGGCGGCGGCCGAGACCCAGGCGCCGTCGACGTTCTCGGCGCGCGGCGGCTTGAAGTCGAAGTGCCGCGGGCCGTCGTAGCCGGCGCTCTCCAGCAGGTCGACGAGGAAGAACGCGCTCTTCACGTCGGCGGCGCCGAAGCGCAGGTCCTGGTCGTACTTGAGGCCGTGCTGGCCGTTGAGGTCGATGTGGAACAGCTTGCCGGACCACAGTGCCTGTGCGTAGCCGTGCACCACGTTGAGCCCGGCCATCGTCTCGTGGCCGACCTCCGGGTTCAGGCCGACCATGTCCGGATACTCGAGCTCGTTGATGAACGCCAGCGCGTGGCCGATCGTCGGCAGCAGGATGTCGCCGCGCGGCTCGTTCGGCTTCGGCTCCAGGGCGAACCGGATGTCGTAGCCGCGCTCCCGGACGTACTGGCACAGGACGTCGATGGCCTCCTTCATCCGGTCGAGCGCCGCGCGCGGGTCCTTGGCGGCATCGCTTTCCGCGCCTTCCCGGCCACCCCAGGCGACATAGGTCTTCGCGCCGAACTCGGCGGCGAGGTCGATGTTGCGCATTGTCTTGCGCAGCGCGAACCGACGTACGCCTCGGTCGTTCGCGGTGAACGCGCCTTCCTTGAACGCCGGGTGGAAGAACAGGTTCGTGGTCATCATCGGGACGACCAGACCGGTCTCGTCCAGCGCGGCCCGGAACCGCTTGATGTGCCGGTCCCGCTCGGTGTCGTCCACCCCGAACGGGATCAGGTCGTCGTCGTGGAAGGTCACGCCGTAGGCGCCCAGGTCCGCGAGGCGGTGGACGGTGTCCACCGGGTCCAACGCCGGGCGGGTCACCTCGCCGAAGGGGTCGCGCCCCTGCCAGCCGACGGTCCACAAGCCGAAGCTGAACCGGTCGGCCCGGGTCGGAGTCAGATCGCTGGCCATGGCGTCACCTCAAGGTTAGTTTGGTGGTGGCTACAACAAATAGGCCAGGTGGAGCCGTCATGCAACCCCTTGTCTCTGCTTGTGAACATCCAGTAGCAATCAGAAACCGTAGCGAAACGGGTACAATGTCGACACTTTCCGGGGCGTCGCCCTTGCTGCCCAAGCCAGCCCGATCACGATTCCCATCGGCCGCTCAACTGAAGCGGCGCAGGGCTTTGCGGGTCGGGATCGGCGGCGGTCGCTCGTGACGCTGGTCGCCGGAATCGACTCCTCGACCCAGTCGACGAAGATCGTGGTGTGTGAGGCGGCCGGCGGCACGGTCGTCCGGTCGGCGGCGGCTCCCCATCCCGAGGGCACCGAGGTCGATCCCGAGGCCTGGTGGTCCGCGCTGCGCGTCGCGGCGGGAAGCGGGTTGCTCGACGGCGTCACGGCGCTGTCGGTCGCCGGCCAGCAGCACGGCATGGTCGCGCTCGACGACGCGGGCCGCACAGTGCGCCCGGCGCTGCTGTGGAACGATGTGCGCTCCGCCGACGACGCCGACGACCTGGTCGCGGAGCTCGGCGCCGAGAAGTGGGCGGCGGCCACCGGAAGCGTGCCGACGGCGAGCTTCACCGTCACCAAGCTGCGCTGGCTCGCCCGCCGCGAGCCGGCGAACGCGGCCAGGACCAGCTCGGTCCTGCTCCCGCACGACTGGCTCACCTGGCGCCTCGCCGGCGGCGGAGGCGGAGGAGGAAACGGCGACGACGACGGAGACGGCGACGGCCGGGAGACCGGTCCGGCGAACGCGCCGAGGACCACCGACCGCGGCGACGCCTCCGGCACCGGCTACTGGTCGCCGTCGACCGGCGGCTACCTCCCCGAACTCGTCGACCGCGCCCTCGGACACCCGCTGGAACTCCCCAGGGTCGCCGCCCCCCACGAGGTCGTCGCCCAGGCCGTCCGGGTCGCCACCCCGGGCACGCTGCTCGCCCCGGGCACCGGCGACAACATGGCCGCCGCCCTCGGCATCTGCCCACTGCCCGGCGACGTGATCGTCTCCGTCGGCACCAGCGGCACGATCTTCGCGACGTCGGAGACGCCCACGAGGGACGCGGAGGGGCTCGTCGCCGGCTTCGCGGACGCGACGGGGCGCTTCCTGCCACTGGTCTGCACGCTCAACGCCGCCCGAGTGCTCACCACGGTCGCGGACCTGCTCGGCGTGAGCTTCGAGGGGTTCGACGCGCTGGCGTTGGCCGCTGAGCCGGGGGCCGGCGGGCTCACGCTGCTGCCGTTCCTCGACGGCGAGCGGACGCCGAACCTGCCGCGCTCGCGCGGCCTGCTGGCCGGGCTCTCCCGCGGGAACCTCTCCCGGGAGAACCTCGCCAGGTCGGCCGTGGAAGGGGTGCTGTGCGGCCTGGCCGTCGGTGTCGACGCGCTGCGCCGGCACGGCGTGCCCGTGCGCCGGGCGGTGCTGGTCGGTGGCGGGGCCCGGTCGCGCGCCGTGCGCCAGCTCGCGCCGGCGGTGCTGGGGATCCCCGTCGCGCTGCCCGACCCCGGCACCGAATGGGTCGCCAGGGGCGCGGCCAGGCAGGCGGCCTGGGCGCTGTCGGGTGCCTCGGAGCCGCCCGACTGGGCGGTCGCGGCGGACCTGGTCGCCGCCGAGCCGGACCCGCTGACCAGGTCCGCCTTCGCCGGCGTCCTCGATGGGGTCCTGCCGCTGCTGAGCCGCGAGCACCCAGCGAGTTGACGGCCGCCAGGCGGCCGCCAGACGTCACCGGACGGCCGCCAGACGGCCGCGGGCGGTCAGCCGCCCGTGGCGGCCAGGCTCATGGCGACGCCGAGGGGGTCGTCGAGGAGGCGGGCGAAGGCGAGCTCGGCCGCGCCGAACAACGCGGAGTCGCCGCCGAGCGCGGACGGGACCAGCTCGACGTGCTCGCGGGACACGGTCAGGCCGCCGACGCCCATCCGGCTGACGATGTCGTGCTCCATCACCGCGAGCAGGTCCCGCAGCTCACCGCCGAAGATCACCAGCTCGGGGTTGAACAGGTTGACGAGGTTGCCGACGCCGACGGCGAGCCAGCGGCTGACCTCGTCGAGCGCCCAGCGGGCACGCGGGCTGCCGGTCCTCGCCTCGGCGACGACGTCCTGCACGGTGGTGCCGTCGCCGGGCTCGTGCCCGGCGGCGCGCAGGACGGCGTCCGTCCCGACCTCGGTCTCCCAGCAGCCGCGCGCGCCGCAGCGGCACCGCTGGCCGGCGGGGTTGACGACCATGTGCCCGGCCTCGCCGGCGTAACCACCGTGGCCGCGCAGCGGCCGGCCGCCACAGATGATCCCGGCGCCCACGCCGACGTTGCCGGACAGGTAGATGATGTCGTCGTGGCCACGGGCGACGCCTCTGGCCTGCTCGGCGAGGGCGCCCAGATCGGCGTCGTTGGCGACGAGGACACCCGCGTCGTCGACCATGCCGCCAGGCAGCGCGTCGGCGAACGCGGTTTCGAGCGCCTCACCGAACGGCTGCTCCTCCCAGCCGAGGTTGGGCGCGAACCGGACGAACCCATCCGAACCGCGCACCACCGCCGGGGTGGCGACCCCGACCCCCACGCAGCGGGCCTCTGGGCCCAGCGCGTCCACCAGCCGGCGCGCGGTGGCCGCTGTGAGCTTCACGACCTCCTCGAAGTCCCGGCAGTCAGGCAGCAGCGGGACGACGTCCCTGGAGAGCACCGTGCCGCCGAGGCCGACCCTGGCGCCGACGATCCGGTCCACCCTCAGGTCGAACGCGAGCACCTGGTAGCGCTCGGTTTCCGGCACGACGAGGAACGAGGGCCGGCCCGCGCCCGAGCGCACCTCGGGCGACTCCTCCCGGACGAGCCCGGCGGTGCTCGCGAGTTCCGCGGCCAGCRCGCCGATCGTGCTGCGGTTGAGCCCGGTCTGCGCGGTCAGGGTGGCGCGCCGTGTCGGACCGGCCAGATGGACGTAGCGCAGCAGCAGGCTCAGGTTGTGGCGGCGTAGCTCCTCCTGCTTGATCCCCGAGATGTTTGGGTGTGGTCGCGAAAAGCGCATCACGTACCCAGTCTGGCGGAGCGGACAGATACCGATAAGTGGTGGAGCGTGTGCACAGGGTCACCATTTCCGGTTGATGGCGACTTTCGCTTGCGTGAGGCTGATCACACGAATATGTTCCGCCGCACAACTTAGCATCCGCATCCTGGGCAGTTTCGCCCAAGGGAAGGGGCCTACGCAGATGCGCACGAAGCTCTTAAGAGTCGCGACAGCGGGAGCCTGTCTCGTGCTCGGCATCGCTGCCTGTGGCGGCGGCGGGGACGACAACGGCGGCGGCACACCCGCCAGCGCCTCCAGCGGCGCCAAGGTCAAGGGCAAGATCGGAGTGATCCTGCCCGACACGAAGTCGTCCGATCGCTGGGCGACGGCCGATGAGCCGCTGCTGAAGGCTGCCTTCCAGGCAGCCGGCATCGATTACGACATCCAGAACGCTCAGGGTGACGCGACGCAGATGCAGACCATCGCCGACCAGATGATCACCAACGGTGTCACCGTACTGATGATCACCAACCTCGACTCCGGCTCCGGCAAGGCGATCGAGGACAAGGCGAAGGGCCAGGGCGTCGCGACGATCGACTACGACCGGCTGACGCTGGGTGGTTCCGCTCAGTACTACGTCAGCTTCGACAACGTCGCGGTCGGCAAGCTGCAGGGCGAAGGCCTGGTCAAGTGCCTGACCGACGCCAAGGCGCAGAAGCCGATCATCGCCGAGCTGAACGGCTCGCCGACCGACAACAACGCCACGCTGTTCAAGCAGGGCTACGACTCGGTCCTCAAGCCGAAGTACGACGACGGCTCGTTCGTCAAGGGCCCGGACCAGTCGGTGCCCAAGTGGGACAACCAGCAGGCCGGCACGATCTTCGAGCAGATGCTGACCCAGCAGCCGAACATCGGTGGCGTGCTCGCCGCCAATGACGGCCTGGGCCAGGCTGCGCTCGCGATCCTCGCCAAGAACGGCCTCAACGGGAAGGTCCCGGTCACCGGCCAGGACGCCACCACCCCCGCGCTGCAGAACATCCTCGCCGGCGACCAGTGCATGTCCGTGTACAAGGCCGTCAAGAAGGAGGCGGACGCGGCCGCCGCGCTCGCCATCAGCCTGGCGAAGGGCGACAAGGGCGACGCTCCGCAGACGATCCACGACCCCGAGGGGAACCGGGACGTCCCGTCCGTGCTGCTGCAGCCGGTGGCGATCTACAAGGACAACGTCAAGGACGTCCTCGCCGACGGTTACGTGACCAAGGCTCAGCTCTGCACCGGCAAGTTCGCGGCGCTCTGCACCACCGCCGGCATCTCCTGACGGCCAAAGGGGACGCGAAATGTTCTGCTTCGCGTCTCCGGCGGTCTCCTCTTCGAGGTGCTAGTGGCGACAGCCTGAGCTAGTTCTCACCGGTCCGCCCGCAGGGGCTGGCCCAACCCCGGCCCGGAGACCCGGTGCCGGGGCGGGCCGTGGGCGGACCGGTGGGGACTATTCCGGCGGCCGGACGCCGTCCGCGGGCGGTGGTGGTCTCGCCGTCCGCGGGTGGTGGCGATCTCGCCGTCCGCGGGACGTCGTCCCGCCTCGGCAGGTCGCGGACGCTGTTTTAGCGGCACAGAGCCACCCATACTGTTATCGATCTGTAATCAAGGACACATCCACCCACCGCCACCATCCGCTTCGTTCGCGCGCCAATACGACCTGCCAGATCCGCTCCACCGATCCGACAGGAACCCAGGCCGCTGATCCGCGCATGGCGAGGAGTGATCATGAGCGACCATCCACCGCCGGGAACGCCCGTCCTCGAACTGCGCGGCGTCCACAAGAGCTTCGGCCCGGTAGAGGTGCTGAACGGCATCGACTTCGCGGCCAACGCGGGAGAGGTGACCGCGCTGGTCGGTGACAACGGCGCGGGCAAGTCGACGCTGGTCAAGTGCATCGGCGGGATCTACTCGATGGACTCCGGCGCCTACCTGTTCAAGGGCCAGCCGGTCTCGGTCCACCTGCCGAAGGACGCGGCCGCGCTCGGTATCGAGATCGTCTACCAGGACCTGGCGCTCGCCGACAACCTGGACATCGTCCAGAACATGTTCCTGGGACGGGAGAAGCGGGGCCGCTTCGTCGCCCTCGACGAGGCCTGGATGGAGAAGGAAGCGGCGAAGACGCTCGCCGGGCTGTCGGTCCGGACGGTGAAGTCGCTGCGCCAGCGGGTGGCCAGCCTGTCCGGTGGACAGCGCCAGACGGTCGCCATCGCCAAGGCGGTGCTGTGGAACAGCTCGGTGGTCATCCTGGACGAGCCGACCGCCGCGCTCGGYGTCGCGCAGACGGAACAGGTGCTTCAGCTGGTCCGCAGGCTCGCGGACAACGGCCTCGCGGTCGTCCTGATCTCGCACAACATGCGTGACGTCATTCAGGTGTCGGACCGGATCTGCGCCCTMTACCTGGGCAGGGTCGCCGCCGACGTCCGCACGGCCGACGTCACCGTCTCCGATGTCATCCAGATGATCACGACCGGCTCGCCGCCGGACAAGACGACGCCCGCGAACGGCGCCGAGGACGGCGCCCACAAGGACGCCGTCGCGGCGTCCGGCACGGTGGCGGCCAGCGGAGGTACGGCATGAGTACCACGGACGTCGCCCCCAACCTGAGCAAGGAGCCCGCCGCGCCTGGCACGCCGGCCTCCACCGACGCCGAGAACGTGCCGTCGGTGGAAAGCCCGAACCTGCTCGACTACGGCCGCGAGTACGTCAGCAAGGTCCGCGGCGGTGACATGGGGGCGCTGCCCGCCATCCTGGGTCTGCTCGTACTGTGCGTCGCGTTCGCGATCCTGCGCTCGCGGTTCGTGTCGGCCATCAACTTCGCCAACCTGTTCACACAGGGCGCGGCCGTCACCGTGATCGCGATGGGCCTGGTCTTCGTCCTGCTGCTGGGCGAGATCGACCTGTCCRCCGGCTTCGCCTCCGGCGTCTGCGCCGCCGTCATGGCCACGTTGACCGCCGAGCATGGCCAGCCCTGGTGGGTCTCGATCCTCGCGGGGCTAGGGACCGGGGTCGCGATTGGGCTGGTGCTCGGGTTCCTGGTCGCGAGAGTCGGTATCCCGTCGTTCGTGGTCACGCTGGCGGCGTTCCTGGCCTTCCAGGGCACCGTCCTGCTGATCATCGGCAACGGCGGGAACATCTCCATCAGAGACAAGACGATCGTCGCGATCTCCAACAAGAACCTGCCGACCTACGGCGGCTGGATCCTGTTCGCGGTCGTGGTCCTCGGGTTCGGCGCGAGCCAGGTGATGCGCAGCGCCACCCGGCGGCGCGGCGGACTGTCGGCCGACCCGATCTCGGTGGTCGCCGTTCGCACCGGCGCACTGGCCGTGCTCACGGGCCTGGCGGTCTACGCGCTCAACCTGGAGCGCTCGCGGACCGCGATCGTCTCGCTCAAGGGCGTGCCGATCGTCATCCCGATCATTCTCGTGCTGGTCGTCGTGGGGACGTACGTCCTCAACCGCACGTCCTACGGGCGGCACATCTACGCCGTCGGCGGCAACGCCGAGGCCGCCCGGCGTGCCGGCATCAACGTCGTGAGCATCCGGATCTCGTGCTTCGTCATCTGTTCGGCGATGGCGGCGGTCGGCGGCATCATCGCCGCGTCCCGGGCGACCTCGGTCGACCCGAACGCCGGCGGCAGCAACACGCTGCTGTACGCGGTCGGCGCGGCGGTCATCGGTGGCACCAGCCTCTTCGGCGGCAAGGGCCGGATCGTCGACGCGGTGCTGGGTGGCGCCGTGGTCGCGGTCATCGACAACGGCATGGGCCTCATGGGATACAGCGCTGGCACCAAGTTCATCGTCACCGGCTGCGTGCTCGCCGTCGCCGCCAGCGTCGACGCCCTGAGCCGCAAGCGCGCCGCCTCCACCGGCCGCATCTAGCGTCCGGGCGTATCCAGCGTTCCACGGCCGCGCCCCCCGGCACCGATCTCCGGTACCGGGGGGCGCGGCCGTCTCGGCGTCTCCCTGTCTCGGCTGGACTGACGAGACAAGCGAGACGGGGGCGCTACGCTGGCTGAGACGGATCAAGCCGGTCAGGCTCAAGGAGGTGCGCCATCACCGCGGAGATGATCGCTCCCGCCTGGATGCACCAGCAGATCACGGCGGAGGAGTACGACTCCTGGTCCGAGGAGCAGTGCGCGGACATCGAGATCGTGGACGGGATGGTCGTTGTGAGTCCCAGCGCGTCCAGGCGTCACAATCGGCTGGCCAAGATTCTCGCGGTTGCGCTGGAGGCCGCTGCCGGGCCGGACTGGAACGCCGATCTCGACTTTGATGTTCGACTGCAGGATGTGCCGCTGACCAACCGTCGCCCTGACGTCGTCGTGTATCGCGCCGACACGCTGGACATCATGCCGGCCCGGCCCGAACACATCCTGCTCGTCGCCGAGGTTGTCTCGCCAGGATCGGAGACGACCGACCGGATCGTCAAGGCGGAGCAGTACGCGAAGGCTGGCATTTCGTACTACTGGCGGATCGAGCAGCCTCCTGCCGGCGTGCCGATCGTCTACACATACGTCTTGGACCCCGCGACCAGGAGCTACCGCGACGGCGACGTCCACACGGGCGTCGTCGAGGCAACCGCGCCGTTCCCGGTAAAGATCGATCTCACCCGCCTGTAAGACGGGGGACGAGGCCCCGGTCCTCGCCGTCTGTTCGCTGGCTGGACCGAGGAAGCCGTTTGGCGGTTGACCTACCCGTCCCCTATGCTTGCCCGGAGTTCCCGACGGTCCAGGCCACGCGCAGCGACCGCTCAGGGCCTTCCGCCCCCATCGTCTAGTGGCCCAGGACGTCGCCCTTTCAAGGCGGTAGCACGGGTTCGAATCCCGTTGGGGGCACGCGCGGAGTAGTTGATCCGTTACGGATTGTGCCTGGCGGGTGAGTTGGGTGGGGTATTTTCTCACCTGTAGATCGCCTCAGCTGCTTCACGTTTCCGACTCGGTCGACGCCGGTCCCACGTGCGACGAACCCGGTCCCGCGCCTCGCACGGGTCCGACGCCTCCTGAGTACGCGGCCGACCGGGGCGGCCTGCTGCTGGGTGGCGGTCAGCAGACGATCGGGGCGACGGTCGGCAGCTCCGACGCGGCGGCCGCGACGGCGACGCTCGCGGCTGCCGGCATCCGGTTGGTGAGCAAGAAGCTCGCTGTCGACATCGCGGGCCTGGTCAGCACGCTCGTCTCGACCGGTATCAGCCGGTGGGGCTACTCGCTCGGGTCGGGAGTGACGCAAAAGGGGCTTTCCTCGTAGCGGATGTCGTATTTCGCGGCGATCGGGTTGATCTTTGCTGGGTCGAGGGCGCCGTTGGTGAGGACGCTCGGGCCGGCCTCGAACAGGTCCTCGAGGTACTTCTCCCAGCCGCCGGGTGAGGAGATCTGCAGCACCCGCGGCGGTGGCGTCGACACCCGGCGCAGGGCGTGCGGGATGCCCTGGGGGAGCAGCCGGGATCGAGCGCGGTGAACTCGACGGCCGGCTCGACCCGGATCAGGCCATCGACCAGCTGGCCGGACCGCTGATCTACCGGCGGCTGCTGGCCGGGCGGACGTTCGGCGCTGACTACGTGCGGGGTCTCGTCGGCGACTTCCTCAGGGCCCATGGCCCTCGCCCATGAGCGTGCGCCGCTTCGCCGCGGGGCGCCGGCTGGCGTGAGGTGATCAGGCGGCGGTTGTCGTCCCGCAGCGGCGGGCCGCCCGTGGCAGCACCCGCCAGAGCCTGCCGACCGGCACGGTTCCCACTACCCAGAGCACGTAGGTGAGCGGAGTCCACATTCACCATGTTTCGTTCGTCGGAGGAGGAGCCTGACTGTGTCCCAGCAGCATCGCCACAAGACGTGACCATCGTCGGACGCGATGATCGAACTGGCTGCACTCCGGCTGGCCTGGACCGACAGCGCGTTGGCGGTGGCACGCTCAGCGAGCGCCAACGCGCACAGACAGCCGGATCTCGGCGCGTGTCTCCAGTCGGGTCCTGCGCCTGCGGCGCCGAGTCGTGGCACGGCGGCGGCCCCACCCGCGGCTCCGGCGCCCGCTCCCGCGGCGTCACCGGCCGCCCCGGTGTTCCCGGTGTCGCAGGCGGAGCGGGTTGCCGCGACGCCGAAGCCCTCGACGTTGCCGGCCGAGGCCGCAGCGGCCAGCTCGTTCGTTGTCCCTCCTGTCAACGCGACTCCGGCCGGGGCGCTGCCGATCGCTGCCCCCGCGCCCGGTACCGACCCGACCAGCGCGCCGTCCGCGCCGTACACCCCGGCTCGGGCCACCGACCCGGTCCGCCCCTACACCGCTATGCCGGTCAGCGACGGCGTGCCGCTTGGCCCGGGGCAGCAACCTCTCGCCACTGCGGGTGCGCCGGACCTGCCGCAGCCCTTCGGGACGAACACGTGCGACGTCCACTGCTGGCTCGCCATGCACAGTGGAGGTGGGGGCTTCGGCGGTGTCGGGGACTTCCTCGGCGGCCCGTTCGGGGACCTGCTGGGCGACGCGGCGCTGACCGCTGCCGGACACGTTCCGGGAGCAGGTTCCCGACGTGCTTGAGCGCTATCAGCGCCGCACGGGACGGCTCGCGCGGGTGATCGGCGAGGTGGTCCGCGAGTTAGCGGGCCGTCCGGTATCCGGTGCCTGTCCGCGTTAACGATGTCCGCCGCGCGCCATCGGACGTCCACGCCGCGCGGCGCCGGCCGCGGCGGGCCGCGTATTGAAGCCGCCGCTGGGGAGCCTTTCGGTCGTTGCTCGGCCGTTTTCGCCGTCCGGCGCCGTGCCGTGACTTCCTGACTGTCAGAGAGCTACTTCGACGCGACACGCGCCGCCGCGGAGGAGTAGGGCATCAGGACGCGATGGCGCTGACGCGCCAGAGGTTCGGACCRCACAGGTCACAGCCTTGACTCGGCCCTTGTGGCCGGCCGCGCCGAATCGCCCGGTTCGGCGCTCATCGTGGGGTGCGCCTGGCTGCGTCTGGTATGGCGTCCGGTCCGGAAGGCGGGAGATGAGGGATGCGTGCCGATGAGGAACAGAGCTTCGAGAAATTCGTCGCCACGGCGGCGAAACGGCTGCTGTTGAGCGCGACGCTGCTGGTCGGCGGTGACTGGGCTGCCGGCGAGGACCTGTTGCAGGGCGCGTTCGAGCGGACCTACCGGCACTGGCCGAAGATCGCCAACCGGCAGCCCGAGGCCTACGTGCGCCGCGCGCTCGTCAACGCGGCGACCAGCCGCTGGCGTGGGCTGCGGGCACGCGCACCGGAAGTGCCCCTCGTCGTCGACGGCTCCTGGACCGCGGACGCGTCCGGCCTCAGCGCCGATCACGCCGACGCCGTGTCCGAGCGTGCGAGCCTCGTACGGGCCCTGCTGTCTCTCCCACCCCGCCAGCGGGCCGTGATCGTGCTGCGCTACCTGGAGGACCTGCCCGAGGCCGAGGTCGCCGCGGCGCTCGGCTGCTCCATCGGCTCGGTGCGCTCCCAGGCCTCCCGGGGCCTCGTCCGGCTGCGTGCCGACGACGAGCTGCGCGGCCTCGCCGGCGAGCCGTCACCACCCGGACCGGCGCCGATTCCCGACGGCCCGGGCCGAACGGACGTCCTGACGAACGAACCGAGCCCATCAGCGCGGCCGTGGCCTTCCGGCCCGCGGCTCTCGGGCTCCCAACCCACCAACGCCCGCACCACCAGGAGGGAGGCGCGATGACCCACTCCGGCCACGACCTCGAATCCCGCCTGCGTGCCCTCGGCCCGGCGCTGCCGCTGCGAGATGTCGCCCAGACCTTCACCGCCGACGTCCGCGCCCAGGCGGGCCGTCGTCGCACGCGCGGCCGGCTCGTCACCGCGCTCGCCATTGTTCTCGGCGGTTTCGGCATCCCCCTCGGCCTTCTCGCCGCGACCGGGACCCTCGATCGCCAGGCCGCGCCAGCCGTGTCCRTCACGCCTCGTGAGGGTCTGAACTCCTATGGCGGGCTCACCGTTACCTGGCTACCTGGCGGGATGACCCATCAGGGCGACTACACGGTCCTGCCGCCGCGCGCTGACAGCCCCTATCCCACGCCGCGGCTCACGGGCACGTCCGAAAACTATCCAACGCTGTCTCAGTACAGCTTGGGCGTACGACGCGTAGGGGTGTTCACCAGCGAGTTCGAGGGATCCATCCCTGCCGACCCGACCAGCGCCACCTCGGGCCAGGCAGCCACGGCTGCGTCCACGCAGCTCTGGGTCAGCGTCTCCTGGGATCCGATCAGGACGGACATGTACTCAATCACGACCGACCTGACCGGCCCTCGCTCGATCCCGGCAAAAATCCTGGGCACCACGCCAGTCGGCGTCCAGCGGACCGTCGGCGGCCGACCGGCGCTCCTCATCACCGCCGACATCGGCCAGGGAGAAGGCACCTCAGGCCCCCAAGGCGCTCGCCGTTACGACACGGCCCTGGTCTGGTTGACCCCGTCCGGGGTCTCGCTCAGCGTCGAAACTCTCGGGACGACCCCCGCCGACCCGGCCACACTCCAGCGGATCGCCGACGGACTCGTCCTCGGCGCGCGGCCGGCGACCCCGGCCAACCTGCCGCCGCCCGACGCCGCCACCGCGGCGGCGGTACGCGCCGCGATCCATGACACGTTCTCCCCCGACGCCAGCGCCGACGAGTTCGCCGCGGCCGTCCAGGACGGCGCGGCCCTCACCGGCGTCCGCGCCCAGCTTGCCACCGACAGCCCACAGCTCGTCGACTCCCTCACCGCCACAGCGACCAGCCTCGACGCCACCAGCCCCAGYACGATCAACGCCGACGTCACCCTCGCCTGGAAGGGCAGCAAACCCGGAGATCCTCCGGCGACCACCACTATTGCCGTAATGCTGATCCATACTGCCGACGGATGGCAGGTGGCCCGATCCAGCTACTGCGGCGTGATCAGCTCGGTGGGCGTGAACTGCCCGCCAGTCTGAGCGAGCGTGGCAGCCCTGGCGTGCCTCCAGACGGCCCCGGAGCCGCGGAGTACGCGGCTCCGGGGGCGAACCTGCAGCGTCAGTTCTGGATCGCCAGGGCGATGGGTCCGGAGCCGACGGGGACGGAGGCGGTGATCTCGGCGGTATCAGGGTCGAGCACCCTCAGCGTGTCCGTACCGCCGCCCACAAGGTAGAGACGCGGGCTGGCGAGGCCTTCGGAGGGGGCGACCGCCGCCACAGGGGGCTGCAGAATGTACTCACCACGGTGTTGGTGTCGCGATCGAGGATCGCGACAGCGGGATGCCCGAAGGTGCGGCTGGCGACGTACACCCGGGGGTCGCGCGTCGGTGTCGATAGCAATGCTTCTGGGGAAGACATCGGCGCCAAGGTCGACGGTGGTGATACCCAGTTTCGCGTCGATGACCGTCACGGTCGTCTCGCCGGCATTGGCGACGTACACCTGCGGGTTGGACAGACTGTCGGTCGCGGCCACGCCCTCCGGAGCAAGGCCGACCGGGATCGTCCCCCAAGGTTGGGCTCCGATGCCTGGATGGTCATCGACGAACGCGTCGGGCATCCACCAGCGTGGCTGTGGGTGCGGGCATCGTCGGTACCTCCTCGATCAATCTTCCTGTGGCTCACCATCGAGGGTTCTGACGCTGTCTCCGATCTGGGTGTGGGTGTCGGTGCGTAGCTGGGCGACGAGTCTGCGTGCAGTGGGGGCGCCGACGTGGAGTCTTTTGCGTAGGGTTTCTGCGGATATGGGGCGTTGGTGGTGTTGCCAGTTGAGGACGTCTTCGGCTCGTGCTCGGTGGAGTAGGTCTTGCTCGCGGGCCTTGCCTGGACCCGGCCGCGGATCCGTCCTTGCCACCTCCGTTTCGGTGACCGGAGGTCGGCTCGTTGGTTTGTCGTGTTCGGGGGCTGGTGGGCCTGGGTGCTCGGTGGACGTGGGCGGGGCGGCTGCGGAGTTGAGGGCTTTCATCGCTTGGAGGAGGCCGGGTCCGACTTCGGACCAGCCGATGAGTAGGAGTGGTCCGACGGCGTCGAAGGCGGCTTTGCCGTAGTTCTGCTCGATGAGTGGTTCGGCGACGTTGAGTGCCAGGGTGACGAAGCCGGCGAAGACGAGTAGTCGCCATGCTGGGCGCATCTGCTGGGTGGTTGCGCCGCCGAGTGCGAGGTGGCGGATGCCGAGGAGGAGGCCGATGACGGACAGGTCGACTGCGGGGGCGACGAGGGGTGCGACGTAGGCCGGGACGCCGAGTTGGACTCCGAGGGCCCAGGRGTTGCCGAAGCCGAACAGGAAGCTGAGTCCCATGACCAGCGCCATGATCACGGTGACGCCTGAGGTGGCGGAGTTCCCCTTCTCGCTGGTGCTGCCCGCACCACGGTCCCCCGGCGCGGTCATCGGGCGCCTCCGCGAACGGGAAGCTCAAAACCGCCCTCGATGACGAGCCGGCCAGACGTGGAACTGCTGATCGTTCCTGCACTGGTCTGCTGCGTATCCCGTTGGGGGCACACTTGGAGTAGTTGATCCCATACCTGGCGTCAGTAGTAAGCGGTTGGCTGCGACGGCCAGCACAAACGGATCAAACCCCGCCGCGGCGGGGCCAAGGCGCGGTCGCGGTCGAGCACTCGATCCTCGTCGCGATCTACCACATGCTGGAGCGCGGCGAGCCCTACCACGCCATCCAGGCCGCCTGACCCGGCGCGGTCACTCCGCCGAAGGTGTCCGTTCCAGCGTGGGCACCCGCCGGAAGGCGCCTGTCCCAGCGCGGTCGTCTCGCCCTGGGCCGCGTTGCGCTCATCGGTCACGTTCTATTTCCCTTTAGATCGGTCCCTTAGATCGGTCTTGCGTTCGAGCGCACTCGAACTCCTATCGTCGGCGACATGGCTGCATCCGATCCGTTCACGTGGATCATCACCGGGGCGACCCGCGGCTTCGGTCGTGCCATCGCCGAGGTCGCGCTGGGCCGCGGGGACTCGATAGTCGCGGCGGTACGGCGGCCGGCGGCGATGCAGGATCTCGTCGACCGCCATCCGCACAGTCTGGAAGTGGTCGAGTTCGACGCACGCGACGTCGGAGGCGTCCCGCGGGTCGTCGATGCCGCCGCGGCACGGTTCGGCCGGGTGGATGTGCTGGTCAACAACGCCGGGCGCGGCTATGTGGGCGCAGCCGAGGAGGTCGGTGAGGACCAGTTGCGCGAATCGCTCGCCCTGCACCTCTTCGTGCCCGCGGCGCTGGTTCGAGCGGTGATGCCCACGATGCGCGCGCAGGGGGCGGGAACCATCGTGCAGATGAGCAGCCAGGGCGGCCGCTTCGCCTTCCCCGGCGTGGGCGCGTACTGCGCCGGCAAGTTCGCCCTCGAGGGCTGGAGCGAGGCGCTGGCCGGCGAGGTCGCGCCGTTCGGCATCCGCGTCATGCTGGTGGAGCCGTCGCGGTTCCGAACGGCGTTCAACCGGAAAGACGTGCTTGCCATAGCCGACGTCGACGACACCTACCGCGACGCGCTGGCTGCGGTGCGGGCCGGCCTCGTCGGCGCGGACGGCGCCCAGGAAGGCGACCCGGAGAAGGCGGCAGCCATCATCGTGAAGCTCGCCCACGGCGACGAGGTCCCGCTCCGGCTACCGCTCGGCGCCGAGGCGGTACAGCGGATCGGCGCCTCGTACCGCGCCGGTCTCACCTCGCTCGCGCAATGGGCGGACGTGGCCCGCGGTTCCGACTTCGCCGAGGCGGTCGTCCCAGTCGACCGGCCGATCTGAGAGGCCCAGCGTGACCACGGACGATCTCATGAGCAAGGCTCTGGCCAGCCTGAACGAGATGGACGGCCCGATACCGGTTGAGGCGATCCACCGGCTGGCCGACCTCAACGACCTCGACGATCCGCTGACGATCGCCCAGGCCGCCGATCTTCTCGACGTCTCGCCGCATACTCTGCGGTACTACGAGCGGGCCGGACTGATCGTCGTGGACCGTGCCCCGGGCGGCCACCGCAGCTACGACGCGGCGGCCATGCGACGTCTCGTGTTCCTGACCCGGATGCGACTGTCCGGCATGCCGATGCGCGACCTGCAGCACTACGTCCGGCTGGTCGACGAGGGCGAGGCGACCGTGCCCGAACGCCTCGACATGCTGCTGGAGCACCGCGACACGATCTGCCGTCAACTCCGCGAGCTCACCCTGTCGCTGGCCGCCACCGAATACAAGATCGCCACGTACGGCGGCCGCACCGGCGACGACGCCGACTTCGCCGAGGCCGGATCATGAAGGCCCTGGTCGTCCAGCACGATCACCCCTTGGGCCTGCGACTCGTCGAGTGCCCGGATCCCATGCCCGAATCCGATCAGGCGCTCGTACGGCTTACCGCCACCACCCTGAACTTCGGCGAGGTCGTCTACCGGATCGCCGCGGCACCCGACGGCGCGGTGCTCGGATGGGATGCCGCCGGAGTGATCGTCCAGCCCGCCGCCGACGGATCCGGACCGCCGGCAGGCACCGCGGTGGTCACCACGGGTGAGCACGGCGGTGGCTGGGCATAGCTGCGTGCCGTGCGCAGCGATCTGCTCGCTCCCCTTCCCGAGGGCGCCGACCACGGACTCGCGGCGACGATTCCGGTCGCCGCGGGATCAGCCCTGCGGGCGCTGCGGAGGCTCGGATTCCTGCTCGGACAGCGAATCATGATCACCGGTGCGAGCGGCGGTGTGGGGCGGTTCGCGGTCCAGCTCGCCAGCCAGGCGGGCGCCGAGGTCATCGCCGTCGCCGCCAGAGCCTTCGCCGACGACCTCGCCCGCCTGGGCGCCGCTCAGACCGTCGACCGACCGGACCAGCTCGCCACCACCATCGACGCCGCCATCGACCTGGTCGGTGGCGACACTCTCGTGCAGGCGTATCAACGACTTCGCGATCCCGGCGGCGTCCTCGTCAGCGTGGGCCGCGCGTCGCGCCAGGACATCCGCTTCCCGCCTGACGCCATCTCCGGAGACCGCAGAACGATCCAGTCCTTCTACCTCTATGCCGACACGCACCGGCTGGCCGAGGACATGAGCTGGCTGGCCGGCCAGATCCATCACGGTCGCCTCGAGGTGGGCGTCGGGTGGCGCGGGCCGTGGCAGYAGGCCGACGAAGCCATCACCGCCCTCACTCGGCGCCGGCTCCACGGCAAGGCCATCCTCGACCTCGTGTGACACTCCCAAAACCGAACCTCGATCCGCCGACGATTCTCCATGACCTCCGAGTGATCAACTCGGGCGATGTGTGGATCTTCGTGGGGGTTTGAGTTCTCGCGGCGGTTGCAACACCACCCTCGAAAGGTGTTGTAGTGACCGGATCCCGACGCAACGGAAGGTGGGGCCGGAGGAATCCGGAGGAGCCACCCGTCGTACCACCCGTCGTCCGTGACATGGCGGATCGCGACGAATTCACCGACCGGCGCAGACCGATCCGGCCGGGCCGCCACGGTGAACCCACGGCGACCCGGCCGCCTTACTTGTGCGGGAGGCCGTCCTGATCAGCCGCGGCCGGTACCGGCCGGCTCTCCGGGGATGTTGTCCGGGAACCCGATGTTTCCGCTGCCGTCACTGCGGCCCATCGGGTATTCGACGGAGGTGTGGGCGAACTCGTCGGCGTTGATCTGAAAACTGGTGATCAGCCAGCGGTTGTGGACGCGGCGGACCTCTCCCCGGTAGTTGCCGGTGATCCAATCCACTCCGGGCGACCCGGCCAATTTTCCTGCGCCGATGAAGTGCGGTGTCGTCCCGGAACTGTACACGATCGCGCTGTCGGGTCCGGTAAATACTACTTCGACGTTTCCGATAAGATGACGGGTGCTGAGATAGCCGTGGTCCTGACCGAACTGTCGGACGAAGTCGACCCACTCCCCGATGTTTTTCGCGCTTTCGAAGGGTGCCTGGCCGAGCAGGCCGATGGAGATATGGGCGTCAGGCGTAAAACAGGCGCCAAAGGCGGCTCGGCCTTCGCTCGCTGCTTTGCTCGCGTCGGCATAGTTGCGATATACGGTGTCCTGGGCGCGGCCGTAGCAGGCCTGCGTGGTCTGGATGGCGACGGTGTCGGCGGCCCGGTCTGGGCCGTGCTCGGACGCGCTTACACCTGCGCCGGTAGCCACGATCGCCGCTACCGCGGCCGCTCCCGTGGCGGCGATTGTCGCCGCCGCTCGCCGAACGATTCCGATCTTGTTCACGGTTACCTTTCTGGTAATGCTCGCACGGCGCCGGAGGCGATGGACACGGAATTTCCGGTCGCCGGCCCGCCGCGGCCGCCTGGGTTGATTCGCTCTCTCGAAAGGTAGCTGGCGGCTCGCGTGTAGAAAATGCTCATCAAGCGCAGTATCTTGTCCGAACTACTCAAGGACGTTCTGCGGGGAACGGCGGCGCGCCGGTCGCCCGAGAAGGGTGGGCATCGGTCCGCCTGCGTTGGCACGGCATGGGCGCGGCCGCTCGGTGCTTCTGTTGCCTGTCGGCGCTGCTGGCGGGTGGGTTGTCGGGTGTGGCCATCGAGCGCCCATCACCGCGCAGTGCGGAGACGCGGCGCGAGGCCTCCTCGGCCCGCCGTTCGCGACATCGGCGACGGAGCGGATCGGCTACCTGGAGATCCTCGCGGAGAGTTGGGAAGCGGGAGCCGGTCGTTCACCTGCATGGTCGGCTACACGACCAGGGACGGCAGCCCCCGTGCCGTGACGGGCGACCTCCAGCACCCCGTCACCGTGGCCGGAGCCTGATCACACGGTCGACGCCCTGACCGACGTACTGCGCTGGTGGACATACCCAGAACGGTCCTACGCGGATGCCGCCAGCGCCGGGGCCGGGTCGGACCAGCGGTAGGTGGTGTGGAAGAAGCCTCGGACGGGGCGGCCGGAGATGGCCAGGTTGTGGCTGACGAGGACGGGGCCGGCGGGGTTGGCGGTGTCGAAGGAGAGGACGACGTCGTCKGCGCGGTCCAGCGGGGTGTTCGGGTCGTAGACGCGCAGGGTGACGGCCGTGCCGGACTGCTCGTAGGCGTAGGCGAGGACCTGGTGGTTGAAGCCCAGCTTCATCGGGTCGGCGGAATGCGCGGTGATGATCCCGAGGGCGGAAAGACGACCGGAGTCCAGGCCGAGCCGGATCTTCGGCCACTCGTCGACGACCGTGACGCGGCCGATGCCCGCGCGGCGGCCGAGCGCCCAGACGACGTCCGCGTCGGCCGTTCGCTGCAGGCGGTAGTAGGTCAGCCCGCCGCGGGGAAGATTCCAGCTCGCGAGCAGGCGGCGGACGATGTACCTGTACAGCGGTGACGCCGGGAGTGGCGGCGTGACATCCGCCGGCGGCTCCCGGCCCGCCTCGAACAGATCGCGCACCGCGAATATCATGCCGCCGCAGAGGCCACGGCTCGCGTCGCCGATCGGGATGCCCCTGCCCACGCCGGGCACTCGCACGGCGATGACGGGCTGGTGCGGGAAGCGGTTGGTGAAACGAAACGCGGACTCGCTGGGCAGGAAACCCTTTGCCTCGCCCGTCATCGTCGCCGTTGCGATCGCATCGGTCATGCCGCCCCCACCCCGCCGCCGCCAGGGCCGCCGAACCAGTGGGCCCGGCGGTGCGTTCCGGTCAATCAGGCGCTCGGCGGAGCCGACAGACCCCGCTCGCCGCCCCTCACGGTGAACCGATCGCCCGCGTGCGCGCAAGAGGGCTCAGCGAAAGCCGGCGTGCGCCGGCCCGCGTCAGCTCCAGACGTCGCAGTGATGGGCCGACCAGGTGCCGGCGGCCGGGGCGGTCCTGCCGGGGGTGAGCAGCAGGCGGTCGTCGCCGGAACGGACCGCCGGGACGTCGAAACGTGGCCAGGCGACCGCGGAGCCGGTGGCCGTACCGGAGCCGTTCGGGTTCCCGGTCGCCGCGAAGCGGGTCCAGTAGCCGATCATCGTCTTCGACAGCGAGTGCTGCTCAGGCGTCGTCAGTTTGCCGGTGAGGCCGGGCAGCAGGAAGTCGAGCTCCGCGCCGTGGGTCGCGCCGGCGCCGAACTCGGCATTCACGGCCGGCCGCTCCGGGACGTCGAACTCGTACAGGTACGTGGGTACCCGGGCGATCGCGGTGGTGAGCTGCGCGAAGGTGGTCGCCTGGCACGTGAACATCGAGTCGGTGATGATCCGCGACAGCCGCTCGCGGGCGGGCACCCGACCGGGCGGGTAGGCGGCGAGCACCCGCTCGGCACGGTCCGGGAACTGAGTGCGGACGACGCCGTCCACTCCGAGGTCGGTGACCGGACCCTGGTTGGCCCAGTAGGTCGTGAACGGCCGTCCTTCGTCCTGGACCGTGCCCATCAGCATGGGGACGTTCGCCAGTTTCCCATTCCATAATGCCTGGGACGGGGTGAGTGGCAGGGTCTTGCCGCCGACGGCCGGTGAAAACGGAAACGGGTTGAAAATCGAGACGTCAACGGCCGACGCCGCCATGATCTCGGCCGCCGAGTGGAAACGCAGGCAGAACGCCGCYGTCGCCGCGTCGACACAGCCGAGCCGGTTCGCCAGGGCGGTGCCGGTCTGCGAGGCGACCGCCATGGTCGGGAGCTTCCAGCCGCACGGCCCACTCTCCATGACCGCCCGCTGGAACAGCCCGTTCGCGGCGGGAGCGGCCAGCAGCGCGCAGACATTGATCGCCCCCGCGGACTCTCCCATGATCGTGACGCTCTTCGGGTCGCCGCCGAACGAGGCCGCGTTGCTCCGGACCCAGCGCAGCGCGGCGGTCAGATCCTGGATGGCGTAGTCGCCGGCGTCCCCGCCGCTCTCCTGGGCCAGGGAGGGCAGGGCGAGATACCCGAGCGCCCCGAGGCGGTAGTTCGTGGTGACGACAATCGCCGGGCCACCGGTGGTCAGCGCAGTCGGGTCGGCCTGCTCGCCGGTACCGCCGACGAACGCGCCGCCATGGATCCAGAAGATCACGGGCAGGTGGCCGTCCGTCGGAGCTCCCGCCGGCCGGGAGACCGTCAGGTACAGGCAGTCCTCACTGGACAGCATGCTCAGCGTGCCGGTCTGCGCGCAGGCCGGTGCGCCGCGGCTCCCGTCGCGAATTCCCTGCCACGGCTTCGGCGGCGCCGGCGCGGCCCAGCGCAGCGTCCCGACGGGCGGCGCGGCGAACGGAATCGCGTGGTAGCGATCCATCTGACCGGCGCGGATACCACTCACCAGGCCGCCGGCGGTGGCGACGACGGGTGGCTGTCCCTTCGGATCCGCGCTGAACGTCGGCGCGGCTCCGCTCGAGGACGAGGCCGCCGACGGCGACGACCCGCCGGCCGCGTCGGGACCGCTGCCCTCGAGCTGGCAGGCGCTCGTCCCGGCGGCGACCACAGCCAGCATCACCGCGGTGGCGAGGGCGTTGGCGAGCCACCCGTTCCGGCGCCCGTGGGACGAGACCCGGCGCGCGGGCCGGCCGGTCCGGTCCGCGGACGCCGGTCGCGCGTGCGAGGAACGTGAGGAGGCGGCCACCCGCCGCCAGGCCATCATGCCGGCCGGCGTCAGCCGACACCGGCCGGCGAGGACGCCGGCGGCCTGAACGCGCGCATATCGGCCCCTCTCCCCGGCCAGGGCTGTGTGTCCACCGCGCTCACGGTTCGTTCCCGCCATCCAAAGACGTACGGGATTCGCGAGTGCCGCGTGGCGCGAGGACAGATGTCGGTCTTTGACAGTAGTGGGAGCCAGACGGCATCCGCCGGGGACGCCTGGCTGTGGCGCCGGGGGCTCGCTGTGGACGGCCGGGCCGTGGCCGCCCGGAGTTCATCAGGTGTTCGTGTCCAACGGGCGCCAAATTACGGGTCGCGACCGGGCCGCGACCACGAGTACGACCCGGGGCCTGGCGGGAGGCCGGCACGCCGGTGCCGCCCGGTCATCTCATGGTTGAGGTGGCCACCGCGCATGACGCCTTGGCGCGATACGGACACCGCACACGGAGCACCTGGATCACGGAGTCGGTGTGTTTGCCGCCGGCCAGTCGCCTACCGGTCATTTCCACCGGCTGTCCATCACGTCGGGCTAGCCTCACTCCCAGTCGCCGTCCGTGCGGAAACCGCCGGCTGGCAGGGATTCCCGACCGCAATCGCCTGGGCCCCGTCGCGGGCCCCGTTTTCAGGAGCGCAGCTATGGGTCTGTTCTATCGGGGCTGGAGTTCGTTCGGCCCTTTCAAGTTCAGCGGCGACGGCGCCGGCGTCAAGCAGGTCAGGTTCACGCTCGGCCGCGTCGACTGGTGCCTCTGGGCGAAGGACGGCTGGGGTCGTGACTCCAGGATCGACCTGCCCGGCGCGGTCGACTACCGCAACGGCAACTAGCCCGCGGCGGGCAGCGCTGTGCCGTCGTCAGGCCGAACGGTGCGATCGGCCGGCGCGGAGACGGCGCCACCCGGACGCCCCCAGCCCGATGGCGCGGACGTACACGGGGCCGCCCGAGGCGGCTGGAGTGGCCGTGGCTGGCGGTTCGGCGTCCGGATCGGTGACACGAGACCCGGTGCGCGGCCCGTTGTTGTCCGCCGCGGACAGCTGCCGCGGCACCGTGGGCTCGGACGCGAGCGGGCGTCGTTCGATGAGCAGCATCGCGAGGTCGTCGCGCAGGTGGCCGCCCGCGTGCAGGGTGACGCGTTCGGTCAGCCGATCGAGTGCCTCCTCGAGCGTGCCGTCGAACAGCACGTCGAGGTGGTCCTGGAGCGGGAAGAACTCGCCACCTGGCGAGCGGGCTTCGATCAGCCCGTCGGTGAAGAGCAGCAGGCGGTCCCCAACGGCCCACTGCCCGGCGGTCGGCGTGAACCGTTCGGCGAGCCCCAGCGGAGGGCTCGGCGACTTCAACCGCATCTCCTGGCCCGCCCTCTCCTGTCCGCCGCCCGTCACCTCGGCTCCGTCGGAGGGCCTCCTGGACAGATGCATCGGCGGGTGGTGACCGGCCGAGCAGAGGCTGAGCCGTCCGTCGGGGTGAATGTCGAGCAGCAGAGCGGTGACGAAGTCCTCCGCTTCCGCCTGCCGGTTGACGGCCTGGGCGCAGGCCGCGGCCACCTGCTCCGGCTCGAGCCAGGTCACCGCCGCCTCGCGGAACGCGCCGAGGACGACCGAGGCGAGCCGAACCGCGGGCAGGCCCTTGCCGCGGACATCTCCGATGATCACACGAATGGTGTGCTTGGTGGCGACGACCTCGTACAGGTCACCGCCGATGGAGGCCTCTTCCGCCGCCGACAGGTAACGGGCCGCCAGCGCGGCGCCTTCGATCGTGGTGGGTACGTCTGGCAGCAGCGCGCGCTGGGCGACGTCGGCCACCGCCCGGACCTGGCGCAGCTCGGACTCACGGTGKCGTAGTTCCGCCTCTCGCAGGCTCCTGTGCACCGCGATCCAGACGGCCACGGCGGACTGCGCGATGACGAGCCCGACCGCGGCCAGGTGCTGGGGCTTGCCGAACCGGTCGTCCCAGATCCCGGAGATGACAGCCATGACCACCGCCAGACCGCCGATCGCGGCGGTACGCCGTGGTCCACGGGCGCCAGAGACGAGCAACGCTGACAGTCCGAAGTACCCGGCAAGGGCAACATTCGCGAACAGACCGATGCCTACGGCGCAGGCCAGCACGGCGAGCCCGAGCATCAGCGCACGGTCCGGCTTCCAGGGCATGAGGCATTCTCGCCGTCCGGTCACCCGCCCGTCGCAGGTACCACCGGATTCGCCCCGTCGATCTACGTAACGGCGCGATCGGGACACCCGCGGAACGCCTGGCGGAACCGTGCCAGCACCTGGCGCAACGCCGATGGCCGACGGCTGTCAGCTGACAGCCGTCGGCCCACCGCTTCCCCGCTGATCCCCTCCCCACCGACCTCTGGATCTTGGTCGCGCGGTTCGCGGATCAGCGGGGAGGCTGGGCCTAGCCGCGACGAGCGGCGCGACGACGGCGCAGCCAGACGGCGGCGGCGACGGCGGCCAGGCCGGCCCCGGCACGCCGGGCGGCCACCGGGTGGTGACGTGCCTGCTGGCTGACCGCGCGGGCGGTCTTACCGCTGGTCGCGGCCGTGCGCTCGGCGCTCGCGGCGATCCACGGGTGCTCGCCGGCCTGCCGCCGCGCGTTCTCGACGGCCCGGTCCCGCGCGGCGACGGTCCGCTCGGCCGCGGCGGCCAACCGGGGGTTCTGCGCCGCCTTCTCCTTGGCGGTCGCGACGGCCGGGGCGACCTTCTCCTTGGCGGTCGCGACGGCCGGGGCGACCTTCTCCTTCGCCGTGGTGACGGCCGGGGTGACCTTCTCCTTCGCCGTCGTGACGACCGGGGTGACCTTGTCACGCACGGTGGTCACGACCGGGGTGACCTTGTCACGCACGGTGGTCACGGCGGGCGTGACAGCGGGGACGACCTTGTCGCGCACGGTGGTCACGGCCGGGGTGACCGCGGGGACGACCTTGTCGCGCACGGTCGCCACCGCTGGTGCGACGCGGTCCCTGGCGCCGGCCAGCACGCTGGCGGCGGTGTCGTGATGCCCGTTGGGATGTTCGTCGTGGTGCTCGTTCGGGCCGGCCTCGGCGCTGGCGGCGCTGGCGGCGCTGGCGGCGGTGGACTCGGTCCCTCCGAGTTGGGGGTCTGTGGGTTCGGTGACGCCGCCGACCTTCTGGGCCGGCTCATCCGGTCCAGAAGGGACCCCAAACCGGGCCCCGGCGAGGTCAGGCGAACTGTTCTGTTCGGTCACCAGATCCTCCTTGGTGCTTGATGCCACGCCACCGCCACAACCTCGCGGACTGTGCGAGACGGATCGTGACCGGCAAAGTACACATTCGGTGGGTTACCCATGTCGCTACGGAGATAGTCCGCTGTTGTTTGTGAGATGGACACCCATGTGGCAGTGAGACGACAGGAGGAACGCTCCGGTTGGACCCGCGGTCTCCCTCTCCGTCGGCCGCGGTGGCCGTGTCACAGCGGCACGGATCCCCGCCACAGCGGCATGCGTCCCTGATGCGATGAAGGAGCGGGGCCTCCGCTCCTTGGTGACGRCCCCCGGGTAGGCCGGGGGTTGTTGCCATCGTCACTGGACGAGGAGGCCCCTGTGACTCAAGGGTACGAGGGTTCGCAGGTAGTCGGTATTGATCTGCATCGTCGCCGGAGTGTGGTGGTGCGGATGACGCCGGAAGGTGTTCCGCTCTCGACGGTCCGGATCGCCAACGATCCGGAGACGTTGGCGGCGGAGGTCGCGAAGGCGGGTGCGCACGCCGAGGTGGTGTTGGAGGCGACCTACGGCTGGTACTGGGCGGTCGACGCGCTGGGCGACCTCGATGCCCGGGTGCATCTGGCCCATCCGCTGGGGGTGAAGGCGTATTCCTATCGGCGGGTGAAGAACGACATCCGCGACGCCACGGATCTGGCGGATCTGCTGCGGATGGGCCGGCTGCCCGAGGCATGGATCGCCCCGCCCGCCCTGCGCGAGCTACGGGAGATGGTCCGTCACCGCGCCGGCCTGGTCGCGGTCCGCTCCGGGTTGAAGG
>NZ_MOMC01000083.1 GCF_001983105.1 Pseudofrankia asymbiotica | reverse complement strand
ATGGGCCGTTGCCACGCGCTTGAACTCGCGCGGCGAGGGGCGAGAGTGGTGGTCAACGACCTCGGTGGCCATCCCTTCGGTGGTGGCAGCGACCCTGGTCTCGCGGAGTCTGTCGTCGCCGAGATCAAGGCCGCGGGAGGCGAGGCGGTCGCGAACACGGCGTCGGTCGCGACGGCGGACGGCGCCAGGAGTCTCACCGAGCAGGCCATGGACGAGTGGGGCCGGTTGGACGCGGTGGTGGCCAACCATGCGATCCTGCGCGACAAACCGTTCGACGAGATGACGCTCGACGATTTCGACGATGTGATCGATGTGAATCTGCGGGGCGTCATGCGGGTATTTCATCCGGCCTTCAAGGTAATGAAGTCAGGTGGCGGCGGGCGGATCGTGGCGATCACGTCGAGCGCGGGCATGCTGGGCGCGCATGCCCAGGCCAACTATGCCGCCGCGAAGTCCGGCCTCCTCGGGCTGACACGCTCCATTGCCCTCGAAGGCGCTCCGCACAACATCAAGGCGAACATCGTCGCGCCGGGTGCGCTCGGTACCCGGATGCACCTCGCGATGGTGGAGTCGGCGACCTACCACGCCAGCGCCGACGCTGATCTCGTACGCAACGCGAAGGTGGCAGCGAGCCTGAAGCCGGAGCGTGTGAGCCCGATCATCGCCGTCCTCACCCATTCGACGTGTCCGGTCACCGGTGAGGTCCTGTGCTCATGGGGTGGTTGGTATGGGCGGTTCGGCATCACCCGCAACGCCGGCTGGTCGGGAGGCGCAGAACTCGCCACCGCGGAGGAGATCGTCGACCATTGGGGCAAGGTGGTCGACCAGTCTTCGGCGCGTGACGCGGGACTTGACGCCTTCGCGGGCCAGCACTGAAGTCGCTCAGGCTCGGCTGACAAGCACCGCTCCAGTGGTCCATCGGCTAGCTCAGGCGAACGTATTGCCGAACCACGCGGCAACTCGCGCCCATCGACACGCAAGGTGAATACATGTTGCGCACTCCGGGAAAAGTCAGCCGGCGAACCTATGGAAAGGACATCGACCTCAGCTTCCAGGACGGCATGATCATGTTCACGCTGGTGTCGGCGTTGCAGACGGCGTCACAGGGCGTGTCCGGGGACATCACTCTGGCGGCCCTCGTCTCGACCATCAAGGGCATGAAGGAGACCGAACTACCCGGCGGCGGTGGAATGAAGTTCCGCTGCAATGGCAAGGCTGCTTCCCCGGACCAGCAGGCGGTGTGCGTCGCCGGTGGTCTGTCGACCACCCTCGACGACAAGGGCCAGCCCGCCGAGTACCAGGTTCTCAGTACCACCTTGATCCCCGACTGATTTCTCGTGCCAGCCGATGGCGGCCGTCTCGTGGAGAACCGGTGTGGCCCGGGATTCGCGTCCCGGGCCACACCGGCTGATCGACGTGTCGGGTGGGAGGGTCGGCTCGGGGTGGGCGCCCCGGTGTCCGGTCCATCGAGCGGCTGGTCTGGCGTCCGTCGCTGTGGCCGCGCAGCCTCACGGACCTCCCGGTCGTGTTCACACCGGCAGGACACTGACAGTGAACGCCTGCCGCCCCTGTGATGCTTGTCAAGCCCATGGACTGGTGCCTCGTCGTAGGTTGGTCCAGGTGGCCGCGGCTCCGGCTCGGTCCCGATGGCGAGGGACGCTGGAAGCAGCGTCGGGCCGGGGGTCACCATGCCGCCGCCACGCCCCTGCCGCATGGCGGTATGACCCAACGATCCGACGTCTAGSGCAGGGAGTACCTCGCCGTGTACCGGTCCTTGCTCTCCGGCAAGATCCATCGCGCCATCGTCACCCAGGCCGACCTGCACTACGTCGGGTCGATCACGATCGACGAGGACCTGATGGCCGCGGCGGACGTCCTCGAGGGTGAGCAGGTCCACGTCGTCGACATCGACAACGGTGCCCGTCTCGTCACCTACGCCATCCCGGGCCCCGCCGGCTCCGGCGTGATCGGCATCAACGGCGCCGCCGCCCACCTCGTCACCCCCGGCGACCTGATCATCATCATGGCGTTCCGCCAGGTCGACGAGCACGAAGCCCGTACCTTCCGGCCACGCGTCGTCCACGTCGACACCGCCAACCGCGTCGTCGACCTCGGCACCGACCCGGCGGCCCCCGTCCCCGGCGCCCCCGACCAGCTCTCCGGCGCCCTGCCCGCACCCGCCTGACGCCGGGCAGGCCAAAGCGGCCTGTGCGAGACCTGGGACTCGGACGGGACGATCGCGCCGGGCATCGACGTCATCCGTATCCCCGGTCACACGCCTGGGTCGAGCCTCATCGTCGTCAGTGGCGAGGGGCAGCGCGCGATGCTGCTCGGTGACGTCGTTCATTGTGCCGTCGAACTCCTTGACGACGAGTGGACGGATTCGCCGACGTCGACCCGGTGCGCGCCAGGAACGCCCGCACGCGCTGGTCCGTGAGTTGGCCGGCCAGGACATCCCCACCGTGGCCGCGCGCTTTCCGTGCCTTCGCTTCGGGCACCTGTTGCTGGGCGAGCAACGGCGCGCGTTCAACTTTACCGGCTGACCGGCGCCCGTCGGGCTGATGAATTTGGAAACGGATCGGTAAGCACACGACCGCGATACCTCGCGGCATGATCGCCGCGTGAGCGCTTTTCAGTCCAGGTGGTTCTCGGTGTGGTCGGGGTCGGTAGTCGAGGTCACTGGCTGCGATGTGCGGGGACGGCCCACTCCGCCATGTGCGGGCTCATCGGAGGTTCCGGTCGTTTCAGGTTGCCGTCGAGCGGGCTCGACTCGCCGAACACCTACACATCAGGTCGTACGCGGAGCGACAGGCTGCTGAGGGTGCGGTGTCGTGGCGCGCGCCGGCCGGGCGGGACTGTCCTGACAGGGGCTTGGATGGAAGCCCCGTCACAGACATGTCGCCCGCCCGGCCGGTTCGCTCCACGTCAAATCGGACGCTGACAGCCGGTCAGCCGGTCAGCCGGTCAGCTGCCCCAGGGCCAGCTGGGCCACCAGCTGGGCGTGCTGGGTGCCAGGTGGCCGCCGACGATCTCGTACGCCGCGGACTGGGTGTTGTTGGGGTCGCGGGTGCTGTCGCGGAAGAAGGCGGCCCACAGGGTGCCGTCGGGTGCGAAGCTGAGCCCGCCGTGCTCCATCAGGTTGTAGTAGGTTGCCTCGGTTGACCCCGGCGGTGGGATCAGTACCGCCGAGCCGCAGCACCGGTTGGGCATCAGCGGGTTGGTGGGCGCGCTGACGGCTGCTGTTGCGATGGTGCGGGTGTTCGGGTTGTCCGCGTGGTCGATCACGGCCAGGTAGCCGTTCCAGTCCTTGCTGCCGTCCTTGCGGCCGAAGTAGGACAGGCCGACCCGGCCCTGTCCCTGCGCGACGACGGAGGAGAACACTGACAGGAGCCCGGGCGCCGACACTGCGGTGGGCTGGGTCCAGGTCTTCCCGTTGTCCTTGGACACCGACAGYAGCGTCTGGTGCCTGTTGAAGGTGAAGTAGAGCGTGCCGTTCGCGTCCCGGGCCAGCCGCTGCTGGCCGTACAGCTGGAAGACCTCGGGGCAGCCGGCACCGGCGATGGATCCGGCGCAGCCTGGGAGGTTCGCCTGCTGGTCTTTCAGGATGTCCTGGTCGATGTCGACGCGGGCGTCGGTGACCGGGTTCCACGTGAATGTGGTGCCCGCGTCCTTGCTGGACCCGACGACGAACTGGCCGCAGGCGGAGATGGCCACGTACACCGTGCCGTCGGGGGCGGTGAGGCCCCGCGTCGGAATGATGATCGACGGCTGGGTGACCGACCCGCCCGGCCCGTTCACCGGCTTGCAGTCAGCCTGGGGGAAGGTCGGCTTCGTGGCGGAGGGGCGCTGGAAGGTCTTGCCACCGTCCAGGGAACGCCAGCACTGGAAATCCGGCCCGAAGCTCGGGTACGGCGTGACGTTGCAGGTGTAGACGACGTTCGGGTAGCCGGTGGTCTTCGTGCCCTTCGGGGGCGGCCCGACGAAGATCGACCCGAGGTCGCCGAACGTGTTGGGCTCCCCGTTGGTGGCCCCACCGATCCGGGTGACGTGCCAGGTGTTCCCGTCGTCGTCGCTGTAGCCGATCGGGTTCGTCGAGCCGGCCCCCGGCCCGAAGAATTTGGCGATGCTCATGAAGAAGACCCGGTTCGTGGCCGGGTCCACCTGCACGAAGCCGATGACGTCCGAGAACTCGACGGGCAGTGTCACCCGCTGCCACGTCTTGCCACCATCGCGTGAGCGCGCCAGACCCGCGCGGCCGTCCTTGTCCAGGACGCCAGAGGCCTGGAAGATCGTGCCCCGGCTGTTGACCGCGTTGCTGCCCTCGATGCCCTGGATGCCGCTGCGCGAGTTGCAGCCCACCCAGGGCGCAGGGGAACCGTTGTTGAAGGTCGCCGGCTGCTCCTCGGCGCAGCCGGGGACGTCACGCACGGCAGGCGTCGCGGCCGAGGCAGCCGCCGGGCTCGGCGACGCACTGGCCGACGCCGGCGCGGCGGGTGTCGCCGCGCCGGCGGCCGTGATGGGCAGCATCCCTGCCATCACCGCCGCGGCCAGGGCGCCGGCTAACCTTAGTTTTCTCCGCATGAATGAGTCCTCCGGTTGTCATCGGAATCTGGCGGGACCATGCGGTGGCGAACTTTACTCCTCAATGTGCCCGGCGCAATCACCCTATCTAGTCCCCCCTATCTAGGGTAGGTCCGGCATGGGCACGAGCGAGTCGGCGAGATCCGATCAGACGAGGGCCAGCCGGTTGGGGTTCGATTCCAATGCCGTTTAGTTAAGCTGCGCGCGCGAGAGTGATCTGGTGTAGTGGGGTGTGGGGCGGCAGGTTTCRGTGTCGATTGGGCGTTTGGTGCGTAGCCGTTGTGCCGAATTTGTCCGATGACTCGTGGGTAGGTGCGTTGTCGGCGGTGGGGTCGAGGCGATCGCGGATTTCCTTGTAGATCTGGTCGAGCGCGTGGGCGTGTCGGTCAGGGACAAAAATCCGCCTGGTCGGTGACCCGGCGGCGGGTGATGCGGAGGGTTCTCATGAAGGACAGCCGGTCGGGGTCGACGTCGGCTGCGTCGGCGGCTTCGGTCATGAGGGTGCGTATGGCGTAGTGGGTGAGGAGCAGCGCCCAGATCTCCTGTTTCACGAGTTCGGGTTTCTTGGATCTGAGGACGCGTTTCTCGCCTCGCTGATGGGTCTTGATTTCGTCGAAGGTGTTTTCGATCTCCCAGTGTTCGTGGTAGGCGGCGGCGAGTTCGATCGCGGCGGTGTCGGTGTGGTCGAGGATCGTGGTGATCAGGCAGATGAGTTCGCTCGGGTCATCGCCGTATGGGCCTGGTATCGAGTATTCGATGACCCGGACTGGTAGCGCTGTGCCAGCGGGTAGGGCGCGGCCAGCGCGGGCCGCGGCCACCAGGGGCCCGCGTTTGGCGACGGGGACTTTCGGGTCGATCAGCAGCGACAGGTAGGAGCCGTCAGGCAGAGCTTTGATGACGGGCAGGGTGAGTAGAGCATTGACCCGCCAGAGCAGGTCCGCGCCGGTCGCCAGCGCGCGGCGCCACAGGTCGAAGCCGTAGAAGGCTCGGTCGGCCGTCAGCAGCATCCCCGGCTCGCAGGTGTCGAGCAGAGGTGCTGCGAGCGACCGCTCATCGCCAAGGCAGCCTCCGATCGTGGCGTCCACGATCGCGTGTGTGCCGCATTCGGCGAGTGCGACGACCAGGGCCTGCGGGAAGGCTGCGACTTTTGGTCCGTTCGTGGATCGGCCGAACGTCTCGGCGTTCTCAGCGGTGTCGGCGACGTCGAGTGGGAAACCATCGACGGCCATGAGCCGCCGTGACCCGAGCCACGCGCCTTTCGTGCCCACGCCGGCGACCGGTACCGCGATCCGCTCGAACAGCAGTTCCATCGGCTCCGGACCTAGCCGTACCCGGGCCTGGGAGATCGCTCCCGTTGTCGGAACCTTCCGCTCCGTCGTCCATGATCCGAGCGATTGCAGCGTTCCGACGAGCCTGCGCATCACTTCTTCGTAGTCGTCCTCGACGAACAGGCACATCGCCATGGTGAAATAGACGACGACCCTCGCTGGCAGCGACCTCGTCCGCCTTTCCAGCCGACGCGTCTCCATGAGAACCTCGTCGACGACATGCCGCGGAACGACCCGCGCGAGCACCCCGATCGAAATCCGATCGGTCAACCGATCGCCAGCAACAGCAGGCATTTCAAGGTCTCCGCAAGACGCGCCAAACCGGTCATTCTACGAGGACCAAGAACAACCGATCGGCGAAGCTCGTTGTTAAGTCATGGCGAACAGCCGGGCCCGATTGCTGCAACCCTGGCCATCTGTTGGCGTGTCGGAATTGACGGCGTGACCATCAGCCTAATCGAGCGGCATTGGGGTCTGGGGTCAGGCGGCGGGTTCGATGGCTACGGTGTCGCCGAGCTTCTCCAGTTCGCCGACGAGAGTGTTCGTTCGTTTCTCCGGGTTCCGGCGGCGGGTGTGCGAGCCGCCACCGAGGTGGCCGGTCTCACCTACATCGAGGACCCGTGCCTCACTGGACCAGACGTCATCAAGGGCGAACAAGGCGTTCAGCGGACACTCAGCTTGCCCGTGGCGCCCTGGCCCAGCGCGATGAAGGCCTGGCCCACGTCGGCCAGGGCGAACGTCCGGGTGATCGGCGCCACGAGCTGGCCAGAGCCGGCCAGCTCGGCGATCGTCCGCAGGGCCGGCTGGTCGACCTCGGCCACCACGTTGGTGGCCCGCACCCCGGGCAGGCGCTCCGCGTCGGCGGCGTGCCCGGTGCAGGCGACCCGCCCACCAGGTGTGAGGACGCGCCTCGCCAGCTCGGTGAGCGTGTCCCGGTCCCGGGTGACCAGGTCGACGACGGCCGCGACGCCGACGGGGGCCAGTGCCCAGACGGCCGCGGCGAGGCCACCCTTCGTCCAGTCGACGACTCCGGCGGCACCCAGCCCGCGGACGTGGTCCTCCTCCGGGCCGGGCCGGGCCGTCGCGATCGACGTCGCCCCGCGCAGGTGAACCAGCTGCAGCACGTAGCCGCCGATGCCACCGGTCGCGCCGTTGACGAGGACCATCTCGCCGGCGCCGGGATCGACGGCCTCGACACAGCGCAGTGCCGTGAGCGCCGCGAGCCCCAGGGCGCCGGCGGTGGCGTCGTCCACCCCGTCGGGGGTCGGGGTCACCCAGCCCCGCGGAACCGCGACCAGCTCGGCGAAGGTGCCCCGGGCGGCGACCCGTTCACGGACGAGGCCGAACACCCGCTGGCCGGGCGCGAGATCATCCACGCCGGCTCCGACCGCTTCCACCGTGCCCGCAAGGTCGCTGCCCAGCACGACGGGGTAGTGGTACTCGAGGTAGCGAGCAGCGCCGCCGCTCGCCACCAGACCGTCGTGCGGGTTCACCGAGGAGGCGGTCACCCGTACCAGCACCTCGCCGGCGGCCGGCCGCGGTGCGCGCACGTCGGTGAAGGCCGGTCTCGCCCCTTCGGCGGCGAGCACGTAGGCGCGCATCAGTACCGCTCCCCGAACAGCCGGGCGAGTGCGCCGGGGATGCCCAGCGCGCAGAGTTCCTTCTGCGCGGCGGTCAGCTCGTCGCCCCGTTCCTCCTTGAGCAGGACGAAAGACATGTCGGCGACGAACTGGGTCCGGTCGCGCCGCCGGCCGTACCAGGCACCGAGCGCGTCCGGCAGCAKGTCGTGCTCGTCCAGCGCGGCGGCCAGCGTGACGGCGTCCTCCACGGCCATCGCGGCGCCCTGCGAGAGGTGCGGGGTGCTGGTGTGCGCGRCATCACCGGCGATCGCGATCCGCCCGCGGTACCACGGCTCGCGTACGACCAGGTATTCCAGTGGGGTGTAGACGATGGAGTGCTCGGGGGTGACGCTGTCGCGCAGCTCGCCGAGCCGGCCGGAGAAGCTCCGCGCACGCTCGCGGAACAGCTTGAGGTGGTCCGACTTGCCGTACCGCGGGTTGCCCTCTTCCGACGTGACCAGCCCGAAGTACATCCACTCCTGGCTGATCGGCGTGAGCACAGCCTTCACGTCCGGCCCGAACGCGAGGACGATGCGGTCGAGGTAGTCCGGCCGGGGCAGCGTGACCCGCCAGTTGGCCGACCCCGTGAACTCCGGCACGTACCTGTCCCCGAACAGGTGCTCGCGCACCTTGGAGCGCACTCCGTCGAAACCCACGACGAGGTCGTAGCGGCTGGCGCGGGCCCCGGCCGCACGGACGGGCATGATGTGCCGGCTGGTCCACGTGGCCGTCTCGACGACGACACCGTCCGGTTCCTCGGCCATCGACCAGATCGTCGCACCGATGCGCAGGCGGGCGCCGGCCTTTTCCGCCGCCGCCCGCAGGATGCGGTTGTAGGCGGGCCGCCCGATCGCGTTGTTCGAGGGTGCGGCGTACACGGCCGGCGGCATGGGCAGCGCGCCCAGCTGCTCACCCGCGAGGCTCCACAGATGCAGCTCCTCGAACGGGAAACCGGCCGTCAGGCACTCGTTCCGCACACCGATCTCCTCGAGGGCTGCGAGCGCGTTGACAGGCTGGTTCAGGCCAACCCCCAGCACGGTCTGCGAGCCGGCCGCCTCCACGAGGTCCACCTCGACGCCACGCTGGCCGAGGGCCGTGGCGAGCGTGAGGCCGCCGATGCCGGCGCCCTGGATCAGGACACTGCCGACGGCGCCCATCAGCGAAGCATCTCGGGGGCGGGTAAATACATGCTGAACATGTCGGGATCTCCTCGACGTCGTCGTCTGGAAGGGTTTCAGTCCTTGTACGGGTGAACCGCCTCGTTGGGCTGGAAGCGAAACTTGTGACCCCACATTTCCGCTCGCTTTCCCTTGTCCAGGTCGATGTTGTGCGGGGAGCGTCGCGCGAGGTCGTCGATCGGCAGGCCGTCCCAGCCGTACTCGATGAAGAAACCGCCGGGGCTGTGCRCATAGAAGGACACCGTCTGGTCGCCGATATGCCGGCCAAGGTTCATCAGCAGGTCCGGGTTGGCGTCCCCGCCCAGCACGTCGAAATAGGAATAACCGACGTCGTCGAGCGAGTTGGACTCGAGATAGACGTGATGTAGCCCCGCCGAATGCGGTACCTGGATGAACGCGACGCTGTGGTGGCGAGGATTGGCCCGCAGGAACCACATCTCGCCGAGCGGCTCCCGGAGTCTGATGACGTCGCTGGGCAGGAAGCCCAGAGCGTCGATGTAGAAGGCGACGACTTTCTCCAGCTCCGGCACGGCGTAGACGATGTGGCCGAGGCCCTGCTCGCCGGTGACGAATCCGGCGTGCGGGCGCGGCGGGTTCCACCAGCGGTAGCTCGACTCCTGGTAACAGAAAACCTCAAGGGGCTGCCCGTACGGGTCCTCGAACTGCACAAGGTGCTTCACCCCGCGGGACTCGATCGTCCCCAGGTCGGCGTACCGGGGCTTGGCGCCGGCGTCCTCCAGCCGGTTCACTACGGTGTCCAGGTCCCGGTGGTTGAGCACCTCCCAGCCGGTGTAGAGCAGGCGGTACTCGTCGCCGGGGTGGAAAGACAGGCGGTAGTCGAAGTCGTCGATCTTCAGGCGGACGGCGCCGTCCGCGCCGTCCGGGCCGAGCATGCAGCCCAGCACGTCCGGTCCCCAGGTGCGGAACTCCTCGGACCGAGGAGTCCGCACCCCCACGTATCCCAGCTTCGAGATCAGGCCAGCCATGATGCTCCTCCAGGAGATGCGCATGCCGCTGGGACGACCATAGAAATCGGAGGCGGCAGGCGGAAATGCGCAGCCGCGATTTCAGGGATTGACGCCGCCGATGACCCGAATCACAGGTCGAGGACGAGCCGGTCCCCCCGGCGGCAGAGACGCAGGTGACGATCTGCTGCCCCGCCGAGCGTTCGGCGGCTCGAAGGATGGAGTCCCGGTGCTCCACCGCGCCGTCGAGCACCCGCGCGACGCAGGCGCCGCACAGGCCCGCGCCGCACGACACCGGGACGCCGACGCCGGCCTGGTGCAGGGCGGTGACAAGGGGAGTTCCGGGCTCCACCCACAGGCGGTCACCGCGTCGCGCCAGCACGACCTCGTACCGGTGCCCGGCGCTGGCGTCCCGAGCCGGCGCGTCGAAGGCCTGGCGGTGCGGCTCGACGCCGGCCGGGACCGCGCGCGCCACCGCCGCGACGAAGCCACTGCCGCCGCAGGCGTAGACGGCCGTCCCGGCCGGCGCGGCGGCGAGCATCCGCAGGACCGCCGGTCGCCCTGGCACCACCCGGGCGTCGGGGCCCAGGTCCTCGACCTCCCGGCGCAGCTCCAGGTGCCGCGTGGACCGGTCCACGAACAGCAGCGACCAGGGGTGGACGCGGGCGGCCCGGACCAGCCGGACCATGGGCAGCAGCGGCGCGATCCCAGCGCCGGCACCGAGGAACAGGAAACGGGCGCCGCCGCCGAGCGGGAACAGGTCACGCGGCCCGCGCACCCGCAGCCGGTCCCCGGCGCGCAGAACGTCGTGCACATGGGCCGAGACGCCACCGCCGCGCTCGGGCCTGGCCACCAGGAGGCGCCAGGCACGGTCCCCGGGGTCGCCCGCCAACGAGTACGGCCGGGTCGCGCCGGTGGGGAGCACGAGGTCGACGTGAGCCCCGGGCGCCCAGCGCGCGAGTCGTCCGCCGTCCGCGGCGGCCAGCACGACCTCGACGATCCGGTCCGCGACCGGCCGGATCCGGGTGACGACCACGTCGCGGCCGGCGTCCACAGCGCCGGGCATCAGGATGCGACCCGCGTCACCGATGGCTGGGTTCCGCGGCGACGGCACCAGGCCCCGCGGTATCGGCCGCCACCGCGAGAAGCTGCTCGCGCAGCCACGCATGGCCGGAGTCCCGGCCGCGGCGGTTGCGCCAGAAGACGGACTGGTGCAGGGGGGCCAGCGGGAAGTCCGGCTCGAGCAGGACGATGTCGGCGGCCTGCGCCACGCGCCGGGCGAGGCGCTCCTGCGTCAGGGCGACGAGGTGGGTGCCGGCGAGCATGAACAGCATGCCGACGAAGCTGCTGGCCACCGCCTCCACCCGACGGCTGATGCCGGCCTCGTCGAGGTCGTCCTCGACGAGGCCCCTGCCGCCGGCGGTCTGGTACTGCAGGTAGGGGAAGCTGCTCAGGACGTCCGCGTCAAGCCGTCCCCCGGCCGCGGGGTGGCCGCTCCAGACAGCCCCGACGACACGGTCGGAAATGACCTGGACGCGCACGCAGTCGTCGAGGTCGGCGGTGTCTACCAGGCGGTCCGGCAGCACCGCGAGGTCGGCCTCGTCGCGCCGCAGGGCACTGACGTAACGCGCTGGCACCGGGGCGACGTCTATGCGCAGGCCGGTGTTGAGCCCCGCCAGCCGTCCCAGCAGCGAACGGACCAGGGTGACCTCGACGTAGTCGCTGACGTAGATCGTGAAGACCCGGTGGTCGTTGTCCGGGTCGAAGCCGGGTGGGCAGACGATGGACTGGTCGATCGCGGCGAGCACGTCCCGCACCGGGTTGATCAGCGACTCGGCTCGCGGGGTGAACCGCAGATGCCGACCGTTCTTCACCAGCAGCTCGTCGCCGAGGACCTTGCGCAGTCGCGCCAGCGCGGTGCTGGTGGCCGACTGCGACATGTGCAGCCGCTCGGCGGCCCGGGTGACGTTCCCCTCGCGTAGCAACGCGTCGAGAACGACCAACAGATTGAGATCGACCTGCTGCAGTTTCACCTGCGCTCCTCACCGGCGACGGAGGCGAATGCTCGAGCAGAGGGTGCACCGCCGGCCGAGCGTGGCCCGCATCATCCACGCGAATCGTAGCCAACCATGTCGTGCATTTCCGGCGGCCGGCCGGCCAGCCTAGCGTCCTGGAGATCCCAAGGAGGCGCGATGAAGATCGTCCGATGCCGGGCGGACGACGGTCCGAGTCTGGCGGTCCTTGTCGACGAGGGCACCGTCGCCGATGCGCCGGCCCGGGCGCCGCGGCCCACCCCGGACGTGATCATCGAGCCGCGCGGCGGCAGCGACCGCCTCGCCGCCGGGCCGAAGGCGCGCGGGATCCGCCCGTGGCGGCGACCATGACCGCCCGGCGCGTGCTGGTCACCGACTACGCCTGGCCGGCACGAGGCCCGCGAGCTGCGCGACGGTGACGACCGCTACGGCGGCAACGGCGTCCGCCGGGCCGTGGCGGGTGTGGTCGGCGAGATCGCCGGCGCTGTCCGCGGCGTCGACGCCCTCGACCAGACGGCCCTCGACACGCTGTTGCGGACGCTCGATGGCACCCCGGACCTCGGCCGGCTCGGCGCCAACGCCACCCTCGGTGTCTCGATCGCGGCCGCGCTCGCCGCCGCGGCGGCCCGTGGTATCGCGCTGTACGAGGCCGTCGCCGACGACGGCGCCGCGCCGCTGCCGCCGCTGCCGATGATCAACATCATCTCCGGCGGGGCGCACTCGGGCCGCTCGATCGACGTGCAGGACTTCCTCGCCGTTCCGCTCGGCGCCGGTTCGTTCACGGCGGCGATCGAGTGGGCGTCACGGGTGCGCGCCGGTACCGCCGACGAGCTCACCTCCCGCGGCCTGCCGGTGGCGCTGGTCGCGGACGAGGGCGGCCTCGGTCCGCTGCTGGCGACCAACCGCGCGGGGCTCGACGTGCTGGTCGCCGGTATCGAGCGAGCGGGCCTGCGGCCGGGCGAGGACGTCGGCATCGCCATCGACGTCGCCGCCACCCAGTTCGTCCGCGCTGACGGCCGCTACGTGCTCGCCGCCGAGAACCGGGTCCTCACGGCGCGGGAGCTGGTCGCGGAGCTGGCCGACTGGTGCGCCACCTACCCCATAGTCTCCGTCGAGGACGCGCTGGCGGAGGACGACTGGCCAGCGTGGCGCGCCGGCACCCGGCGGCTGGCCGGTCGCCAGCTGCTCGGCGACGACCTGTTCGTCACCAACCCGGAGCGGCTGGAGCGCGGCATCCGGGAGGGCGTGGCGAACGCCGGCCTGGTCAAGCCGAACCAGATCGGCACGCTCGACACCGCCCGCGCCGTCATCCGCCGCGCCCAGGCCGCCGGCTACGCCACCGTGCTGTCGGCCCGGTCCGGTGAGACCGAGGACGACTGGCTCGCCGACCTGGCCGTCGGCTGGCGCACGGGCCAGATCAAGGTGGGCTCGACCACCCGCTCGGAACGGACCGCGAAGTGGAACCGGCTGCTGCGTCTGGAGACCGAGCTGGGCAGCCGGGCCGAGTACGCGGGGCGCGGGGCGCTCAGGAGCGCGACATGACCACCGAAGCGACAGCCGGAGGGGGCCCGCGGCCGGGGACTTCCGGATCTCACCCCGGCGGGGAAGGACAGGCGTGATGGAACGCCGAGTGGAGGGATGGGCTCTCGGCCGGTTCGAGGACGAGATGGGCCAGTTCACCGGCGTGGCGGTCGGTGCGCGGGTCATCCGCCTACGACCGGACGGGCCCGTCAAGGGCGAGCCGACGATCCGGGCCCTGTTCGACGACTGGGCCGGGGCGCACCCGTGGCTGGCCGAGCTGGCCCGCCGGACGGCGCCGCCCGACGGGGTCCCCGTCGCCGACCTGCGCGTCCTCCCGCCGGTCGATCCCCGGCAGATCCTGCAGGCCGGCGCCAACTACCGCTCCCACGTCGCCGAGATCATCATCTCCGGGCGCGCCGTGGACGACCATCGCACCGACGAGGAGCTGCGCCGCGCGGCCGAGGAGCTCATGGACGAGCGCGCCCGCCGGGGCAGTCCGTTCCTCTTCAGCGGCCTGCCCGCGGCGATCTGCGGCCCGGACGACGACGTCCTGCTGCCCCCGGAGGCCGCGCAGGTCGACTGGGAGGCGGAGCTGGCCGTGGTCATCGGCCGGACGGCCCGCCGGGTCCCCCGCGAGCGGGCGATGGAACACGCCGCGGGCTACACGGTGTGCAACGACATCAGCGCCCGCGATCTGCAGTTCCCCGCGGAGCACCGGCCGCTGGGCGGGGACTGGACGCGGGCCAAGAACCGCCCGACGTTCCTGCCGACCGGTCCGTTCGTGGTGCCCGCCGACCAGATTCCCGACCACCGGGACCTGGAGATCACCTTCGAGCTGAACGACCGGTGCCTCCAGCGGGACGCGCCCCGCAACATGCTGTTCGACCTGCCGACCCTCATCGCCGAGGCGTCGGCGGCTACCACCCTCTTCCCCGGGGACCTGATTCTCACCGGCAGCCCGGCCGGCAACGGGGGTACTGGAAGCGATGGCTGCGGCCCGGGGACGTCATGCGAACGGCCATCGCCGGCCTCGGCGCCCAGCGCAACGTCTGCGTGCGGGAGGCGGTGTGAGCGCCACCCGCCGCCTGGCGCCGGACGCTGGGGCGCCGCGCGGCGCCGGGTGGGGGAGCACCCGCCGTCGGCCTGTCGGCGAGTAGCAGCAGCGTGCCCCGCTACGGCGGCCGGCGCCGCCAGCGGACATTCACGGTGCGGATCGCCAGTATTCAAAACGGGAATTTCCGGCAGCTGCCGCCGTTGACGCAAACTGGAAAGGTCACCTCTCGTGACCCTTCCACGAAGGAGACGACCCGACCGTGCAGTCAGTCCAGGCGATCGGCCATGYGCAGGAGTGGGCACTGGGCTGTCTCGCCGATGCCGATGGTCGATGGTCGGTGGTCGGTGGTTCCAGGCTCTCGTCGTCCGCGTCCGGGATCAGGCACTTGACCTGTCGGCGGTGTCTGGGCAGGGACGGGCGTCGCCGACGCTTGAGCTTTCTGGCCACTGGGACGGCGCCGTACCCGTTCTCACCGGACTGGCCGCTGCCGCCGAGCGGCCGTGGCGCCCGCGCCCGGCCGCGACGCTGAACTCACCACCCAACCCGTGTGACGGCGGGTGGATGGGCGTACTACGCGGCCGAGTCGGTGACGACGTCGGGAAACTCGATGCGGGCCGTGGCGAACAGTCGTTCACGCAACCAGATGTGCCCTGGGTCCCGATCACGTCGCCGATGCCAGAACGCCGACTCGCGCAGCGGTACAAGGGGCATGTCTGGCTCGAGCACCCGGATCTCCGCCGAGGCGGCCGCCCGTCTTACGGACCTCTCGGGAAGCACCGCCACGAGGTCGGTGCTTCCCGAGAGGAGAAACACCATGGTGGCGAAGCTGCTGGAGCTGGCCGCGACCCGGCGGGTGCAGCCGGCCGCGTCCAGATCGTCCTCCACGATGGCTCGCTGCCCCGAGGGGGCGTACTCGAGGTAGGGGGCGCGGCGGAGAAGGTCCGCGGTGAGGCGGGTCCCGGCGTACGGGTGGTGCCGCCACACCGCGCCGACGAATCGCTCCACGATGACAGGCATTCGCGAACAGTCCGGGATCGAGCGCTCGTCGACGATCCTGTCCGGAAGGATCGCCAAATCAACCTCGTCACGCCTCAGAGCTTCCAAGTATCGAACGCTGACCGGGGTGACATTGACCTGCAGACCGATCGCGAGCCCGTGGAGACGTGTGAGCAGCGGCCGCACGAGGGTCGCGCCGACGTAGTCACTGCCGATGACGGAGAAGCGGAGCGAGTCGGTGGCGGGATCGAAGGCCGGCGGCCGGATGATTGTCTGCTCGATGGTTGCCAACACCTCTTTCACAGGGCCAACCAGCGACTCCGCGCGCGGGGTGAGTTCGAGGTAGCGGCCGTTCCTGCGGAGCAGCTCGTCGCCCAGCGTGCGCCTCAGCCGGGCCAGCGCGGTGCTGGCGGCGGGCTGGGACAGGTGCAGGCTCTCGGCCGCCCGCGTCACGTTCTTCTCGCGTAACAGCGCGTCGAGCACGACCAGCAGGTTGAGATCGATATGTCTGAGCGTCACAGGTCTTTCGGCCCCTTCCTCGACGGCGGTCCTGAGGCTGGACCCGGCGAATCATCATGTCAACCTTTGGACACCTCCCATGCCGGCGGGTGTCCTCGATGTCTCACAAGGAGTGACGAGTGCCTGCCGTACCCTCCATCGACGTCCACGCCCACGTCGCCGTTCCCGCGGTCGACGCGCTCATCGAGGGACAGCCTGGACTCGCGCGGCAGCGCCAGCTCGACGCCGCCTCGCTCGGACTCTCGTCGCTGCAGGTCAACCTGCGGCACATCGGCGAGCTCGGCCCGAAGCTCACGGACCCTGACCTGCGCCTGGCSGCCATGGACGCCGCTCGGGTCGACATCCAGGCGGTGAGTGCCGTGCCGCTCCCGCATGCCTGGGCGGACCAGGACCTCGCAGCGCGGATCGTGCACGCGAGCAACACCTCGGTCGCCGCGTTCTGCGCGAAGGACTCCGCCCGGTTCCTTCCCATCGGCGCGGTGTCGCTCCAGCATCCGGGCCTTGCGGCCGACCAACTGGAGTCCGCCGTCCTCGATCTCGGCATGCGCGGCGTACAGATCTCGACGTCCGCCGGGCCGGGACGTGAGCTCGACGACCCGTCCCTGGAGGGCTTCTGGGCAGCGGCGGAGTCGCTCGGCACCGCGGTCCTGATCCATCCCTGGGGCTGCACGCTGGGTGAACGRCTGGGCGCCTACTACCTGTTCAACAGCGTGGGCAACCCGACTGAGACCGCGCTGGCCCTCTCACGCATCCTGTATTCCGGCCTTTTGGAGCGGTACCCCCGGCTTCGGATCTGGTCCGCGCATGGTGGCGGGTACCTGCCCAGCTACGTGGTCCGCGCCGACCATGCCTGGGCCTCTCGAGGCGACGCTCACACGACCGACGAGCCGCCATCGGCTCTCCTGCGACGAACGTTCGTCGACTCCCTGGTCTACACGCCGGGGCAGCTGCGGCACCTCGTCAGCGTGATGGGAGCCAGCCAGGTCACCCTCGGCAGCGACTACCCCTTCGACATGGGTGTCGAGGACCCCGTCGACCGGCTCGAGGCCGCGGAGTTCGACACCGCCACCACCGAGGCCATCCGCGGCGGTAACGCCGCGCGTCTGCTCGGCCTCGCCACCCCTGGAGCGGACGAATGAAGCGTGGCGACGTCCCCGCCGGCTTCGGCCCGGCCTGGCGGCCGCCAACGACCCACGGATCTCGCGGAGGTGGACGATTGAGCAGACCGCAACCGGGCACGCCGGTGGGCGCCGTACCCGGGTATCCGGGTACCCGCAACGTCACATTAAGCGATCGCCGCGTTGCGATTAGCGATCGACGCCGGAGGGCAGAAAAGGTTGTGGGTCCTGGCCGCGGCCAAGGGGCGTAGACCATCGGCGAGCAGATGGTCCGGGTGAGGCGATGTGGAACGGGCAGCCGCCGACCTTCGCGCGTACGAGCTGACCGAAACGACCGACAGCCCCGTGCCGGCCACGGTCTGGCTGAAGCCGTCGCTGAACTTAGTCGAGCTGGCGGAGGCCTGGGGCGGAGGCGGTGGTGTACCTCGCGGCCAACGGTCCGGCCTTCCCGGTGGCGCTCTTTGTCAACGTCCGTCGTGTCCGTAGTGGTCGTGCAGGGCGTCGAGGCGGCGTTGCACTTCGTCCTCGGGCCCGGTGAGGCGCAACAGGATCAGCGCGGAGTGGCCGTCCTTGGCTCGCAGGAGTGGATTTGTCGTCTGGYCAGTCCAGTAGGAGAGCATCCCGGCGACGTCCGGCTCGTGCCGGATCTGCTCGGTGAGCTCGCGTCCCAGCAGGCTGGCCGTGGCGCCGTCGACGTCGTCGGCGGCGGACCATAACCGCTGAACAACCCCGTGGACGGACCGGACCGCGATAAGGAACGGCCCCGGCGGCCTCGGCGCGCGCTCAGCGCAGCATGCCCAATCGCCGTGCCACGCTGACCGCCGCGGTCCGGTTGTTCACGCCGAGCTTACCGCGGATGCTGCGCAGGTAGGACTTGACGGTCTCCCGGGTCACCAGCATCTGTTCCGCGGCCTCCGCATTCGATAGTCCTTCAGCCACCAGACCGAGGAGGTCGAGCTCTCGCGGGGAGAGCGTGACCGAGGTCTCCGCCACCCTGGACTGTTCCTCCGCCATGCTGAGCAGCACCAGCCTGCGGATGGTGGCGATCTCGTTCTGGATGACCGGGTCGCTGGTTCGCCGCCGGATTCGTTCTAACTGGCTCTCGACCTGGTGCAGTGCGTACGCCATGCGTCGCCACGGTCCGTCAACGCCGTGTGGTCCGGCGGCCTCTGCCAGGTATTTCTCGGCCAGATGGGTGAGCCACAGGACGTGCGCGGTCATGGCCGCGTCGATAAAATATTCGGATCGGCTTCCTACATAGACGACAATCTCGACTCGCCCGTGGCACCGTACCGGAACGGCGAGCAGGGACCGGATTCCCTTGACGCAGACCGCGCGGTCCAACCGTTCCGGATCCGCCAGGATGTGTCGTCCGAGCATGACCGCGCGGCCACCGGCCCCCCTGCCTGGCTCTACGATCCTCCCGATCAGGCCGGCCGGCTGTGTGCCGTCCACGCTCCTTATCGTCAGAATCCTGGTCCTGGGATCGACCCGGCCCGCCATCGTGAGATCCGCCGAAGTCTCCTCCCGCAACCGAGCCGAGAGGGTGGCCAGAAACGAGCCAAGCAGGGAATCCTCAGGTATGTCCGATCGCATCGTCGATCCTTCTCCAACCGACAGGTGGGCAACCGCTGGTTGTCGCGTCAATCATTGCCGAGCGCATCACTCAGCGTGGACCACGGCGGTGACTCGACCCCGCTTCGGGCGGCACTCGAGTACAAAAATAGAATTTCATTCTCGATTGGTCGGTGAGCGGGACGTAATCCGGCTCACCTATCGCAGGTATCGTGGCGCGTTGCAGGTTAACAAACGCCGCCCGGACCGACAACTGATAGACCGTTCCAACGCCGCTGGATTCCTGGCGTCTTCGCGGCGCGATCGGCCGGCGTCGCGCCCTGGCTGGTCAGCGTCAACGTGGACGGGGGTGTGGTGCGTGCTCGCCGGCTGACGTCGATCGACGATCTGGTTCGGCTCTTAACGGTCGGCATCACCCCGCTGCAACAGCCTCGCCACGGCCATGCCGGCCGATTGTGATTTCGATGTTGTTTGTATGTGTCGGCGTTGACTTGGTGTCGCTTTCCTCGRCTTCGTGTGTCTGCCTCGAATCGGCACGTGAACACGACCGAGCCCTGGGTCGATGCCGCTTAGCTAGGGCCATTTTCGATCCTCACGCGAACCGCTGACCTGCGACGATGCCAGTAGATCTTGGCTTAACTAAGTGGCATGGGGCCCTGGGCCATGCGCTCCGGCACTGGCGGTCACGCCGCCACGGGATATTGTTTGATCGTTCCGTCCCCGGGCGCGGACCACTTGGACGGATGGCTGTTCCAGGAAGTTCGCGGTGCCGGCGGCCGCGTGAGTCGGTGGCTCCGGTGCTATTACGCAGGAAAAGCTTGATGGGCGGCTTTCTCGTCCGCGGTGACAGCGAGGACCGGGTGGCGCTCGTCGACCTCGGCCTTGCCAACAACGACCTGATGGGAGCGACACCGTCGAGCCGGTTGACGACAAGTGAGACGGGTTCGCCGATGTCGACCCGATGGGCGCCCGGGACACCCGCAACGCGCCGGTCCGTGAGCTGGCCGGGTCAGAGCGTCCCCATTTCGACCGCGCACTGTCCTGGCCTTCGGTTCGGGCGCCTGCAGCTCAGCGAGCAACGACGCGCGTTCACCTTCATCGTCTGACCGGCGCTCGTCGGACTGATGGACTTAGTACTCCAGCCCGACTTTTGTGATCGTTTGGATCTGGTGGGCTGGGGTTGGGTGGCCGGGCTGGCCTGAGTGGTGTGGCGGGCCCGGACGCGAAGCGGCCACCGGTGATCGTCGGGGGTTGTGTGGACTCTCGATGATCAGCCGGTGGCCGTGTGCCCCAGCGTAGACCCTGTCCGATGGCGAGCCGGCTTCGAGGGACTGGCTTCCCGGTTCGATGGTTGTTTCGCTCGCGTCGAGTCCCGCAGGCGGTTGCGGTCGTTTCTGCTCGGCCTGATGGCGGGGCTGCCGCGGGTGAACTGCTGGACGTTGGCCGAGCATGCCGGGGAGTCGTCACCAGCGGGGATGCGGCACTTCCTGGCTGGCGCGGTGTGGGACGACKACGCGGTGCGCGCCGGCCTGCGTGCCTACGTGATCGAGTATCTGGGTGACCGGCAGTGTGCTGGTCATCGACCCGAGCGGAATCCTCAACCCAGGCGCGGTCCTCTGACCAACCCCGCCCCGTGCCTGGCTGGTGCCTGGTCGAGGGGCGATCGTCCAACCCTGGCGCAGGTCACCACCCTCTAACTGGTTACGCAGGGTGATGAGTGTGCTCTGTGGTGGACGTCATCGAGGGATTGGTGGCTTGGCGCTCAAGTGGACCCACCGGGTCCGCATAGGATGTGGACCCAATCGGTCCGTTTATTTCGCCCGTTCCAGTCCGCACCGATCCTGTCGGCGGCGTCCGGGCACCGGGCGCTCGGAGCACCTGTGGAGCACCATGAACATGGCTCATCCGCGTCCAAAGCCCGGTCGCACGCTTGCCGTCCTGCTGCTGGCCAGCATGGCGTTCGCGCTCGCGCAGACGACCGTCGCGCCGGCGATCCCGGACATGGCTCGTGAGCTGCACGTCTCCGTCGGCGGCGTCACCTGGACGATGAGCGGCTACCTGGTCGCCGCGGCGATCCTCACGCCGATCATCGGCCGGCTCGGGGACATGGTTGGCAAGCGCCGGATGCTCGTCGTGTCCCTCGGCCTGTTCGCGTTCGGCGGCGTGGTGGCGGCGCTGGCCGGGCAGCTCCCGCTGGTGATCGTCGGGCGGATCCTGCAGGGCGCGGGCGGCGGCATCATTCCGCTGTGCTTCGGCATCATCCGCGACGAGTTCCCCGCGGAGAAGAGGCCGGCGTCGATCGGACTGGTCTCGGCGGTGCTCGGTGTCGGCGGCGGCCTCGGACTGGTCCTCGGCGGCCTGTTCGTCGACCACACGACCTACCACTGGATCTTCTGGTCAGGCGCGTTGATGGCCGTGGCCGCGGCCGTCGGCGCGGAGCTGCTGGTCCCGGAGTCGCCGGTCCGCGTTCCTGGCCACATCGACCTGGTGGGCACGCTGCTGCTGGGCGCCGGGCTGGCCATGCCGTTGATCGCCATCAGCCAGGCCGACAGCTGGGGCTGGGCGAGCACGGCAACCCTCGGTCTGATCCTTGGTGGCCTCGTCGTGCTCACCGCGCTGATCGCCTACGAGCGGCGGCAGGCCGAGCCACTCATCAACGTGCCTGTCCTCACCCAGCGCGCGGTGCTCACCACCAACATCTCCACCGTGCTCGTCGGGTTCGGCATGTTCGGCGCGTTCCTGCTCATCCCGCAGCTCGCGCAGACTCCGAAGGCCAGTGGCTACGGGTTCGGGACCGACGCGACGACCGCCGGTCTGCTGATGGTGCCCGGCTCCCTGGCGATGCTGGTCACCGGCCCGCTGGCCAGCGTCATCGGCCGACGCTTCGGCGGGCGCGTGGCGCTGCTCACCGGCAGCCTGCTCGCGGCTGCCGGCCTGATCCTGCTGGCCACGCTGCCCGGTTCGCCCGGGGCGCTGCTGGGCATGTGCGTGGTGCTGTTCGGCGGGATCGGCCTGGTGTTCGCGGCGATCCCCAACCTGATCATCGACGCGGTTGCCGTCGAGAAGACCGGCGAGGCCACCGGGGTCAACGCCCTCCTGCGCTCCGTCGGCTCGTCGCTGGGCTCGCAGATCTGCGCGGGCGTTCTCGTCGCCCACGCGGACCCGGCCTCTGGCCTGCCGAGCGCCGGCGCGTACCAGGCCGCGTTCGCCGTCTGCGCCGTCGTCGCGGTGATAGCCGGCCTCGCCGCGCTGGCCCTGCCCGGCCGGCGCGCTCTCCAGCACGGCGCGTCCGAGGTCGCGGTGATCGCGCGGCCGGCAACAGTGGATCACGCACCGGGGCCGATGGCCGCCGATGTGCTGCAATGGTCGGGTGACGACGTCCGAGACGCGCAGGTCGGACGCGCGGCGCAACCATGAACGGGTGGTCCAGGCCGCCGTCGAGGTGTTCCGCGAGCGCGGGCTGACCGCGACGGTGCCCGACGTCGCCGCCCGCGCCGGCGTCGGCAAGGCCACCGTCTACCGGAACTTCCCCAGCCGCGACGACCTGGTGGAGGCCGTCCTCGCCCGCCAGCTTCAGTGGTTTGAGACCCGTACCCAGTCGGCGCTGCGGGACCCCGATCCGGCGGCCGGGTTCCACGGGCTCATCACGGACTGGTTCGACCGAATCGTGACCAACCGCCTCATTCACGACGTACTGCGCAGCAGGAGCCTGCCGGGCGCGGACCGGCAGGTCGAGGGCATCGTCGCGGCCTTCGACCAGATGACGACCCGCGCCCAGCTCGCCGGCGCGATCCGCCTCGACGTCCGCGGGGCGGACGTGCGGACGCTGACGACCGGTTGCGCCCAGCGGCTGGTCGAGACCGGCCAGCAGGACGAGGACAGCCGACGCCTCTTCACCGGGCTGATCCTCGACGCCCTGCGTCCCTGAACGACCGCCCGGTGACCGCCCCGGACCCAACGAGCCGATCACCGGCACGCTTCGTGCCGGAGCGCCGGCTCGGTGGACCGGACGGTCCCGTGCGTTGACGGCAGGTCCGGCCGTGCACAGATGAACGGAGGCCGTCATTGATGGCATTTCGCTGCCTGATGACGCAACGAGACCCGATCGTGACGGCGAAGGAGATCCCCACCGCCCTGCGGGGTGCAAGTGGACGGTCAGGGGCGCTGAGCTGGGCGAACAGCACGTCAGGGATCATGGCGGACATGGTGTCGACGGTCGTGTTCCTGCCGATCCGTAGGCTGCTCAGCGCGGCCGGTCTCGGTGGTCGGCTGAACGAGAAGGACGTCGAGATCGCCGTTCTGGTTCTCAGCGCGGTCGAGTCGGTAGCCGACGTCACTGGCTGCGATATGCCGGACGGCCTGGTCCGCCGTGCGCGGGCTCATCGAAGGCTTCGGTCGGTTCAGGTCGCCGTCGAGCCGTGACCCGGTCGCGGTAGGCCGACGGAGTCTGGCCGGTTCGCTGGGTGAACGCTCGCGAGAACGCGCTCAGGCTCTCGAAACCGACCTCGATGGAGACGTCGAGGATGGTGGAAGTCGCCTCGGCAAGCATGGTCATCGCCCGTAGGAGTCTCGCCTGGGTGAGGTAGCCATGCCAGGACAGCCCGGTCGAGGCCAGGAATCTGCGCCGCAGTGTGCGCTCGGATGCTCCGACCTGCCGGCAYACGGCCGCTTGGGTCACCTGGGCCAGGTGCAGGTCCGTGTAGATAATCGCGGCCGCGACCAGCGGATCGTCGCTGAGAGGGAGGCAGAGCGGGGACTCGATGTCGAGGTGCTCGGCGACCAGGGCGGCCAGCGTTCGGAAGTAGCCGTCGGCGGCCGGGGTGCTGGTAGCTCGGCCGATGGGCCAGCGGCCGCCATAGATGATCATTTCTCGTACGACGGGTGTGACCGCGACGATACGCACGCGGTCGCCCGCGTCCGGGACGAGCAGGGGGTCGAAGAAGACCGACATCGTCCGTACGCGGATGGCGATCCTCGTTCGGTGCGGCAGGCCGGCCGGGATCCAGGCGCCCAGCGCGGGTGGTAGTAGGTAGCGGCCCGCGGACGTCTCGACTTCCATCGTGCCGTGGAAGGCATAGTCGATCTGGTGCAGGTCGTGGGTGTGCCACCCTGTCCGCAGCCCGTCGCGTGCCAGCTTGCCGCCCGGGGCGGTGAGGGTGGTCGCGTCACCGTCGAAGGCGTACACGCCGGCGGTGACCTCGGTGTTCCGGCGCATCGTGACGAGGCTGGGGCTGTCCGGTCTGGACAAATCCCTGGCCGGTTTCGCGGAGACGGTCATGACGGCCGAAGCGTACATATTTCTGGGAGCAGGGCGCGGGCCGCCTTTAGGACTCCGCGAGTTCGACGGGACCTCCGCACGAAGGGCGTGACGAGATGAACGATGGCCATCTTCGGTACCTGGCCAGTCCGGAATGGGCCGAGGCCCTGCGCCGGGACCTCCTGCCGTGGCTGAAACGGGTAGTCGATCTCGGAGACGACGTGCTCGAGATAGGTCCGGGTCCTGGGCTGACCACCGACCTGCTGCGTGAGCTGGTTCCGACTGTCACGGCGGTCGAGTTCGACGCCGACCTCGCCGCGGCGTTGGCCGAGCGGCTGGCCGGTACCGGCACGCGGGTACTGCATGYCGATGCCACCGCGACCGGACTGCCGGCACATCTATTCTCCGCCGTCACGGCGTTCTCGATGCTGCACCACATGTACTCCTCCGACCATCAGGACCGGCTGTTCGCCGAGGTACATCGCGTGCTGCGCCCCGGCGGGGTGTTCGTCGGTGTCGACGGCAAGGACGTGCCGAGGATCCGGAGCGCACACGTGGATGACACCTTCGTCCCGGTCGATCCGGACGGGCTGGTGGCCAGGCTCACCGCAGCCGGATTCGCCGATGCCACGGTTGAGGACGGCGGCGAGACCCAGTTCCGCTTCATCGCCCGCAAAGGCGTCCACTAGGCCGTGACACAGCGCCGGCCGGCGTGAGCGGTGTGCATGCCGCGATGCCGGTGCCGGCGACTTCCTGGCCGAGGCCTTCGAGAGGCCACTTGGAGGCGTGGTAGCCGCCAAGGGACGGGAACGCGGCGACGCCGCCGATAGTCGAGATCTGCACGATGTGGCCGCTGCCCTGGGCGCGCAGGATCGGCAGGACGGCCTGGTGACCCAGACCGCGCCGAAGAAGTTGGTCTCCAGCTGGTCGCGCAGCTGCTGTTCGGTCAGTTCCGCCGGATCGGCCGACCGGAGGAAATCGCTGCTGGCGTGCGCTACCTGCTGTCAGCGGATTCCGGGTTCATCACCGGGCAGCTTCTCACCATCAACGGTGGCGCGGTGTTCAGCCGCTGAGCCGAGCACGCGCCGCTCCATCGAACGCGACGTCGCCGTGCTGGGTACGGGTCGTGATCCGCAGGTCGGCGACGGAAAGCCCGTCGCTGGCCTGCGGCGTTATCGACGCCACCGTGACCCTCGTGGTGAGCGAGTCATCGGGATAGACGACCGCGAGCATCCGCCCACTGTACGACTCGAGGTTCTCCGTGCCGACCAACGCCGTCAGCACGGCGCCCGTCAGCCCCATCGTCAGCATGCCGTGCGCGAAGGCATTGCGGTATCCGCCCACGATGCGCGCAATTGACGGATCGTGGTGCACGCCGATGAAGTCACCTGACGCGCCCGCGTACCGGACGATGTGTGACAGCGTCAGCGGATCGGCCACCGACRCCGACCACGACCGGCCCGGACGGAACTCGGCCGCCGGCGGGGGCGACAGCGGGATCGGCTCGGGTTTCTCGCCTGTCTCGGCGGCGCTTGGCGGTAGGGTCTCCCGCCGGCCCGATCCGGAGGATTCGCCGGGTCTGCGTTCACCCGCGGGCGGCTCCGCGCCCGATGGAAGCACGCTCACCCCGACCCAACGCGCAGTGACCACCGGCTCCGCCCCCTGAGCGTGGTAGGTGGTCACGGTCTCAGTGAAGTGCAGCTGGCCCTGCCTGCCCCGCTTCGTCCAGGACTCGCCCGGGCTCGACGCGACGGTGAGCAGCTCACCGACGCGAGGGTGGCGGTGATATTCGAAGCTCTGCTGGGCGTGCAGTCCCCGGCCGCGACCCGTGTCGGGCGGCGTCCAGTCAGGGGTGACCCGTCCCGAGCCAGGCCAGGCCTCGCCGGGTACCGGCCGACGGCGGCACTCGGGATCGAAATGGTCCGCGGCGATGAGGAAAGTGGGCGGGGGCACCACCTCACCCATCTGGGCGCGTTGGGCGAACAGCGGGTCGTTCACGAGCGGCGTCGGGTCGCCGACCGCCCGGGCGAACTGGAGTACCAGCGACGCGTCGACCGGGAGGAGAAAGGTGCTCATGGCTTGCCGTGCCCCTTCATGGTGAGGACGACCTTGCCGAAGAAGGAGGAGGACTCGAGCATCTCGTGGGCAGCCCGAATGTCATCCAGCGGGAACGTGGCGTGAACGACCGGAGTGACGAGGCCCTTGTCGATGATGTCGAGGAGGCGGAGCATCACGGCGCGTACCTGATAGTCGTCCGGCCGGCCGACTCCGTGCAGAGCCACCCCGGAGGTGAACAGCCTGCCGAGGTGCAACTGGGCCGACGCCCCGGCCGTCACCCCGGTCGTGACGAACCGGCCGTAGGGTCTCAGCGAGCCGAAGCACGCATTCCACATCGGGGCGCCGACGTGGTCGAGGACGACGTGGACCCCCTGGCCGCCGGTGAGTTCCTTCACCTGGGCCGCGACGTCCTCCGTGTAGTGGTTGATCACGTCCGAGGCGCCCAGTTCGAGCGCCGGCGCCACCTTCTCCGGCGAACCGACAGTGGTGATGACCCGGCAGCCGGACGCACGCGCGATCTGAATGGCGAAGGTACCGACCCCGCTGCCGCCGGCGACGACGAGAACGTCCTCTCCGGCCAGGATCCGCGCACGGTTGACCAGGCCGTCGTAGGCACTGCGCCCGGCCGTCGGGATCGCCGCGGCGCTCTCGTAGCTCAGCGCCTCGGGCTTGGGAAACGTCAGCAGCCCGGGGGCGGCGGCGAACTCGCTGTGCGCGCCGCCCGACGTCAGGGCGACCACGGGTTGCCCGACCACCAGTCCGCCCGGGCTCTTCGCCACCTCCGAGCCGAGCTCGATGACGTCGCCGGCGACATCCCTGCCGCCGATGTGCGGCAGCGACCGACGGACGCCGTGCGACCCCTCGCGCGAGTACAGGTCCAGCCGGTCCAGGGAGCTGGCGTGGACGCGGATCAGGACATCGTTGGGGCCGCAGACCGGGTCGGGTCGGTCACCGACCTGAAGGACCCCGACGTCGCCCACCTCGGAATGGAACGCGGCGCGCATCAGTACCACTCGGACACTGGCGCGGTCACGGGAGACATGGATCCGCTCATGAGTCTCGACGACCTCAGTCCGCGATCGCCTCGGCGGTCGGGCTGCCGAGCCACTGTCTGAGGGCTGGCATCATGCGGACGAACTTCGGCATGCCGATGTGGCCGATGATCGAGTACATGACCGCCCAGATCTCGTGCGGCTTCACGTCCTCGTTGAGGAGGTGCTTGATGTGGCCTTCGAGCGACTCGGCTGTGGCGCCCGTCGMCATCAGGACACCGAGGCGGGCGAAGGTGGAGTCCCGCATCGACACCGAGAAGGAGTTCTCGATGTCCTGCCGCATCGTTGCCATGATGGCGAGCAACTGTGGCGGCAGAGTCGCGACATCGCCCTTGGCCGGCAGATCCAATGCCATCGTCAAACCACACCAATCTCAATGAAAATCTCAATAGGAAAAACCAGTCGCATCGGGTGTGGCGCGATCTGGCCCGGACTTCGCGAAAGTCCGGGCCCACGCCATCCGATCTCGACCGGGTCGTTCAGCCGGGCCCGGGAGGCAGCTCCACCCACTCGTCGAGCTGGACGAACGAGCCGTCGGGGTCCCTGATCATCGCGGAGCGGACCTTGCCGCCAGCCGGGTCACCGTACGCCGGCCCGGCATGATCGGTAATGACGCCCTCGATGCCCGCGGCCCAGACCCGCTCCATGATCCCATCGAGGTCGCGTACCCAGAACCCGACGTGATTCAGACCGTTCTGCTGCAGGACAGCGGGCGTCCCGAACGGCTCTCGACCCAGCTGGCGATCCAGGACCAGGAACGAGCCGCCCGGGGTGTCGTCCCACCGGAGGTAGACCGCGTGCTGCCGCAGATTGTACTGAGGGTAGTCCTCCTCGCGGTCCACCGTGACGTGCATACCGAGGACATCACGGTAGAACGCGACCGAACGATCCAGGTCGGTAACGCCCACGTTGACATGCGACACCGAGTAGATGCCGCGGGTCACAGCAGGCCCTCCGGTTCCTTGGGGTCGACGCCGAACAGCTTGCGTGCGTTGCCCTGAAGGATCTTGTACTGGTTCTCCTCGGACAGGTGGGCTATATTCTCCTTCGCCACCTTCAGCGAGTTTGGCCATGAGGAGTCGAGGTGCGGGTAGTCGGACTCAATCACGATGTTGTCGATGATGCCGACTGATTCCACGACGCTCAGGCCGAACGCCTCGGTGTCCGCGAATGCGCAGCCGTATAGATGGTCTTTGAACAGCTGCACGAAGTCGAGATCGAAGTCGATGGAAGGCCGGTCGGAGAAGACCAGCACCTCGTCTTCGTTGTCCCGCAGGTCCAGATCGCGCTTGCTCGCCCAGTATCGGTGGCGCTCGATGTTTCGAGCGCCACGCTCCAGGAAGTACGGAATCCAGCCGATTCCGCCCTCAGACATGGACACCTTGGTCTTCGGGAACTTCCGCAGCTTGCCGCTGATAATCCAGTCGACCATGGTGCAGGAGGCGACCGATGCCGTTCCCCAGATGATGGGCGAGAGCAGGGAAGCGTCGTCGGACGACTTCGGCACCCAGGACGAGGAACCGATGTGCACCGAGATGACCACCCCCGCCTCGGAGGCCGCCTCGATCACCGGATCCCAGTAGTTGTTCCGGTCGTACAGCGACGGGAGACCCAGCCGAGGGGGATTTTCGGAGAAGGTCAGCGACTTGGCGCCCTTCGCGGCGCAGCGCTCGATCTCACGCGCGGCGAGCAGTGGGTCCCAGAGCGGCATGATGATGAGCGGAATGAGTCGATCGGGCGCATAGCCGCACCAGTCGTCGATCATCCAGTCGTTCCAGGCCTTGATGCACTCGAAGCCGAGCTCGCGATCCGGGGTCTCGTAAAACACCTGTCCGCAGAACCGCGGAAATGAGGGAAAGCACACCGAGGCGAGTACCCCGTCGACGTTCATGTCCTTGATGCGCTCGGCCGCGTCGTAGCACCCCGGCCGCATGTCGTCATAGGTGACCGGATCCGGAGTGAACTCTTCGTAGCGCTTGCTCGCGGCCGCCTGGAAACCGGTAGTCGGTACCCGCTTGCCGTCGAAGAACCACGCTTCGCCCTTGTCGTCGGAGCGTAGCACCGGCGCCTTGTCCCGGAACTGACGGGGCAGGCGCTCGAGCCACAGACTACCTGGCTCCAGCACGTGGTCATCGACTGAGATCATCCAGTCGGTGCGGCCCATCTGCAATTCCTCCCTTAGCTGTACGCGTAAAGCCTCACGCATTCCGCKGCGGTRCTAGAACTCTTCAGGCAGATCAGCGAGACGGATTCTTCGCCGGCTCGTCCGGTCGGTAGGTCAGGTCCACCGCGCGGGATTGCTCTCRACCCACGTGGTGTCATAGTCGTGCAGTGTGCACCGCCTGACCTCGACCATGCTCGCGCCCTCGGGTCCGGCCGTGACCGCGTACCGGACGTTCGCTGGTGTGTAGTAGCCGTTGCCGGCGGTGATTTCACGCTTGCCCTGGAAGACGGAACCTCGGAGCAGGATGATCACCTGGGGCGCGTCGTGGGTATGCGCGGGAATGTGCGCGCCGGGCCCGTACTCGACATGAATCACGCTCATCGGCTCGTCGCCGCCGACGTTGACCAGCGGGCGAGCGTAGAACCGCTTCTGGTACCATTTGTTGAGATCGACGTTCTCCCGGATCTCCTCCGGTACCTGCATGATCTCCTGATGGTCGACACCCGGGAAGACGACTTCCGGAGCGGAACCTTCCATCGGGGAGAAGAAGGTCAGCTTGTTCGGCTGCGTCTCGCCGAAGTACTTGCGCTGTGCCTCGGCGTGCGCGTTTTCCTGCCGAGCCGCCGGATCCTCGCCGGTCATGTGATCCTCCCCAGATCCGTCATATGTACGTCAAGCCAGGGCGGCACGAACCGCCACCGCACGGGAGCGGCCGCGCCGCCGTAGCCCACCCGCTCAGCACATCGTGGATTCGGTATCCTGGACTCAGGATATCCGGCATCGGGATGCTCGTCTAGGGGTCTCCGGGCGGCGCGGTCGGGCCGGGCGCCCGGCCGCCCGGCCGCCCCGTGCCGGCGCGACCGTGTTGATCCTGGTGCGGCGGCCCGACCACGGCGGCGCCCTACGTCACCAGACGCCAGTGGAGACGGCCGTCGGTGGTGCGGACGATCCGGCCGAAGCGGCCGCCGTCGAAGTGGGCACCGGTCGCGGGGGCATGGGAACGTTCGAGTTCGGCGGAGATCTCGGCTCTCGCGCGGCGCGCCTGGTCCCGGTCGGCGTCGAAATGGTCGATCCAGCGGTCGTCGACCAGGGCGACTGGGTGGTGTGCTGTGTCCCCCAGCAGCAGGGCCACGTCGTCGCCCTCCCCGACCTCGACCAGGCAGTTGCCCGGAGTGTGCCCGGGGACGTGGCGTAGGACCACCCCGGGCAGCACCTCGGTACGCGTGCCGCTCACCAGGTGCAGCAGGTCCGCGGCCGGTCGCAGACTCTCGGTCACGCTATCCGCGGCCCGGGAGGCGTGCCCGCTGTGCACGTACTCCCAGTCCCGCGCGTGCAGATGATGGACGGCGCGCGGGAACGTCGGCGTCCCGTCCTGACTCACCCATCCGACATGGTCGTAGTGAAGGTGGGTGATGACCACGTCGGTCACGTCGTCCACGCCGACGCCCATCGCCGTCAGCGAGGTGAGGAACTGCCCCGTCTCCATCACGTTGGGAACGCAGCGGGGACCCACCCCCGCGTCGACGAGGACGGTCCGCCCGGGGACCCGTAGAAGGAACCCGCCCATCGGCATGCGCCACGGCCCCGGACCGAACCACTCACCGTTGGTCTGCCAGGTGGACGGTGCGTCGTCGGGCGGCTGCATGACCTGCTCCGGACTGCAGGTGACGTAGCCGTCGAGCACCAGCTCTAACGCGATGCCTGCCACCACCAGCGCCTTGTCAGCCAACACATGCCTCCTCTTCCTGGTCGGTCCGGGTGCGGAGTAAGGACGTCCACGTATACCTGGCCACCAATCCAGGATTCCTGGAGGCGCTCGACGTGGGTTTCGGCGGTGTGCTTCGAGATGACCAGGGCACCGGCGACGTCCCAGTTACTCAGTCCGGAGGGGCTGGCGGCCAGGCTCACCGCCCCCGGCTTCGCCCACGCCCGAGTGATGGTATGCCGCGTTCCGCCCGGCCCGGCCCGGGCCGGGCCGGGCGGAACGCCGCAGCAGGTCGCCCGGGTGAGGTCAGCCCTCCGAGGCGCGCGAGACGTGCTCCCAGTCGCTCCAGGTCTGCAGGCGCTGGGCGTAGAGCTGCTTGGCGATCTCGACGGGCTGAGAGCCGAACAGGACCCGCAGCGGCGGGTTCTCGGCGTCGACGATCTGCAGGAGGGCGGGGCCGGCGGCGGCCGGGTCGCCGGCCTTGGAGGTGCCGCGGCGTGCGGCCATGGCCTGGCGGAGGTGGTCGTAGGCGGGGTTGGGCTCGGTATGCACGGCGGATGAGCCGGCCCAGTCGGTGGCGAAGGCGCCGGGTTCGACGAGGGTGACGTTGATGCCGGTGCCGGCGAGTTCCTGGCCGAGGGCTTCGGTGAGCCCTTCTAGGGCCCACTTGGAGGCGTGGTAGCCGCCAAGGGACGGGAACGCGGCGACGCCGCCGATAGTCGAGATCTGCACGATGTGGCCGCTGCCCTGGGCGCGCAGGATCGGCAGGACGGCCTGGGTGACCCAGACCGCGCCGAAGAAGTTGGTCTCCAGCTGGTCGCGCAGCTGCTGTTCGGTCAGTTCCTCCACCATGCCGAACAGGCCGTAGCCGGCGTTGTTGACCACGACATCCAGGCGGCCGAACTTCTCGTGCGCGGCGGCGACCGCGGTCGCGACGGCCGGCTTGTCGGTGACGTCGAGGGTCAGCGGCAGGACCGCGTCGCCGTACTTGGCGACCAGGTCGTCCAGCGTGCTGATGTCGCGGGCGGTCGCGGCGACCTTGTCGCCGCGTTCGAGGGCGGATTCGGCGAAGTAGCGGCCGAAGCCGCGGGACGTGCCCGTGATGAACCAGACCTTGCTCACGGTTCCCCTTCCAGGACGGCGGTGCTTGGGCCGTGCCAGCAGCCCAGGCCGGGCGGCGTGGCGCGACGCTCCGACCCTACCCAAGCACTTAGACGAGTCCAAATTTGGACTCGTCTAGAAGTTAGCATGGTCGTGGGAGGAGCGATGAACCTGCGGGAACGCAAGAAGCTGGCAGCCTGGCGCGCCATCCGGGCCGCCGCGCTGCGGTTATTCGACGAGCGTGGCTACGAAGCCGTCACCGTCGAGCAGATCGCGGCCGCCGCGAACGTCTCGCGCGYCACGTTCTTCAACTACTTCGCCAGCAAGGAAGCGGTGGTTTTCGACCAGGACCCCGAACAGCGGGACAACTGGCAGGCCCTGATGAGCGCCCGGCCAGCCGGCGAGCCGCTCTGGGACTCCCTCACAGCGATCATCACCGGGTTCATCGAGAGCCTGCGTGACCGGATGCCCCTGCAACACCAGCTCAAGGCCCAGTCACCCGCGCTCGCCCAGTCGACCCAGAACTTCGGCCAGCAGTTCATCACCGACCTGCGCGACTGGGTCGCCTCCCGCACCACGAACGCCGACGAGCTGACCAGAACCCTGCAACTGAACCTCGCCCTGGCGGCGAACTCCACCGCCTACCAGACCTGGCAGGCGGGCGAGTCCTTCGACGACCTCCTCCAACGACTTACCTACTGCCTCCACCAGGCGGGCCCCACCGGCACCCCGTAGCCCGCGGCATCCGGATGCGGCGACACTGCGATGAGCCGAGTCGTGGGATATCGATGACGTGTCCCCGCGAAGATCGACCAGAGCGTTCGTGATGTGCTGGTGCCAACGACTACCCGATCACGCTTGGCCTCGACGAGACGGGCCGGCTACTCCTCGACATTCGGCTAACCCGGCGCAGGTCGGCCTGGGCGTTCTTGATGTAGGAACAGGATGCGCCTCAGACGACGGTGGTTAGTRGATGTCTCACGTGGGAGCTTCTTCCGGCAGACGCCCGCAGCCGCAAGGGTTTGCAGCACCGGGATCCGCCACACGAGACATCCTCTAAGGCCACCTACGACGCCGGCGGCCTGTTGCCCTCGCCACTCGACATGGCGAAATCTCAGGGGGTTCTCAACAACTGCTACGTCTTCATGCGCGTCAATGCCGCAGGATCGGCCTTTGAGCCGATAGGTAGCGGTGCGGGAGACAGCATAAAATGGTGTGGCCAGAACATAGCGGACTAGCGGTGAGGTGCGGTCGTGCGGCTGACGAGGCCCGGCACTGGGTGCCGGCCTCCAGATCTGCGGCCCCGCCGGCGGCTGGGCTGATCGTCCGTCGACGGCCCTCGTGAAGCCGACACCGCCCACGCCGACAGCGTGAGCAGTGTCGCGGGTGGCTGTAGGAACCGCGGCCGGGAGCCGGCCGCCCGCTCCGACGCGATGCTCAGGCAGTGCGGAACGCCGGCGCGGCGGCAGGCATCTCCTTCACGTCTTCCACGACCTTGAGCGTCCGCCGGATGTGCTGCGTCGCGGCCTTTTCGGCGAGCCTGGACGCGCCGTCCCGGATGGCGATGAAGATGTTCCGGTGGTCGTCGTTACCGGCGCGGATCGCGTGCTGCAGCGTCGGCTCGAGGTCGTCGGCGAGGTGCTGCTGGAGATACCGGGTGAGCAGCATGTGGGATGAGAGCCGGACCAGCGGCACGAACTCGCTCAGCCGGGAGTTGCCAGAAGCCTCGATGACCGACAGGTGGAAGTCCGCGTGCGCCTCACCATATTTCGCGCCGTCGAGCGCCGGGCTGGACGCGGATTCCATCTGTTCGATCGCCTGCTCCATCCGCCGCTCGACCTGCGGCGGCAGGCTACGGGTCGCCGCGAGCCTGGCGGCGAGGSCGTCGATGGACTCCCTGATCTGGTAGGTCTCGATCAGGTGCTGACGGTTGAGCTCGATGACCTCGACGGTCTTGTTACCGTTGGAGATGCGAAGCAGACCGTCGCGTTCAAGAACGCGGAATGCCTCTCGCAAGGGTGTGCGGCTCACACCGAGACGCTCGGCGAGCTGGATCTGCAGGAGAGGCGTTCCGGGCGCCAGTTCCCCGCGCAGGATGAGGTCGCGCAGCAAATGCGCGACATCGTCCGCGAGCCGGGTCTGGGGGCGGTTCAGCAGCCCGCTCGGCAGGTTGGTCGAGAGGTCGGCCACGGATTCTCCTCGCGCTGGTTCCCGAATGCAGGATACCTGCCTGGATCTTCGGCGCGGAGTAGGGAGGTGCGTGACCTGCCCCGCACCTCCGCCGGTGTCGCGGCCCGCGCCCGGTGAGCCGCGCCCACGAGTGGGCGCCAGGCCGGGCCGTGGCCACAGGTCGTCGAGGTCGACGGGCGGGCGTGGCCGCTGGGCAGCCCCTCGGGTTCGTGCCCAGAGGCCGATGGCTGCGCCGAGCTGGACTGCTCGGCGAGTATCCTGGGTCCAAGGCCGCCCCGACTGGGAGGATCTCCATGGTTGACCACGTGGTCGCGAGCGAGAGCGCCTGGACAGCGAGCTCCCGCGGGGACGCGAAGGCGCCCTTCCCACGCCTGGTCACGCCTCTGGACCGACCCAACGTCCGGCTCGCCGACGAGATCGCCCATGTCCTTCGCGAGCAGATTCTGAACGGCACGTTGGAGCCGGGCACACCCCTGTTGCAGATCCAGCTCGCCGAGCAGCTCGGGGTCAGCCGAACVCCGCTTCGTGAAGCCATCCGCATGCTCGAGCGGGATGGGCTGGTCCAGATCTCGAACGGCAACAAGACCGTCGAGGTGGTGTCCCTCGACATCGGGGCGATCGCGGAGACCTACCAGATCCGCGAGGTCATCGATGGCCTCGCGGCTCGTCTCGCCGCGCGGCGCGGGCTGAGCCCGCGGGCGGACCAGCATCTCGTGGACTGCATAGACGCCATGGACGCCGCCTCCCAGGGCGAGGTGGACGCGGCCGCCTACGGAACCGCGCACGCCGACTTCCACCTCTCGATCCTGGACGCCGCGGGCAACTCGAAACTGTCCGATCTGGTGCCGCTGGTCCGTCTCAGCTCGCAGATGCTGCTGACCCGTTACCTGCAGCAGGAGGCGCACCGGCACCCCGGGCTGCTGGAGGACCTCGCCCGGACGGCGGGCGCGCTGATCCACGAGGGCAACATGGACCACCGCGGCATCTACGAGGCCATCCGTGAGGGCAAGACGAGAGAGGCCGAGACCGCCGCGAAGCGCCACATCCGTAAGACGCTGGACTTCGYGGTGCACCTGCACGGCCAGGCTTCCGACTCGACGCCACCGCGTACGCCCTGAGGTTCGGACGGTTGGGCATCGCTCGCCGCGGTGCGGCCGTCGAGAACACGGGAGCCTCGGGGATGGTCTCCGGCCTCTGAGCTGACGCGCGCGGCCCGCGCGGCCCTCCTGCCCACGGAGGTCGGAAGCGCCGGTGAGACGCGCGTGGCCGCGCCGAGATCGTCGCGCTTGGCCACCGCGCCTCGCCTGAGTGAACACAGGTGGCGTCCGTATCCGCTCTCCGGACGCCCGAGGATCCCGCCGACCGCACGGAGATCGACTACCGCGTATCGTCTTCAGGCATCCAGGATCCACCTTGTCGACCTATGCCTCGGCGGTCGCCGTCGTGGGCCGAGCTGTCGGCGCTTTCGTGTTCAGGCGAGCTGATGGGCTGTCTGTGATTGACTTCGCCCCTCGTTCCCATCAGGCTACCTGGATGCAGGATCCGAGACGTTGAAGGTGGGAGCGGTGGCCCTGATTGTGRCAGCGGCGCCGACGTGGGCTTGCTGGGAGGACCACGGTGAGTGACTTAATCAAGTTCGTTCTGCTGGGTTTGGGCGCCGGAGGCGCGTACGCCCTGCTGGCGTTAGGTGTGGTGGCGACCTACCGCGGCTCGGGCGTCGTGAACTTCGCCAACGGCGCCTTCGCGCTCGTCGGCGCCGCGACGTTCTATGAGCTGCGCGGGGACGTGCCACTGGCCGTCGCGATCATTGCCGGGGTTCTGCTGGCCGCCGCCGCGGGCCTGCTCGTGCAGTTGCTCGTCATGAGGCCGATGCGCAACGCGTCCCMGCTGGCACGCGTGATCGCCACCCTCGGCCTGATGACCGCGGCCCAGGAGGGCGCGAAGCACCGGTACGGCACCGACTCGAAGTTCGTCGACCCGATCCTGCCCAACGACACGATCACGCCCTACGGGCACGCGTCGGTGCCGGTCGACCGGCTGATCATGCTCGGCATCACCATCGGGCTGTTCGCCGTGCTGTTCCTGCTCTACCGGCAGACCCGCTTCGGGCTGGCGACCACCGGCGTCGCCGAGAACGAACTGGCGATGTCGACGCTCGGCTGGAGCCCGGACCGGGTCGCCGGCGTCAACTGGGCACTCGGAGGCGGGCTCGCCGGCTTCGCCGGGATCATCCTGCTCCCGATCATCGGCCTCTCGCCGACGTCGCTCACGCTGACGATCATCCCGGCGTTGAGCGCGGCGCTGGTCGGTGGCTTCTCCTCACTGCCGTTCACGCTGCTCGGCGGCGTCGGGATCGGCGTGCTGGAGTCGCTGGCGACCCGCTACATCGACGCGCCGGGCTGGCCGAACGCCGTGGCGTTCCTCGTCATCATCTTCGTGCTCGTCGTCCGGGGCCGTGGCCTGCCGCTGCGCAGCCACCTCGCCGACCGCCTGCCCCGGGTGGGCACGGGCCGTATCCCGTGGCCGATGCTGGGCGTCGTCCTGGTCATCGCGGTCGTCACCGCGTTCGTCGGCAACGACCGATGGACCGACGCGCTCGTCGTATCCGCGATCTTCGGGATTCTCTGCCTGTCGCTGGTGGTGGTCACCGGCTTCGCCGGCCAGCTGTCGCTCGCGCAGTACACCCTGGCCGGGATCGGTGCCCTGGTCTCCACCCGTCTCAACGACGCGGCGGGTGTCCCGTTCGTGTGGGCCGCGATCATCGGCGTCGTCGCGACGATCCCGGTGTCGCTCCTGGTGGCGCTGCCCTCGCTGCGCGCCCGCGGTGTCAACCTGGCGGTGGCGACCATGGGGCTGGCGGTCGTCATCGCGGCCGTGGTCTTCTCCAATCCGGACTACACCGGCGGCGTCATCCGCGGCACGGTCGTCCCGCCGCCGGAGATCTTCGGGCTCAACGTGCTCGTCACGGACCATCCCGCGCGGTACGCCCTGCTATGCATCATCCTCACGCTCCTCGTCGGCCTCGTGGTCGCGAACGTGCGGAAGGGCCGCGCCGGCCGGAGCATGATCGCGGTACGGGACAACGAGCGTGCCGCGGCGAGCCTCGGCATCAGCGTCTTCAGCGTCAAGCTCTTCGCCTTCAGCGTCGGCGGCGCGATCGCCGGGATCGCCGGGGTGCTGCTGGCGTACCGCACGTCGAACGTCACCTTCGACCAGTACGACGTGTTCGCCTCGATCAACGTCATCCTGCTCTCGGTGATCGGCGGGATCGGCTTCATCAGCGGCGCGATCGTCGGCGCGGCCGGCGCCTCCGGGGGCATCGTCCAGGACCTGCTCTCCTACATCGTCGACGTCAGCGGCTGGTTCCTGCTCGGGGCGGCGCTGGTGCTGGTGCTGACGATCGTCGTGTCCCCGCATGGCGTGGCCTGGGCCAACATCCAGGAGTTCCAGCGCATCCGGCGGATACTGGGCCACCGGCGCAGCGCGAAGGCCGAGGCGAGCCGGCAGAAGCGGATCGCCGCGGCGTTGGCCGACGCATCGGCATCGGCGCCAGCCGCCGCCGACAACGACGGCGCGCCGACCGGTGCGGCGGTGGCCGCCAGCGGACCGGCCGCCCGGGTCACCCCGCGGACCCTGGTGCTGCGCGACATCTCCCTGCGTTTCGGGGGTGTCGTCGCCCTGTCGGACGTGAATCTGAGTGTCGCCCCCGGCGAGGTCGTCGGTCTCATCGGTCCCAACGGTGCCGGTAAGACCACGTTGATCGACGTCGCGACCGGCTTCCACCGCCACTACACCGGCGACGTCTCGCTCGAAGGGGCTTCCCTCAACCGCGCGAACGCCATCACCCGGGCTCGTCGCGGGCTTGCCCGTTCCTTCCAGTCCCTGGAACTGTTCGAGGACCTCAACGTCATCGGCAACCTTCGAACCGCGTCCGACGAGCGCGGTCTGGCTGCCTGGATCACCGACCTGTTCCGGCCCYACCGGGGCTCGCTCAACGCGGGCGCGGTCGCGGCCGTCCGGGAGTTCGACCTGGCGGACTACCTGGGCGCCCTGCCGTCCGAGCTGCCCTACGCACAGCGCCGGCTGGTCGCGATCGCCCGTTCGGTCGCCATGATGCCATCCGTGCTGTTGCTCGACGAGCCCGCCGCGGGCCTCGACGAGCGCAGCACCCGCGAGCTCGGGGTCCTGATCCGCAGGCTCGCCCACGAGTGGGGGATGGCCATCCTCCTGATCGAGCACGACGTCCCCATGGTGCTGAGCACCTGCGACCGGGTCGTCGCGCTGAAGTTCGGCAAGGTGATCGCCGAGGGGACGCCGGAGGAGATCCGAAACAGCCCCGCGGTCGTGGAGTCCTACCTGGGTGCGTCGGCCGACGAGGCCGCACCCGCGCTCGCCACCCAGACCACGGAAGGGGTCACGGCATGACCGTCGATGTGGGCGCCGAGCGCGCCACGACAGCGCAGCCGGCCCAGCCGGCGCAGCCGCTGCTGTCCGCGTCGTCGATGAGCGCCGGTTACGGGGGCGTCCCGGTGGTGCGGGACATGGACCTGGAGGTCCGTGCGGGTGAGGTGGTCGCCCTGCTCGGCGCGAACGGCGCCGGCAAGACCACGACGCTGCTCGCCCTGGCCGGAGTGCTGCCGATCTCGGGCGGCGAGGTAGCGTGGCTGGGCCGTACGAGCCGGGCGCCGTTGCACCTGCGCGCCCGGGCGGGGCTCGGCTTCGTGCCGGAGTCGCGTGCGGTCATCCCGTCATTGACGACGATGGAGAACCTGCGCCTTGGGCGTGGCGACCCCGAGGCCGCCCTCGAGCTGCTGCCGGAGCTCAAGCCACTGCTCAAGCGCCGAGCCGGGCTGTTGTCCGGTGGCGAGCAGCAGATCCTGACGCTGGCACGGGTGCTCGCGGCCCAGCCGAGGCTGCTGCTTGCCGACGAGATGTCGCTCGGCCTCGCCCCGATGATCGTGCAGCGGCTCCTGTCGGCGGTGCGGGACGCGGCGAACAGCGGCATCGGCGTGCTGATCGTCGAGCAGCAGGTCCGCAACGTCCTCGCCGTCGCCGACCGGGCGTACGTGCTGCGGCGCGGGAAGATCGAACTGGAGGGGAAGGCCGCGGAGCTCGCCGGCCGCCTCGAGGAGATCGAGGCGACCTACCTGACGGGAGCGGCCGCCATCGAGGAGCAGGCAGACGGTTGAGGAGGCTTGTGCGTGCGCATCGTCGTGGATCGGGATAGGTGCATGGGCCACGCGGTCTGCGCGCTGATGGCGCCCGACCTGATGGAGCTCGACGACCTGGGCTACAACGTCACGGGCGAGGCCAAGGTCGAGCCGGCGGACGAGGCGCTGGCGCGCCGGGCCGCGGGTGCGTGCCCGGAGGGTGCGATCGCGGTCGTCGACGCCCATGCGTGAGCAGGCCGGCGCGCCGGGCCCGGGCGCGCCGGCGAGGGCCGGCGACGTCCCGGCGTGGCTGCCGACGCTCGACATCTGGACCGACGCGGCCCTGCACGCCGATCCGTACGACCGCTACAAGGAGCTGCGCGGCTGCCCCCTCGGCCACAGCGACCAGCTCGGCGGTTACTGGGTCGCGTCGCGGTATGCCGACGTGCTGGCCGTGCTGCAGGACGCGGAGAGCTTCTCCAACGAGGTCCTGTTCGTGCCGCCGACCAAGGACCCGTCAGGCCGGCGGATCCCGATCGAGCTCGACCCGCCCGAGCACGGGCCCTACAAGGCTCTGCTCGGTCGCTGGTTCTCCCCGCAGCGGGTCCGCCGCTGGGAGGACCGCGCCCGCGGCCACATGCGCGGGCTGCTCGCGGCGGCGGAGGGCCGGGAGGCCGTCGAGTTCGTCTCCGAGATCGCCGTGTCGTTCCCGTTCCTGGTCATGGGCGACGTCTTCGGGATGCCCGCGGAGACCGTCGCGATGTTGCGGCGCTGGGACGAGGAGGGCATGCGCGCGGGCACGAACGACCTGGCCAAACGCAAGGAGGCCACACGGTCTACTCGTGTCCGCATGCTCGCGTTCTTCCGTGACCTGGTGGTCGAGCGCTCGGCGGACACCTCGGGGCCGGCCGACGGCATGCTCGACGAGCTGGTCCGGGCTCGCCTCGGCGACCGGTCGCTGGAGCCCGCGGAGATGGCCAACATCTGCGTCACCATGTGGAACGCGAGCCTGCACACCACCTCCAACGTGCTGGCGAACAGCGTCTGTCACCTGGCGGCGCGTCCGGAGCTCRCCGACCGGCTTCGCAGGGATCCTGGGCTGGTCGGTGACGCGCTTGAGGAGCTCATGCGCTATGAGTCGATCGTCGCGCAGGCGCGCCTCGTCACGCGGGACGTCACCGTCGCCGGGGCCCAGCTGCACGCCGGGGACCACATTGTGACCCTCACCGGCTCGGCCGGCCGGGACGAGGACGTCTACACCGATCCGGACGTGCTGGACTTCGACCGGCCGGACRAGCGCCACCTGATGTTCGGTGCCGGTCTGCACCGCTGTATCGGCGCGCRCGTCGSGCGGATGGAGCTGCGGGTCGCCCTCGAGGAGATCCACCGTGTCTGGCCGGTCTACCGGCTCGATCCGGCCCGGCCCGCGCGCCGCCACACCGGCCTGGAGCGAGGCACCGACGAGCTCTGGCTGCTGTTGTCCTGACCCGACGGGTGTACGGGCATCCGGCGCTGATCCGGTGGTGACAGGAAGACAGACCGAAAGACCGATGGCCCCGGGCGACGCCCGGGGCCATCGGTCTTGGTGCTGAAGCTCGGATTGGTGCTGAGACCCGGAAGGGTGCCGGCCCAGGTTCGGGCCGGCACCCCGGCGGTCAGTCCTCCAGGAAGAGGCTGAACGGCTTGCCGCCGTTCAGCGGGGTGGCCTTGTCGCCCTCGACGTGGGAGAGCCAGACGCGGTCGTTGAACACCCGCGGGGTCCCGCCGCCGAGCGAGGTGTTCGGCTTGGTGAAGTTGATGCCGCCGGTGAGACCCTCGACGTCGAAGTTGGTCTGCTTGTTGAGGTACTGGACGAAGTCGGCGCGAGTCGGCTCGGTCTTGCCGCTGTCRATCAGCGCCTTGATGCCCTGGGCGAAGGCGTAGGTGCCGAGCCAGCCGGACGTCGCGCCGTCGTTGCGGTTCGGGTAGCTCTTGTTGTACTTGTCCATGTCCTGGAGGAAGTGCTGGTAGCCGGGCGCGGTGTGATCGTACTGCTCGACCATGTAGATGTTCTTGTCTCCCGGGAACAGCTTGGCAATCTGGCCCACGTCGAACACGCCGGTCGAGGCGAGGAACTTGATGTCCGTGCCGCCCTGCTGGCGGACCGCGCGGATGAACTTGGTGTACATGTCCGCGGTGAGGCCGTCGACGATCACGTCCGGCTTGTCCGCGATCTCCTTGGCGGCGAACGAGGAGTAGTCCGTCGCGGTGATCGGGATGGCCTGCACGCCGACGACGCTGCCGCCCATCGGCTCGACGATGCGCTTGATGAACGGCGGGAGCTGGGCGCCGGCCGGGATACCGACGTAGGGAACGCCGATCTTCTTGGCGTCGAGGTGCTTGATGGCGGCCGTGGCGCTCACGATGGTGGTGAAGGTACCGCCGTAGAGCGGGAACGAGATCGTGGAGTTCTGGTCGGCCTTGCCGGAGGGCAGGTCGCCGAGGTTGGCCAGGCTGGCCTTTTCCAGCAGCGGGGTGTACGCGTCGCCGTAGGACGACCCGACGTCGATCAGGGAGAGCACGTCGGAGTCGTCGATCGCCTTGCGGGCGCAGATGGTGGCCTGGTTGACGTCGTTGTTGTCGCTGCAGGTCTTGATGACGAGTGGGCGCCCGTTGATGCCGCCGGCGTCGTTGATCGCCTTGGTGGCSGCCGTGATGCCGGCCAGGTTGTCGGGGTCGGTCAGGGGGCTGCCGAAGTGGAAGCCGG
>NZ_MOMC01000082.1 GCF_001983105.1 Pseudofrankia asymbiotica | reverse complement strand
GACAGCCGCGGCGCCTACGAGGACTCCTACCTACCGGACGGGCAGCCCACCGCCACCCCCGAACAGGCACTCGACTGCGCCTGCGGGCTCTACGCCGGCGACCCCACCGCCTGGACCAAATGACCACCAACCAGACCAGCAAGATTTACGCGCGGCTGCACTAGCATCTGCYCGCGGGTCCTGCGGTCATCCAGACCGCTGGTGGACAGCAGGTCGGCGCGGAACGGCTCCTCGCCAAGCACGGCGAGGGTCCGGGAGTCGACGCCTCGACCCTGCCGGTGCCCCGGCGGAGTGAAGCCGTACCGACCGAGCCGGTGGTAGTCGCTCAGACCCTCAAGGATGGGCGCACGTGACTGATCCATACCCGGTCATTACCCAGCCGGACGCCAGTGACCGCCTCTGGTCGTCCCGGCCTGGACGACTCCACAGCCGGCGCGCCGGACGAGGCACCCAGCGGCTGCATGAYCGGGCAACCAACCACGACCACGCGCGTGGCGCACGCCGGACGTCGCCTTCAGCGCCTCGGCCGCCGTGCTTCGGTAGCGGCCATCTGGATGGCGAATGATTGCCCCGGGAGACTTGGGGGATGTCTCGACCGCCACCGAGCGTGGTCGCCGTCGCCAACCTGCCCGGGCCTGGCGCTCGTCGTCATCTCACCAGCGCGGGGCCTGATCAGCCGCAACCGGTATATGGAGCCGCGATACTTCATGATCTTCGGCCCATAGCCTCGAGATCAGCCGGGGAGGAGCGGAGGCAACAGTACATGTGGATGGAATGGAGGCGCCATGCGGCAGGACGCTCGATCGAGCGGGCGACGATCTGAGCGGCACGGCGGCGTCCACGACGTGGCGCGGAACGGGGCCACCAACGATCATGCCGACGGGACAACCGAACCTGGCCCTGGTCCRCACGCCACGACGTGGAAGGAGGCGCTTCGGTTGGCTGATCTCGCCCATGGGAGGTTGGTCGACGCGGGGCGGACGGTCGCGGTGGCCGAGTCCCTCACAGGCGGCCTGGTCAGCGTGGTTCTCACCGCCGCGCCCGGGACCAACGCCACGTTCAGAGGGGGCCTTGTGGTGTATGCCACCGATCTCAAGCATACGGCCGCTGGAGTGCCCCAGGCCGACATCGAGCGCCACGGTCCTGTCCACCCCGTGGTCGCCGAGCGGCTCGCGGCCGGAGTCCGCGAACGACTCTCGGCGGACTACGGCATCGGCGTCACCGGCGTTGCTGGGCCGGGCGAGCAGGCAAGGCATCCCGTCGGCGAGGTCTTCGTCTCGATCGGCTCCGAGGCGGGCACCTCGGTCACCCGCCATCAGTTCGAGGGCAGTCGTGACGACATTCGGCTGGCGGCCGCGATCGCGGCCCTCTCGGACCTCGTCCGCGCCCTCGACACCTCCCCGACGACCAGCACCTGACCCCGCCGGGCCCCAAGGACGCGCTGCGGACCCACACGTTGACCCGCCGCGGGCCCACCCTCACGTTGACAGGGCACGGCATCAGCCTGGTGGGGAGTCGGATCCGGCTCGGACTGGCTCGGAAGACGGTGAAGGGCGGACTTCGAGGTCGGATCGTTCCTCGGGCGGGACGGAGCGGGCGAGTCCTCGTGGAGGGTTATCCTTCGGCGCCGGTCACGTCGTGCGGGGTGCCGACGGGCTTGGACTCGGGTGAGCCGCGTTGTCGTAGGTAGATGGACAATGCTGCCATGGAGGCGACGGCGAGGAATTCCGACTGCCAGTTCTGGAAGGTGCGGTTCCAGAAGTCGGCGGAGCTGACGTAGCCGGTCCAGCTGACGGTGGGGGCATGCTGGGAGAGATGGTCCGCGTTGTACGCCGCTCGGCCCGCGATTGACTGGGCGAGCCATGACAGACCGAAGACCGTGCCCATTGCCAGCCCGAGGGACCGGGAGTACAGCCCAGCCCAGAACCGGCYGGCCCGTACTGGTCCCGGCGAGCGGGCTGTGGCGTGCGCGCCGACGTGCTGCTGTTCGTCGGACTCCGTGCCGCGGTCGTCGAGCGGCTTGGACTCGTTGGAGCCGCGTTGCACCAGCCAGACGGTCACGAAAATGTAGAGGAAGAACTGCAGGTACTCCGACTGCCAGTTCTCGGCCACATCGACGGCGAAATGGGAGGAGGTCAGATAACTACCCAGCGCCACGGTCGGGGCCCCGTTGAGTTCCTGTTGGTTGTTGAAGTCGGTGTGGCCGGTCAGCGCCTGACCCGCCAGCGCCAGCAGGAACACGGCGCCGAAGAACAGTGTCAGGCCGTTGTCCCGAAGGAAGGTCCGCATCGGCCTCATCTGTGCAGCAATCCCAGCAGGCTGAAGTAGGTAACGCCTGCCAGCAGTACGACCASCGTTACGACGAACACGACTCGCATGATCAGCCCTCCACCGTGCAGTCGTAGCGGTCGGGCGCTGGTTGGCACCCGGTGGCGCTGATCTGCCAGCCGGATKGGAAGTGAGCCAGGAACACCGTCTCGGTGTCGAGGACCACGCGAGCCTCAGTTCCCCATACCTCGCTCGAACGGAAAATTCCGCCCTTGAGATCGAGATCAGGGAGTGCCTGCTGGCACGATCGGCCGCTCGCCGCCTCAAGCGCGCCGCGGGCCTGTTCGGTCAACATCGCACAGGCGGCAGGCCCGTCGCCGTGGTTCAGCGCGTCGTAGAAGGACCGCGTGGTAGCGGTGGCCGCGTTCCGCTCGTCGCCGGGCCCGCACCCGGCCAGCACAGCCGTGGCGATGGCCCAACACAGCGCGACCATCCCGAACCCTCGATGTCCACCCGCGACTCGCCGCCGCCAATCGCCTCCGGTGTCGTCAGGTCCTTGCCCCAAGGACGTGGATGCTGTCACGAAGGCCGCCTACCCGGGTATCTGGGCCGATACGCCTCAGCGAGCCCAGGATCCGGGCACAACCACGATTGCTCTGTCGGCCCCAGGGTCCGTGTCTGGGCGGTTGCTCGGTGGCCGCGGCCCTACACCGCTGAGCCGCGCACCGCGCGGCCCCGCGTTAGCAGGAGCGGACCGGGTAGCGACCGGCTCATGACCCCTGATACTCCAGCCGCCATCGTGACCGGCTCCGACTCGGGAATCGGACGTGCCTGCGCCGTGGCGCTGGCCCGCGACGGCTTCAATGTCGGCATCACCTACTCGTCGGACGCGCAGGGTGCCAAGACGACCGCGGACGAGGTGCAGGACCTCGGCGGTACCGCGCACATCGCCCACCTAAACCTGACCGAGCTGCCCCGCGCCGGCGATGTCATCGACGGCCTCGTCGACGCCCTCGGCCGGATCGACGTCCTGGTCAACAGCGCCGGCACCGGATCGGCGACGCTCTTCGTCGAGACCGAATACGACAAGCTCCGGGAGGTCCTCCAGGTCGACCTGGAGGGCCCGTTCGTCTGTGGGCAGCGCGCCGCCCGCCACATGATCGAAGAAGGCCGGGGCGGTCGCATCATCAACATCACCAGCGTCCACGAGCACCAGCCGCGGGTCGGCTCCGCCGCCTACTGCGCAGCCAAGGGCGGCCTGGGTCTGCTCACCAGGACGATGGCGATCGAGCTCGCCGAGCATGGCATCACCGTGAACGCGGTCGCGCCGGGTGAGATAGCGACGCCGATGACTGGCCAGACCGACATCGACCCGAGGACCCAGCGCCGCCCCGGCGTGCCGCTCGGCCGGCCAGGTGACGCCCGCGAGATCGCGGCGGTAGTGGCGTTCCTGGCTAGCCCAGCGGCCTCCTACGTGACCGGCAGCTCGTATGTCGCCGACGGTGGAACGCTCCAGATGGGGCCGCAGGCGGGGTCGCACCTCGGCTCCGACGACTGGCGCCGGCCCTGATCGAAGCTCCCTGCCACTCCGGCCGATCCCGATAAATCCTCGCGACCCGTTACGACCGACCCACAGAGCCGCGGCGCGACTTCGCCGGCCACCTGCTTGATGGCGCGTGAACGCTCAGGCCGGGGCGGGTGCCGGCCCGGCGTTCTCATGCGCCCGCAGCGAGGTGTGGCCGCCACGCCTCGCGACTCGACCCACATCAAGGTGACCCGTGTGGGCGCGGGTGTCGTGGGTATTTCGCGAGTCGGCTCCGCGCGACGGCGCGCGGCGTTCGAAGGGGGCCAGCGGTGGCCCGCTTCGATGTCAGGAGCGATCATTGCCCTTCTTTGATCCGGTCGAGTCGGGGTTCTACGCGGCCTGCCTGGAGAACCTCCTGGGGAACACCAGGCTGCGACCGACCCTGGCGAACGGCGTGGTGGAACTGGGCGCCGGCACCGGCATTCCGATGGTGGAGGCGCTGCGACACCAGGAGTCAGCCATCCCGGTCCGCGGTTTCGAGCGCGACGGCCCCTCCAGCGGGGTCGCTGCCCGCGTTGTCGAAAAGGCGGGACTGACGAACTACCAGATCGTCCACGGCGACTTCTTCGACGGCGTACGCGACGGACCCGAGCGGTGTGCCGTCGCCAACCCGCCCTACCTCCCAGCTCCCGGCCACGCACCGGAGCTGTGGGGCGGCGACTCCGGCGCCGACGTCTCCCGGCGGATACTCTCCGCCGGCTTCGACGCCGTCCTGCTGCTCGTCTCCTCGATCTCCGATCCCATCGGCCTCCTCGAGCACGCCCGCAAGACGGGGTACCGGGTGGTCGACTGGATGGCGCGGCCGATCACCTTCGGCGCCTACACCCGAGACAGCCGGGTAAGCCACCGCATCCGCGAACTCGCCCGCCACGGACACGCGTTCTTTACCCCCGACACGTACACCATCGCCGGAGTCACCTGGATCACCGACCCTACGGCGACCGACGACACCGAGGCACTCACCACTGTCCTCACCGCCGGTCAGGCCATCGGGATCCGTGAGCACGACTCCCACGCCCACGAGCCGGTGGCGAGGGTCCCGTCGCCAGGTCAAGGCAGGTAGAACTGACGAGACCGTGCCCGCCCGTCCGTCCGCCCGCCCCACCTCGTCCGGAATCGGCGGGTGGGCGGCGGGCGACGAGGAAGACAGGCGGGCAGCCACCTGTTCGGATGGTTCGTTCGGAGCGGGGTCGCCAGACGGTGTCTGTCAGGCAGGCCCATGGCGGGCCTGCCTGACCTTTGACTCCGGTCAGGCGGGAACGAGGTCCACCTGGCGGTCGAAGTGGCGGTGAGCGGCGACGGCCTGGCTGAATGTCCCGGCGAATGCCTCCAGCTCAGAGCCCAGCGGCACACTTCCGGAGCCCGCCAGGGTGACGACCCCCAGGTCCACGACGGGCCCGTCGCCCGGCGCGCCGACCCGTGCGCCGGGCAGGTCAGCGCGCTGCAGCAGCCGGATGCCTTCTCCGAAGGCGCCGACTGCCTTGCCGTGCTTGAATGCCTCGCTGACATAGTGGATGGCTTCGCCGTTGGCGATCAGGGCGTCCGTCGCGGCTGTGCCGTCAGCGACGAGTACGGCGTCGTACAGCACGGACGCCATGGTCACCAGGTTCCGGTCCACCGGAAGGTCTTCGCCGGACGCCGTGGTGATCGTTCCGCCGTGTGGAGCGATCACCTCGGTGACGATCCCCTGCCCGCCCAGCAGTTCACGCAGCCGCCGCAACGTCGGCCCCTCGGCACCGTCGGCGGACAGGACGGCGATCTTCCTGCCACGGGAGGTCCTGGGCTGGTTGGCCTGGCTCAACGCCGGCGAGCTGCGGCCGTGGTTGGTGGCCTGGACCGCCGGCGGTTCGAGCCCGAGGCCCGCGGCCACCCCGGTGGCGAGATCGTGATCCACGTGGGCGAGGTGTTCGAGGACCCGCTGCTGGATCACCGGGTAGTCGACCTTGCCAAGCTCGAACTGGAAGGCCGCGACGATGTGGTGCCGCTCCCAGCCGCTCATGCTGTTCCAGAACAGCGTCGCCTGGCTGTAGAAGTCCTTGAAGCTCTCACTGCGCTCCCGGATCTTCTGCCCGTCGACCCGCTCCGCGTAGTGGGTGTACGCGCCTTCCCCGGCAGACGCCAGCGCCGGGCAGCCGCCGGAGATGCTGTTCGGGAAGTACGAGGTGCGCCCCACGTCGATGCGGTGCTGGYCGTAACCGTCGCGCTGGTCGTTGTGGACGGGCACCACCGGCCGGTTGACCGGCAGCTGGCTGAAGTTGGGGCCRCCCAGCCGGATGAGCTGGGTGTCGAGGTAGGAGAACAACCGGGCCTGCAGGAGCGGGTCGTTGGTGAAGTCGATACCCGGGACGACGTTTCCGAGGTGGAAGGCCACCTGCTCGGTCTCGGCGAAGAAGTTGTCCGGGTTCCGGTCGAGGACCATGCGCCCCACGACGCGCAGCGGCACCTGCTCCTCCGGGATGATTTTCGTCGCGTCCAGGAGATCGAAGTCGAACGCGTGCTCGTCCTCCTCCCGTACCAGCTGCACGCACAGCTCGTACTCCGGGTACTGCCCGGTCTCGATCGCCTCCCACAGGTCCCGCCGGTTGAAGTCGGGATCCTTCCCCGCGATCTTCTGGGTCTCGTCCCAGACCAGCGAATGGGTCCCGAGCGCCGGCCGCCAGTGGAACTTCACGAAGGTTCCTCGCCCGTCGGCCGCCACGAGCCGGAAGGTGTGGACCCCGAATCCCTGCATCGTCCGGTAGCTGCGCGGCAACGCCCGGTCCGACATGAGCCACATCATCATGTGCATTGACTCGGGGACATTGCCGACGAAGTCCCACAACGTGTTGTGGGCGGACGACGCCTGCGGGATCTCGTTGTGTGGCTCCGGCTTCACCGCATGCACGAAGTCGGGGAACTTGATGYCGTCCTGGATGAAGAAGACCGGCATGTTGTTGCCGACCAGGTCGAAGTTTCCTTCCTCGGTATAAAATTTCGTGGCGAATCCGCGGACGTCTCGGACGGTGTCAGCGGATCCTCGCGACCCCGCGACGGTGGAGAACCGCACGAAGACCGGCGTCCGCCGACCGACGTCCCCGAGGAAATGGGCCCGGGTCACGTCCGCCAGCGAGTCGGAGGTGACGAAGTACCCGTAGGCGCCGGCCCCTCGGGCGTGCACGACCCGCTCCGGGATGCGTTCGTGGTCGAAGCGGGTGATCTTCTCTCGTAGGTGGAAGTCCTCCATGAGCGTCGGGCCCCGGCTACCCGCGCTGAGGGAATCGTCGGTGTGATCGACGCGTACGCCCTGGTCGGTGGTGAGCCGACTTGCCTCATGGGAGACCCGGGCATCACGGTCGAGCTGGTCCTGTTTCGGGTCGGCGCCCCGCGGGCCCTGACCATCGGGCTGGCCGTCGAACGATCTGGTCACGCCATCCTCCTCGCCTGCGCGGATCGCCCCCGCTGGGCAGGTGTGTCCCGCTGCCGCTGTATCGGCGGCCTGCCAATATCACGCGGGCGCGGCGCCAAGTCCCAGAAGAATCCGGCTGGGAACCAAACGCACTGACGCGCCCATGTCAGGGCGGAAGACAGCCACGTTCGTGGCCACCCGCGCCTACCACTCAGCAGCACTTTAGGATGCGGGCGCGGGCCTCCGCCTGGGACCGCCATCCCCGGATTTCTAGCGCCAAAACACGCGAAGCTCCGCGGAGTAACGCGCGACGGAAATCATCCCCTTGCGAGCGGCCGGATAGTCGATGCCGGCGAGGAACTTCTGCGGCGGAAAGAAGTGAGACGCCTGTCCCATCCCGGCCGCACGCTCTTGTCGAACAGATCCATCATCGGCATCGGGTCCACCTCACCGCCGTACAACGACACCGTCCCGCCACGGCGGACCGCCCGGATCGCGGTGTGCGGCACGGTCATCAGACCGACCCCGAACCGCTCCGTCAGCGGCCGACGACGTCCCGACAGGCCAGTACGTCTTCGGCTGCCCGCAACACGTCGTCGACGGTCAGGGTCAGCAGGCCGGGATCGGGGGTGACCGAGCGGGGATCGCCCAGGCGCCCCGACCAGAGGGAACGGTGCGTCGGGCGCCGGGCCGGCGGGCCCCATTCGGCCGGCGAGACCGGGCCGAACAGCAGCACGGACGGTGTTTCGTAGGCGGTGGCGAGATGGCCGATGCCGGTGTCGGCGGCCAGCAGCAGCGCCGCGTCAGCGACCAGCCCGCAAAGCCCGAGCAGATCCGTCCGCCCGGCAAGGACGCTCGAATCCTCCAGGCCCGCCAGCCGGGCGACATACCGGGCCAGGGCGGCCTCCTCCGCCCCGCCGGTGATGACCACCGGCCAGCCGCCGGCGGCGAGTTCACGCGCGACCGCGGCCCAGCGTTCCGGCGGCCAACGCCGGGCCTGCGTCGCGCCGCCCGGATGCACGATCACCCAGCCGTCTCGGCGGCCGGTCAGCCCGTCAGCCAGATCGGCCGGCGCCGAGGCTGGTCGGACGGGGCGCGGCAAACCAAGGTCGTCGGCGTCGCAGGGCACGCCGTACCAGGCGAGCAGCCGGCACCAACGTCGGCTCTCATGTTCGACCTGGTGGGGTGATGGACCGTCATCCGCTTCCGGACCACCATCGGCCCGCGCGTGGTCGTCCTGCATGGGGTCATCGTCCTGGGTCGCACTGGCGACCCCGTCCAGCCGGTAAGCATCCGCCTCACCCGCGGCGGGCAGATAGCGCGGTCCATCAGGCAGCTCGAACGCCCAGAGGCGGTGTGGGCCGGTGGCGCGCAGTGCCGCCGTTGACTCGGGTCCGCGTCCGTGCAGGTTGACGGCCAGCTCGGGGGCCCGCACGGCGGGCACGGCGAGCGGGACGGTGGGGATGACGGCGTCGACCGCGCCGGACAGGAGGGCCACCGGTTCGAGCCAGCGCGGCGCGGCGAGCACGATCCGCCGATCCGGCAGGGCCCGGCGCAGCCCGCGCAGCGCGGGAAGCCCGGTGAGCAGGTCGCCAAGCCCGAGTGCCCGCAGGACGACGACCGTCACCCTCGGCCCGCCGTTCTCCCGCCACTGGGGATCACGGGTAGGAGGTCTCCCATCGTGAGGTCACGACCATCTCCTTCATCTCGCAACCGGGAGGCTGGGTCAACGCGAAGAGCACGGCACGGGCGACGTCCTGTGGCCGGTTGAGCCTGGCGTCCGGGCCGGGCTTGTACTTGTCCTCGCGCTCGTCGAAGAACCCGGTGGTCATCCCGCCGGGAACGAGCAGCGTGACGCCGACGCGTCCCTTGAGCTCCTCGGCGAGTGCCCTGGTCAGGCCCACCACCCCGAACTTGGACGCGCAGTACGCCGAGGCGTCGCCARCCACCCGCAGGCCGAGCGTGGACGCGCAGGTCACGATCCGCCCGCCATGCGGTTCGAGCGCGGGCAGGGCCGCGCGCAGCACCGCGGCCGTCCCGAGCAGGTTGACCGCGACGATGCGCTCCCAGTCGGCGCCGGCCAGCGATCCGAACGGCGCCGGGGTGTCGGTGCCGGCCGCGGTGAAGACCCCGTCGAGGTGGCCGCCCGCGTGCTCGACCAGTCGGCGGGTGGCCGCCTCCGCGGCGCGCCCGTCCGCGAGGTCGACGACCTCGTGAGGCACGTCGCGGGCCGGGACGCGGTCGAGGACCAGCGCCTTCCCGCCCGCGTCCCGGACGGCCGCGACGACCGCCGCGCCCAGTCCACCGGCGCCTCCGGAGACGAGGACCGTCCCCGGACTGCCGAACCCGTTCGTCGCTCCGGTGTCGAGCTCGATGTCAGCGACCGTCACGGTGTACCGCCTCTCTGATGATCGATGTGGTTGACCGGCCGTCCAGGTACGGCAGCACGACCGCCTGGCCGTGCCAGGACGCGACGACCTCGGCCTCCGGGAGATCCGCGACCGCGTAGTCGCCGCCCTTGGCGAAGATGTCGGGACGCAGCTCGGCGAGCAGCCGCGCCGGGGTGTCCTCGTCGAACACGGCCACCGCGTCGACGCTGCCCAGCCCGCGCAGCACCGCGGCCCGGTCGCCGGCCGGGACCAGCGGGCGTTGTGGGCCCTTGAGGCGGCGCACCGAGTCGTCGCTGTTCAGGCAGACCACCAGGCAGTCGCCGAGCTGGCGGGCCGCGGCAAGCACCTCGACGTGCCCGGCGTGCAGAAGGTCGAAGCAGCCGCCGGTGGCGACGACCGTCCCACCCGCCTCCCGAGTGCGCCGCACCACCGCCAGCGCCTGCTCCAGACCGCTGTCGCGGTATGCCACCGCGGCGCCTCGCCCGGACTCCGTGCCGGYCGCGTCGAGGGCCGCGTCGAGGGCGAGCGCGTCCGCGTCGAGGGCCAGGTCCAGCGCGTCGCCGTCCATGGGGCCGGTGTCGATACGGCTGGTGTCGATACGGACGGCCGAGGCGGCCCCGGCGGCCACGAACACGCTCGCGGCGTCGGTGGCCGCCACGATCGCCTCGGAGGGCAGCGCCCCGCCGGCCAACGCGGCCGCCGCCGTCACCGCGAACATGTCCCCGGCGCCGCAGGTGTCTCCGGTGGCGGCCGAGGCGGGCAGGACCACCAGCGGCGGAGCGCCGGAAGCGTCGACGAGCAGTGCCCCGCGCTCGCCAAGAGTGACGGCCGCGGTGGCGGCGCGCCAGGAACCGACAAGGCGACGCCCACGCTCGGCCGCCTCACTCACCACGTCCCCCCGGGCCGACGCCGTCCCTCCTGGCTCGTCGCCGTCGGCCGTGAACTGGCGTGCCTCCATCAGGTTGGGGGTCACCATGCGTACCCCGGGCAATGGAGCACCACCCCGGGGGTGCGGATCCCAGACCACGGGCACCCGACCGAGGCGTTCCGTGAGCGCGGCCCGCACCGACGTGGCGGCGGCGAGCCCGCGGCCGTAGTCGGAGACGAGCACGGCGCCGGCCACCGCGAGCGCCCGGCGGCCCTCCGCCGGCAGCGCCCCGACGAACGCGCCCCGCTCCGCGCCGCTCCGCTCCGCCCCAGCCCGGCGGTCGCGTCGGTCGCCGGGCGGCGCGCAGGCGCGGTCGAGGCGCAGCATCGTCTGGCCGCCAGCCTGAAAACGGATCTTCCGCGGCGTCGGGCCGCGCAGCCCCAGGTCCACGAGCTCGATCCCCTCCGCCGCGAGCAGCGCGGCGACGCGGCGTCCCGCCGCGTCCGCGCCGAGTGCCGTCACCAGCATCACCCGGTGGCCGGCCCGGGCCGCGAGCAGGGCGGCGAGGCCGGCTCCGCCCGGCCGCGGGTGATCAGCGATGGCGTCGAAGACCGGCGCTGGCGCACCCGGCACCAGCCGCTCGACCCGCCCGTCCACGTCGACGTCGAGCAGGGTGTCCCCGACCACGACGAGCGGGCGGCCACCCGGCCAGCTCGCCGGTACGCGCGGCKGCTCGGTCTCGGCCAGCTCGGTCTCGGCCAGCTCGGCGGCGACTGGCTCGGCGGCATCGGGCGCGGTCGAGGTGCCGGCCATCGTCGCGTCCGCGAGCGCCGTGTCGAAGGCGGCACACAGCAGGTGGACCGCGACGAGATGCGTCTCCTGCACGGTCGCCGTGCTCGGCGTGTCCAGGCTGGCGACGACCGTCTCGTCGCAGCGCCGGGCGAGCGGGCTGTCGGCGACGCCGACCAGTCCCCAGGTCCGCAGGCCCAGCTCCCGCGCCGCGTCGACCGCTCGAACGAGGTTCGCGCTGCGCCCCGAGGTGGACAGCACGACGAGGACATCGCCGGGACGCCCGTGTGCCCGCACCTGCCGGGCGAACACCTCGTCGTAGCCGTAGTCGTTGCCGATCGCGGTGAGCGCCGATGTCTCGGCGTGCAGGGCGATCGCGGACATCGGGGCCCGCTCGTCCTGGAAACGGCCGACGAGCTCGGCTGTCAGGTGCTGCGCCTCGGCCGCCGAACCGCCGTTGCCGGCGACGAGCAGGCGCCCGCCGCCAGGCAGCACCTCGGCGAGCCGGCGCCCCCAGTCCTCCAACCGGGCGACGTCGAGCTGGTCCAGGGCGGCGCGAAGATCCCGGACGTGCCGGTGCGCGGTGCGCCGCTCGTGCGCGCGCTCACCGGCCGGACGCGCGGGAAGGTGGTCAGTCCGCGAAGAGCCCGTCGCCATGTCACACCCCGGCCGGCAGGGACGGGCGCCGGGTGCGCACGCTCTGGCCGGCCAGAATCCGGCGGTAGACGTTCAACGTGAGACCGCCGACGCGGTCCCAGGAGAACAGCTCCCGGACCCGGCGCGCTCCCCGGTTCCCCAGCTCCCGGCACCAGCCGGGATCGGCGAGCAGATCGCCCAGCGCCTCCGCGAGCCGTTCCGGGGATCGCGCCGGCACGTGCAGGCCGGTTCCGCCTTCGACGACGGTGTCGACCAGCCCACCCACCGCGGAGGCGACGACCGGCACTCCGCAGGCCATCGCCTCGAGCGGGACTATGCCGAACGGCTCGTACCACGGGACGCAGGTCACCACGTCCGCGGAGCGGTACAGCTCCGGCAGGCGGTGGTGCTCGACGCGGCCGAGGAACCGGACCCGGTCGGCGACGCCTTCCTGGGCGGCCAGCGCTCGCAGCCGGCCCACCTCCGCGTCCACGTCGAGATCGGCGGGGTCGGGGCCGCCCGCGACGACGAGCTCGGCGTCCGGCACCTTCGCCAGCGCGCTCACCACGTTCCCGACGCCCTTGCGCTCGACGAGGCGGCCGACGAACAGCAGCCGGGCCCGGCCGGGCCCAGGCTCGTCGGCGGGTCCGTCTGGCCGGAAGAACGACAGGTCGACCCCGCACGGCACGACGCTTATCCGCCGCCGCGGCGCGCCCATCCGGACCAGTTCGAACGCCTCGTCCGTGCAGGTGGCGACGATGTGGCCGACGTCGGAGACCAGCCGTTGCTCCAGCGCGATCCGGTCCGGCGGCGAGGTGTCCTTGCGGCCCTGATGGCGTCGCTTGACGACGCCGAGAGCATGCAGCGTCAGCACGACGGGCACGCCGAGCGGCCGGGCCGCGCGTACGGCGGCGAGTCCGGACATCCAGAAGTGCGCGTGCACCACGTCTGGCCGGTCGCGCCGCCACTGCTGGTGCAGGTCATCCGCGAAGTCGTCCATGTAGGGCAGCAGGGCGTCCTTCCCGACGTAGTGGGCCGGCCCCGCGCGGACGTGGTCCACCCGCACCCCGTGACCGAGCTCGACCTGGCGCGGCAGGTCCGGGTCGTCGCGGCGGGTGTGCACGGTGACGTCGACGTCATGGCGGGCCAGCGCCTCGGCCAGCGCGGCGACGTGCACGTTCTGGCCGCCAGCGTCGACGCCGCCGAGGGTCGCGAGCGGGCTGGCGTGCTCCGAGACCATCGAGATCTTCATGTCTCGCCTCCGGGGGCTCTCAGCCTGAGGACGGGAGCGTGGGCCGACGCGGCGGGTGTCCGAGCCGCGAGCGACAGCGGCGAACCAGGCCGGACCGACCCGTCCGGCCGGGCGGGATGCGCTGGCCAGGCGAGTCGGACGGGCGGCGGGTTGGGCGCGGCGAGCAGCGTGTCGAGCGCCGCCAGCGCCTCGGTGGACGTGACGGCTTCCAGGCACGGATGCCCGTCGACGGCGCAGTCGCGGGCACGGCATCCGGCGCACGGCACCGTCTGGTCACCGAGCAGCACCCGGCGGGATGTGTAGGGCGCCCAGCGCTCCGCCGGCACGGTGGGCGCGAACAGCGAGACCACCGGCGTGCCGACAGCGGCGGCCAGATGCGCGGGGCCGGTGTTGGCCACCACCACCGCGGCCGCCCGGTCCAGCACACCGGCGAGCGCCGGCAGATCGGTGCGGCCGCCGAGGTCGACGATCAGGCGCGCGCGGGCCTCGGAATCGGCGGACGCCACCGCCCGATCGTGGATCGCCGCCGTGAGCGCCGTCTCGTCCGGGCCTCCGGTGACTACGACGCGGGTCCCCCGGTCGGCGAGCGCGGCGGCCAGTTCGGCGAACTTCGCGGCGGACCAGCCGCGGGCGGGCACCGAAGTGCCCGGATGCAGGACGACGTAGCGATCTCCGCCGGTCAACGGGGCGGGATCGGGCAGTGGTCCACGCACCGCGAGCCGGCCGTCGTCGCCGGCCGGCCGTGGGTAGCCGAAGGCGGCGGCGGTCGACAGGCCCCGCTCGACCTCGTGCAGGCCGGTCTCCGGTAGGCGGTGGCGGACGTCGAGCAGCGAACCGGGATAGTCCTCGCTCGCGGCGGCGATCCGTCCGACTCCGGCCATCCGCAACAGCAGCGCGGTGGGAAGGGGGCTCTGGTGGAACGACGTGAGCACGAGCGCCTCGTCGTAGCGRCCGCGAGCCAGCCGGCCGACGAGGGCGTCGACATCGTCGCGACGCACCGGACCGGGTGTGGCGTCGATCCATGGGCAGCGCCACACGAGGACGTCGTCCACGGCCGGCAGCAACCGCGCGGCGTGCTGGCCACGGGGGCCGACGAGCAGGGTCAGGTGGCGTGCGCCAGCCCGCATCGCGCGGATCGCCGGTCCCGCGAGCAGGACGTCGCCGTCGCTGTCCAGGCGGGCGACGAGAACCCTCGGCTTCACCGGGCGACCGCGCGGGTCTCGCCGCCGGCCAGCCTGTCGAGATCACCGCCCGTACTGCCCRCACGCGCTCGAGCGGGAGGACCGAGCAGCAGGTCCACGGCGGCCAGCAGGTCCGTCGCGACCTCCGTGGCCGCGGCGACCTCCTCGGCGCGGGTGACCGAGGTCGGCACCAGCACCGCGCGCGCGCCCACAGCCGCCGCGGCGGCCATGTCCGCGCCGATGTCCCCGATCACAGCACAGGCGCCGACCGGAACACCGAGGCGGCCGGCGGCCTCGAGCAGCAGCCCGGGCGCTGGCTTGCGGCAGGCGCACCCGGCCGTCGGCGAGTGCGGGCACACGAGCACCGGCCCGATCCCGCCGAGCAGCTCGTCGAGCCGCCGGTTCACGGCGCCGACCTGCTCCAGGGTGATCAGGCCGCGCCCGACCCCACTCTGGTTGGAGATCACGGCCGTCGGCACCCGGGCCGCCCGCAGCCGGGCGAGCGCCGCCGCGGCGGTCGGCATGGCGGCCACCAGCGCCGGGTCGCCGTTGTAGGGGACGTCGACGCACAGGGTCCCGTCCCGATCGAGCAGCACTCCGGCCGGCCGCGCGGCAGGCGTCGCCAGCCGGCCAGCGGGGTCCTGCTTTCCCAGGGTGGAGGAGGCCATGGCTCGATGGCTGCCCGAATGCCGGGCCTGAAAACTACTACTCAGCGTACAAATCGTCGTACGACTGATGACGACTCTGAGTAAACCTGGCCGGCCGCCACGGTCCGCGCGACCGCCACCGCGACAGCCGTGACGCCGAGATCCACCATGCAGGCCGGATCCGTCTCGGACAGCGGGCAGTCCGCCGTCCACCAGCACTCCTGCTCCGTGATCGCCAGTGGGCGTCGGACCGGGCACCCGGGCAGCCCCTGCAGGTCGACGACGGCAACCGGCGCGTGCCGCTCCCACCCGGCCGCCGACGTGCCCGAGGTGCCCGTTCTCGGTCTCGGCGTGTCCTGGGCCGGCACACTCGGCGCGAAGCCGTACCGGCTGGCCGAGGTCGGACCGAACAGGCCGACCGCCGGCGCCCCCACCGCGACCGCCAGCCGGACCGGGCCGGTGTCACCGCCGACGACCACTCCCCCGGCGCGGCCGGTCGCCGCGCCGACGGCCGCGAAGAGACGCAGCGGCGCCGGCGGCAGCACCTGGACCGGCGTGCCTCGCTCGAAGCGCACGTGGGTGGACGCGCTCAGCACCGGGTGGCCTCGCCGGTCGAGCTCGCGCGCGAGCGCGGACCAGCGCCGGGCCGGCCAGCGCTTCACCGCCATGCCGGCTTCCGGCACCAGGAGCACGGGACAGGCGCGACCGCCCGTGAACCGCCGCAGCCACCGCGCGCCCTCCGCTCGCTCCCCCTCGTCGAGGGCGACCGCCCCGGGCGCCGTCCGGCCGGGCTGGCGCGGAGTGCTGTCGACCCAGCCGTCGGCGGCGAGCAGGCGCAGGTAGCGCGTCCCGACCGGCTCCGTGGCCGGCGGCTGGCGCCACAGGTCGGCCACCAGCGCCGGCACTCTGGCCGAGCCTCCCGAGGTGTCCCCGGACCGTTCCATCGCGCGCGCGAGCAGCGCCGGAATGCCGCTGTGCCGGCTGGTCGTCACCACCAGGTCCGGCCGCCGACGCGCGACCGCCGCGGCGAGGGCGGCGTGGATCGCCGGGGCGGTGTGATCGGCCAGCTCGATGACCTCGCCGACGCGGGGGTCGCCGGCGAGCAGCTGCCCACCCGGAGCGAAGGTCACCACCCGCAGTGCCGCCTCCGGGTGGCTGTCCGCGAGCCGGTGGATCGCGGGCAGCGCGATGAGCAGGTCACCGAAGCCGCCCAGCAACTCGACGAAGAGGATCTCGCCCACGATGCCGGGCCGCTCGTCGGCCGGCCCGCCCGCCGCCCGCCCGGCCCGCGCCGACGCGCTCCCCCCGCGGTTCTGGTCCGCGCTCACCGGCCCTCCGCCGCCACGAGCCGCTGGTAGAGGCGCAGATGCGCCTGGGCGACCGCCGGCCAGTCGCGTTCAGCGACGAGCGCCCGTCCTCCGGCCGCGACCGCGGCACGCAGGTCCGCGTCGGCGATCACGCGGCGGATCCCGGCGGCGAGCGGCACCGGATCGCGCACCCCCCGCACGACGACCACGGTCCGGCCGTCGGCGAGATCCGGATCCGGCGGGTCGGCCGCCGTCACGACGGTCGGCACCCCGTGCGCGAGCGCCGCGGCGAGCGCGCCGCTTCGGCCGGTGACTCCCGCCGTGAACGGCAGGACGCACGCGTCAGCGCCGAGCAGGACGCGGGACACCTCGGCGGCGGGCAGATGACCGGTGAACGTGACCCGATCGGCGACACCGGCCGCACGAGCATGACCCGCCAGCTCGCGCCGGAACGCGTCCGCTTCCGGCGCGGGCAAGGCCCGCGAGGTGAAACCGCCCGCGACGACGAGGCGCAACCCGGGATGGTCCACGGCGAGCATCGCGAGCGCGTCGAGCAGGTAGCGCACGCCCTTCACCGGATGGACGAACCCGAAGAACACCAGGACCGGGTCGTCTGGGTGACCGCCGATCCGTCGTCGCAGGTCGGCGCGCGCCCTGGCACGTCGGTCGCGGTCAGCGGGCTGAGCGTCGGCCGACGCCCTGCCCGCCGACCGCGGCGCTTCGGCCACGCTCGCGCGCTCGCAAGCCGGTGCCACATTGGGCGGCAACGGGATGGTGTGCGGCTCGACGCCGAGCCGGCCGCGCACCATCGCGGCGTGCTCGGGGTTGGTCACCACGAGGCCGGCCGAACGCGGGCCGAGCAGCAGCGTCTCCCGGTCCCACCGGGCGGTCGCGCGCCGGCCCCCGATGCCACGTTCGCAGCGTCGCCATGCCCAGGCCGGCGGCCACGACGGCCACGACCACCAGCCGTACTCGTGCAACGTCGTCAGCCAGCGGACCCGCCGGCCCGTCAGCGCCGGCAACAGGCCGACGGCTGGAGAGAACCCGAAGGCCGACGGGGCGAACTGGACGTGCACGACGTCCGGCGCCGCGCGCCGCAGCCCCCGCGCCGCGGCCGGAACCGCGCGCGGTCCCCAGCCGATACCGCGAAGGTCGACAACCGAGCTGAACACGTCGGCGGAGCCGGACACCTCGCCGCGCCCCGGCCCGGTGGCGACCTCGCTCGCCGTGACGAGGACCGGGTCCACCTCGTCGCGCAGCGCGTGGGCGAGCCGGACGGTGTAGTCGGCCACACCGTCTTGATCAGGGGTCAGATTGCCACAGAGGAAGGCGATACGGGGACGGCGCATGCGGCCCGGAATACCCGGCGATCGCAACGACATCACCACCTCAGGACCGGTATTCCCGCAATTCCCGCGTCGTCCGCCTGGCCGCGTCAGTACTCGCCGCCGTCGCCTGACGCGATCGCGACGCCATGCCCGGCGGTCGCCGCCGCTGACCGTCTCCGTGACAGAGCCCCTGGCCAGATCGATGCGGTGTGTAGCAGTTTGCCGGCGTGGACTGCGGGCAGTGCCTCGGGGACGTCACCGCTGACCGTGCCGGAGGCCTTGTGACCACCGTCGTGTCCCGCCCGGCCGCCGTGCTTCCCCCGGCGAGCTTGTCTCGCCAGGCCGCCGGCCGCCAGGTGACAGTCGGGTCCCATCCCGCCGCCGACCGGGCCGGCTCGCTCGACCTCAGCGCCGCCCGCCGGATTCTGGTCGTGCGCCCGGACAACCTCGGCGATGTCGTCCTGCTGACTCCGGCGCTGCGCGCGCTGCGCGACGCCGCTCCGGCGGACGTCCGCCTCGACCTGCTCGCCACTCCCGCCGGCGCCGCCGTCGTCCCGCTGATCGACAGCGTCGACGACGTCGTCGAGGTCCCCTCGGTGAGCTGGCAGGACGCCGACGACAAGGCCTTCGACCCGGACGCGCACCTCGCGCTGATCCGACGCCTCGCGGCGGCCCGCTACGACGTCGCCGTGCTCTTCACGTCGTACTCCCAGTCGCCCTGGCCCGCCGCGTTCATCTGCGCGTCGGCCGGGATCCCGGTCCGGGTCGGCGCGTCCCGCGAGTTCGGCGGCACGCTGTTGACGCACTGGATGGACGCCCTCCCCGACGGCCAGCACCAGACAGACCGGGCGCTGGCGCTGCTGAGCCGGTTCGGCGTCCCCACCGACCACATCGATCCGCGGCTGGTCCTGAAGGTCCCCGCCGACGCGGTCGCCGCGGTGCGGCGGCGACTCGCGGCCCTGGACCCGACAAGCTCGGGCGCTGGCGGTGGCTCCGACGGCATCTCCACCAGCGGCGGGCCTTACGCCGTGCTGCTGCCGGGTGCGACGTGTTCGTCCAGGCGCTATCCCGAGCACCGGTTCGCCGCGGTGGCGGGCGGGCTGACCGACGCGGGCCTGCGCGTCGTCGTCGCCGGCACGGCCCGGGAGGCCGAGCTGGTGGAGCGGGTGCGCAGGGGAACGGAGCGGGTGGCGCTGAGCCCTGACCGCGCGGGAATCGGACTGGCCGGCGAGCTGTCGTTGCCGGAGCTCGTCGCCCTGCTGCGCGACGCCGCGGTGGTGGTCACGAACAACTCGGGCGGCGCGCATCTCGCCGACGCGGTCCGGGCGCCCGTCGTCGTTCTCTACGCGGGGACCGAACGGGAGGCGGAGTACCAGCCCCGGTCCGGGCCACGGGTGCTGTTGCGCCGCCCGACGACGTGCTCGCCGTGCCGCGCGTTCGTCTGCCCGTACCAGCACGAATGCCTCGACATCCCACCAGCGGAGGTCGCCGCGGCCGCCGCTGGGCTGGTATCCGGGCTGCCCGCTCGTACTCCCGGGGCGGGCTCGACCGGCCCGGCGCGGAGCGCCGCCCGGTGACGGCCGCGATGGACACCCGCGTGGACCTGGACCGCCTCGCCGAGGTGCGGGTGCTGGTGGTCGGGGACGCCATGCTGGACGCGTGGAGCTGGGGACCGCCGCGCGGGCTGTCCCGGGAGGGCCCGGTGCCGGTGGTCCGGGTGACCGAGCAGACGGAGGCGCCCGGCGGCGCGGCGAACACCGCCGCGGCCATCGCCGCGCTCGGCGCCCGGGCCGGCCTGGTCGGGCTCGTCGGCGATGACCGCGACGGCGACCGGCTTCGCCACATCCTCGCCGAACACGGCGTCGACACCGATGGCCTGCACACCGTCCCCGGCCGCGCGACGCTGGTCAAGCGGCGCATCTCCTCGGGCAACCACCTGCATCTGCGGTGCGATACCGGCGACGAGACACCGCCAAGCCCGACGGTCACCGGCCGGTTGGCCGCGACGGTCGCGAGCGCGGCCGCCACCAGCGCGGCGGTGGTCGCCTGCGACTACGCCGCCGGTCTCTGGACGCCGCGGCTGATCGACGCCGTGGCCGCTGCCGCGCGCACCGCCGGGCGCCCGCTCGTCGTCGACGCGCACGACCTGAGCCGGTGGGCGCGGGTCCGGCCGGACCTGGTCAAGCCGAACGCCGGCGAGACCGCCCGTCTGTTGCCCGACGGCGAGGCCCGGGCACGGTTCGCCCGCGACCGGGTCGGCACGGTCCTGGCTTACCGGGATGCGTTGCTGCGGGCGACAGGCTCGCGCGCCGCCACGGTGACCCTCGACCGCGACGGGGTCGTCGTGCTCACGGACCAGCGTGCGCCCTGGCATCTGCCGGCGGCCGGCGATGCCGTCCCCGACGAGCAGACCTCCGGGGCGGGCGACACCTTCGTCGCCGCGCTGACCGCCGCGTGCTGCGCCGGCGCGCGGCTGCGGGACGCCGTCGAGCTGGCCGCCACCGCCGCCGCGGTCGCCGTCGCGTCGAGCGGCACCAGTACCTGCACCGCCGACGACCTGCGCGCCCGCCTCAGCGGGGTGCCGCCGGTCGTGGTCGAGCCGGGCCAGCTCGTCGAGCTCGCGGCCACCCACCGCGCCGCCGGCCGGCGGATCGCCTTCACCAACGGCTGCTTCGACGTCCTGCATGCCGGCCACGTCGCCTACCTTGACGCGGCCAGCCGGCTCGGCGACGTGCTGATCGTCGCGGTCAACGACGACGCGGGCGTACGCCGGCTGAAAGGACCGGACCGGCCCCTCAACCCGCTGCGCGACCGGCTCGCCGTGCTGACCGCTCTCGCCGGCATCGACCACGTCGTCGTCTTCGCCGAGGACACACCCGCGGACCTGCTCCGGCTGCTGCGCCCCGACGTCTACGTGAAGGGCGGCGACTACACCGAGGAGATGCTGGCCGAGGCGCCGCTGGTACGACAGCTGGGCGGCGAGGTGCGGATCGTCGACTACGTCGAGGACCGGTCGACGAGCGGACTCGTCGGCCGGATCCGCCGGGGGGCGGTACCAACCGGATGACCGCTTCGCCCTCCTTTCCATCGGTTTCCGCGGGAGTTCCGGTGGACGTGCTCATCCCCACCTGCGGACGTCCAGAAGCACTGGCGGTCACGCTCGCCGGGCTGGCGAACCAGACCCATCCCGAGTTCCGGGTGGTGATCTCCGACCAGACCCCCGCCCCCGCGCCGGCCGCCCTCGACGCGCCCGCGGTCGTCGCGATGCTGCGCCAGCTGCGCCACCGCGGTCACGAGGTCGAGACCCACCGTCGCCGGGCCCGCCGGGGCATGGCCGAGCAGCGCCAGTTCCTGCTGGACCGGGCCGCCGCCCCGGCGGTGCTCTGCCTCGATGACGACATCTTCCTGGAAGCGCCAACCCTGGGCCGGATGCGGCAGGCGCTCGGCGAGCTCGGCTGCGGATTCGTCGGCGCCGCGCCGCAGGGCCTGAGCTACCTCGACGACGTCCGACCGGCCGAGCACGAGTCGTTCGAACCGGTCATCGGCGCGGTCGTCCCGGAACGGGTGCGCAAGGGCAAGCCGGGCTGGGAGCGGTGGCGGCTGCACAACGCCGCGAACCTGGCCCACCTCACCGCTCGGTTGGCGGACCAGGACGCCGCCCCGGCGGCCCGGTCCGGCCCGGGCAGCGCAAACGGCCCCGATCTTGGCCGGGACGGCGCCGCGGCCGCTGAATGGGTGGCCTACAAGGTCGCGTGGGTCGCCGGCTGTGTCCTCTACGACCGGGCCGCGCTCGTCGAGGCGGGTGGTTTCGCCTTCTGGCGCCGGCTGCCCACCGGTCACCGCGGCGAGGAGATCGTCGCCCAGCTGCGCGTCATGGAGCGTCGCGGCGGGGTCGGGCTGCTGCCGTCGGGTGCGGTCCATCTGGAACTACCGACGTCGGTCGTCGACCGGACGGTCGACGCCTACGCCGCGATCGTGGAGGCGGACGAGGCGCCGCCGGACAGGAGCACGCCATGAGGGTCCTGCTGTGGCACGTCCACGGCTCGTACACGACGTCGTTCGTCCAGGGCGGCCATGAGTACGTCATCCCGGTCATCCCCGATCGCGGCCCTGACGGCCGCGGGCTGGCGCGCACCTACCCCTGGCCGTCCAGCGTCCGGGAGGCGTCCCCGCGGCAGCTGCGGGACCTCGACGTCGACGTGGTCGTGCTGCAGCGGCCGCACGAGCTGGAGCTCGCCGAACGCTGGCTCGGCCGCCGACCGGGCCAGGACGTCCCCGCGATCTTCCTGGAGCACAACACACCCAAGGGCGACGTGCCGAACAGCCGCCACCCCGTCGCCGACCGACCCGGCCTGACGATCGTGCACGTAACCCACTTCAACCGGCTGTTCTGGGACACCGGAAGCTCGCCCACCCGGGTCGTCGAACACGGCATCGTCGACCCCGGATACCGGTTCACCGGCGAACTGCCGCGAATCGCCGTCGCGGTCAACGAGCCGGTCCGGCGGGGGCGGGTGACCGGGACCGACCTGCTCGCGCCGTTCGCCGCCGCGGCACCGGTCGACGCGTTCGGGATCGGGGCGGCGGCCCTGCCCGCGCACACGGGCCTGCCTGCCGACCGGCTGGGTACCTTCGACGACGTCACGCAGCGGCGGATGCACATCGAGTTCGCCCGCCGGCGGGTCTACGCGCACCTGCCCCGCTGGACCTCGCTGGGACTCTCGCTGCTCGAGGCGATGCACCTGGGCATGCCGGTGGTGGCGCTGGCGACCACCGAGGCGTACGAGGCGGTACCGCCGGGAGCCGGGATCCTCTCGACTGACCCCGGCGTGCTCGTCGACGCCGCGCGCCGCTTCATCGCCGACCCCGACCTCGCCCGCGCCCACGGTGAGAAGGCCCGGCAGGCGGCCCTCGACCGGTATGGCCTCGACCGGTTCCTGTCCGACTGGGATGAAGTCCTCACCTCGGCCGCTGCCTAGGTTCCCCGAGCCCGGCCGACGCCCGGTCGGCGGCGATCTCGCTGCTCAGGTGGGGAAAACAGAGCGGCCAGCCTTCCGGCATTCGCTTCGCGAGGCTGGAAGGCCGGCCCACGTGGGCGTCGCTGCGACGCTCCTCGGCGGCGATGATCCCGACCGCGATGGCGCCATCGCGGTCGGGATCATCGAGCGAGTCGTTCAGCGCGCCTTGGTGGTCGACCGGCGGTTCGCCTTCTTGATGGCTTCCACCAGATCGGCCTTCTTCATCGTCGACCGGCCCGGGATCTCGAGCCTGCGGGCGACCTCGCGCAGGTGGCTCACCGAGGCGTTCGCGTCCACGCCCTCGGCGGTCGGGCCGCCGCGCCGGGAGGCCGGGGCCTGCTGGGCCGCCTGCTGGTCCGAGGGACCCGCATCCTGCTTTGGCTCCCAATGGTCGCCGACCTTCTCGTGAGTGTGCTTCAACGACGCGAAGGCGGCGCGGCGCGCACGTTGCCCCTCGCCGTAGGTCTCGACCGCCGAGTCGTGTGTCTTCTTCCAGGTCCGCACGGCCTTGGCGTCCGAGCGCGCCACTGTCGACGGCACGTCCGACCGGAAGCTGTCCGCCTGCTTCGCCTTGCTCGCCACCACGCCCTCCTTTGGGGTTCATCCCGGTTCTGCCTCGGCGAGCCCGCCCGACGAAACGCCGAAAGGCTCAGGCCGCCTTCGCGAATCACGTTCCCGATGATTTCCGAGCAAACCACCCCTACTGGTGGCGGCCGGCCTCGGATGCGATCTCAGCTCCGATGGGGCAGCAGCTCCTGGACCTTCGTGCGCAGCCCCGCCGAGACAACACCCCAGCGGTTCTCATCGCCCTTGAGCAGCGCCTCGGTGGCGTCCTTCGCCTGCTCGAAGGTCGCGTGCGGCGGGATCGGCGGGAAGTTCGGGTCGGTCCGCACGTCCAGCACCGTCGGCCGGCCGGCGGCGAGCGCGGTGTCCCAGGCCGAGCCGACCAGTGCGGGGTCGTCGACGGTCAGCGCCTCGAGGCCGATGGAGCGGGCGAAGTCGGCGTAGGACACCTCGGGCAGGTTCTGCGACTCGGTGAACTTCGGGGCGCCCTGCATGGCGCGCATCTCCCAGGTGACCTGGTTGAGGTCGTTGTTGTGCAGGACGGCGATGACCAGCCGGGGATCGGACCAGTCACGCCAGTAACGGGCGATGGTGACCAGCTCGGCCAGCCCGTTCATCTGCATAGCGCCGTCGCCCTCGAACACGACGACCGGCCGGTCAGGATGAGCGAACTTCGCCCCGATGCCGTACGGCACGCCTGGGCCCATCGTCGCCAGCGTGCCCGACAGCGAGCCGCGCATCTCGCCGCGGAACCGCAGGTCACGGGCGTACCAGTTGGCGGCCGAACCGGAGTCCGCGGCGATGATGGCGTTCTGCGGCAGGCGGGACGAGGCCTCCCAGAACAGCCGCATCGGGTTGATCGGGTCGCCGTCGACCATCGCCTCCCGCTCGATGGTGGTCCACCAGCGCGCCACGTTGCGCTCGATCGTCTCTCGCCAGGACCGGTCCTCCTTGCGCCGCAGCGGCGGGATCAGCGCGCGCAGGGTGGCGGCGGCGTCGCCTACCAGGTTGACCTCGTACGGGTAGCGCATGCCGATGTACTTCGCGTCGACGTCGATCTGGATGCCGCGGGCCTGGTGCAGGTCGGGCAGGAACTGCGTGTACGGGAAGTTCGATCCGACGGTCAGCAGGGTGTCGCAGTCGCGCATCAGCTCGTAGCTCGGCCGGGTGCCGAGCAGGCCGATCGAGCCGGTGACGAAGGGCAGGTCGTCGGCGAGCACGTCCTTGCCGAGCAGGGCCTTCGCCACGCCGGCCCCGAGCAGGTCAGCGACCTCGACCACCTCGCGGCGGGCGCCGCGGGCGCCCTGGCCGACGAGCATCGCGACCTTCCCGCCGGCGTTCAGCACCTCGGCGGCCGCCCGGACGCCGTCGTCGTCCGGGGAAACCGCCGGCCACCGCACCCCGAGGCTGGAGGGAACCATCTTGAACGCGTGCGTCGGCCCGGAGTACTCGAGCTCCTGCACGTCCGCGGGAATGATGACGCACGTCGGCGCGTGTTCCGCGAGGGCGATCCGGAAAGCCCGGTCCAGGACGTTCGGCAGCTGTTCGGGGACCGTCACCATCTGGACGTACTCGCTCGCCACGTCCTTGAAGAGGCTGAGTAGATCGACTTCCTGCTGGTAGGAGCCGCCCATCGCGGTCCGGTCGGTCTGYCCGACGATTGCCACCACCGGAACGTGGTCGAGCTTCGCGTCATAAAGACCGTTAAGCAGGTGGATCGCGCCCGGGCCCGAGGTCGCGGTGCACACCCCGACCTTCCCGGAGAACTTCGCGTAGCCGACCGCCTCGAACGCCRCCATCTCCTCGTGCCGGGCCTGCACGAACCGCGGCTGGTTCTCAGCCCGACCCCACGCCGCCAGCAACCCGTTGATACCGTCGCCCGGATATCCGAAGACGTGTTCGACGCCCCAGTCCCGCAGTCGCGCGAGTACGTAGTCCCCGACAGTCCGGCTCATGAAGGCGCTCCTCACTTCGCTGGCGTTTCGCCGTGCGGTTGTCCGGGACGTCAGCCGGTCAACCCAGCGTTGCGGGGCGCGGGGCCAAGCTGCGTCAGCAGGCGGCGCCAGGAGGCGTTGGTTTCTCCGCGGCCCGGGCTCGTCGTCCTGTCGCATTCGCCCTACCCCGCGCGTGGCCCTGAAACCTGCCCTAAAACTGGCCCGATCCACGCCCGCGGTGCCATGCGGTCACCCGAAGTTGCCCGCCAGTCCGCGACAGCCGGAAGCGAGTGGCTCGGCGCGGGCGCCAGTGGCGTCGAGCAGTTCCTGGTCGGCCTCCCAGCCGAGCACGGCGTGCTGGTGGCAGTGCACCTGCGCGATCGCGCGCACGTCGGCAGCCGGGGCGGYGACCATCCGGGCGTATGCCGGGTGAGCAGCTCCGCGAGGGTGACGCTCTGCTTCGCGAGCCGGGCGATGTCGAGATCCTCGGGCATCAGCTCGGCGGCGTCCGCGCGCAGAACCGTGGCGCAGCTCGGTTCCAGGCCGACGACCAGGCCCCGGTAGTGCTGAGCGAGGACGGCCGGCACCGCGTCAACCGCCCGCGCGACGGTCTCGAAACCGAGCACGACCAGGGTGCGTTCCCGCGGGATGTCCGGGTAACGCGCCCGGATCTCCCCGGCGTACTGGTCGCGCAGCCGGCGCAGCGAACGGTAGACGGCGGCCCTCCGGTCGCCGTGCCGCTCGATCCGCGCGTACTGCTCGTCGTCGGTCTCCCCGCACCAGAACCGGGTGCCGTCGTAGAGCAGAACCTCGAGCCGGGCGATGTTGTCGACGACCTTGCCGGTGCGCTGCGCCGTGGCGCCGCACGAGTTGTTACCGATCATCCCGCCGAGCGTGCAGTTCGGATGGGTCGCCGGTTCCGGGCCGAAGCGCAGTTCATACCCRCTCAGCTGCCGGTTGAGGACGTCAAGCACGATGCCAGGCTCGACCACACAGGTCCTCGCCTCGGGGTCCACGGACAACAGCCTGTCGCAGTACTTCGTCCAGTCGATCACTACCGCCGCGTTGGTGCACCGCCCTGCGAGGCTGGTCCCACCGCCCCACGAGAGCACTCGGAGGCCGAGGCATGGCCGATGGCCCAGCAACGGTGCACCGCGGACGACGCTTTCGGCGTCCCGCGGCAGACCTCCCAGAACCGGAATCGCAAGCTCCGCGACGGCTACGCACCGAGGCCAGGCGACACGCCCCAGTGAAACGCCGGTCCGCGTCATAGATGCCGGCCAAAAAGAAGAACCCCCGCCACTCGCGTGACGGGGGTTCAAACGTGCTCACGCTTGTGGAGGTGGCGGGAATCGAACCCGCGTCCTCCGGCGGCGCGTCAGGGCTTCTCCGGGCGCAGCCTGCTTCTTATTTCTCGGCCCCACCGGTCCCGCAGGCAGGCCGGTGTGGGCCCAGTCACTGTTTGATGTTCCGCGCTACCCCGTGACCGGGTGGCGAGGTGATCCTCCTAGCGATGCCAGACCCTGGGCCGGAGGAACTCCCAGGCTGACAGTTACCTATATCCGTCAGGCCGCGAGGGCGTAAGCGGAGGTAACAGGCTGCGTCTTGTTGGCAGCTATTCTTTTGAGCGGATCGTTTACGAGATAACCGCTCATCCTCGGCCCGCTTCCCCTGGCGTGGCGTCCGAAGTCGAAACCGGTCACCCCCAGGTTCAGGTTCCACGATCACCGAGACGCGTGACGCGCCGTGGCGAAGGTGGCTCACACGCTTACGCATGCCTCGCGGCAATACGATGACCGTGTGTCATGCCGTGCTGTGTAGTTCAGGAGGTGCAACGAGCCCAACGGCCCTGGCGGTCAAACATACCCCCGGCTGCCCCACCCGGCAAGTTCGTTTTCCACCGACTAGTACAACGCCCGCCAGCCGGGCTTGTTCCCGCCCAGGCCGGAACGCCCGCCCGCGTGGGCGTTCCGGCACCGCTCTCAGGACGGACGGACACGGCCGGTGGCGACCTTCAACGCGACGATGATGGCGAGCGTGGACGCCAGCGCGAGCGGCACGGGCACGCCGCCCGCCCGGTAGGTGGCGGCGCCGACGAGCGCGCCGCTGAACATCACGACCGGGGCGGCGGCGCGCCGCCGGGTGCTTCGGCCAAGCTCACGGGTACGCCAGCCACCAGCCGCGATCATGGTCAGCTGGGTCGTCAGCACGTTGGTCGGAATGTCCGGCATCGCCAGGCGACGCCCGGCCGCGTTCTGCATGCCCATCGCCAGCGCCAGGACGACGATCATCGCGTACCGCATCCGGCCCCTCTCCGCGTCGAAGACCACGGCGATCACGAGGCCGATGACGAGCAGGCCCGCGTAGGCCGCGGCCGTCAGCGCCAGCGTGCGCCGCGCGGCCCACGCGGCGGCGTCCTCGTCGGGGGCGTCCTCATCAGGGACCGGGTCCGCTGTGGCGCACGGCGGCCCGGCCCCGGCGCCCATCCCTCCGGGGACGATCACCTGGACGCTCGTTCCCAGCTCGCCTGGCCCCGGAGCGCCCGGTCCCGCCGCGTCCCCGCGACCGCGCCGTGCCGGTGACCGGCGACCCGGCGACCCTGCGCCCGGCGCCTGGCGAGACGGCGCACCGACCACCGCTCCGACGAAGAAGCCGGCCACCGCGGTCGCGAGCTGCGCGGTCGAGTGGCCGGGCGCCCCGGCGAGGGTGAAACCGAGGAACATGATGTTCCCGGTGACCATGGCGACGAACAGATGACCGACGGCCAGGAACACGACCGCGTCCACCAGCCCGGACACGAACGTCATGGACAGCAGGGCACTCGCCGTGGCACCCGGCCAGCGCTCGTCCGGGCCGGGCGCGTCCGGACCGCCAGCCCGCCCACCACCCACCATCGCCAGCCCCCACCAGGCAGCACCGACCCGAAACCGGGCAGCCGGGCTCACGGCGCCCGACATCCGAGGGCGCCCGCGCCCTCGTCAGAGTGTCACCCGGCCACCCGCGGATCGGCCGACGGCGGGCGCTCGTGCCGCCCTCGCCTATGTTCGCCGCCAGCGCGCCACCGGTAGGTCGCTACCTCCGGGTCGCCACAGTCGCGGATCCAGCCGGATCACAACCGTGACGACACACCTGCGGCGATCATGAACGACGTGAGCTGGGTTCGCGGCGCTAGAGGCGCAGGGGGCGGATCGGGGCCGTGACCAGGGTCGGGTCGTTCCTCCAGTCGACGCCGGGGACGTCGATGTAGAGCTCGATCTCGTTGCCGTCCGGGTCGAAGATGTAMAGGCTGTGTGTCACCGTGTGGTCGGATGCGCCCGCGATGGAGACGCCGGCCCGGGTGATCTGGGCGAGCACCTCGCGCAGCTCGTCGTCGGTGTCGCCGACCTTCAGCCCGAAGTGGTACATGCCGACGTGCCGGCCGCGCGGTAGTTCCGCCGCGTCCTCGCCGACCTCGATCAGCAGCAGCTCGTGGTGGGTCCGACCGGAGGAGAACCCCACCGCCGGGAACGGGAACGGGCCGTCATCGGTGGGATCCGGAAAGACCTGCCGGAATCCGAGGGTGTCCCGGTAGAACGACGCGGACCTTTCGAGGTTGTGCACGTAGAGCACCAGGTGCCCGAGTTCCTTGATCTCCATGGTCCCCGCCGCTTCCCGTTGTTGGGCCTGTTGAATGGGCCGGCAACGCCGCCCTCGTATCCGACCTCACCGCGGCTGTCTGACCTCACCGCGGCCCCACTACATTGTTGCCGACGCAACCATGCCTGATCGACGTCTGTTCCGTCACTCCGCCGCACGGCCGTCCGGCGTGGCGGGGCCGTCTGGTGCCGCCGGGCCGCTGGACGCCGCCGGAGCGGTGCAGACGAGGGCCCAGGGGCGATCGTGGTGGCGCGTCATGACGACGGTGACGGCGGGACCGCCCGCGACCAGGTCCCGGCGGCCGGGAAGCAGCCGGCGCCGCAGGGTGTCGACGTCGCCGGCGAGCCCGCGGCGGCGCAGGTCAAGCGCGCCGATCCCCATGCCGCGCAGCAGGGCGGCGAGCCGGCGGACGTCGAAGGGCAGGCTCGCCTCGACCCGCAGCAGCCGGGCGAACGGCGTCGGGACCGCCTGGTCGGACGTGAGAAAGGCGATCATCGGGTCGACCTGCCAGGCGCCGAGCCGGCGGGCGAGCTCTCCGACGAGCCCGGCCCTGGTGACGGCGGGGCTCGGGTCGTACAGATAGGCGCCGGGTTCGCCGATCTGGCGCGTGCCCACGCCGTCGTCGTCGGGAGCTCCGGCGAGCGTCACAGCCATGGTGCCCAGGCGGCCCGCGGTCTCGGGCGTGCCCTGCGGCGAGGTCTCTGGCGTGGCCTCCGGCGACGTCTCCGCCGGCGCTCCCGCCGCCGTCGGGCCGTCGCGGCGCGGCCGGCCCGCGCCGTCGAGCCGAGTGGCGGCGATCCGCGCGGCGGCGGCCTGAGCCTCATCGAGCAGGACGGTGGCGCGCCGTGGCGTCGCACCGGCCAGGGCGGGAGAGAACAGCACCGCCTCCTTCAGGTCGCGGCCGTCGGCGACGAACTCGATCTCCCAGCCGGGCGGGACGAGCGCCGTCGGCAGACCCGGCGCCGCCTTCACCGCGACGGCGGCCACCCGCTCCGTCAGCGCGAAGCACCAGGGCAGCGGCGGCTCGCTGGTGCCGGCGGCGAACCGCCGGCCGGCCGCGCGCCGCGCCGGGTCGACGAACACCGCCTCGATGCCCGCCAGGTCCACGTCCCGGACGTCCGCGCCGCGCGCGTCGATGTCCGCCTCCGGCGCGTAGACGCGCGCGTTGTGGACGGCGATACGCAGGTGCGATGGGTCGCGGTCGACGGCGAGCAGCGGATGGCCGGCGCCGGCCAGCGCCAGCAGGTCCCCGCCGATGCCGGTGCACAGGTCGGCGACGCGGCCCAGGCCGGCGAACCGCGCGGCGCGATGGCGGGCCGCCGCCTCGGCCGTCGACTGCTCCAGCCCCGCCCTGGTGAACAGCATCTCGGCCGCGCGTGTGAACGCGCCACCCGCCCGCCGGCGCAGCTCCGCCTGGGTGAACGCGGCGGCCACCAGCCCGGGCGGCACCCCCTCGGCGCGCAGCCGCGCGCCGGCCCCGAACTCGTCGCCGGCCTCAAGCGCCACGGCCGCCCGCGCGAGCAGCCGCGCGCCCCGCGCCGAGGTCAGCTCGTCCAGCCATTCGAGCCCAGCCGGGCTGGGCAGCCCAGGGGGGCCGGGCGCGGCGGCTTCCCCGTCGGCTGGCCCGTTCCCGGGCTCGGCGGGCCGCGCGTCCCGCTCGTCCTGGGTGTCCGTGGCCCCGTCGAAGACCGGTGGAACGAGCCACTCGGTGTGGGCCAGCCGGCGGCGCTCGCCGCCAGCCCCGGGACCCCCGCCAGCCGCCCTGCCCGGCGGCCGGCGACGCGGAGAAGGTCGCTGGCTCAGCTGTAGCGACCCTTCGCCTTGCGGCCCATGATGCGGGCCATCTCGCGCTTGGCGTCCTTCTCCGCGAGCGCGGTGCGCTTGTCGTAGTTCTTGCGGCCACGGGCGAGCGCGACCTCGATCTTCGCCCGGCCGTCCTTCCAGTACAGGGCGAGTGGCACGAGGGTCAGGCCGCCCTCCTTGGTCTTGCCGACGAGCTTCTCGATCTCATCGCGGTGCAGGAGCAGCTTGCGCTTGCGCCGCGGCGTGTGGTTCGTCCACGTCCCCTCGACGTACTCCGGGATGTGGACGTTGTGCAGCCAGACCTCACCGCGCTCGACCTGCGCGAACCCGTCGACGAGCGACGCGCGCCCGAGCCGCAGCGACTTGACCTCGGTGCCGGTCAGCACCATGCCGGCCTCGTAGGTGTCGAGAATGTCGTACTCATGCCGGGCACGCCGGTTCTGCGCGATCGTCTTGCGACCGGTCTCCTTCGGCACCGTCTTCCCTCAACCGTCTTCCGTCTTGCGTCGTCTGTCGTCTTCTGTCCAGCGCCCGCGAGACCGCGCTCCACCCCGCACGGCCAGCACCCCAAGGTCACGAGGGTACCGCCACGCCCGCCACTTCGGGCGCCGCGGAGCCTCTCGTGATCGTCCGGACGGCCGCGGCGGGTCGCTTCGCGGCTACCCTGCGGGGCTCGCCAGGCCCGACGGGGCTCGCCAGGCCCGGCAGAGGCTCGCTAGGCGCGGAGGTGGCGGTGCAGCGCGAGGCTGCCCATCGCGGCCGCGGCGAGCGCGCCGAGCGCCATGACGGCGCCACTGGACACCCACACCGCGTCCCAGCCGAACAGCGGGAACGTCGTCTGATGCGCGAAGTGCCCATCGACCAGGACCGCCTTACACACAACCAGCGCGGCCGCGGCCACCATTCCGCCCGTCAGTCCCGACAGAGCGCATTCGAGCACGAACGGCGCCCTGATCGTGGCGTTCGTCGCGCCGACGAGCCGCATGATCGCCGTCTCCCGGCGCCGGGCGTGCGCCGAGACGCGGATCATCGTGTAGATCAGCGCGCCGGACGCGGCCGCCTGCACGGCGGCGAGCGTGAACGCGGCGACGCTGAACCCGTCCAGCACCTGGTAGAGGGGCCGCAGGAGCGCCCGCTGGTCACGCACGGCCTCGACGCCGTCGCGGCCGGTGTAGCCGAGGACGATCTGGTCGCCGGCGCGTGGGTCGACAAGCCGCAGCCGCAGCGCCGCGGGCAGGTCGGCCGGCCCCACCCCGGCGACGACGTCGGGCGAGGACTGGAAGTCCCGCTTGAACCGCTCGTAGACCTGCCGTTTGTCCTCATAGCGGACGGTCAGCACCGCGGGGTCGGCCTTCAGGTCATCGACCAGCATGGCCCGCTGACCCGGGGTGATGTCGTCGGTGAGGTCGACGACGACCTCCAGCTGGTCGACCAGGTAGCCGTCGATGGTGTGGACCTCGGCGCGCAGCAGCAGTCCCGCGCCCAGCATGCCCAGGCACACGGCCGCGGTGATGACCACGGCGGACGTCACCGCCAGGTTGCGCCGCAGGCCGGCGCCGAGGATCGCGAGCAGCGGCCCGATTCGCACCTAGTCCACCCCGTCGCCGGCGCCGGCGGGAGCATCCGCGCGGTCACCCGCGTCCTCATCCGTCCTGACCCGGGCGGCCGTCGCGGTACCTCGTTCCGGCGCATGTCCCGGCGCATGGCCGGGAGCCTGTCCCGGAGGCGCCGCGGTGCCTCCCGCGTCCCGCGCCTCGTAGGCGCCACCGCGCTCGTCGCGGACGCAGGCGCCGTCCGCGAGCTCGACGACCCGGCGACGGCGCGCGTCGACCAGCCCGGCGTTGTGCGTCGCCATCACCACCGTCGTCCCGGTCCGGTTGACGGCGTCCAACAGTCGCATGATTCCCTCACTCGTGGCCGGGTCGAGGTTGCCGGTCGGCTCGTCGGCGAGCAGCACGCGCGGCCGGCCGACGAACGCCCGCGCGATCGCGACCCGCTGCTGCTCGCCGCCGGACAGCTCGTCGGGATAGCGGTTCTCCTTTCCCGCCAGGCCGACGAGTCCCAGCACCTCGGGCACGACCGCGCGGACGACGTGCCGCGGGCGGCCGACGACATCGAGGGCGAAGGCCACGTTGCCGGCGACGGTGCGATCGGGCAGCAGCCGGAAGTCCTGGAACACGCAGCCGACGGCACGGCGCAGCAGCGGCACCCTCCGGTCCGGGATGGCCGCCAGATCCGCCCCGTCGAGGGTCACCAACCCGCTGGTCGCGCGTTCCTCGCGCAGCAGCAGCCGCAGCAGGGTCGACTTGCCCGAGCCGGACGGGCCGACGAGATAGACGAACTCCCCCTCGTCGATGCGCAGGGTGAGGTCACGCAGGGCCGGCCGGGTACCCGCCGGGTAGGTCATCGTCACCGCGTCGAGCCGGATCATTCCGAGCCCCTTCCGCGCGGCCAGCGCGGCGGCGCGCGAACCGCCGCCGCTACGGCCATCCCATCCATCACCATCCGAACTACTCTCAGCACTGTAAGTGACTGGATGGTCGTGACCGGTAAGCGGGCGTACGGTGAACAGACAGCGTCCGACAGTGTGGTCCTAAGGATCAACCCAAGAACCATGGCGGGGACCAGGGTGGCGAAGAGTGCTTCGCGGCCCGGTAGACCACCCGCGGATCCGGGAAGAACGCATCGTGGGGCGGTGCCCGCCCTCGCGGACGGGAGAAGGGACGGCGGCAATGTGCTGTGACGACCTGGTCTGCGCACGGTGTGCGAGTCCAGTGGCCGAAGGCCGCTGCCCGGCGTGCCGAGCCGCCCGCGCCGAGTTCCACCGCCAGTCCGGCGGGTTCACCCTGTCCCCCCAACTGGTCGCCGTGCTGCTGCTCGTCCTGACCGCGCTGGCGTTGGTCGCCGCGCACCAGGTCCAGTAGGGCGGGCACGAGACCCCGCCTGTCGGAAGCCCGATATCGGCCGGAGCCCCGCTCCGATTTCGCCGCGAGCCCACCAGGGCGGATCCTGGGAGCATGGCATCCGGGCGGGACCGACACTCCCTGAGGAAATCTGGCCAGCCGTGGACCTCCCTGGCCGTCATCGTGGGAGTCCTGGCCGCCGCTCTGGTCGCGTGCTCCAGCGACGGGCATGACAACGCCGGCGATGTGACGCCGGCCGGCGCCTCGTCGACGGCCGCGGCACCGGCGGCGCCCGGCGGCGCCACCGCCGCCCGCCAGCCAGGTGACGACGCCGGGGCCGACCGGGTGATAGCCAGCGATCTGCGCTCGCCCTGGGGCCTCGCGTTCCTACCGGACGGCGACGCGATCCTCAGCGAGCGCGACAGCGGCAAGGTCCTGCTGATGCCGGCCGACGACAGCGGCGGCAAGGGTGGCTACGGCACCCCGGCGGAGATCGGCACGCTGCCCGGCGTGTACCACGTCGGCGAGAGCGGCCTGCTGGGCCTCGCGGTCTCGCCGGCCTACGCGACCGACCACCTCGTCTACGCGTACTACACGACCCGCGCCGACAACCGGATCATCCGGTTCACGCTGGATGGCGGCGACAAGGGCGCGACGCCCAGGATCGGCGAGGTCACGCCGATCCTCACCGGCCTCGCCGCCGCCCAGTTCCATGACGGCGGCCGGATCGCCTTCGGCCCGGACGGCATGCTCTACGCCGGCGTCGGGGACGCCACGGACCGTACCCGGGCGCAGAACCTGAAGATCCTCAACGGCAAGATCCTCCGGATGCGCCCGGACGGCTCGGTCCCGCCGGACAACCCGTTCCCGGGCTCGCTGGTATACAGCCTCGGCCACCGCAACGTGCAGGGACTGGCCTGGGACAGCGCCGGGCGGCTGTGGGCGGCCGAGTTCGGCCAGGACACCTGGGACGAGATCAACCTGATCCGGCCGGGCGCGAACTACGGCTGGCCGGTCGTCGAGGGCGTCGGCGACACCGGCGGCGGGCAGTTCACCAACCCGGTGGCCACCTGGCCGACGGACGACGCCTCCCCGAGCGGGGTCGCGATCTCGGGCGACGTCCTCTATGTCGCCGCGCTGAAGGGCGAGCGGATCTGGACGATCGACCTGCGCCCGAGCCTCGTCCAGGGCACCGCCTCGGCGGCGGCCCCGGCCCCATCCGCGGCATCGAACGGCGCGGGCGCGCCCGCGAGCGGGGCACCGAAGACCGGGGCGCCCAAGGCGCTGCGCCTCGACGCCTACGGCCGCCTGCGCACGGTCGTCACCGCCCCCGACGGCACCCTCTGGGTCACCACCAGCAACACCGACGGCCGCGGCCAGCCCGCCAAGGACGACGACCGGATCATCTCCCTGCGCTAGCCACAGCCGCTCCTTCCCCGCTCCTCCCCCGGTCGTCCGGTCAGCCGGCCCGGTCTCCCCGGGTCCTGGCCTCCGTCGACCTCCCGGGTCCCGGCATCCGTCGGCCGGGTCAGTCCGGGATTCGGTAGGCGCCGATCCCATCACGTAGGGTGACGACCTCACCGATGACGATGACGGCCGGGGATCGCAGGCCCGCGGCGGCCACCGCCGCGGCGATGTCGGCGAGGGTGCCGGTCACGACCTGCTGGCGGGTGGTGGTGCCGGCGTGGATGACGGCGACCGGGGTCGACGCCGGACGGCCTCGCTTGACCAGCTCGCTGCTGATCTCCGCCAAGGCCCCGATGCCCATGAGGACGACCACCGTTCCCGGCCCGGCGGCGAGCGCGTCCCAGTTGGACGTCGATCCGGGGTGGGAGGGATCGACGTGCCCGGAGACGATGGCGAGGTCCTGGGTGACGCCGCGATGCGTGACCGGGATGCCGGTAAGCGCCGGCACCGCGACCGCGCTGGTCACACCGGGCACCACCTCGCAGGGCACCCCAGCGGCAGCGCAGGCGAGCGCTTCCTCGCCGCCTCGGCCGAACAGGAACGGATCACCGCCCTTGAGCCGGACGACGCGCAGGCCGCGCCGCGCCCGCTCGACCAGCAGCTCGTTGATCTCGTCCTGGGCGAGGTTGTGACCGTGCGGCCCCTTGCCCGCGTCGACGACCTCCACCTCGGGGCGAAGGTCGGCGAGCAGCTCGCGGGGCGCCAACCGGTCCACGACCACGACGTCCGCCCGGCGCAGGAGGTTCAGACCTCGGACGGTGATCAGATCCGGGGCACCCGGGCCGCCACCGACCAGCGCCACCCAGCCGCCGCCCGAACCGTCTGTCTCCACGCTTGGCCTCACCCGTCAGGTCACCTTCCCGCCATCCGGCCGCCCTGCGCGGCCATCTTCAACGTCCACGCCAGGTCCGGACCCGCGCTAGTCAGCTGGCGGGGTCGGGGTTCCTGCCGGATCCGGGGTTCCCGCCGGATCGACCGAGCTTGCGTACGGGGTCCCTGCCGAATCGGCGACAGGGTCCCTGCCGGATCTGCGAAGCAGATCTGGGAGGTAAGCGATCTGGGAGGTCGTGATCTGGGAGGTCCGGAAGCCGATCTGGGAGGTCGCGGTGGGCTCGGCGGTGTCGGCCAGTTCCAGCAGCTCGGCGAGGTCCGAGAACTCCGCCAGGCCGCCCAGCTCCGCGAGCTCGGTGCCCGGTGGGGGATCGGCCGGGTCAGGAGGGTCCGCCGCCTCGCCGAGCTCGGCCAGCAGTTCCAGCAACCGCACCTGCTCGGCCCGCAGGTCGGCCGCCCGCCGCCCCGGTGCGCGCCGCGCCGCCGACCAGGACCAGGACCACGACCCGTGGGGACGCCCAGCGGGCGGACGACGTCGTCCTGGTGAGCCGGGCGGCCGGGTACGCATCGAGAGTCGGGCGGCGTTCGCTAGTTGGCGCTCGACTCGGCCGAGCGCCGCCAGCGCACCTCGGCATCAATGAACTCGTCTATCTCGCCGTCCAGCACCGCGCCGGTGTTGGACGTCTCCACGTCGGTCCGTAGGTCCTTGACCATCTGGTATGGGTGCAGAACATAGTTACGGATCTGGGAGCCGAACGAAACGTCCTGCGGGCCACCGGTGAGCCGCTGTTTTTCGGCTGCCTCCTCGGCCCGGCGCCGTTCCAGCAGCTTGGCCTGCAGGACGACCATCGCGGCCGCCTTGTTCTGCAGCTGGCTGCGCTCGTTCTGGCAGGTGACGACGATATTGGTCGGCAGGTGGGTGATACGCACGGCCGAGTCCGTCGTATTGACGCCCTGCCCGCCAGGGCCGGATGACCGGAAAATATCGATCCGAAGGTCCTTGTCGTCGATGTCGACGTGGTCGGACTGTTCGACGACCGGGGTGATCTCGACCCCGGCGAAGGACGTCTGCCGGCGGTTCTGGTTGTCGAACGGGCTGATACGCACCAGCCGGTGCACCCCGTGCTCGCTGCGGAGCGTCCCGTACGCGTACGGCGCCTTGATCAGGAAGGTGGCCGACTTGAGGCCGGCCTCCTCGGCCTCCGACGAGTCGTACACCTCGGTGGTGTAGCCGTGCCGCTCGGCCCAGCGCGTGTACATCCGCAGCAGCATCGCCGTCCAGTCGGCGGCGTCGACCCCGCCCGCGCCGGCGGACAGCTGGATGATCGCGTCCCGCTCGTCGAACTCGCCGGACAGCAGGGTCCGGACCTCCAGGGCCGAGATGTCCTTCGACATGGCGGGCAGCTGGTCGGCCGCCTCCGCCATCAGGTCGTCGTCCCCGAGGTCGAAGGCGGCGATGAGGTCGTCCAGCCGTCGGCGCAGCCCCTCGACGCGGCCGATGTCGCCGCGCACCGACGACAGCCTGCGGGTGACCGCCTGCGCCCGCTCCTGGTCACTCCACAGGTCGGGGTCGCCGGCTTCCCGCTCCAGCTCCTCGGCGCGCCGGCGCAGCCCCTCGACGTCCAACACGGTCTCGATACCGGTCAGGGTCGCGTCGAGGTTCTTGAGCTCCTCAGCGATGTCGGCGGCCATGTCCTCAACCTTACCGGCGACCATGCGTCCCCGGCGCCGACAGTGATCGCGTGCCGCCCGCCGCCGGCACGGCCGCGCCCGCCAGCCGTGCCCGCCCGCCGTGTGGACGACCCGGTCCCCAGCCCCACGGGCCTCCCGGGACAGCCCCGCGGGCCTTCCCCGACCGCCGAGATCATCGACCCGCGGGGCGGCGGGACCACGCATAGGGACGCCATCCCGCAAAGCGCGCCGCTGGAGGGCGCACGCCGTGGGGCGGCATAGCGGACCGCGGGTAAGCCAGGAGGCGTCGACCGGCGAACAAGTCCGGGCCGCCCGACTCACCGCCGTAACATGCAATTGCGCGGCGACACTTCCCAGAAACATTGTCAGCGTGTCGCGCAATGCTATTAGGGGAGTGCCCGCATCGCTTCTTCAGTCGAGACACAGGCCACACCTCTGTCGCGCCGGGGGTGAGCTCGACCCCGGGATCGAACGCTATCTTGAATGCAAGGTCCCCCGCTACGCCGTGAGGTACTTCAAGATGCGATCACATCGTGGTCTGCCGGCTCTACGGGCTCCCGTGGCGACGGCCGGGGCTCCCCTCCTCCCTCCCTCGTCCGCCGCGGGCGGCCGTCCCGACAACGTCGACAACGCCGAGGACCGCGCGACCATGGTGAAGCCGCGCGCGGCCAGAGGCGGACAGCCAACACCGGCCGGAAGCGGATCACGGAGGTCGTCGCCGTGCCGTACGTCGTCGACAGACGTTTCCTGCTCCGCGCGTTCGGGGCCCCGACGGTGGTCGCGATGAGCTTCGAGCCCCAGCCCAATCTCGAACCGTTGCGCAGCACGACCGACCTGCACCAGGCCTGCTCCGCGGCCCTGAGCCAGGCGATCAGCAGCTATGAGACGTCCGACCTGACCACCACCGCGTCCTCGATGCGCCCGTTGGAGAGCACCACCCGCACCATTCCTCGCCAACGCCGGCTGCGCGGGCGGGACGCGCTCGACTGGATGCGGCTGCACGCCGCCGTCACGATGGTCTCCGCCGGGACCGACTACGACCGGGGCCTGCACTCGGACGCCGCCGCGCGATCGGACCGGGCCGCGAGCCTCGCCAGGGCAGCCGGTGACGGTCCGCTCGCGGCCCGGGCGCTCGCCCTGCGGGCGCGGCTGGTACGCCAGCACAGCCCTGCCGTCTCACTGCAGATCGCCGGCGCCGCGGCCCGGATCGCCGGGCACAGCCCCGCCCGCGCGATGATCGCCGGCAAGGTCGTCGCCGGGGCCTACGCCGCGGCGGGTGACCTGGCCGGCGTCCGCGACGCGGTCGCGCGTGCCTGGCGCACGATGGAGCAGCTCGACGACAACGCCTACGGCCGGCCGGGTTTCGCGCTTGAGACCTACTCCCCCGCCGACCTGGCACTCGCCTCGGCCGAGGCGTTGACGACGGTCGGCGCCGCCGAGGACGCCCGGCCATACCTGGAGAAGGCGTACGCGCTGATCAAGGACAGCGGGCAGACCGGCATGATCGTATCGGTCCTGATGGCACAGGCGCGGGCGTCGGTCAGCGGTGACCGTCCAGACCACTTCGAGGCCGCGGAGCACGCGGCGGCCGCCGTGGCACTGGCCGCCGACCGGCCCGCCGAGTGGGTCGCCCGGCTGGTCCGCGACGTCTCCGGCCTCGCCGAGCAGCGCACCGGCCACGCCCTCGACGATCTGGTCGCCGCGACCGCCGCCTGGGTCTGAGCCTTTCTCTCTCCCCCCGCTCAGCCAGCCGGTCCGTCCGGGCGGCGAGGCGGGAGTGGGGGCTCGGCAGGCCCCGCGCGCCCAGCCGAGTGTCCGGCGGGGCCGGAAGTCACGCGGGGCCGTCGGGTGGCACGCCGCCGGTGCTGTCAGGGCTCCTGCCGCTGGCGCACGATGGTCTGGGCGTCCGCCGCCGCGTGGACCGTCACCGGGCCGATACCGAGAAAGCCGACGAGAGGCAGGTCGACGACCCGGCTGCCCTGGACCTCGACGGTGGTCCCGTCGAGAACCGATCCGGTCAGCACCGTCGCCCCGCTGGGGTCGGCGCGGTCCTGGTAGTCGGCGACCGCGGTCAGCACGTCCGCGAGCGGCAGCTCGTCGAGCTGCCCGGTGGCGGTGTAGACGGCGTTCTCGTCGATCCGTTGCGCCGCGGCCAACGCCGCCCCGTCCGCCGCCGACGCGACCGAACGGCGGGCCAGATACACCGCCGAGACGTCGGTGACCACGATCGCCAGCATCGACGCGACCATGAGGTAGCCCAGCGTCAACATCATGATCGACCCGGCGTCGCCGCGCGCGGCCGGGCGGCGTGCCGGCGGGCACACCCGCATCCACGCGGACACAACGGCGCGAACCCGTATCACCCGACCATTGTCACTCACGGCGCCCAGCCAGGGACAGGCCGCCCACCCAACGCGCCACACCCATCACCGGACCCGCGCCGCGCCTCCCCGCGGCCAACAACCTCGCTACTGGTCAGCGGTGCAGCGAAGCGCCTCCCGCGCAGGGAAGCCGCCAGCTCCGACTTCCGCGAGATCGAGAATTCGCTCGGCGGACAACTTCGCCGGTTCCCGTCATTTGGCCGCGATGTGGTTCTCTGGACCTGAGATCCAGGACTCGCCACGACGTGGACACAGGCGGGCGAGCGTACGGGTGGCCAGCCCGGCGGATGGCCAGCCCAGCGAGTGGCCAGCCCGGCGGATGGCCAGCCCAGCGAGTGGCCAGCCCAGCGGAGCCGCCGGCTGCCCAGACGGTCAACGCCGCCCCCTCGGGCGGGATGGGAGACACCGTGCGCAAGCGCGAGGCCGACACGCTGCTGCGCTTCGTCCGCGTGGCCCGGCCGGTGGCGGCGACGGCCGTCAGCGTGACCACCACCGCCGACGACGACCAGCGCGCCCAGGCGGACCGGATCGTGCGGCACTGGCGTAACGAGCTCGTTCCGCTGGCCGCGCTGCCCGGGGTCGGCGGCCGGTTCACGCAGCCGATCCGCGAGGTGCTCGCCGGCACCGTGCAGGGGCTGCTGGTGCTGTCGCTGGCGCAGCTGCGCGGCGTCACGGACGAGCGCGAGCAGGTCCGGCTGGTCGCCGTCCTGATGCTGCGTGAGGACCTGCCCGCCGGCTGGACGCCGTCGGCGCCCGATCCAGCCCACGACCGCGCCGGAGGCGGCGTGGACGTTGGCTCCGGCGCTGAGACCCCCGAGGCCGAGGCTGGCGGCCCCAGGACCGAGACCCCCGCGGCCGAGGTCCCCGACGACGTAGCTGTTGGCCCCAAGGACCAGGTCCCCGACGACGTAGCTGTTGGCCCCAAGGACCAGGTCCCCGACGACGTAGCTGTTGGCCCCAAGGACCAGGTCCCCGACGACGTGGCCGTTGGCCCCAAGGACGAGGTCCCGGAGGGCGTGACCGGCGGCCCCAGGACCGAGATCCCCGCGGCCGAGGTCTCCGAGGCGGCGGCCGAGGAGTCCGCGACCTGGCGGCTGGTGGCTCAGCAGATCCCGGTGGCCGTCTACCGCGCGGCTCGTGAGCTGTGGACCGCGCACAGCCTCGCCGGTCAGCGCGCCGAAGGCCGCCTCTGGCATCGCGCGCTCGGCAACCTCCCCGCGGTCGGCGTCGTCGGTGCCACCCTCGGCGAACGCCACGCCCTCGCCGACATCGCGGCCGCCGCCTACATCGAGCTCGGGCTGGCCGCCGTGGAGGCTCCGGGGCCGTCGGTGGCCGAGCGCGCGGCCACCGCCGCCAAGGGCGTCGCCGCCCACCTGCCCTCCTTCGGGCGCGCCGCCAGGTCTCCGTTCCGCAAGTCGTAAGGGCCTGATCGAGGCTCCGGCCTGCCGACGCGCAGGCATGTTCACGCCGCGCGCCGGCTCGGAACGGCCGGCCAGCTGTCCGCGCCGCCCCGCGCACCCTGACCCAGAACGCGCGAGGACCAGAACGCGCGGGCCATTCATGATCTGGTGGGATCCTCGGGGCCCCAGCTCACAAAATCCCACCAGATCATGAAACACGGCGCCAACAGCATCGACCCGTCAGGTCACGAGCGGACGGAATCCTGAATGGTCGCCCTCGGGGCGGTTGCCGAAAGGACGGACCGGCMACCGCCCAGAAGGACCGGTCACCGCTGCCCAGCCTTCGGACGGGYGCGTCCAGGAGAATTATCTCTCCTTAATTCCTGGCCCGTTCTCAATACCGTATGACGACGCGATACCGTATGACGACGCGCGCTCGCTTGCCGGGGCAGGAGGCCGCCGTTTTGACGGTCCGGGCCAGGGCAGACTGAGCCTTTCCCAGTAACCGCCGGTGGCGGTGTGTAGCGACAACGTCGTGTTCGGGTGGTGGCCGTCAGGTGGTGCGGCCGTGCTCGGTGTGGAGGATGACGAGGGCGGCTTTCACAATCAGGCCGATCTTCCAGGGGTCGAGGCTGACGTTGCGTAGGGCCTTGAAGTACTTCAGGAGGGCGTTCGCGCGTTCGCCGACGGCCCGCAGCGCGTAGTGGATCCTGTTGTGG
>NZ_MOMC01000081.1 GCF_001983105.1 Pseudofrankia asymbiotica | reverse complement strand
GGACCAAGCGTGACCTTCACCGCGTCGGCCAGCTGGTTCATGCCGCGCTCCAGGCCGCGCCGCGCCTCCTCATCGAAGGCAATGATCTTCGGCATGGTGTCGGAGTCCTCCCACAGGGATATGGCAATGTGATGGCCTGGCCACAACGACGCCCGCGACGGACGGCTTTGCCACGATCCGCGCACCGGCGCCYGCCCCCGATGCCGTGGCACYGGGACTGRCGCTCAACGGGCCGACCCACCAGGATCGGCCCGGATGGCTGGACCAAGACAGCCTCGTCGTTCAGCCCTGCTGGCACTCAGACTACCCGAGTGCCAGCTCCTGTTTAGCACTCGACCCCGGTGAGTGCAAGCTCGCTCTCAGTGTCAGGCGTGCCTGGGCCCCGTCCGTCCGCGGCCCGGTTTGTCCCATACCCGCGCATCTGCCCGTCGCAGGTCACGATCGCGGCTCGTTGATCGGCCGGCTTCCCTTAGGAGGCTGGGCGACGGACTCCGCTGGTCAGCGCGCTCGGTAGGCGTCGGATCGGTGCTCGACGGCGGTAACCAGGACGATCCGGTTCTCGTCGTCGATCTCGTACAGCACCCGGTAGGTGCCACGGCGTGCGGACCAGGTCCCCTCGTAGGGCGGCAGGAGCAGAGGTTTGCCCAGCCGGCGCGGGTTGTCCAGGAGAGTCGTTGTGATGAACTCGTGGACGGCTGCGGCGATCTTCTCGGGGAGGCGACTGGCGAGCGCGCGAGCCGCCGGGCCCGCGATCCGCAGTTCGTATGGTGGGCCGCTCTGGCTCACGCCTCCGGCTGTCCGGTGCCGCGGGCGCGTTTCGCCATCAACGCGGCCAGCTCGTCGGCGTCCAGCACGTCACCGGCCTCGACCGCCGCGCGGGACTCCRCCAGCTGGTGCATCGTCTCGTTGCTGGCGAGCACCTCCAGCGTCTCCTCGATCGCGGCTAGGTCGTCCGGGGAGATGAGGATGGCGACGGCGCGGCCATGTCGCGTGATTTCAACCCGGTCATGCGTCCGCTCGACCTCGTCGATGAGATCCGACAGGCGGTTGCGTGCCTCGGTGAAGGGCAGCACGGTCATGCGATCAATGGTAGCCGAAAGTGGCGTGAAGTTAAGGCAGATCGTGTCCGAGCGGCCTCGCGTGCTCGGCTTTTGTCCGGGCATGCCTGGCTGCACCAGGCGCTCCACATGGTCGTCTTGTCGGCGAGGCTCGTGACCAGACTGGACCCAGTCCGAGCGTTCGAGGACGGGTGTGTCGGCCGGTCTGTGCTGGCGCGAGGCAGCGTCGGTCAGGCCATCCCCTCCCGCGAGGTGGGGTCTGGGATGGCCTGACCGACGGGTGAGCGCTCAGTCGTCGCCCAGCCCCGCCGCTTCGAAGGCGGAGAGGGTCGGCGGGATGGTGGCGGTGGGGAGGGCGTTACCGAGGAGGGGGTCGAGGGTCTTCAGGCCGTCGCCGGTGTTGTAGATGACGGTCTCGGCCTCGGGGTCGAGCAGGCCCTCGCGCAGCTGGCGGCGCAGGTTGGYGACGGTGACGCCGCCGGCGGTCTCGCCGAAGATGCCCTCCGTGCGGGCGAGCAGCCGCATGCACTCGACGATCTCGTCGTCGGTGACGTCGGTGATCGCGCCGCCGGTGCGCCGCGCGACGTCGAGGGCGTACGGACCGTCGGCGGGGTTGCCGATCGAGAGGGACTTGGCGATCGTCGACGGGCGGACGGGCGCGACGGTGTCGGTGCCGCGGGCGAACGCGGAGGCGACCGGGTTGCAGCCGGCGGCCTGTGCGCCGAACACCTTGTACGGCGTCTCCTCGACCAGGCCCAGTTTGATCAGCTCACGGAACGCCTTGTCGATCTTGGTCAGCAGTGAGCCGGACGCGATCGGCACGACGACCTGCTCAGGCAGGCRCCAGCCGAGCTGCTCGGCGACCTCGTAGCCGAGCGTCTTCGAGCCCTCGGCGTAGAACGGGCGGACGTTGACGTTGACGAACGCCCACTCGTACTCGTCGGCGAGCTGGCTGCACAGCTTGTTGACGTCGTCGTAGTTGCCCTTGACCGCGACCAGGGTGCCGCCGTAGACGGCGGTGGACACCGTCTTCCCGTCCTCCAGGTCGTGCGGCACCAGCACGATCGAGCGCAGGCCGGCGTGGGCGGCGTGGGCGGCGACGGAGTGCGCCAGGTTGCCGGTGGAGGCGCAGGCGACGGTGGTGAACCCGAGATCACGGGCGGCGGACAGCGCGACGGAGACGACCCGGTCCTTGAAGGAGTGCGTCGGGTTGGCGCTGTCGTCCTTGACCCAGAGGGTCTTCATGCCGAGCTCGGCGGCCAGCCGCGGCGCCGGGCGCAGCGGGGTGAAGCCGGCGCCGAGCGAGACGCGACGGGCCGGGTCATGGCCGGCGGGCAGCAGGCCGACGTAGCGCCACAGGTTGCGCGGACCGGCCTCGATGGACGCCCGGGTCACCCGGCGCAGCCGGTCCTCGTCGTAGGAGATCTCCAGCGGAGCGAAGCACTCGACGCAGACATGCGATGGTGCCAGCGGGTAGGTAGCGCCACAGTTGCGACAGGACAGTTCTACCGCTGGGTTCGCGGTGTCATCTGAGGTAAAGCCCGACTGGGCAGAGCGCTCCGGCGCAAGAGTCATTGGAACTCCTCATCTTTCCCGGGGCCGCCATGGCACCACGGGTCGGAATTGGCACCTGCCGCGAAGGTGCGCCCGCCTCGTCCGGTCGCCGTGCCTGTCCCCGTCGCGCGGAGCGCGACACCGGGGTCCAGGGGCCGCCTCCCAGGTGGGAGATCGCGACCAGGACGAACCGCCGAAGGGCGGCGAGCACACTCATCCGCTCGGTTGCCGGGGCTTCACTGGGCCGTTCCCTCTGCCCCTCTGGATGAGCCATCTTCAGTTGTGTCTCCGTACTCTAGACCGCCCCACCATCGCGCGCACCGCACTTCTTGTCGTATGCACTGTGATGCGGCTTGCGTCGGTCCGCTCGTCCGGGCATCGGCGGCCTTCCCTGGCGGATGCTGTCGGATGGGACTGCCGGGCCGAGCGCGAGCCCACCGGAAGCCCACCAGTGTTGCTGGGACATCACAGATCCAGGCCCGCGGRCCGAGCGGGCCGACGATCGGACCGCGCGGCGGCGAGCCCTTGGGAGGAGTCGCGCGCGTGAGCGTCCGTGTCGTCTATACCGACCTCGACGGGACCATGGTCGGGCCGAAGGGCTCGTTCTTTCTGGCCGAAGCGACTTCCGAGGACGCGCGTCGCGGCTCCCCGGGGACGCTGACGCTCGAGGCCGCGCGGGCGCTCGTCGACCTGCACACCGCCGGCATCACGCTGGTCCTGGTCAGCGGGCGGACCCGGCCTCAGCTCGTGGAGGCCGCGGCGATCTTCGGGGCCGACGGTTTCATCGGCGAGCTCGGCGCCATCGTCGGCTGGGACCAGGGCCGCCAGAGCGAGATCCTGCGCGGCGCGATGCCCGAGCGCTTCGCCCAGGTGCCCGAAGACCTGCTGCACGAGCTGATCGCGGCTCATCCCGGCCGCCTGGAACTGCACACCCCGTGGCACACCGGGCGTGAGCTGGACGTGATGTTCCGCGGCAAGATCGACATTCTCGCCACCGATGCCTGGCTGAGTGCCGCCGGCTACGGCTGGCTCTCACTGCGCGACAACGGGCTGATCTCGCCGGCCCACATGCCGGATCTCGGCGTCAACCCGCACGTCTACCACCTGGTGCCCGACGGCGTCGGCAAGGGGGAGGCGGTCGGCTGGGACCTCAAGCGACGCGGCATCGACCCGGCGGACGCCATAGCGATCGGAGACTCCGCCAGCGACCTGACCATGGCCAGCTATGTCGGCCAGATGCATCTGGTCGCCAACGCCCTGCGCCACCCGGACATCGAGGCCCTGCTGTCGGCCTACGACAACGTCGTCGTGGAGAAGGAGCCGGTCACCCTCGGCTGGGCGAGCGCCGTGCGCGCCGCGGTCGCGACCCACGGCTGACGGCGCGGGGAATGGCCTTAGCTTGTCGCCAGGGGCTGGGGGATATCGGGAGGGGCGGGGAGGGCGGCCAGCTGCTGGCGGAACCAGTCGCCGGGGGGGAGCCTGGCCGCGAGCGCGGCCAGGCGGAGCGCGCGTCGGCGGCGTTCGGCGGGTGACATGCGCAGGGCCGCGTCCAGCGCCTCGGCGGTCTCGGCCACGTCGAACGGGTTGACCACCAGCGCGTCCGCGGCGAGTTCCGCGTAGGCGCCGGCCTCCCGGGACAGGACCAGCGCGACGTCGCGGCCGGAGACCGCGGGGCCCTCCTTGGCGATGAGGTTCATGCCGTCGCGAATGGGGTTCACGACCAGGACGTCGGCCAGCGTCAGTGCCGCCAGTGAGCGCGGGTAGTCGTCGGTCACCTCGAGGCGCAGCGGCAGCCAGCCGTCGGTGGCGAACTCGTCCTCGATCTCGGTCGCGATCCGCTGCACCGCCGCCGTGTACTCGCGGTACTCGGGCAGGTCGTGCCGGGAGGGGTAAGCACACACCAGGTGGGTCACGCGGCCTCGCCAGACCGGGTGGTTACGCAACAGCTCCCGATAGGCGTCCAGGCCGCGGACGATGTTCTTCGACAACTCGGTGCGGTCCACCCGCACGATCAGCCGTCGATCACCGACCAGTTCGCGCAGCTCGGCCGCGCGGGTGATGACGTCCTTCGCCGCGGCCCGGGCGCGGAGCGCGACCGCGTCGACTCCTAACGGGTGGATCCCGATCCTGACGCGACGGTCCCCGTGCCCACCCCCGGCCCCCGGCCGGGTGATCTCGGCCTGGCCCACGCTCTCGGCCGGGAGGCCAAGACCGTCCGCGCCCCGCGGGTGCCCGTTCATGGCGGCCCACCCGTTCGCCGCCGGTCGCGACGGCCTGTCCAAGCCGTCCAGGCCACCAAGGCCACCAAGGTCACCCAGGTCGCCGAGGTCCAAGCCACCGAGGCGGCCTGCCTCCACCTCCGGGGCGGTCCGCTGCTCGACGATGGGGACGCTCTCGGTCGCGCCGTGGTCGACCACGAGCGCGCGTTCCCCATTCACCGCCAGCCGTTCAGGGACGGCCGCCGCCTCCGAGATCCCCGGCGCGGCGACGATGGTCGGGCTTTCGCCGTCGGTCTGGAGCCGATCGTCGATCTCGATCTCGATCTGGTCACCGAACAGCGCGCGGGCGCAGTCACGGAACGCCGTTGCCCAGCGGGCGGTCAGGAAGCCGAGCCGGTCGGCACCGAGCATCCCGCCGATCACCGCGCGCGATACCCGATCCGGCAGGATGCGGAAGTAGTCCGGAGGCGCCCAGGGAGTGTGGGTGAAGTGCGAGATTCGCAGGTCCGGGCGCAGCTTGCGCAGCAGGCCGGGAGCCAGCGTCAGGTGGTAGTCCTGGATCAGCACCGCGGCGCCGGGCGCGGCCTCCGCGGCCAGTGCGTCGGCGAACATCGCGTTGTAGGCCTCGTAGGCCTCCCAGTCCCGCCAGAACACCGCGCCGAAGCTCGGCTCGGTCGCGGGCGCGAACAGCAGGTGCAGGACGAACCACAGCGTGCGGTTGGCGACCCCGTTGTAGGCCCGGTCGAACAGGACCCGGTCGACGTCGAGCATCCGCACCGCCGCRCCGCCGGTGTCGAACCTCGCCCGGTCCAGCCGCCCGTCCGGGGACTCGCGCGCCGCCTTGCGGTCGGCGTCGCTGAGCGCCGCGCAGACCCACACGATGCCGGAGGGGTGATCACTACAGTCGCCCTCGGCGGCGTCACCGAGCCCGGCGGCCGCGTCAACAGCACTTGCTGTGTCAGCGGCGCTGGCCGTGCCAACGGCGGCCGTCGCGGTCGCGGCGGCGTCGCGGATCACTTCCTGCATGCCGCTGACGAGCCCGCCGCTGCCGCGCCGAGCCACCAGCGCGCCGGTTTCCGAGAAGGAGAATGCGACGGGACCCCGGTTGGAGGCGACGAGCACCCGCGCGGTGCCGGCGGTCTCCGGGTCGGGCGCCGCCACCGCGGCCCGGGTCAGGTATGGCACATAGGCACACTAGACGAGTAACACCCCGCCGTTGACCAAGTAGCGCTACACGACGGTGTCAAAAGTTAACGTGGTGGACCGACTGTTGTGACGGTTCCGTGGCCAGGCCGCGACCGGACACCGACCCGGGTCAGCGGAGGCGGTTGGTTCAGCGGAGGCGGTTGGTGAGGACGCGCAGAAGCGCGACGACGCCGGTGGGCCCGTCCACAACCAGGTCCGCGCGGTCGCGCAGGACGGCGGGGACCTCCGGACCGTCGCTGCAGACGGTGAGACCGGCGATGCCGGCGGAGCGCAGCCTCTCGACCGCGTCGAACGCCGGCAGGTCACCGAGATCGTCGCCCGCGACCAGTATCGAGCGGGCGGCCCGCTCCTCGACCAGCTCGCGCAGCGCCCTGCCCTTGTCGTGGTGAGGCGGGCGCAGCTCCAGCACCTTCTTGCCCGGCGCGGCCTCCAGCCCGTGGTCCTCGGCGAGGCGGCGCAGGGCCGGCGCCAGCGCGCCGAGCGCCGCGTCCGGGTCGGCCGCGCGTCGGACGTGCACCACCAGGGCCTGCACCTTGTCCTCGACGGTCACGCCGGGCGGGGCGTCGCGCAGCACCTCGGGGAGCAGCGCCCGCACGCTGGCGACCCCCGGCAGCGGCTCGGGGCTGGTCGTGATCCCGGTCGCGCCGTCCCAGCGCTGCAGGCCGTACTGGCCGAGAACCGTCAGGTTCGTCAACGCTTCCGGCGCGGCGCCGTTGCCGGCGGCGGCGTTCTTCCCTGAGCCGCCGCCCGCCGCGCCGGCGCCGCGGGCTCCGAGGCCGGTGAGCTCGAGGACCACGTCCACCGGGCGACCGGTGATGATCGCGCAGGTGCCCACCCGGCCCGCGAGCGCTCGCAGCGCGTCCAGCGCGCCGGGAACGGGCACCGCGTCCGACGGCCGAGACACGATCGGCGAGAGCGTGCCGTCATAGTCCAGTGCCACCAGCGCGGTCCCCGGCGCCGTGATCAGTGCCGCGAGCCCGGCGCCACCGGCGGGCGTCCGTGGGGCGGGGGCGGGAAGAGTTGTCATGACGCTGCCTCAGTGGGGCGTACCTGGGCGACCATGGCAACAAGTGTGCCGGTGGCGTCAGACCGGCCACGCACCGACCATCCCGCCAGACCTCAGAGTAGCCACCTGTGTCACCGCTCCCGRCCCCGTCAGGACGAGGTCATCGGTCGGGTGATCGTTACGGTGCGGGGGTGGGGAAGTCCCTGGTGACGACAAGGATCAGCTTGCCGGGTTCGACCAGCTTGAAGTTCGCGGTGATCTCCTGGGCCTTCGTGATCCCCGGGACCAGCCGCTGGAGCGCCTCGGCCGCTGGTTTGAGGCCCTTCTCGTAGAAGACCGTGGTGACCGGCACGTCGTAGGTGCTGACGTAGCCTCCGACGCGGTCGACGGTGAAGCCCGCGTCTTCGACTGGCTTACGGGCCGCCTCGGCGAGCCCCTCGATCTTCGAGTCGTTGAGGATCACGACCGGGGCGGAGGCATGCTCACCCCCGGCCGGGGCGGGTGGGCGGGCGGTCGGCGCGGCCGGTGCCGAGGTGGTGGCCGGGCTGGTCGACGGGATGGCCGCCGGGCTCGTTCCCGGCGCGGAGGTGGTGGCCGCGCTCGCCGGGGTGGTTGTCGCCGCGGTGGCCGACGCCGACGGGCGGGCGGCAGCCTGATCGGCGCCGTCGTCCGGGTCGTGAAGCAGGTTGACCAGCAGGATGCCGGCGGCCACGGCGATGATGGCGATCAGGCCGCCCCAGAGCCCGCGCAGGCGGGGACTGCTGGGCGGTGGGCGGCGGCCGCCGCCACCACTCGCGGCTCCAGCACCGGCGGCACCGGCGGCACCGGCTCGGCCGGGGGCGGCGCCCACGGTGCCGGTGCTGGCACGGGCGGCGTCGGCGTGCGGGCCGGGTGTCGGGTCGCCTTCGCTCATGCTCGGTCGTCCGCCTGGAAGCTGTTGGTAGCTGAGGCCGGCGCGGGTGCCGCCGGGGACCAGCCCTGACGGCGGGCGGCGCGCAGGCGGGACAGGCGGCCGACCAGCATGGGCTCGGCGGCCAGGGCCGCGGGGGACTCGATCAGCGCGTTGAGGAGCTGGTAGTAGCGCGCGGGGGACAGGCCGAACTCCGCGCGGATGGCCTCGTCCTTGGCTGCCGGGTACCGCCAGGCGCGCTGTTCGAACCGCAGCACCCGGCTGTCACGCTCGGACAGCCCCGGCACGGCCGGTCCGGACGTCTCGGTGACCGCCGTCGGCTCGCCGTCATCCACGGCGCGACCCCCCTTCGGCCTCTCAGGTGACTCGGAACCCGCGTGGGCTGGACCGCCTCCCGCCCCGCCGCCCGATTCCCGCGAACGCGGCTATCGGACTGGACATCACTATTTCACCCCGCGGGCACGACAAACCCAGGAGCCCCACCCGCACGCCGGTGCCAGGGAGCCCAGGAAGGCCAGGAAGCGGGCCGGTACCCGTCCCTGGCACGCGCGGCCGCCGACGGGACGGGGGAGGGGGAGCGCGGAGCGGTCAGGGCGGTCAGGGCGGCGACCCACGATCGCCGGGAGGAGGGGCGGGAAGCGCGTGGGTCTACTCGCTCGGGAGGCGCTTGCCGCACCAACGGTCCGCGTCGCCGGGGTCCTTGACCAGCTCATAGCCGGTGCCCTGGTCGTTGACCCGCACGAAGGTGTAGCAGAGGTTCAGCTGTCCCCAGTTCCTGAAGTCGACCGGTCCGGGAAGCAGGCCGCCGGCGTTGTAGTCGGTGACGCCCCGCAGGGTCCTGATATAGCTGGCGCGGGTCGGGCAGGCGGGGCCCCGAAGCAGGCCGGTCAGGAAGATGTCGGTGCTGAGGTATGCGAGAAGGGCGAGTTCCTGGTCAGGCGGCTGCAGCTCCGGCGCATACGCGCGCATCGCGTCCATATAGAGGTCGTGGGCGGGTGTCCGGTTCAGGAACGGCACGTAGTTCATGTAGGTGTACAGCCCGGCCATCGCCTGGCCCTTCTCCTGGAGCACCCCGCGGTCATAGCCGGCGGCGGACAGGAAAACCTTCACCGGGRCACCCACGGCGCGCGCACCCTCCATGACCTCGCTGGTGTCCGCGGCGGACAGGGCGCCGGCGACCGTGTCCACGCCGGCGTCCTTCAGCTGCTGGCCGAGCTGGAGCGGGTTGGTGTGGGTCGGGTTGTAGATGAAGTTCTCCGGGGACACCGCGACGCCCGCCGCCCGCAGGCTGTCGGCGACCTTCTCGCTGATCTGGTTGGAGGTCTGGTCGGCGTCGCTGAGCATGATGGCGGCCCTCGTGCCGCCCCGGGCCCTGACGAAGGTGCCGAAGGTGTCGACCGACGGGCCATCGGTGATCACATAGGCGTGGGCGAACATGTTGTCGTAGCGGTGGTCGGCCCAGAGGGCCTCCGCCGGCAGGCCCGCCACCGGGACGCCCTTCGCGTGCAGGTAGTCGGCGCTGCCCGAGGCGACCGTGGTCGACTCCACGACGCCGAAGACCTGCTCGTTCTCGACGAGGTCGTGCATCGCCTCGAGGTTCTGGGGCCCGCTACCCACGTCGTCGCGCCATGCGAACGTGAGTCTCCGGCCGTGGATCCCGCCCGCGGCGTTCTGTTGCTCGACCCGGGCGATGAAGCCCGAACGGGCCGCTCCCAGAGCCTGGGCCAGCGGCCCTGTGTCCGGGTAGACCCAGCCGATTTTGATTGCGTCCGCGCTGAAGCCGGGGGCTGTGCAGGGAACCGGGCCGGAGACGGCGCTACCAGAGTTTCCGCAACCAGTGGTGAGGGCCGCGGCAGTGATGGCCGTGGCGAACAGCGCGGTTCTTCGTAACCGGGTCGGGCGTTTCGAACGGGCGGTGCCGGGTCGGGGTCGGGAGCGCGAGTGGCGCATACGGGACACTTCTGACCTCCTGGCCGATTCCGGCAGACGATAGCCCGACGGTTGGCCGCGACGCGAGATTTCCCGTGTTTGCCGAGTGCTAGAGACTTTCTGTTGACGTTGAATGAAGAAGCGGACAATAGGCCGCCGTTTATCCGAGGCTGATGCGGTCCGCTCACCGCCCGCGGCGGTCGTGACACGCGTCTGCGCTGGCGGCGACCTCGTCCGCGGGGGGCGCGCGAATCGCCAGTAGTCGCCACCGGCGGCGCCGCGCGGGCTACCGTGGACCGCGTGGCACGCCGGTTCACCCGCACCACCGAGGATTTCGACTGCCTGGTGTGCGGCGCCTCGGTGCGAGGCGACGGGTACACGAACCACTGCCCACACTGCCTGTGGTCCCGGCACGTCGACGTCCAGCCGGGTGACCGGGAGGCCGGTTGCGGCGGCCTGATGCGCCCGGTCGCCGTCGAGTCCCGCGCCCACGACACGGTGCTCACCCACCTCTGCGAGCGCTGCGGCCACCGCCGGCGCAACCGGACCTCGCCCGCGGACGACCAGGCCGCCCTGCTGCGCGTGGCGGCCGCGGCGGCGAGCGCCGCCGTCGCCGGCGGCATCGACAACGCCGCGCCAGGTGCCGCCGCCGGCGCCAGGGAGCGGCGCCGGCGGCGATAGCGGTCGCGATCGGGCCGCGAGACCTCAGAGATACGCGAGACCTCTTACGCGAGACCTCTGGGGTACCCGAGATCTTTAGGGGTAGAGGCCGCGAGTGCGGTGCGCCTCCGCTACCCGGCCGACACCGATGACGTGCGCCGCCTCGCGCAGCGTCAGCCCGCGCTCGGTGGCGAGCCGGGACACCTGGGCGTAGGCGCGGTCCATCAGCTCGGCCAGCCGTTCGTTCACCTGGTCCTCGGACCAGAAGTAGGCCTGGAGGTCCTGCACCCACTCGAAGTACGAGACGGCCACGCCACCGCCGTTGGCCAGGATGTCCGGCACCACGACGACACCCCTGTCGGCGAGGATCGGGTCGGCCTGCGCCGTGACCGGCCCGTTCGCGCCCTCGACGATCATCTTGGCGCGCACCCGCGGAGCGTTCTCCGCCGTCACCACGCCCTCGAGCKCCGCCGGCACCAGCACGTCCACGTCGAGCTCCAGCAGCTCGCCGTTGGTCAGGGTGTCGGTACCGGGATAGCCGACCACCGTGTCCGCGCCGCGGGCGAGGTGGCGGATGAGCGCGGTCGGGTTGAGCCCGCGCGAGTTGTAGACCCCGCCCTTCACGTCGGACACCGCGACCACCCGGCAGCCCGCGTCGTGCAGGTACTGCGCGGCGAGCGCGCCGACCTTCCCGAAGCCCTGCACGGCGACGGTGACGCTCTTCGGGTCGATGCCGCGCTCGCGCAGCGCGGCGAACATCGCCAGCTGGACGCCCCGGCTGGTGGCGCCGGCCCGCCCCGCGGAACCGCCGACCGCCAGCGGCTTGCCGGTCACGACACCGTGCGACGTCCGGCCGGTGTGCGTCGAGTAGGTGTCCATGATCCAGGCCATGGTCTGCTCGTCCGTGCCGACGTCCGGGGCCGGAATGTCCTTGTCCGGGCCGATCAGCGGCACCAGCTCGGCGGCGTAGCGGCGGGTCATCCGTTCCCGCTCCCGGTCGGAGAGCATCCGCGGCTCCACCGCGATCCCGCCCTTGGCGCCGCCGTAGGGGATTCCCATCAGCGCGCATTTCCAGGTCATCCACATGGCCAGCGCCTTGACCTCGTCAAGGTCGGTGGACGGGTGGAAGCGGATGCCACCCTTGGCTGGCCCGCGCGCCAGGTTGTGTTGAACCCGGTATCCCGTCAGCACCAGCAGCTGCCCGTCATCGCGCTGCAGCGGGACACTGACCGTGACCGACCGCCGCGGCGTGCGCAGCAGGTCGTGCATTCCGTCGTCTAGACCCAGGTGCCGCGCGGCGTCCGCAAGCTGGACGCAGGCGGTTTCCCAGGGTGCTGCCCCGAGGCTCACTGGCCCTCCCATGTGGCCCGCGGGGACGAGACCCGCCGCGAGGGCCACCCGGCAGGTCGTGGCGCCGGGCGAGCCCGCGACCTACCTGACCGGCTCTACCGATCCCGGGGACCCCGTGAACCCCGTGGCGGGAGAGCCCCCGCGAGCGCATCGCCGTTGATGCACTAGGTCACGCACGGTACCCRCCTTGGGCGGTCCCCTCCACGCGGCCCGGCGTGGCCGGCCGGTACGGTCCGCGATATGCGCCCTGATTCGCCACGGCGGGACAACATGCGGACGAGGCGCGACGCCGCCGCTCACCGCCGGATTCCAGGGAAGACGGCCCGCCGGGCGGCGACGATGGCCCCCATCGGGACACGGCCGGTGGCGTGGTGAAAGACCTTGAGCGTGTCGACCCCGGGCGTGTTACCGATCTCGCCTTTCACGGTGACGGCGCGATGCCGCCCGGGGACGGCGCCCCGGCGACCAGCGAGACCGGACCGCTCCCGCCGGCAGGGCTGGTCCCGCCCGCCGGGGCGGCGAGAGCGAGCGCCGGACGCGACGGGAGACGCGGCGGGTTCGCCCGGACGATGGGCCGGTGGCGCGAGCCCTGGTCGCGCCGGCGGTTGTGGACGTTCTGGGCGGCGAGCCGGGTGGTGCTCCTGACGTTGGTCCTCGCCGGCCGGGTGCTCGGTGCCCAGCAGGGCGTCCTCGGCGACGTCCGGCTCTACGCCGGCTGGGGTGAGGCGTTCGTCCACGGCCACGGGCTGCCGGTGGGCGACGAGACCTGGCAGTACCCACCGGGCGCGGTCCTCGTCTTCGCGGTCCCGGCGCTCGCGCACGCCGTGGCGGGCCTGTCCTATCGGGTCGGCTTCCCCCTGTTCATGGTCACTGTCGACGCCGCGGTCACCGCCATCCTGGCCCGAGCCGGCCGGGGGGCGGACGGCCACCAAGCCGCCAGCGGAGCCTCCGGTAGCCCCGCCGACCCGGCTACCGGAGGCTCCGCCGAGCCGGCTTCGTCCGGGATTCCCACTGGCGGATCGGTGATCCGGCGGGTCCGCCAGGGGAGACCTCCTGGGCCGGGGGCGCGGGTATGGCTGGTGGGCACGCTTCTGCTCGGGCCGGTGACGCTCGCCCGGTTCGACCTGGTGCCCGCGGCCTGCGTCGTCGCGGCACTACTCGCTCTGCGCGCCGGCCGGCACGGACGGGTGGGCCTCGCCGCCATGGCCGGCACGCTGGTCAAGGTCTGGCCGGGCTTCCTGCTGGCCGCCGTGGGCCGGCCATCGGCCCGTGTACTGGCGCGGATGGCCGCCGGGGCGGCCTGCGCCGTCGCGGCCGTGGGGCTGCTGCTCGCCGCCGCCGGGGCGGGCGGTGACCTGCTCGGCTTCCTCGGCGCCCAGAAGGCCCGCGGGCTGCAGCTGGAGGCCGTGCCGGCGACGGTCTTCGTCGTCATCCGGATGTTCGGGGCAGGGGAGACCGCCCGGTATTCCTACGGCTCCCTGCAGTTCGGCGACTCGGCCGCGCGCACGGTCGCCACCGTCTGCACCGTGGTCGAGCTGGTGGTGGTCGCGGCCGTCGTCGTCCGCTGGTGGCTGCTGCCCGCCAGATCACCCGCCTCCGGCGACGCCGACGCGACCCCGGCCGGCTGGGCGGTGGTGGCCTGCGACCGGCTGTTGGCGTTGCTGCTCGTCGTGCTCATGACCTCGCGGGTGCTCAGCCCGCAGTACCTGCTGTGGGTGCTGGCGGTCGCGGTCACCGGCGTCGCGCTCGCGGGCGGGTCCGCCGACGTCGCTCCCGGTTCGGCGACGTCCGAGATCAGCCGGCGGGGCCGCCGGGYTGCCCGCGAGCGCCGACGGGTGGGACTGATCGTGCTGCTGGCGGCGGCCGCGGTCAGCCAACTGGTCTACCCCTGGCGGTACAACGACGTCATCCAGGGCCGGATCGTCATGAGCCTGGTTCTCGTGGGGCGCAACGTGCTGCTGCTCGTCGCCACCTGGCACGCCGTCCGGGTCAGCCTCGCGTGGCCCACCAGCGCGGCCGCCTCGCCGTCACGGCGCCGACGGCCATGACGAGCAGCGCTGCCACCACGGCCACCGTCCCCACCAGCGGAGCGGGAAAGGCCGGCCCGTGGGAGCCGAGCAGCCGCCAGGTCTGGGCCAGCGGAGACAGCGTCGCTCCGCACAGCCACACCGAGGTGGCACACACGACCCCCGCACCGATCCGGCACCGCCTCCGCGTCCGCCTCAGCGCCATCCCGGCGCCATCCCGCGTCCCGGTGAGCTGTCCGGGGGCGGCATCGTCGCCCCGGAGCCCCTCTCGGATCATGAGAGCATCGCCGCGCCGGTGGGCGACGTGGGCGTCCGCGACGAGGACGGCGAGCATCGGCAGCGCCGGCCCGAGGTACCAGGGGTAGAGCACCGGGCTTCCGAGCGCCACCGCGAACCCGCCGACGCCCAGCACGGCGAGCCCGTCCCGCCCGTCGGCGGCCCTGGTGACCGGACGGCGCCAGGCCCGCCACAGCAGGACGGCGACGACGGCCGCGGCGGCCGCGAGGGTCACGGCGCGGCAGTCGGTGAGCAGCGCGGAATCGCGCCCGGCCGAGACGTGCTGGCCCGCGAGACCGGCCACCGCGGCGACGAGTGAGGCGAGCAGGGACGCGGGCGCGACCCCCGTCGTCAGCTCCCCCGAGGTGGCCAGCGCCTTGATCCAGGTCGGCGGGAACCCGCTGGCCAGCACGCTCAGCCCGAGCACCGCGGCCGCCACGGCCAGATCGGCCGCCACGGCCACCGCCGCCAGCCCCCAGCGGCCAGCGGCAGGGGGCCGGTCGCCCGGCTCGGCCGCCGGCGGTCCCGAGGCCGGCGGTCCCGAGAGGGGTGGTCCCGAGACCGCGGGTCGGGAGTCGTCGGCGGGCTGGACGTACCGGGCGGCGTCGCGGGCGTGCGCCACGATCAGCCAGGCGAATCCGAGCAGCGTCGTCACCTTGATCGTGCCCGCGAAGCAGGCCAGCGCCGTCGCCGCGATGGCCGCGCCGGAGACGGCGCGGTGGACGGGCCCGCCGGCGGGCCTGGTGGACCCCCGACCCCACGGAAACCCCGGGAATCGCGCGAGCGGCGGCCGTCCGGACCGATGCGTGACCCGGCGCCGGTCGATCAGCAGCGCGCCCGCCAGCGCGCCGGCCGCCAGCGCGTCCAGGTGCATCCCGCCGATGAGGTGGATCACCGTGACCGGGTTCGCGGCGGCGAGCGCCAGCGCGACGGCCCGGCCCGTCGCGCCGTCGCGGCCGTCGCCGCCGGCGGGGTCGGCGTCGCCCGCGGGGTCGGCGGTGCGCGGCAGGCGGTCGACGAGGCGGACGGTGCACGCGACCATTGCCACCACCGAGAGGACGGCGACGACCCGCAGCGTCACCAGCGCCGCCGCCGGCCCGCCGCCGAGCAGGTGGCTGACGGCCGCGGCGAGCTTCTCCACGGCCACCGCCCCGCCGCCGTACGGGGTGTGCGTGTCCCGCCAGCGCGGGTCGACGGCGTCGCTGAACGCGGCGCCCAGGGAGGCGGGCCCGCCGGCCGCCAGGGCCGCCACTCCGTGGGTCGCGGGGTCGAGGCCGCGCCGGGCGAGCTCGCCCTGCGCGGCATAGGCGTAGGCGTCCCGGCTGAACAGCGGCGGGCCGAGCGCGAACGGCATTCCCCAGGCGATGGCGGCCGTCAGGGCCGCGCGTGGGCCCACCCGGCCAGACAATGCCCGCCGGACCAGGGTGATCCAGCACACGCACAAGGCGATGACCGCGAGTGCGGCGATACCGGCAAGGGCGCCCCTTGTGGTGCCGGTGGGCGGGGCTGGTGGGAGAATGCCCCACCAGGGTGTCGGGTCGATTGCACGCGGATCACGCGGCCCGAGCCGGCCTTCCGCTGTAACGGCGGCAATGGCCGCGCCAGCGCCCGCGACGAGCAGCCAGGCCGTCGCGGAGCCCGGGGCCCCTGCTGGATCGGCGAAGCCGATCCGGGAAATCGTCCGCTTGGTCGCCCGGACGGGGAGTGGGCGAGGGCTTGGGAACGTCTGGGAGGTAGCACCGGGTGGCAGGACCCCTCGCCATACCCGGATCCTCGACGGGCCCGCGCCGCGCGCGCCCGCCGTCGGAGCCCGCGCGGGAGGCGCCGTCTCCGGCTGCCTCTCCCGCGCCACCGGCGCCACCGGCGGGGCCGGCGGGGCCGTCTCCTGAGGTCGTGGAGCCGCGGACAGACCAGGGGCCAAGCCATCCCGTGCCTGGCGATGATCCGGCTCCGTCACTCCCGCCGACCTCCTCACTCGTTGATGCCAGCCCCCCGGCCGCTACGTCTCCGGCCGTTACGTCCCCGGCCGTCGCGGCCCCGGATGTCGGGATCCTGGCGGCCGTGGCGCTGGACGCGGCGGCGCCGGCCGCGTGCGCCACCGGGGCGCTGGCCGGGCTTCCATCATCGGCGCCCTCGCCGTCCGGAGCGTTCCGGCCCCCTGACGGACGCCCTGCCGGCTGGGGGGCGGTCCGGCGAGCGGTGGTCCGGTCCGGGCTGTTCGTCGGCCGGGCCGTGCGGGCGCGGCCCTGGCTGCTGACCGCCGCGCTGTGCGCGCTGACGCTGGGCCTCGGCCTCACCGGGCCGGACACGCCGGCGCAGGAGTACCGGGTCTGGCTGTTCGAGCACGGCGGCGCGCGGCTCTGGGACAACCAGTGGTACGGCGGCCACACGGTGCTCGGCTACAGCGTGCTGTTCCCGCCGCTCGGAGCGCTGTTCGGGACGCGGCTGCTCGGGGCCCTGTCCTGCGTCGCGTCGACGATGCTGGTGGCGCGGCTGCTGCGCGGGCCGGGCCGCCGCCGGGGCAACCACGACCTCGCGGTCCTCTGGTTCGCCGCCGTGACCGTCGCGAACCTCGTCGTCGGCCGTGGCGCCTTCGCGCTGGGAATGGCGTTCGGCGCGCTCGCGCTGGTCGGCGTGCGGGAGCGGCGCGGCTGGGTCGCCTGGGTCGGGGCGATCGGCTCGTCGCTGTCGTCGCCGCTGTCCGGCGCGTTCGTGCTGCTGGTCGCGGCCGCGCTGGTCGGGAGCCTGCCGTGGCGGCGGATCCTGCCGATGGTGGGGGCGGTCAGCGGCCTCGTGGTGTCGCTGGTCTTTCCCGAGGAGGGCGTCCAGCCCTTCCCCGCGCTCACCTATCTGTGCCTGCTGGCGTTGATCGGCGGCGGCCTGCTGGTGGTGCCGCGCCGGGAGAAGGCCGTGCGGCGTGGCCTGCTGCTGTGGGCCGCGGCGGCGACGGTGTTCTTCTTCGTGCCCTCGTCCGTCGGCGGCAACATCACCCRCCCGGCGACGCTGCTCGCCGGGCCGATGGCCGCCGTGCTGCTCGCCCGCCGGCCGCGGGTCCTGCTGGTCGTCGCGGTACCGCTGATCGGCTGGTCGATCGGGCCGGTGCACGGCGCGTTGATAACCCAGGGCGACCCATCCGCCTCCCCCGGCTACTACACCGGGCTGCTCTCGTATCTCGACCGTGATGACGGCCTGGTCCCGGCCGGCCGGGTCGAGATCCCGTTCACCAAGGCGCACTGGGAGGCCCGCTACGTCGCGCCGCACGCCGAGATGGCCCGCGGCTGGCTGCGGCAGCTGGACACGAAGGACAACACGCTCTTCTACGACGGGACGCTCACGGCCAGCACGTACCACGACTGGCTGCTGACCCGGGGCGTCACCTACGTGGCGCTGCCGAACGTGCCGCTCGACGCGTCGGGACAGGCCGAGGCCGAACTGCTGCGCTCCGGCCTGCCCTACCTCGACCTCGCCAAGCAGGACAAGAACTGGACGATCTGGATCGTCAAGGACTCGAGTGGGCTGGTGCGGGGGCCGGCCACGCTGACCGAGCTCGGCGTCAGCTCCGTCGCGGTCGACTTCCAGGCGCCGGGCGTGGCGACCGTCCTGGTGCATTTCACCCCGCTCTGGTCGATCTCGGAGGGCAACGTCTGCGTGTTCCGGACCGCCGGCGACTGGACCGGGATCCTTGCCGAGTCTCCGGGCCCGGTGCGGCTGTCGGCGCGCCTGTCCGTCGGCGGCCTCACCAAGGCCAGCGCTCTGGACTGTCCCCCCGACCAACGTGTGCACTGACACATGCGCACTGGAAAATGCCCGCGCTGACAAACGTGAGCGCCGATATGTGCGGGCCTTCGGGCGCACGCGAGGCCGGGTCCCTGTCGCGGCGGACGCTCCCTGGGTTACCTGGGCCGCCGCCGGCTCGGCGAAACCCTGAGCGCTGGACGGAGAGCCGTGGATCGGCGCCAGCCCGATCCGCGGGGAAGCCTTCGGCCCAAGACCGGCCCCTGGGTGCGGAGAAAAGGGGTGACGGGCCCACCAATACGCGGGGGTTGTCATGCGCGTGGCCGGTTCAGGTGGAAGATGGCTAGATGACCAAACCGGTGTCAGTGTTCCGACACTTTCCCTCGGGACCATGGTCTGGCGTCTTTGTTAGGACCAACGGGACAGATACCGGCGGTCGGGCATGCCCGCGATCTGGCAGCATGACCGGCACGATCAGTGCGCCGAAATGGCGGCCCGCGTCAGGTCGGCTTGATCGACGGCGCGGCAGTGGGGTACGGAGGCCATGAAGAGCTCACTGCTACCGATCATGCTGATCGTCGTGCTCGTCGTGGGCGCCACGGTTTTCGTCGTGCTGTCCAGCCGCTCGGGCCGGACCCACTACGGCCCGGGTGGTCTGCGGCCGCCCACCGTCGATCCCGGGCGGGACGACCGCCCCCGTGCCCGCCGGGACGGCCGTCGCCGGGACCGCCCTGGCGGTCGTGGTGGCGCCAGCGGTGCGCACCGGTCCGCCGCGGGTGCCAGCCACCCCTCGGACGCGGCGAACCTCCTACCGGGCTTCGGGCCGCCCGCGCCCGCCGACGGCCGCGCCGGAGCGCCGCCGAGCGCGACCGAAGGCAGGCCCGCGTCGGCCGGCGCCCCGGCGGGCCCGGCTGGTCCGGCTCGCCCGGCCGGCCTGGGACCTGACCCTGACCTTGACGCGCGCCGCGTTGACCATGCCTGGAGTGATGACGTGACGACGCAGGTTCCCACCGGCGGCGACGGCGGCTGGCCGGACGACGACCGCGACCCGGAGTCCACCAGCTGGGCCCCGCCGCCCAGCGGCCCGCCGCATCCCGGGGGGGCCCGGGCCGAGCCGGTCGGTGGGGGCTCGGCGCCCGGGAGGGACGTCGTGGACGCCACCTGGGCGGCCGACGAGGCGGCGTGGACCATCCAGTCCTCCGCGAGCCAGCCGCCGGCACCGGAGCCGCCCAGGAAGCCGCCCGCGCCGGACATGCCGACCGTCCCGTCGGCGGGACCACACGCCCCCGCCGCGGCCTCTCCCGTCCCACCGGCTCCGGCCTCACCGGCGACACCGGCCGCTCCTGGGGCGCCGCCCGCCGTGGTCGTGACGAGCCCCGGGCCGTACGTCGCCGACGAGCCCGAGCATTTCAGCGCGCCGCCGCTGCGGCTGTCCGCCGCCGGGCGGACGCGGCGCGGCAAGCGCGGCGGGCCGAACGAGGACGCCTTCGTGGTCGTCGACGGCCTGCTCGCCGTCTCCGACGGTGTGGGCGGCGAGGCGGCCGGGCAGATCGCCTCCACGCTCGCCGTCACCACGGTCGCGGGCTTCCGGCCGCAGTACGCCGCCGACCCCAGCGAGGGACTGCGCGCGGCCGTGGAGCGCGCGAACCGGGTGGTGCGGGACCGCCCCAAGTCCGAGCCGTCCTGGCGGGGCATGGCCTGCACCCTCGACGTCGTCGTGCTCGGCCGGCAGGAGACGACCGGGCGCACCCTCACCGTCGCGCATGTCGGTGACAGCACCGTCTGGCTGCAGCCGGGCAGGGGCGAGCCACGCCAGCTCACTACCCCGCACGCCATCACCGGGGGCCCGCTGCTCAACGCGATCGGCCTGGCGGACGACGTCGAGATGGACCTGTTCCAGGTGGAGGTCCAGGCCGGCGACCGGGTGGTGCTCTCCAGCGACGGCATGACCAAGGTGATGAAGCCCGAGCAGCTGTACGGCCTGCTCCACCAGCTCGCCAGTGATCCCCCCGAGCGCGCCGCCGACGCGCTCGTCGAGGCGGCGCTGCTCGCCGGCGCCAGGGACGACACCACGGTCGTCGTCGCCGACCTGGTACCCGAGCCGACGCCGCGCTAGTACCGCCCGACACCGCGCGGCTCGCCACCACCGAGGCCCGCCGCGCCACTACCGAGGCCCGCCGCGCCACTCCATGAGGCCCGGCCAGGGCGACACCCGTCAGGTGTCCGCCCCGGCCGGGCCTCGTCGTCTCTGGACCGGCGGCCGTCCTTCGGGCGTGTCCGCCGTGTGCCGGGGATCTCGTGGTCATCCCCGCCTCGGGCGGTGGCGGTGCCTGCGCTCGCGGTTATTCTACGAACTGTAGAACTTTCTACGGAACGTAGAACCTAGAGTCGGTCACGATCGACGCCGGCCAAGGACACAACCGGGACGGCCCGCTGTCCCGGTCAGGCGGGGACAGGCGGCCACCATGGGCGCCGGCCTTCGCCCGCGGCTCGGATGTCAGGCCATGATCGGCTCGGAAGGGACCGCTGATGGTCCTCGGCTCACCGCTGATCACCGAGGCCGCCGCCCGGGTCGCCGAGTCCCAGGCCGCCGGCTCGCTCGCGCTCGCGCGCGGGCAGACCGCCTTCAGCCTCGCGTTCCACATCTGCTTCGCCGTCTTCGGCGTCGGTGTCCCCTGGCTGCTGCTGTACACCGAGGGGCGGTGGCTGCGGACCGGTGACGAGACCTGGCTCGCCCTGACGAAGAAGTGGTCGCGGGCGTTCGCCGTGCTCTTCGCCGTCGGCGCCGTCTCCGGCACGGTGCTCTCGTTCGAGTTCGGGCTGCTCTGGCCGGCGTTCATGGCCCGCTACGGCGGCGCCCTCGGGCTCTCGTTCACCCTCGAGGGCTTCGCGTTCTTCGCCGAGGCGATCTTCCTCGGGATGTACCTCTACGGCTGGAAGCGCCTCTCGCCCCGCGCGCACTGGCTGACGCTCTGGCCGATCGCGATCGCCGGGACGCTCTCGACGCTGTTCATCATCACCGCGAACGCCTGGATGAACGTGCCCGGCGGCGTGGTCGAGTCGGCGGACGGCAGGGTCGTCGCGGCCGAGCCGCTGGCGCCGCTGCGCAGCCCGTCCGCGCCGCCGCAGGTCGCGCACATGCTGCTCGCCGCGCTGATGTGCACCGGCGGGGTGGTCGCGGGGATCTACGCCGTCGGAATGCTGCGCGGCCGCCGCGACACCTACCACCAGCGGGGCCTGCGGGTGGGTCTCGTCGTCGTGCTGGTCTGCGCCCCGCTCCAGCTGGTCGTCGGCGACTGGGCGGCCCGGGTCGTCGGCGACCGCCAGCCGGTCAAGCTGGCCGCCATGGAGGGCCTGCGCGAGACGGGCGGCCACGCGCCGCTCACGATCGGCGGGCTGTACGACCCGGAGACCGGCAAGATCCGCTACGGAATCGAGATCCCGGACGGGCTGTCGCTGCTGGAGGGCTTCGATCCCGACCATGTCATCACCGGACTGGACGCGGTACCGGCGGACGAGCGGCCGAACGCCACGATCGTGCATCTCGCGTTCGACACCATGGTCGGGCTCGGCACGGCGCTGATCGGGCTGTCGGCGCTGGTCGGTGGGGTGGCGCTGCGCCGCCGACGGCGCGGGCGACGGCCGCTGCTCCCCACCGGCAGGCCGTGGCTGCTCGCGGCGGTGGCGAGCGGGCCGGCGTCGGTGCTCGCGATGCTCGCCGGCTGGGAGGTCACCGAGGGCGGCAGGCAGCCGTGGATCGTTCAGGGCCGGATGCGGGTGGCCGACGCGGTCACCACCACCGGCGGGATCGGCTGGATCTTCGGCGGCACGCTCGCGCTGTACCTGGGCCTCGCGGCCGCGCTCGTCCTCATCCTGCGCCGGATGGCCACCGGCGGCCCCGGCTACGAGCCCCGGACCCCGACCGAAGGGCCGCCGGCCGAGCCGTACCCGCCCGATCCCGACCGCCCTGATCTCGGCCGTGCGGCAGCGCGGAACGGCGGGGCGGGGCGATGAGCGCGGCGGACCTGCTCGTCGTCGTCATGGTCGTCGGCCTGACCGCGTACGCCCTGCTCGCCGGCGCGGACTTCGGCGGTGGCCTCTGGGACCTGCTGGCCCACGGCCGGGACGCCAGGGACCAGCGGGCGCTCATCGCCGGCTCCCTCGGACCGGTCTGGGAGGCCAACCACGTCTGGCTGATCTTCGTGATCGTCGCCCTGTTCAGCGGGTTCCCGGCCGCGTTCGGCGTGGTCGGGTCCACGCTGGAGGTCCCGCTGGTGGGTGCGCTGCTGGGGATCGTGCTGCGCGGCGCGGCCTACGTGTACCGCGCCTACGGCGGCGGGGCGGCGGGCCCGGACCACTGGTGGGGCCGGGTGTTCGCCGCCGCGTCCGTGCTCACACCGTTCTCGCTCGGCGTCGCGGGCGCGGCGCTGGCCACCGGCGACCTCGACGGTGACGCTCCGTTCGCGCCGCTGGCGAGCGCCTTCGGCGTGGTCTGCGGACTGTTCACGGTCGCGGTCACGGCCTTCCTCGCCGCGGTCTACCTGTGCCGGGACGCGGCGGCGCGCCCGGAGACCACCCACCTCGTCGCGGGCCTGCGGCGCCGCGCCGTGGCCTCGGCGGTGGTGGCCGGCGCGCTCGCGGCCGCCCTGCTGCCGCTGCTCTGGTCGGACGCGCCGATCGTCGCGGACCGGTTCGCCGCCCGGTCGGTGCCGCTCGTCGCGGCGTCGGCCGCCGGCGGTCTCGGGGCGGTGGCGCTGGTGTGGCGGCGGCGGTTCGCGGCGGCACGGCTCGCCGCGGGGCTCGCGGCCGCCGCCGTGCTGTGGGGCTGGGCGGTCGCGCAGTACCCGGACATCGTGGTCGGTCAGGCCACGGTCGACGGCGCCGCGGCGCCGGAGGCGAACCTGCGCGCGCTGCTCGTCGCGACCGCCGCCGGGATGCTCGTGATCCTCCCGGCGCTGGCCGTGCTGTTCAGGCTGTTCGCGCGCCCCGAACCGGCCGAACCGGCGGGGCCGGCCTAGCGGTCGCGGCGGGGGCGGGTGAAGAGCACCTCGTCGAACGGCTGCTCGTCCGGCCTGAGCGAGTCGTGGACCGTGAGCCGGATGGTCGTCGTCCCGCCGGGGAGCCCCGGGTCGACGTGGAGGGCGGCGAAGGCGTACGGGTGGTCGGTGGAGCGCGTGGCGAGCCACGGCGCCCCCTCCGTCACGTGGATGGTGCGCCGGCGGCTGACAGGGCTCTTCCCGAATCGGCGGCGGGCGGGGGTGGCCGGCGGATCCGGCGGCTCGGGCCGGACGACCACCCGGCCGAGCGGTGGTTCGAACAGCGCTCCCGTGCTTGGCGACGACGAGCCGCCGGTGCCGACGATGATGTGCACGGTTCCGGTGGTCGTGTCGACGACCTCGTCGGCGAGCGCCAGCCCGGGTGAGCCCGCCGTCCTCGCCGTCCTCGCCGCCATCGGCACCGTGGGCGCCGTGGGGGACACCGCCGCGCCGGTGGACGCGCCGGTGGCGTTCGCGGGCACGACCGGGCGCGGCGTCAGCACCGGCGAGCCTGGTACGACGCCGCGGACCGGGTGGGTCCGTTCGTAGTGGTGCTCATGGCCGCAGAGGACCAGGTCGACCTCGTAACGGTCGAACAGCGGCAGCCACTCCTCACGCAGGCCAAGATCGCCGCCATTGTGGTAGGCGGCGGTGGACATCGCCACCTGGTGCATCGCGACGATCACCCAGTCGATCTCGGGGTCGGCGCGGGCCGCGCGCAGGGTCCGCTCCAGCCAGGCCGTCTGCCGGCCTTCGCTGAACCCGCGCAGATAGACCAGCCCATGCTCCTGGTAGCAGGCGTCCTCGCCGAAGAGCACGACGAAGCGGACGCGGCCGACGGTGAAGGCGTACCAGAGCTCGCGGAAGTCGCCATCGGCGCCGTTGTCCGGCAGCTGGAAGTAGGCCTGATACGGATCGAGCCCGAACCGGCCGAGCTCGCGCTCGCTCTCGTGGTTCCCGGCGACCGGCATCCACGGCCGGCGGCTGGCCGACGGGGCGACCATCCGGAACCAGTCCGCCCAGACCCGGGACGGTTCGCGCCGCAGGCTCGCGTACGACAGGTCACCGAGGGCGAGGTTGAACAGCGGAGCCAGCATGTCGACCGCGGCGACGACCGCCCCCGAGGCCGAACTGCCGTAGGGGTCGTCCTCCTGGTCCGTGCCGTGGTCGCCGAAGCAGGTGAACGTGAAGGCCGCGCCGGCCGCGCTTGCCCCGTTCGCGTCCTCATGGGCGCCGCTGGCGCCACTGGCGCCGCCCACACTGGTCGTGCCGGCCGCGCCGCCCGCGCGTGGAGCCGTGCTGAACTCGCCGGTGGACGGCTCATCGCCGCCGAGCGGAGGGAAGATCTCGTAGCGGTAGCGGACGCCCGGCCGCAGCCCCACCAGCGTCGCGTGCTGGACGTGGATCCTGCGGCGGGCCGTGTCCCGGTAGGTCCTGGTCGCCGCGTACGCCTCGCCCGGCTCGGCCTCGTCCGGGTCGACCGGCGCGAACCGTGCCATCGGCCGGGACACCGCCCCGTCCGTAAGCCAGGACACGACCATCGATGTGGCCGGGTCCGCCCCGAACTCCAGATGAACCCCGCCGCCGCCCGCCACCCGCCGCGTCACGGCCGTTCGCCCCCGTTCCCATCCTGGTGCTCTTCTCCCGACATGCCAGAGGGCGGTCACGGAGCCCGTGACCGCCCTCCCGCTTTTGATCAATCGCAGCCGGCGGCTACCAGCGGCGTCCTAGACGCCTTGCTCGCCGGACTTCGCCAGGTCGATCGGCGGGGTGTCGGGGACCGAGCTGGGCTTGGTCTCACCGCGGAAGACGAACTTCGCGTCCTCGCCCTCGCCCTCGGCGTCCCCGATGACGATCTCGCCGGGCTTGAGCGTCCCGTACAGGATCTTCTCGGACAGGACGTCCTCGATCTCCCGCTGGATCGTCCGGCGCAGCGGCCGGGCGCCCAGCACCGGGTCGTACCCGCGGATGGCGAGCAGGGCCTTGGCGGCCGGAGTCAGCTCCAGCGCCATGTCCTTGTTCTTCAGCTGCGAGTCCACCCGGGCCAGCATCAGGTCGACGATCTGGATGATCTCGTCCCTGCTCAGCTGGTGGAAGACGATGATGTCGTCGATGCGGTTGAGGAACTCCGGCCGGAAGTGCTGCTTGAGCTCGTCCTGGACCTTCGCCTTCATCCGCTCGTAGTCGACCGCGCCCTGACCGGTGGCGAAACCGATGCCCGGGCCCTTGGAGATGTCGCGGGTGCCCAGGTTCGACGTCATGATCAGGACGGTGTTCTTGAAGTCGACCAGCCGGCCCTGGGAGTCGGTCRGGCGACCGTCCTCCAGGATCTGCAGGAGCGTGTTGAAGACGTCCGGATGCGCCTTCTCGACCTCGTCGAACAGCACGACCGAGAACGGCTTGCGCCGCACCCGCTCGGTGAGCTGGCCGCCCTCCTCGTAGCCGACATATCCGGGCGGGGAGCCCACCAGTCGCGAGACCGTGTGCTTCTCCATGTACTCGGACATGTCGAGCTGGATCAGGGCGTCCTCGTCGCCGAAGAGGAACTCCGCCAGCGTCTTGGACAGCTCGGTCTTACCGACACCGGACGGGCCGGCGAAGATGAACGAGCCGCCGGGGCGCTTCGGGTCCTTCAGGCCGGCGCGGGTACGCCGGATCGCCTGGGAGACGGCCTTGATGGCCTGCTCCTGGCCGATGACCCGCTTGTGCAGCTCGTCCTCCATGCGCAGGAGGCGGGCCGTCTCCTCCTCGGTGAGCTTGAAGACCGGGATGCCCGTCCAGATGGCGAGCACCTCGGCGATCTCCTCGTCGCCCACCTCGGCGACGACGTCCATGTCGCCGGCCTTCCACTCCTTCTCGCGCTTCGCCTTCTCGCCGAGGAGGGTCTTCTCCTTGTCGCGCAGCGACGCCGCCTTCTCGAAGTCCTGCGCGTCGATCGCGGACTCCTTGTCGCGGCGGACGTTCGCGATCCGCTCGTCGAACTCGCGCAGGTCCGGCGGTGCGGTCATCCGGCGGATGCGCATCCGGGAGCCGGCCTCGTCGATCAGGTCGATCGCCTTGTCCGGCAGGAAGCGGTCCGAGATGTACCGGTCGGCCAGCGACGCGGCGGCGACGAGGGCGGCGTCGGTGATCGAGACGCGGTGGTGCGCCTCGTACCGGTCGCGCAGGCCCTTGAGGATCTCGATGGTGTGCGCCACGGACGGCTCCGCGACCTGGATCGGCTGGAAGCGGCGCTCCAGCGCCGCGTCCTTCTCCAGGTGCTTGCGGTACTCGTCCAGCGTCGTCGCGCCGATGGTCTGCAGCTCACCGCGGGCGAGCATCGGCTTGAGGATCGACGCGGCGTCGATCGCGCCCTCGGCGGCACCCGCGCCGACGAGCGTGTGCAGCTCGTCGATGAACAGGATGATGTCGCCGCGGGTACGGATCTCCTTGAGGACCTTCTTCAGCCGCTCCTCGAAGTCGCCGCGGTAGCGCGAGCCGGCCACGAGGGCGCCCAGGTCGAGCGTGTAGAGCTGCTTGTCCTTGAGCGTCTCGGGCACCTCGCCCTTGACGATCGCCTGCGCCAGGCCCTCGACGACGGCGGTCTTGCCGACGCCGGGCTCGCCGATCAGGACCGGGTTGTTCTTGGTCCGGCGGGACAGGACCTGCATGACCCGCTCGATTTCCTTCTCGCGCCCGATGACCGGGTCGAGCTTGGCCTCGCGGGCGGCCGCGGTCAGGTTGCGGCCGAACTGGTCGAGCACCAGCGACGTCGACGGCGTGCCCTCGGACGGGCCGCCGGCGGTCGCCGGTTCGCCCTTGCCCTGGTAGCCGGACAGGAGCTGGATGACCTGCTGGCGGACCCGGTTGAGGTCGGCGCCGAGCTTGACCAGCACCTGGGCGGCGACGCCCTCACCCTCGCGGATCAGGCCGAGGAGGATGTGCTCGGTGCCGATGTAGTTGTGACCGAGCTGCAGCGCCTCGCGCAGAGACAGCTCGAGGACCTTCTTCGCGCGCGGGGTGAACGGGATGTGACCGCTGGGAGCCTGCTGGCCCTGGCCGATGATCTCTTCAACCTGCGACCGCACACCCTCGAGCGAGATCCCCAGCGACTCCAGCGCCTTCGCCGCGACACCCTCACCCTCGTGGATCAGGCCGAGGAGGATGTGCTCGGTGCCGATGTAGTTGTGGTTGAGCATCCTGGCCTCTTCTTGAGCCAGGACGACGACCCGACGTGCCCGGTCGGTGAATCTCTCGAACATGTGCGCTCCTTCGAGCTGCGACCGACCACACGACAGCCGGTATCCGCATGCTAGCTCCGCCGAGGCATGTCCTCACGCATCGAACAGAAACCTACCCGCCAGAACCCGTCCACCTCGTCGCGGACGGGGCCGACATCGCTGTCGCGCCCCGATGGGCCCAGACGTCTACTGCAACGTCTATGGCAACCGTGGCGGAGCAGACATGATTCCGTCACGGGGTTCCGCCGAGAGCGGAAACGTGCAGGCCCCACGTAGAGGTCAACGTCGCCGCGGCGTTGCCAAGCCCGGCTGCGCCCCGTATGCCGGGCGACGGCGTGCCCGAACGGAGGCGTTGTCGGTCATGGCGGGGTGGGGAGTGGCGCGACGGGCCGCCGGCCGGCCGTGCCGATGCCGCCGTCGCGGCCGTCACCGTATGTGACGGACCATGGGCGTGCCTCCGGCGAGGTCTCGGCCACAATCTCGCCCCCATCACGCAATGCAATCGCTTCGCGTGAGCGTTCGGGCGCTTTCCGCGACACCGTCGACCGGATCGACAGGATCGACAGGATCGGTCGAGGAGATCGATCGGGGCGGTGCGTCGCCGGCGCCGGTTCGGTCCGGGTATCGGCCAGTCGTCGCGCCGGACCGCGGCCGCGGCCGTCATGAACGCCGCGCCTCCCGCCCGGTGCCAAGGACAGGCCTGGCGTACCGGAAAATCATCACACGGGATCTCCGGCCACGGAGACGGGCGCACGATATGCCGCTGACGTCCTGCTCGCCCTCGATGTGCCGGCGCCTTGTTGCCGGAACGGCGGATAGTGAACGACAGGTTCCCGGTTAAAACCTTTATAAATAGACTCTGTGAACGAGTTCACGAGAGATTTACCTCGACGGAGTCTTGTCCGTGCTCCACCGGTCTGTAACCTGACTCTCCAGAAAGAGCCGTCGTGGCGAGGCCGGCATGCCGGGCGTGCTGGAAATGAATCCGACCGGTCGTAAAACTCTTTCCTGTCCCATCCTTGGATGAATAGCTGTGCGATTTCCGCGGGTGCGGCCCGCTGTCGTGCATGCCGTTCAGCCGGCATCGTCCGGCTGAACACCCGGATGGGCGGGCCGTCGCGGACCAGCAAGAGGGACCAGCGAGAGGGGAAGGGCGGGTGGCCGCCGGCACCGCGCGCCGACGCCTTTCGTCGCCGGCCCCGATCGCGGCTCCGGATTTCCACCCCGAAGTGACGCGAGGAKCGCCAAGAACGTCGAGCGGACGCGCGCCTGCCCGCGCCATGTCGCTGACCACCGCCGGCACGCCGGTGACGCACGTATACAGACGCACGTATACATCGGAGGACCCGTGACTGGACCGACGTCGTGACAGCGCAGGGTGTGGACATCACCGAGGCCCCGTTATGGCGGGTCGCGGCCGTCTCCTTTCTGCCGCAATCCAGCAGGACGCGGATTGACCGGCTCGTCAGCAGGCTCCCGGTCATACTGATCCTCGCGGCGCAGGTCGTGCTCACGCTGCGGCTCAACAACCTGGCCAACCCCGACGAAGCCCTCTACATCGACGCCGGTCACGCGTATTTCGCCCAGTGGGCGGGTGGCCCGCGCGCCCGTGACTACGGGAGCTACTTCTCGGGGTTCCCTTACGCCTACCCGCTGATCGCCGCCACGGTCGACCACGTCGGCGGCCTCGCCCTCGTCCGGCTGGCCAGCCTCCTGCTGATGCTCGCCGCGACCTACTGCTCCGGGTCGATCGCCGCGAGGCTCGCGGGGCCGGCCCATGCCGGGGCGGCGCGCCTCGCGGGCATGGCGTTCGCCGTCCTCTCCGCGTCGACCCTGTTCGTCGGCAACTTCGCGACGTTCGACGCGCCGTGCTRCTCCCTGGTGATCGTGGCGGTGGCTCTCGTCGTCACGAGAACCGGGAACCTGTCGGCCCTGTCCGCCGGAGTCGCGATCTCGGCCGCCGCGATCTTCAAGTACACCGGCGGCGCCTTCGTGCCGGTCGTGACGGTTCTCGCGCTGCTGGCGGAACGGCGTCCTCGCCGCGCGATCACCCGTGCGCTGATCGTGCTGACCGCGAGCCTCCTGATTTTGATCGACTTCTATGTCCTCGAACGCGGTTTCGTCGGGAAGGGCATCGCCTTCACCACCTCGAACCGGACGGTCGAGAGCCATCGCCCCACCCAGATGCTGGCGACCGAGTTCGCCAAGGGCGCCGGCGTCCTCCTCCTGGTGGCCATCGCCGGCCTGGTCGTCCTCTGCTACAGGAAGCGCTCTCTCCGGGAGACGCTGCTCGCGCTCACGCTGCTGGCCTCGGGGCTGGCACTACCGGTCAGCCAGTTCCACATCCACGAGTACACGTCCTTCAACAAGCATGCCGTCTTCCTCACGCTGTTCGCCGCTCCGGTCGCGGCGCAGGTCGTGATGCTGCGTAGGCCTCTCGCCAAGATCGCCCTGCTGGGTCTGTCGGCCTACCTGGCGCTGATCGCGGCGCTCGCCCACTCAAGCTTCATGTTCACCGAGTGGCCGGACCCGAGCCGGGTGATCGCGGCGGTCAACGACTCCGGCCGGCCCGGCACCTACATAGGTGTGGGAGCCGACGAGATCAGCTATTACGAAAAATCACGGCCCGAGTTCAGGTGGCAGGAGCCCTGGTCGCTCTATGGCGCCGGCCCCGAAGCCATCCGGCACGCGATCGCCAACCATGAGTTCGCCGGGGTTTTCTACACCTCCGGCTCCAGCGGGACCAGGAGCCTCGACGAGAGCACCGCTCTCGTCGAGAAGCTCCTGAAGGCCGATTCCGGGTACAAGCTGGTCGGTTCATGGCCAAAGCACAGGTATGACCTCAACCGGTGGTACCTGTGGCTGCGCACCGAACCGGCGGCTGGCCGGTCCGGATGACGCCGACCATGGAACTGGACAGGACCCGCCGCGTCGCACCCGCGCGGCGCGACGCCGTCAGCGCGACGACCGCACGATTCCGGCCCGATATCCAGGGCCTGCGCGCCGTCGCGGTCTCCATGGTGGTCCTCTACCACCTGAAGGTGCCAGGAATCACGGGTGGCTACGTCGGGGTCGACGTCTTCTTCGTGATATCGGGTTACCTGATCACGGATCAGCTCGTCCGGCAGGTCGGCGGAAACCACGGCGGCGTGCTCGCCGGTTTCTACCGACGCCGGGTGAGACGGCTTCTCCCCTCGGCGACCGTGGTGACCGCCACCACCATCCTGGTCTCCTGGCTGTGGGCACCGCCCCTGCAGACCAAGGCGACCAGTACTGACGCGATCTTCACGGTCTTCTATGGAATGAACTATCGGCTGGCGGCCAGCGGTATCGACTACCAGCAGGCCCGCGCCGATCCGTCACCGTTTCAGCATTTCTGGTCGCTGGCCGTCGAGGAGCAGTTTTATCTCATCTGGCCGCTCGTTGTCGTGCTGGTCGCCGTCCTCTACCGCACGAGACCGCGTGCCGCACTGCTGGCGCTGCTGACCGTCGTGGTATGCGGGTCCTTCTCCGTCTGTCTTGTGCTGACGACCGGCAACGCGCCGCTCGCCTATTACTCGCTGCAGTCCCGTGCCTGGGAACTCGCCGTCGGCGCGCTCATCGCGGTCGCCGCGCCAGCGCTGAGGAGAGTTCCGCCGGCCGTGGGGAACGGCCTGGCCTTCGCCGGGCTGGCGGCAATAGTGCTGGCCGCTGTCCTGTATGACGACGCTACGAGATTTCCGGGCGCGGCGGCCCTGCTGCCCGTGGCCGGCGCGGCCGGTGTCATCGTCGCCGGCGTGCCGGGAACGACGGCGCTGGAACGCGTTGTTCTCCGATGGCGGGCCGTGCAGGGGCTCGGCGACATTTCGTATGTCCTGTACCTCTGGCACTGGCCGCTGATCGTACTGGCGCCGAGGGTCACCGGGCACGCGCTGGACGCCCCGGGACGGCTCGCYGTCATATCTGTCGCGGTCCTGCTCGCCATCGGCACTCACTTCGCGATCGAGCAGCCGGCCATCCAGGTGCCGTGGAGCGGGCGAGACTGGGTGGTCRGCGGCGCGTTCCTGTCGCTCACGTCCATCACCCTGGCGGTCGTGCTGGCGTCCGACGCCGTATCCGCCCTGGACAAGCCGGCGGAGGTCCGCAACTCGGCGGCCATGGTCGACGGTCACCTGCGTGACCCGTTCGCCGGTGGCCGGACGGGCGGCTCGGTCAGCCCGACGGTGCTGCATGCGCACAAGGACACGCCGGCGTCGCCGGCCGCCTGCATCGTCGACATCGAGCGCACCGTCTCGCCGCGGTGCCTGATCGGGCCCGACGGCAGGCCCAGCACCGCGCCGATCACCTCGCGTCGCATTGTGCTCCTGGGCGACAGCCATGCGGGCCAGCTCTTCGACGCGCTCATGGGCGTCGCCGCCCCGCAGGGGTGGTCCGTCGAGGTGCTCACCAAGGCCGGCTGCCCCATCGCCGACCTCCCGATCGTCAACAGCGTGCTGAAGCGCGACTACCTGGAATGTTCGGCCTGGAGAGCGGCGACGCTGCGGCGCCTCGCGCAGGAGCCACCGCCCCAGTTCACCGTCGTCGCCCAGCTGAACCGGTACGACGTCTCGKCGGAGACCCTGCGCCGTGGCTGGCGGACGGCACTGGACGCCCTGGCTGTCTCCAGACGGCCGATCGTGTACGCGATGGATACTCCGTTTCCCGGCGCCGACATACCGACCTGCGTCTCCGGGACACTCGACGACTGGCGGCCATGCGCTTTCCCGCGAAATCGCGCGCTGCTCGCCGAGGAGCTGCCGACAAGAGATTCCCGGATTAGGGCCGTCATCGACCTCAACCAGTATCTGTGCCCGCCGCCGTCGGCCAGGTGCCCGGCGGTCCGGGGCGGAACTCTTCTCTACCGCGACGACTCACATGTATCGCGGACGGCGATGCTGGAGTTGACGCCGGTGGTGCGTCAGGAACTGGTCAACGCCAATCTCGTGGCCGGGCAGCGGGCCGCCCTGCCCTCGGCTGTCCCGGGACCGTCATGATTTTCCTGACCGCGGCACGGCGCGGATGGCGTTCTCCATGAGAACCAGGGATGGTCGGCCCGCGGAACGGGCGAGACCTCAGGACGCGACTCATCAGCAGCTCACAACAGGACCGGCATCCAGGGGGTCGGGCGTGCCCGAGGTCACGGTAGTCATACCCACCCGCGACGAGCGCGACAACATACCGGAGCTGCTCCGGCGTCTCGAGACGGCATTGCTCGCGCGCGAGGCCGAGATTCTCTTCGTCGACGACTCGACGGACGACACCCCGACGGTCATACGGGAGGTCGCCGGCCGGTGCCGGCTGCCGGTGCGCGTCATTCACCGGCCGCCGCCGGAGCGCCTGGGCGGGCTGTCCGGAGCGGTCGTCCGCGGTATGCGGGAGAGCCGGAGCCGGTACGTCGTCGTGATGGACGGGGACCTGCAGCATCCGCCCGAGGTCGCGGAGGCGCTGATAGAGGCGGTCGAGACCCGGGCCGCGGACGTCGCGGTCGCGTCTCGTTACCTGGCCGCGGGCGATGTCTCGGGCCTCGGCTCGGCGTCACGACGGGCGATATCGGGCGGAAGCACCCACCTCACGCGCGCGGTCTTTCCCCGGCGCATCGGGCGCCGCTGCACCGACCCGATGACCGGCTTCTTCTGCGTACGACGGTCGTCGATCGATCTGACGCTCCTGCAGGCGGCCGGCTTCAAGATTCTTCTGGAGATCCTCGCGCGCCACGACCTGAGAATCGTCGAACTCCCGCTGCGGTTCGGTGAGAGGACGGCCGGCAGGAGCAAGGCGTCGCTGAGAACCGGCCTGGTCTTTCTCCGGCAGGTCGCGTCACTGCGGCTCGGCCGCGGCGTCAGGCTCGCCCTGGTCGGGCTGACGGGGCTGTGCCTGAACCTGGCCGTCATGGCACTCCTGGTGTCAGGAGGCGTGCCCTACCTCGTCGCGGCCGTGATCGGCTCCGAGTTCACCGTGGCGTCCAACTTCTACCTGCAGGAGAAGATCGTCTATCACGATCTTCAGTACCGGCGCCACGCGTGGTACGTCCGGGGCCTGCACTTCGCGGCGTACAACAACGTCGACATGGCGGTGCGCACCCCGCTGCTCGTGCTCCTCGTGAACCATGTCGGAACGAGCGCGCTCGTGGCCCAGGCGCTGACGATCGCGGCCTCGTTCGTCCTGCGGCAGAGCTTCAACCGGCGGGTCGTCTACCGTCAGCGGGCGCTGCCGGCCGGTCCCACCGTCCCCCCGCGAGACGATGACAAGTACCGCTACCTGGCCGGCGGCCAGCACCGGTGGATCTTCTACCTTCAGGCCGCCGCGTTCGTCGGCGTGGCCGTGAGCACGGTGGGCCTCGCGCGGAACGCGCGGTGGACGCTCGGGTTCCTCTTCCCGCTTCTCCTCCTCGTCGGAGAGCAGGTCCTCGCGCTGCGCACGTCGACGTTCAAGCGGCGCGTGACCCTGCCGGACCACCTCTTCCTGGTCGAGACGTACTCGCCCGCGCACTACCCGACGATCGACATCTTCCTGCCCAYGGCCGGCGAGCCGGCGGATCTTCTACGCAACACCTATGAGCACGTCAGGAGGATCGCGTGGCCAGGCCGCGTCGAGGTGTACGTGCTCGACGACGCCGGCCGGGCGGAGGTCGAGCGACTGGCGGCCTCGTTTGAGTTCAACTATCTGGCCCGTCCCGGAAACGAGTACAAGAAGGCCGGGAACCTCCAGTACGGCTACACCCGCAGCGACGGCGACCACGTCGTCATCCTGGACGCGGACTTCGTGCCGAGACCCGATTTTCTCGCGGAGCTGGTCCCCTACCTGGACGGCGACCCGGAGGTCGRCATCGTACAGAGCCCGCAGTACTTCTCGACGACCAGCGCGATGTCGTGGCTGGAACGCTGCGCCGGCGCCACACAGGAGATGTTCTACCGGTTCATCCAGCCGTCTCGGGACGCGGTCGGCGCAGCCATCTGCGTCGGCACCTCCGCGGTCTACCGGCGGGCCGCGCTGGAGGCGATCGGTGGGTTTCCCCTGATCGGACACAGCGAGGACGTCTTCACCGGCGTCGAGATGGGACGCAAGGGGTACCGGGTGCAGTACGTACCCRCCATCGTGAGCCAGGGAAGGTCGCCGGACGACCTGAAGGCGTTCATCGGCCAGCAGTACCGCTGGTGCGAGGRCTCACTCGCGCTGTTCAGCGACCCGGACTTCCACCTCGACACGTCGTTGACCGGCCCGCAGCGCGCCAGCTTCTGGTCGGGCGTCATGTACTACGTCACCACCGCGGTCAACTCCCTGGTAGCGCCGCTGGCCCTGCTCGCGATGATCTGGTTCTTCCCGTCGCACGTGGCGAGCAGCAACGTGCTGCCGCTGCTGGGTGCGYTGCTTTTCTGGCTGGTGATCTATCCGGCGGTCGCGCACTCGCGCTGGAGGTTCGAGGTCCTGCGGGTCCAGGTGATCTACGGGTTCGCGCACCTGTTCTGCCTGGTGGATCTGCTGCGGGGACGCACGGCGGAGTGGGTGGCGACCAACTCCGGTGAGTCGCGCGGCCGGGGAGTCACCACGCGGGTCGCGGTCACCATGTGCGTCTACATCGGCCTGACGCAGCTCGCGACCCTCGTCGGCCTGGTGCTCGGCGTCTGGCGTTTCGGCCTTGAGCGCTTCTGGGCGACCGGGGCACTCGCGCTGGTGGGCTCCTATGTCTATCTGCCCGTCCTCTGGATTTCGGCGCGTTCGGTCGTCGYCCGGACAAAGGGGGAGACGAGCACCCCGGCGCACCGCTCGACAAGCCATGGCCGACGAGACCTGAGCACCGCAAACAGGGCCGCCTGATTGTCCACCTGGGAGCTGTATCCGCCGCGCGGAGCCCGGAGTTCTCCAGGGAGTGACGCTATCTCCGTGGCCCCGGCCGCTACGGTGTCCCCGCGCGGTCTCGGAGATTCCCGCCGTCGAGAAAGATGGTCCGTGATGTGCGGCGGAATGCCACCTTGGGGCGTGCTGACCACTGGTCGCGGCGGTGAGCCAGGGAGTGGATCATGAAGTCGGATAACGAGCCAAGGACCGGGCGGCCGGACGTCTCGCCGACGCCGTCGACATCACGAATCACGCGACGGCGACTGCTGATCGGCGCCGGGCTCCTGGCGGGCGGTGCGGCCGTTCCAGCGGTGGGGTCCATAGCGGCGCGGCAGTGGGACGACGGGTTTGGCTATCCTCCGTTGTTTCGCCGGTGCAGGTTCGGCGCCTGGGCCGGCGGCCCGGCGGACCTGGTGACGAACCATGTGAACCTGGAGAAGGTGGTCGGCGCCCCGCTGCCGGTCTTCTCGTGGTTCGACGACTGGTCGAGTGGGTGGAACTCCGACATCGCGAACCAGATCGCCCGGCTCCCCGGTCGGTTGGACCATGACTTCTTCATGGCCTGGGAGGCGTGGACTGTCAACTTTCGCAACATTCTTTCGGGATCGTTGGACGCGCACCTCCGCGCGTTCTTCTCGGCAAGCAGGACGTACCCGGRAACCGTGACACTGCGGCTTTTCCACGAGATGAACGGGAACTGGTACCCGTGGACCGTGGGCAGCGGGCGCAGAAATGTCGCGAGCGTCGACGACTGGATAGCGAGCTGGCGCCGCGTCGTCACCATCGCGCGGGCAGCGGGGGCCTTCAACACCCGGTTCATGTTCTGCGCGAACGCCAACGACGTCGGCGGCGTGGACGTCGAGCGGTACTGGCCGGGGTCCGCGTACGTCGACGTCATCGGGCTGGATGGCTACAACTGGGGCTGGAACAGCGACGGCACCCCGTTCGTGACGGCGGAGGGCCTCATCGAGCCGATGTACTCCCGGCTGACCAGCCTGCACCGGACCGCGCCGTTCGTCGTGGGTGAGCTCGGCTGCGCGGAGCACCCGAGCAAGGCGGACTGGCTCAAGGGCCTCTACACGACCGACAGGTTCCCGCGACTGTCGGGCGTCCTGTTCTTCAGCGAGCGCAAGGAACAGGACTGGCGCCTCGACTCGGACCCGCGGTCCGCCGCCGTGAGCAGGCAGTACCTGGCGAGCGCCCCCGGCTGGTGAGCCGTTGGGGCCTCGCCCGCCGCGGCGGCGGGCCGGCTCGCGGCGGGGACAGGTCGCGGACGGTGGACGGGGAGTCGCCACCGATCGCCTGAATGGGCCACCGGACGGTGAAGCGCCGCCGGGGGCGGCGAGCGCAATCATCACCCCGAATGCCCCAAATGTGCCATACCGGCGCTGGCATACCGGCGCTGGCGTCCGCGCCGGCGGCCCGCCTGAATATCATCATGCCCATTGGGCCTCCCGCGTCCCGCGGAGAAATCTTTTCGTTACCTTGAGACACGGAAGAGATACCTGAGCGCCTCATGCGGTTTGCGATCGGTGTGCTACGGTCTGACACGAACGCGCATCTACTGTCGTAGAGCACGATGCTAGTAATCCGGGGGGGTTACCACGCTTACGACTCGGCGCCGCGACGTGCGCATCGCCACCACCTGACGAGGGCCAGGTATGCCCGCCGAGAGCGGGCCAGTCCTCGCGCGCCGGGAAGCCGGCCGAGGTCATCCACCGATCGGCCGACACTTCATCCAGCGCGCGCCAGTGGGCTCCGCGCCATCGAGGAAATGCCGCGTACAGCATACCGGCCATACCGTGACGACGTCTTGTCCGGAAAATCTACCGCGTGTTCATAGTCTGGTCATGCCCGCCGTAAGCGTGCACGGCGGTGCATCGACTCATGCCATGCAACGACCGTGGCGGCCTCGATGCCGGCTGAGATCCCGGCCATGAGCGGCCATTTTTTTCGCGCGGCCGAATCCCGGCCGCGTCCAGTGGCCATTCCGGCTGCCCATCTTTAATGACGCGCGATATCTGGGGGGATCGGCCATGCCGTTGACGCGCATCTTCATGACCCTGAGAGCGGATCTCTCGTCCGCTGGCCAGCCGTGGCGAGCGGGGCCGGCTGGCCGGGCCGCCACCCGGTCCGCCACCCGGTCCGCCACCCGGTCCGCCACCCGGTCCGCCACCCGGTCCGC
>NZ_MOMC01000080.1 GCF_001983105.1 Pseudofrankia asymbiotica | reverse complement strand
CCGCCACCCGGTCCGCCACCCGGTCCGCCACCCGGTCCGCCACCCGGTCCGCCACCCGGTCCGCGGCCGCGCCGGGGCGCTCGGCGCGCTGTCGGAGCAAGCCATGACGGAACTCGCGACCGGTCGGGGGCCCGCCCCTTCTCTCGCGCGCCAGAAGGCGCCGACGTTCCTGAGGCTGCTCCGGTTCTCCTGCGTCGGGGCCTCGTGTGCCGCCTTCCAGTTCGCGGTGCTTGAGCTCGCCGAACGCCTTGGTGCGCGGCCGAGCGCCGCCTATGCCGTGGGTTTCGCCTGTTCCGCGCAGATCAACTTCATGCTCAGCAGCACCTTCACCTGGCGCGACCGCACCAGGGGAGCCGGCGGGCCGCGCCGGTGGCTCAGCCGATGGCTCGGGTTCAACGCGGGCACGCTCGCGTCGCTGACCGTCAGCACCGCGGTGTTCACCTTGATCGTCGGGCGTACCGGCGATCTGCTGGCGATGGCCACGGGAATCGCGTCCGGAATGATCGTCAGCTATTCGATCGGGGACAGGCTCGTCTTCGCCAGGAACCGTGGTCCCCAGGAGCCGGAGTTCCAGGACGTCTCGGGCCTCGTACCGGTGGCCCGGCGGCCGGACCCCCAGCCACAGGTAAGGGACCACGCGTGACCACCGACGGCACCACCCGGCCGACCGACGCGATTCCGTCGCCACGGCAGGCGCCCGGGCCCGTGGTGGGTTCGCGGACGATGACGGGAACGACCCACCGCGACCTGCCGCCCGCCGTCCCGGCCCGGCCACGCACCGGGAATGGGCCACGGCCCGCGCCGAGCAGAACCACCCGTCGGGCCTGGTTCGTGCTCCGAGTCGCGAGCGTGCTGTGCGTCCTGCTGATCGTGCTGCGAGCGGGCGTCGACATCGGCGTCCCCGAGCCCGGGGCGTACGCCATCGCGTTCCTCGCGTCTGTCGGGTGGAACGCGTCGCTTCGGCTCGTCGCTCGACGGGCCGAGCGCCGGCCGGGGTCCGCCGGCCCCCGGCGGCGGGCGGTGGCGCTCATGCTCGTCCTCGTCTGCCTGGCCATCAGCACCGGCGTCTACCTGGGCCTGCGGTATCTCGACGCCCCTGGGCAGGTGGCGGCGGCCGCTGGGCTGGTCGTCGCGGGGATGTCCGCCGCGGGGCTGCGGCTGACCAGGACCTTCGGGGACACGCACGAGACCGAGGCCGCCGGCGAGCCGCTCTATCGGCTCCGCGAGCTGGCACGAGGCGGAATTTCGTTCTTTCTGCCGGCTCACAACGAGGTTGGCAATCTCGAGGCCTGCGTCGACGACCTGGTCGCCATGTTCCAGCGGCTCGCGGTGCCGTACCGGGTGACCATCGTCGACGACGGCAGCACCGACGGGACCTACGAGGTCGCCCGCCGGCTGAGTGAGACGCGCGAACATGTCGAGGTCGTTCGGCACGACGTGAACCGCGGCTACGGCGCGGCCCTGCGGACCGGCCTCAGCGCCGCCTACGAGACCGGTATGCCGCTGGTCGCGTTCTCGGACTCCGACCGTCAGTTCCGGGCGCAGAGCATCGAGACCCTGCTCAGCCAGATGCTGCGAACGAACGCCGACATGGTGGTGGGTTTCAGGATCGCCAGGGCCGACCCTTTCAAGCGACGCCTGATGGGGTCGGGCTGGMACGTGCTCACCCGGCTCATGCTCGGATTCACGGCCCGGGACGTCGACTGCGGGTTCAAGCTGATCGGCCGGAACGTCCTCGAGAAGATCCTGCCTCGACTGGACGGCGACCACGCGGCGATCTCCCCGCAGCTGCTGGCCTACACGGGACGCTACGGGTTCCGGATCGAAGAGGCTGGTGTCACACACCACCCACGGACCTCCGGGAAACAGACCGGCGGAAGCCTGCGAGTCGTGCTGGGCTCCGTCCTCAGCCTGCTCAGACTGCGGTTGAAGGTGGCCCGGCACGCGGTCGAGGACGACAGCCACACCGTGGGCCGGTGGCGACGGGCGGATCCGGTGGTCCGGCTCGTCATCGTCGTCGCGTGCCTGTGCTCGATCGGTTCGTTCTCCTACTTCTACGCGAACGACCTCACGCTTTCCTACAAGGACGCGATCTCGCACCTGCTCATCTCCCGCCGAGTGGTGACCAGCACCACGCCGGGTCTCGCGCAGCTCGGAGGCGTGTGGCTGCCGCTGCCGCACCTGCTCATGCTGCCGTTGGTCTGGTACGGCCCGGCGTACGAGTCCGGGATCTGCGGCAGCGTCGTCTCGATGGCGTCCTACGTCGTGTGCGGCGTGCTTCTCTACAAGTTCGGCTGGCGGCTCACCGGCCGCCGCTCCGCCGGCCTGGTCACCGCCGGGATCTTCCTCTTCAACCCCAGCGTGCTCTACATGCAGAGCACGCCGATGACGGAGACGTTGCTGCTCGCCTGCATCATGGGCAGCGTCTACGGGCTGCTCCGATGGATCCAGACCGACTTCCGCTATCAGTACCTCGTGCGCTCGGCCGCGTCGGCGTTCCTCGCGACGCTGTCCAGGTACGAGGGCTGGGTCCTGCTGCTGACCCTGATGGTCGTGCTGGTCGTCGTCGCGCTTCGGAGCCCGTTGCGGTCGATGGCCGACGGCGTCCTGATCTCGTTCGGCACCCTGGCCGCRCTGGGACCGATCGGGTGGGCCGCCTGGAACCAGCTCATCCTGGGCGACTGGCTCGGCTTCCAGCGGGGCGAGTACGCGAAGCCGTCGCTCTGGGTCGACGAGGGCGAGCGCTCGATCGGCCACCTGAACGTGGCGCTCGGCACCTACGGGATAGCCGTCGTGGAGAACCTGACCACGTTCTTCGCCGTGCTGGCCCTGATCGGCCTCGTCGTCTACCTGGTGCGGACCCGCCTTTCGCTGGAGTCACTGCCCGCGCTGGTGCTCGTGGTCTTCTTCCCCTTCTTCGGCTACGCGCTCTACGCGGGCCAGCGCCCGCTGCATGTGACGCACTACAACGGCGAGCTGTACAACGTCCGTTTCGGCCTGGTCATGATCCTCGCCGCCGCGGTGTTCAGCGGGTACCTCGTGGGCCAGCTCGGTTCGCTCGTACGGGCGCGCGGCTGGCGGTTGGCGCCGGCCGGGCTCGCGCTGGGGCTGGCGGTTGCCATCGGGGCTAACGGGCTGGTCACCCGCGACATCATCACGCTCCAGGAGCCGCGGGCCTGGGCCAAGGAACCCGACTCCATCCGGGCCTCGGAGGCGGCCGATTTCCTGCRGGACAACTACACCGGCGGGCTGTTGCTGATGGAGTCGTTCGGCAACGAACAGGTGCTGTTCGAGTCTCACCTGCCGTCCAACAAATGCGTCTACGAAGGAAGCTACAAGCAGTGGGACAGAGCGCTGGCCGACCCGCCGGCATACGGAATCGAGTGGATATTCATGCGCCGGTCCGCGGGAACTGAGGACCACGTCACGCGCAAGCTGGCGGGATCGCCGTTCCTGACCAGGTACAGGCTCGTCTACAGCGACTCCGACCGGCTGATCTACACGACTCCCCGGCGCGCCGACCAGATTCGCCATTCCGGAAGCGGGGGCCGGGCATGACGACGATCGAAGATCAGCCGATCAGCCGGTCCCGCCCCGACGACCGCGGCCTCGAGTGGCGGGAGAGCGCGCGAACGCTGCTCTCCCGCGGGCAGGTCATATTCCTCGTACTCCTGGTGGTCGTCGCCGGCGCCTGCCTTGGCCTCTTTGGCGCCACGGTCCTGCTGATCGCCGTCATCGGCGCCTGCCAGGCCTTCTACCTGGCCTTCGTCGGTCTGAAGATCGTGCTCAGCGCGGCCGCTTCCGACCATCGGATGCCGCGGCCGACGTCGCTGCCAGGCTCGAACGACCCCGACCTTCCCCTGATCACGATCTTCGTGCCGCTGTTCAAGGAGGCGGCCGTCCTGCCGGGCCTCGTGCGGGCGATCGACCGGATCAGCTACCGGAAGGACCGGCTGCAGGTCCTGTTGCTGCTCGAGGAGGTCGACGACGAGACGCGAGCGGCGGCGGCCGAGGCCGACCTCCCGCCGCATTTCGAGGTCGTCGTGGTCCCAGACAGCAGACCGAGGACGAAGCCGAAGGCCTGCGACTACGGACTCGCGCGGGCCCGTGGGACCTATTCGGTGATCTGGGACGCCGAGGACCGCCCCGACCCGCTTCAGCTGCTGAAGGCCGTGGCCCTGTTCCGGCGTGTCCCGCCTGACGTCGTGTGCCTACAGGCCAGGCTGGTGTTCTGGAACGTCGGCAAGCAACGGCTGGCGGTCGCGCCGGCAGAGGCATGGCGGCCCCGGCGCATGGCCGGCGCCGAGTACTGGCGCAACGTCTGGAGCTGGTGGGTCGGCGACGTCATCACCAGGATGTACTGGGCCGAGTACGTCGTGCACTTCGAGTACATCCTCACCGGCCTGTCACGGCTCGGCTGCGTTCCGCCGCTCGGCGGCACCTCGAACATCTTCCGGACGGACGTGCTTCGGCAGATCGCGATCCCGCCTTCCCAGCTTCGCGACGGCGGTCTGGACCCCGACGAGCTGATCGGGGCGTGGGACCCGTGGAACGTGGCCGAGGACGCCGATATCGCGGGATGGCTTGCCCGCGCGGGCTACCGGGTCGAGATGATCGATTCCTACACGCTCGAGGAGGCCTCCGCCAAGGCGAGGACCGCGGCCCGGCAGCGCATGCGGTGGGGCAAGGGCTACATGCAGGCGGGCCTCATCCACATGCGGCACCCGCGGGCCGCGATCCGGCAGATGGGCCTCAAGAGCTTCGCCGTCTACAGCCTGCTGATGATCGGTACGCCGATCTCGCTGATGATCAATCCGGCGTTCTGGGCCCTGACCGTCGCCTACTTCATCACTCGTTCGGCCTTCATCGAGTCGCTGTTCCCGCCGGCCATCTTCTACCTCGGCGGGGCCACGGCGCTCCTGGGAAATTTTCTCCTGCTCTACCAGCTCATGATCGCCTGCCTCCGCCGCGGTGAGTACTCGAGCGTCAAGTACATGTTTCTCGCGYCCGTCTGGTGGCTGTTCACCAGCTATTCGATGTGGAGCGGCGTCCTCGAGCTCAGCAGAAAGCGGTCACGCAGCCAGTGGCACAAGACGGAACATGGCCACGAAGGCAGCGAACGTGAGGACCTCGCGATCGAGGCGGCGCTGAGGCGCGACGCGTCACTGCGAGCCGGCAGTTCCTGACCGTCCCCCGACCGACCTCCCGGCTCGGCGGCGACGCCGCCAGGGAGCTGACCGAGATGAGTAGGACCTTGTCAGCCGAGCGCACCGGGCGCTCGGCCGTGTGTCTCGTCTGGAGGGGCCGATGTCGACGGGCCATACCGCTTCTGTTCGCCGCGTGGCGCTCACGACCGTTCTGGCGGTGGTCTTCGCCACCCTGGTCGCGCTGGTCACGACGCGCGGGGCGCACGCCGCCCCGCCCCCGGAGTTCGAGCGGACGCTCGTCGCGGATGGGCTCAACGAGCCCACCTCGTTCCGTTTTCTGCCGGACGGCCGTATCTTCGTCGCGGAGAAGGCCGGCGCGATCAAGGTGATTCAGAACGGTCAGGTCGGCACCACGCCGGTGATCACGCTCATCACGCGTAAACATTCAGGTGCTTTGTTGATGTTGCTTTGGGTCGCTGGCTTCGGAGCCAGGCGCTGATGTTGGTGGTCGCGTGGCGTGCCAGGTCTGGTGCGTGTGGTGAGGTAGGGGCATGGCGCCGGTC
>NZ_MOMC01000079.1 GCF_001983105.1 Pseudofrankia asymbiotica | reverse complement strand
CCTGCGCCTCGGCTGGCAGGCTCGCGAGCAGCGGCGTCGCGAACAGGCCGGGCGCGATCGTGACGACGCGGATCAGCTTGTCGGCGAGGTCACGGGCGATCGGCAGCGTCATRCCGGCGATGCCGCCCTTGGACGCCGAGTACGCCGCCTGGCCGATCTGCCCGTCGAACGCCGCGACCGACGCCGTGTTCACGATGACGCCCCGCTCCCCACCGGGCAGCGGCTCGGCGCGCGCGATCCGCTCCGCGCCCAGGCGCAGCACGTTGAACGTGCCGATCARGTTGACACCGACGACCTTCGCGAACAGGTCCAGCGAGTGGACACCCGCCCGGCCCAGSACCCGGGCCGGCGGGCCGATGCCCGCGCAGTTCACCACCACGCGCAGCGCGCCCAGCTGCTCGGCCAGGTCCAGGGCCGCGGCGACCGCGCCCTCGTCGGTGACGTCGGCCGCGCCGAACCGGGCCCGCTCGCCCAGCTCCGCGGCGGCCCGCTCACCGGCGCTGGTCGGCAGGTCGAGCAGCACCACGCCCGCCCCGGCCTTGGTCAGCCGCCGGGCCGTCGCGAGCCCCAGGCCCGAGGCGCCGCCGGTGACGACGGCTACCGCACCCGCTATCTCCACGTGTCCAGCCCCTTCATGTTCACGGTCTCCTGGTGCGTCGCCATCCTGGTTCGCCGTCGCACACGCACAGCCCATCCTAATGAGCACTCACTCATGAATGCGCGCCACGCAGGCCCGATGGCGCTCCGACTCAGTCCCGTGGCAGCACCTCGGCCGGCCGCCGGGCACCGGGCGCCAGCCGCCGAGCGCCAGCCGCGACCTGGGCCTAGGCCTGGGCCAGGCTTAGGCCCTCGCCCAGGCCTAGGCCCTGGCCCAGGCCCGGCCTGCGCTCAGGCCTGGGCCGCTGGCTGCTCACCGAGCCAGTCGGCGAAGACCTCGTCCGTGTCGGAACCCTTCGCTGACGGCGGGGTCGGGGTGCCCGGAACAGTGCGCGAGAACCGCGGCGCCGGCGCCGGCTGCTCGATGCCACCCACGGTGACCAGCGTGCGGCGGGCGGCCAGGTGCGGGTGGGATCCCGCCTCGGCCCAGGTCAGCACCGGGGTGACGCAGGCATCTGTGCCATCGAAGACAGCGGCCCACTCATCCCTGGTCTTCGCCAGGAAGGCCCCCGTGAACCGGGCACGCAGCTCCGGCCAGCCCGCACGGTCGTTCTGGCCGGGCAGGCCGGCGTCGGTGAGCCCGAGGCCGGCGAGCAGCGCGGCGTAGAACTGTGGCTCGATCGCGCCGACCGCGACGTAGCCGCCGTCCGCGCAGACATACGTGTCGTAGTACGGGGCACCGCCGTCGAGGACGTTGACCCCGCGCTCGTCCGACCAGAACCCGGTGCCGCGCCAGGCCCACATCATCTGGGCCAGCACGCTCGCGCCGTCGACCATCGCCGCGTCCACGACCTGGCCGGCGCCGGACCGCTCCCGCTCCCAGAGCGCGGCCAGGATGCCGGTGAGCAGGAACATCGAGCCGCCACCGAAGTCGCCGACGAGGTTGAGCGGCACCGGCGGTTTGCCGTCCTTCGGCCCGATCGCGTGCAGGACGCCGGTGATGGAGATGTAGTTCAGGTCGTGGCCGGCCGTGTGCGCCCACGGGCCCTCCTGGCCCCAGCCGGTCATCCTGCCGTAGACCAGGCGCGGGTTGCGCCGCAGGCACACGTCGGGGCCGATGCCGAGCCGCTCGGCCACCCCGGGCCGATAGACCTCGATGAGCACGTCGGCCCGCTCGACGAGCGCGAGCAGCCGTTCCGTGCCCGCGGGGTCCTTGAGGTCGAGGACGACCGAACGCCGGCCGCGCAGCAGGTGGTCACCGTCGTCCGGAGCGCCCTGCACCCCGCCGCCGCTGGGCCGGTCCACGCGGACCACGTCGGCGCCGAGATCGGCGAGCACCATCGCCGCGTGCGGTCCCGGCCCGATCCCGGCGAGCTCCACCACCCGCAGGCCGGCCAGCGGCCCCGTCGACGTCCCGGTCCCCGTCGCGGCATCGCCGGACGTGGACGCCCCAGCGCCTGGCTCCATCAGCCCGTCACTCCCTCTCCGAAACAGCTCGCCGCGTTAGCGGCGCGCGGCACGTTGACGACCGCGGCCGCGGACAACGGTCCGCGACCGCGCCCGTCGGCCGGGTCCGTCGGCGTGCGTGGACGTGCTGACTCTCGCCGGGTGACGGGTCCGCGCACTGAGCCGCTCCAGGCGCAGACCCAGAACCCGTTTCGACGACCGCTGACCGGTCTACCGCCATGACACCGCCGCGTCCACCGATCGGTCATGGGACGGTGACGAAGGCGAGCGGGCGGGCGGGCGGGCTGTCAGGCGGGCGGGCTGTCAGGCGGGCGGCTCGTCCTGTCAGGCGTACGGCTCGTCGCGCTCGGCTCGCTCCACCAGCGACGCGGGCGGGGTGAAGCGGGCGCCATGGCGGGTCGCGAGCGCGCCCGCCCGGGCCACGAAGCCGGCCAGGCCGCCGGGATAGCCGTTGACGTACCGAAGGGCGCCGCCTGTCCAGGCGGGGAAGCCGGCTCCGGTCAGCGAGGCGACGTTCACCGCCGACACCGAGCCGACCACACCCTCGTCGAAGCAGTCGACGGCCCGCAGCGCCACGACGAACAGCAGCCGCTCCTTCAGCTCCTCGAACGCGATCCCGGCCGGCTTCCCGACCGGGTTGCCGACCGGGTTCGCGGCCGGGTTGCCGACCGGATTCGCGATCGGGTTGCCGACCGGGTTCGCGGCGCCGTCCCCGCCGCCGTCGCCGTCCGCGTCCTTGCCGAAGTGCTCCCGCAGCCCCTTCCACAGGCCCGCGCGCCGGCCGTCGGCGTACTCGTAGAACCCGGCCCCGGCGGCGCGGCCGGACCGGCCGAACTCCCCGGCCATCCGGTCAAGCACCGCGAGTGCCCCGTGGTCCTGTCCCGTGGCGACGGCCCCTTCGCCCGCCGGCGCCTCGGCCACTGCTTCGGCTTCGGCTTCGGCTTCGGCTTCGGCCACTGTCGCTGCCACACCCCCGACCGCGCCGACCGTCGCCGTCGCCGTCGCCGTCGCTCGGACGGTGGCGAGCGTGAGCTCGTCACACAGCCGCAGCGGCGATGAGCGGAAACCGGCCTGCACCCCGGCCTGTTCGACCGACGGCGCGGGCACGCCCTCGCCCACCATCGCGGCCGCCTCGGCGAGATACACGCCGAGCAGCCGGTCGACGAACGCCTTCGGCGCCTCGAACCGCGCCCGGCCGCCCGGGCCATCCGCCGAAGCCGCTCCTTCGGCGACAACCCGGCCCATGTCCACGAAGAACGCCTGGACGAGGTTCTTCGACGCCTGGCTGGTCACCAGCTCGGCGAAGTAACGCGACTCGACGACACCCGCGGTGTCGACGTCGAGCTGGGCACCCTCGACCGCGGCGGCGAGGATCGCGGGCCCCGCGACCTGGGCCGCCCCGGCGGCCTGGCGGCGCAGGCCCGCGGGCAGCGACGCGAGCGCGGTGGCCAGCGCTGGGCTCGCCGGGCCGCCGCCCGGGATCTGGTAACCCGGGACGTCCCAGCGCGCCGCCGGTGCCGGGTTCGCCCGGATCCAGGCCTTCGCCGCCGGCACCAGCTCGTCCCGTGTGGCGACCAGCCCGTCGACGAGCCCCAGGGCGCGCGCCCGCGCCGCGCTGTACCGCTGGCCCTGCAGCAGGACGTTGACCAGTGCGTTCAGCACCCCGAGCAGGCGGACCACCCGCACCACCCCGCCGCCCGACGGCATCAGGCCAAGCGTCGCCTCGGGCAGGCCGAGCTGTGTGCCGGGCGCGTCCAGGGCGACCCGGTGGTGGCAGGCGAGCGCGATCTCCAGCCCGCCGCCGAGCGCGGCGCCGCCGAGCGCCGCGGCCACCGGCCGGCCGAGCGTCTCCAGCCGGCGCAGAAGGACCCGGCCGGCGGTGGCCAGCTCGAAGGCGGCTCGCGGGTCGGCCAGCTCGGCGAGCTCCCGCAGATCGGCTCCGGTGGCGAAGGTCGGCTTCGCCGACGTCACCACCACGCCGGTGAGCGACGCGCGCTCGCGTTCCAGCCGCGCGACGACGGCGCCCAGCGAGCGCCGGAAGGCCGCGTTGGTGGTGTTCGCGGGCTGCTCGGGGTCGTCGAGCGTCAGCACGACGATCCCGTCCGCGTCCCGCTCCCACCGGATCATCCCGATCCGCTCGGCCTCGCCGCCCGGCTCGCCGCTCCCCCGCTCGCCACCCGCGAGCTCGGACGGCGGCGGTACCGGTGGCCGCGCCGCCTCGGAGGTCGACGCCGTCTCACGGGTCGACGCCGTCTCCGAGGTCGACGCCGTCTCCGAGGTCGACGCCACCTCGGAGGTCGACGCCGCTTCGGGCGTCGGTGCCGTCTCGGAGGTCGACGCCGCCTCGGACGCCAGTGCCGCTCCGGACGTCGGTGCCGCCTCGGACCTCGGTGCCGCCTCGGACGGCGGCTCAGCCTCGGACGTCGGTGCCGCCTTGGACGGCGGCTCAGCCTCGGACGTCGGTGCCGTTTCGGACGGCGGCTCAGCCTCGGGCGTCAGCGCGGTCGCGAGCGCTGGCGACGGCTCGGGCATCGGCGTCGTCTCCGGGTCGGGAAGGCCGCGGGCGGCGGCGAGGCGGGCAACAGGGGCGTGGGCAACGGAGGCGGGCATCGGAGGCGACTGGATAGCCGCGAGCGGACAAGAGGGACGAGGAAAGGATGAACGGGGTGATGCGACGCGTCGTCACCGGCCCCGGTCCAGGAGACCGTCAGACCCGTTCCAGCAGCGTCGCCACCCCCATTCCGGCGCCCGCGCTGACGCTGACGATCGCCCGGCGGGCACCGCGCCGCTCCAGCTCGTCGACCGCGGTGACGACGAGCCTCGCGCCCGTGGCGCCGAGCGGGTGACCCAGGGCGAGCGCGCCGCCGTTGGCGTTGAGCTTCTCGTCGGGGATGGCCAGGTCCTTCTGGTAGGCGAGCGCGACGGCCGCGTAGGACTCGTCCGTCTCGAACAGGTCCACGTCGTCGACGCCCAGCCCGGCGCGGGCGAGCAGCGCGCGGGTCGCCGCCGCCGCGCCACCCAGCGCCAGCGTCGGGTCGGATCCCGCCGGCACGACGTCCACGACCCGCGCCCGCGGCGTCAGCCCCAGCTCCTCGCCCGCCCGCGCACCGCCGACGAGGACGAGCGCCGCGCCGTCCGCCGGCCCCGCCGAGCTGCCGGCCGTGTGCGCGTGGTCCACGCGTTCGAGCCAGTGGTAGGCCCGGGTCGCCACCGCGTCGAAGCCCGCCTGCTCGCCGGCCTGGGCGAACGCCGCGGGCAGCCCCGCCAGGTGGCCGGCGGCGGCGTCCAGCCGGGACTGTTCGACCAGGGCGCCGGCCCCGACCGGTCCGACCCGCTCGTCGTGGTCGAGGACGAGCAGGCCGTGGTCGTGGACGGCGACGACCGAGCGGGCGAAACGGCCGTCGGCCCAGGCGTCCGCGGCCAGCCGGCGCGACCGCAGCGCGTAGGCGTCGAGGTCGGCCCGGGTGAGGCCCGTCAGCGTGGCCAGCAGGTCGGCCGCGACGCCGGCGGGGACGAAGCCGGTCCGGTGGTTGGTCGCGGGGTCGCTCGCCAGCGGGCCGGCGTCGGTGCCCGCCGGCACCCGTGACATCGACTCGACGCCGCCGGCGAGCAGGAGATCGTCCCAGCCCGCGCGCACCCGCGCCGCGGCCACCGCGACCGCGTCCAGTCCCGACGCGCCGAGCCGGCTGACGACGGCGCCGCAGACGGTGTCCGGCAGGCCCGCGACCAGCGCCGCCGCCCTGGCCAGGTCCCCGGCCTGGTCACGGACCGGGCTCGCCGCGCCGAGCACCAGGTCACCCAGGCGGTCGACGTCCAGCGTCGGGTTCCGCTTGCGCAGCTCGTCGACCAGGCCGGCCACCAGCGAGACCGGCTTCACCCCGCGCAGCGCACCGTCGACGCGCCCGCGTCCCCAGGGCGTGCGGACGGCGTCATAGAGGAAGGCCTCGCCCGTCACCGTGCCAGCCAAGCCCGCCACCCCACCCTGGTCAACCCGCCCACTCCGCACCGTCACCCCTGTATCCCAGCAGCCCACACCAGGCTTACAGCAAGGTGGCCACCCGGACGGACGCGGCGACGCCGGTCAGGCGCGACGGAGCCGGTCAGAGCGGGCGGGTGGGACGCCCTGGGCTATGCCGATCCGACGGGAACCCCGTGGGCGGGGGCGGTGGCGACGTCCTCGAGGAACGCGATGGTGTGGGCCGCGGCGGCGCGCCAGCTCGTCTCGGTGAGGACCTGGTGGCCGCCGGGAACGGCGACCAGGCGGGCACGCGAGGCCGTACGGGTCGTCATCCGGACCACCTGCAGGGGGCTGACGTCGTCGCCGACGCCGTGCACGAGCAGGATCGGCAGGTCGGGCAGTGCCCGCGGCGGCGGATCGGACGGGACCTGGCCCGCGACCGGGCGGTAGAGCAGCGGCAGGCCGAGCAGCACGAGCGCGTCGGCGCGCAGTGCCGGCGAGCCGGCGACGGCGAGCGCCCGCAGCGCGCCGGTGTCCGAGCCGACCAGCGCGAACGGCCGCCCCGGGACCCGGCACTCACCGAGGGCGAGCGTGCTGTCCTCCCCCATGCCGAGGTAGGTCACCTCGTAGCCGTCGAGCGCGAGGCGGAACGCCAGCGGCTCGAAGAGCTCGGCGGACTCGCCGCGGCCCGGGAGCACGACGACGGCGCCGCGCGGGTCCCGGTCCGGCTCGGCGCTCGGCCAGAACCGGGTGTCCCGGCGGTGCGCCTCGTTCTGCCCAATGCCCGGCGACGCGGCGTCGGTCCGCACTCGCGCCTCGGGCGGCCTGGCCGACGGCACGGCCGGCATGAGCGTTGGGGTCATCGAACACTCCTGATTTCTGGCCGGCACCGTTGCCAGCCGTTGTGCTGCCCGGTCGGCGGTCGCCGGCCGTTGGCGCCCACCGGCGGATGCCGGCGCCGGGCGCCACCCCGGGGGTTCCCGCCGGATCGGCGGAACCCGGGGCTCCTGTCGGATCGGCGGGGCCGATCTGTGGGTCTGCTGGGGTCTGCTGGGGTCTGCTAAGAGGTCCGCGATCCGGGACGTCCGCCGGAAGGTCGGCGATGCGGCGAATCGGGGGCCGTTCCCCGGCCGGCGGGTGCCGTCCAGGGTGTCGTCCACCGCTGGCCCGGCGGCCGCACCGAGCGGGACAGTGGCATCCCGTGGTACGTGGCGGGGACGGGGCAGTGCCCACGGGCGGTCTCGCGATTCCGACGACGGCGGACAGTACCGCGCCCGTCGCGGTCGGACGCCGCGGGGGCACGTGTTCACGTTGCGCTTCCGAAACCTGGCCGACGACACAGCGAAGTGGCGCCGGGGCGAACTCCGCGCGAAGAGGCGGACGAGTGCCGCGGCGGTCCCGCCGACCCGGGAGCGGGCCTGGGCGCGGTTCTGGACGGACCCGACGCGCGCGTGGGGCCGCGGCGAGCGCGAGACGGCGGGAGCTCGCCGGCGCGAGGGCGCAGCGGGCGGGCGACCGGTCGGGAACGCGCAGGTCAGCGACACCGGGGCGAGAACACGCCGGGCCGCGGGCCGGCGCGGGTCAGGCGGATCGCCGTACCGGGCCGTTCGCCGGAAGGCGGGACGGACACAGCCACGACGGCGCGACGGCGACCGCGCGGCGGCCGGACGACAGTCGGGCGTGTTCGGAGAACATGACTCTATGTTCACTGGATCAGTGGGGAATGTCAATGATCGGAGCGTCGCCGGAGACTTCGTCGACACGGAAGCGAAACATCTCGGATACATAGTGGCACGACGTGGGCCACCTCAGGTACCGCCGCCAGCCAGTTGGCGATGACCTGGTGACGCACCGACAGGCCGACACGAGCGTGGCGCACCGGGTGGTCGCGCCCCCGACGCACGCGTAGCAAAAGTACCCGGAACGTCATGAGAGGTATGAGCGCCACCCCGGTCGGCACGGGGCGGCACGGGGCGGCACGGCACGGGGCGGCACGGCACACGCCGCACCGCGGTGGGGCGCCGGTCAGCCGAGCACGCCGCGCGCGATCGCGAGGGCGTAGCGGCGGGCCCCGTCGGAGTACACCGGGCAGGCGCCGAGCGTGACCGGGTGCGGGCAGAAGTGGATGCCGTCGGGAGYCCGCACCACGACCCGGCCGTCGGCGCCGCAGGAGGAGTCTCCGGAGTCGCAGGGCAGGGTCGCGGTGAACCGGCCGTGGTCGGATACGGCCTGCCCGGCGCGGATCACCCTGGTGTGCGGCGTGGTGCTCGCGAGCTGCGCCCAGAGCCGGTCGAGCCCGGTGCGCCCGTCGGCGTCGACGGCCTCCCCGAACCGCGGCGGCGTCTCGACGAGGCGCACCTCGACGCCGCTCGCGGCCAGCTTCTCGGTCATCGCCGTCGTGTCCGCGCGGTAGCCGGCGATGAGGTCGCGCCCGTCCATGCAGGGCGGCCGGTTGCCGGAGAAGGCGATCACCGCGATCGTCGGCCGGAAGTCCCGGATCGTGCCCGACACGTCGCCAAGCCAGTTGCACGGCGCGGTGCCACTCCACATCTTCATCAGGATGGCGCGCGCGCCGGCCTGGGTCGCCGCCGTCCGGAAGTCATTCTGCGCCTCGACCATCAGCGAGTCGCCGTAGACGACGACCCGCGGGCTCTCCGGCAGGTGGCCACGCAGGACGACTCCGCCCGCGAGCGCGGTGACGGTCACCACGAGCAGTACGACGACCCGCCACGACCAGGGCCGGGACCCGCCCCTCCCCCGCCCGGTCGGCTCGCCGCCCCGGTGCGACGACTCTCGCCGATCCGGCCGCCCGCCGGCCTTTCGCCGGTCGATCGGTTCCGTGTGCCGCTCGAACGCCCCGAGCCCCGAGGGCCCGCCCATGGACGCCGATGGGTCGGCCGGTCGCGACGACGGAATGMGCGGAGGTCGTTCGGACTGCGCGGTGGACATGGCGCCCCTTGTCCGTAAGGAAGTGCTTTGTCTCCCTTATGGACGCACCGCGCCCCGGGAAAGGTTGACAGCTGGATTGGCCTTTTGATGCCACGCGGATGCCACGGCCCCTCAGGGGGCGGCAGCCAGAGGCCCTGTGATCACGGCCGGCAAGGGATCAATACGGATCGACGCCCTTGAGCACGCCGCAGAACTGGCGGAGGTGTTCCTTCTGCCGGTCGGTGAGCGGCCGCGGGTCGAAATGCATGATCTCGTTGCGGRTCCGCCGGACCTCGTCAAGGTCACGGAGAAACTGCTGGTGATMGACCGTCGCCCAACTGAGCTTTGTCCATTGGCCGGGCGGACGCAGCAGCTTGAGATACTCCCCGAACATCAGGTTGCTGATGCTCGTCGCGTCCGGATTGATCGCGCGCAGATCCTCGAGGCCGAACCTCAGCCCAAGGCACCGCCGCAGCCGCCGCTCGATCTCACCGACCAGAAAGTAGGGATGCGCGAGTCGGTCGTAGGCGTTCGCGAGATCAGCGGTTGTGACGATGCCGCAGACCCGGCCGTCGCGCCAGACGACGACGAACCCCCGCTCGGTGACCCTGGGCAGGGTCGCCAGCAGGTCGTCGGTCACCTGGACGCTCTCCACGTCCGGGTCCGTCGCGTTCTCGAGAGTCTGCTGCCGTCGCGAGCCCTGCAGCGTCGCGATCGAGCGCCAGGTCACGGCGCCGCGCAGATTCGACGTCCCGTCCAGGACGGGCACCTGGGAGTAGCCCAGCTTCAGCATGAGCGTCGTGGCCTTGGCCAGTGGCGTGCCCGAGGGGACGCTGCGCACGCCACCCGTCGCGCTCGGCAGGTGGCCGACCTTCATCGCGACCCAGGGCGGGGCGGCATCCGCGTCGACCCTCGGCTGCCCGGACGCACCGCCCTTCTTGCGCCGCCGGTTGCGTCTACGCCCGGCGCCCGTAGACGCTCCGTCGGGCGGCGCCCCCTCCGATGGCGTCCCCTCGGGCGGCGTCCCATCAGGCCTCGTCCCATCAGGCTTCGTCCTGTCGGATGGCACCTCCTTGGACGCCGCCCCGTCGGACGCCGCCCCGTCGGATGGTCCCGGTTTCGCCGAGGCGTCCACGGTGCCTCGAGCCGGCTCGCCGGAGCTCTGGGCGGGCGCGGCACCGCCTGCCCCGACAGCCGGCGTACGACCGTCACCATCCCCGGCCGCGGGGTCGCTCCGCGAGATCCCGGTCGTGGCGGCGCCGGCCCCGTCACGGCCGTCGACGCCCTCGCCCGGGTCCTCTACGGACGGACCGGAGCCGGAGTCGGGCCCGTCCCCCGACAGGCCGGGGCCGAGGTCGGACTTCTCCTCGGGCGGGCTGGAGCCGGGCTTCTCGCCGGGTGAGCCGGAGCCAGGGCCAGCGCCCGTGCCAGCGTCGGCGTCGGCGTCGGCGTCGGGCTTCTCGGCGGCGCTCGGGACCGGTCCCGGCAGCGGGACGACGCGCACGAGCGTGCTCAGCGGCCCGCGGGCGAAGCCCGGCTGGGTCGTCAGCCCGACGGCCGCGAGGTCGCGGCTGATCCGGGGCACCGCGATGTCGTCCCGGACCCGCTGCCCCCACTTCGCCAGGAGCTGGCCGATCGTCAGCGAGACGTCCCGCAGCGCGCGGATGTCGTCGGCGTCCACCGGTGGCCCCGCCCTCAGACGCCGGCCGGGACCGGGCCGCCGGCCGGGCCCGCCGCCGAGGCACGCACCGCGTGCTTGCCCATCGCGTCGTCGACCAGGTCGAGCAGCCGGGCCGTGCGGTCGGCGTAGAAGGCGTCGAAGTCGGCGGCGCGCAGCAGCGCCGGGTCGATCAGGTGGGTGGCGACCCGGTCGTCGAGCCAGTCGGCGGGAGCGCCCGCCTCCCTGGCGAGGACGTCCAGGTACGCGGTCGGCGCGCGGGTGTTCATCCGCTGGCCGGCCTGGTAGGACAGCGCGGTCTTGTTGACGATGCTGCCCATCCGGGCGTCCCGGCGCCCGGCCCGCTGGAACCAGGACTTCGGGAAGACCATCCGGAGGTCGACGTCCCGGCCGACGGCGCTGTCGCCGTCGATCGGCGCCTCGGTGAAGTACCAGTCGTACGCGCCCTGCTTGACCAGCAGCGCGTACAGGCCCTTGTAAGCGGCGCTGTTGCGGGTCGTGAGGGTAGCCAGCCGCTGCTCGTGGAAGGTCGCCTCGACGATGGTGTCCGGCCTGGGGCCGTCGGCGGTGATCCAGGCGACCACCTGCTCGACGTCGCGCGGGAAGCGGCTCTCGAACGTGCCGCTGTACAGCTCGCCGAGCACCCCGCACCAGTACCAGCGGGCCAGCCGCTCCCGCACCGGCGGCCTGTCGGCCTCCTCGCCGAGGAGCACCCGGATCGCGGCGAGCGGGATGAGCTGTGTGCGGTATGGCAGGAACTTCGACTGGAACACGCACTGCTCGCGCAGGAAGACGCCGGTCCAGTCGAACGCGTCGACAACCCGGTCAGCCCATTCCCGGTAGTCGGGCAGCGGCAGGTCGAGCAGGTCGCGCCGCTTACAGCCGACCGCGGGCGCGGTGCCCGGCGTCACCGCGCCGGCCGCGCGGCGGGCGCGCCATTCGCGTTTGCGCAGATAGGTGACGACAAGGGCGACGGACTGCAGGAAGTCGATGTTCTCCAGGTCGGTGAGCATCTCGTGCTTCTCGACCAGCTCGGTGCGAATTCGCTCCCAGTCGGAGGCGAGGTGGAAGTCCTCGCCGGCCTCCTGGAAGTAGTCGCTGTCGCCGGCGTACATCGCGGTGAGCAGCTCGAAGACGTTGAGGACGACGCCGCCGGTGTTCACCTTCTCGAAGACCGCGCACACCGCGACCTTGTCCGTCGTCTTCGGCAGCTTGATCATCGGCACCTGGAAGCCCGTGATCCGGTGCAGGACCCGCTTCTCGAACTCCGACCAGCGGTCCCAGTTCTCGTCCCCGGGGCGGGAGCGCACGAAGCTGCGCTGCCAGGCCACCACCCGGTCGTTGTCGAAGGTGATGTTCAGCGGGAACAGGCCGGCCGCGCACTCGGCCTCGGTCGTGGTGAGGTCGAGCCTGACCCTGCGGCCGAAGTCCTCCGTGAGGATCCTCGTCGCCGGTATCGACAGGATCGCCTCCTCCCGGTCGGCCACCGGGTCGATCGCCCTGTCGAGGTCGACGTAGTACCAGCGCTGGACCGRCCTGTGCCGGGAGTCCTCGGTGTCGACCGGCCGGTCGGCCAGCAGCGCCTGGTAAAGCGAGGTGAGCCGCTGCTGGCCGTCGAGCAGCAGCTGCTCGGGCTCGACGGTGGGCGCGGCGGGCGGCGTGCCGTGCAGGGCCCGGGTGCGAAACCGCGTCACCCCACCGGTCTCCAGCGTCATCACCACACCGAGCGGGTAGTCCAGTGTCACGGTGGCCAGCAGCGAGCGGATCCGGTCGTCGTCCCACTTCCAGGACCGCTGGAACTCCGGGAGCTGCACCCTGCCCTCGGCGACGAGAGTCAGGAGCTCACCGAGCCTGATGTTGTCGAGCGCCACGTCCCCCCCTGTCCGCACCCGCCCGCGCCACCCCGTCGCCCCCCGCCTCCCGACGCCGGCGGCAGGCCGAACAACGGCGCGCCGCGTCGAAGAGGAGTGCGCCAACCATATCGAAGCGGAATGAAGCGGAACGGACGGGCCGATTCCGGACCTGTTTGGCTCACCTGGGCGCGCGGTCGCGCGAGCTGTGGCTCAGCCCAACGCGAGGTGGCCGCCGGCGAGCTGGCGGCGAGCTGGCGGCGAGCTGGCGGCGCGGCGCGATCAGGAGGTGAGGCGAGCCAGGACGGGTGGGAGGGCGCCGGTGTGCAGGACGGTGAGCGAGCGGGTGGCGCGCGTCAGGGCGACGTACAGGTCGGCGAGGCCCCGGGTCGGCCCGGCGAGCAGCGCCGACGGCTCGACGAGCAGGACGGCGTCGAACTCCAGCCCCTTGCTGTCGGCGACGGTCAGCACCGCCACCCGCGCGTCCAGCACCTCCGCGCCGTCACCGGCGCCCGACCCGGGCCCGGCGGCGCCGAGAAGCTCGGGCGCGAGCCGGCACAGCGCGGCGCGCACCGGCCCGGCCGTCTCCGGCGGGCAGATCACCGCCAGCCGGCCCTCGCCGATGATCCCGGCCGTCCGGACGGTCTCGGCGGCCACGGCGTCCGGGAGACCGGCGGGCGAGGGCACCCGCACGGCCAGCGGCTGCTCACCGGTAGAGCGGACCGACTCGGGCGCCGACGCCGCCGACCCGCTCGCGGCCAGCACGTCCGCGGCGACGTCCATGATCTCCCGCGGGGTGCGGTAGTTCACCGTCAGCCGCTCGAGCCGGAACCGGTCGCCGACGTGCGGGGTGAGGATCGGCGCCCACGTCGAGGGCGCGCCGGGGCGCGCAGCCTGGGCGAGGTCGCCGACCAGGGTCGCGCTGCGCGCCGGGCAGCGCCGCCACAGCAGCCGCCACAGCATCGGCGAGACCTCCTGCGCCTCGTCGACGATGAGGTGCCCGAACGCCCATTCGCGGTCCGTCGCGCCCTGCTCCGCCGCGGTCGTGCGCCGGCGCGGGCCGCGCCACCGGTCGGCGACGGTCTCGGCGTCGAGCTCGCCGGCGAGTCCCAGCATCTCCAGCACGTCCTCGGCGTAGCGGCGCTCGGCCGCCCGCTCCCTGGCCGCGCGTGCCTCGGCCGCCTCCCGGCTGCTCTCGTCCGGGTCGCCGAGCAGCTCGGCCGCCTCGTCGAGCAGCGCCACGTCGGCGACCGTCCAGGCCTGTCCGCTCTCCCGGCCGCCGCGGTCCGCGCGGCCCCGCTCGGCGCGATCGGGCTCGGCGCGATCGCCGCGGCCCGTGCCGTGCCCGCGGCCCGCGCCCGCCGCGCTGTCCGGCGTGGCGGCTTCGTCCGCGTCGAGGGCGCTGAACAGGTCGTCGTGGCCGGCGGCGCCCGCCCGGCGGGTGCCCTGCAGCAGGTCCCGCTCGGCCGGGGTCAGGATCCGCGCCGCGGCCCTGGCGAGCAGGTCGGCGTCCGTGTAGAGACGCTCGAGCAGCTGGAAGGAGGTGAGCCGGGGCCACAGCTCGTTGAGCGCCCGCCGCACGGCCGGGTCCGCCCACAGGCCGTCGCGGACGTCGCGACGCTCGTCGTCGTCGAGCAGGCCGCCGGAGATCTGGCGCACGACCTGGCCGGTCAGCTCGTCGAGCAGCTCGCGCAGGAACACCCAGCGGGCACCGTTGTGCGGGCGGCGGCTGCGCCGTGCCCTGGTCCGCGCGCGGGCGACGGTGTCCCGGTCGAGGCGCAGCGTCCGGTCGTCGTCGTGGACGATCTCGATCGTCCGCCGCGGCAGCCGCTGGTGCTCCCGCACCGCGGCGGCGAGCACGGCCGCCATCCGCTCGTCGCCCTTGAGGCTCCCGAGCGCCACCGGGTCGGTCACGGTCGCCGCGACGCCGGGGAAGAGCCGGCCGGGGGTCGCGAACACCACCCCGGTCTCACCGAGCGAGGGCAGCACCTGGTCGATGTAACGCAGGAACACCGGGCTCGGGCCGACGACCAGGACGCCGGAACGCTCCAGCCGCGCACGCTCGGAGTAGAGCAGGTAGGCCGCCCGGTGCAGCGCCACCGCGGTCTTCCCGGTGCCCGGGCCGCCGTCGACGACGAGCACCGAGCGGGCGTCCGCCCGGATGATGCGGTCCTGCTCGGCCTGCAGCGTGGCGATGATGTCGCCCATCCGGCCGGTGCGCGGCGCGGACAGCGCCTCCAGCAGCATCGCGTCGCCGGTCGGCCTGTCGCCCGCCGCGGCGCCGTCGGCCACGGCGGGGGCCGCGCCCGCCGGTCCCACGGACAGCAGGTCGTCGGCGACGCCGGTCACCTCGCGGCCCTTGCTGCGCAGGTGCCGGCGGCGGACCAGGCCGCGCGGCTCGGCGAGCGTCGCCTGGTAGAACGCGGTCGCGACGGGTGCCCGCCAGTCGACCAGGATCGGCTCCTGCTCGGCGTCGGACAGGCCGATCCGGCCGATGTAGGTGCGCGTGCCGTCGGTGCGGTCCATCGCGCCGAAACACAGCCGGCCCTCGGCGGCCTCCAGCCGGGCCAGCCGCTCGGCGTGGGTCGCGGCGAACACGTCGCGCTCGACGACCGCCTGCGGCGTTCCGGTGCCCACGTCCAGCAGCACCTGCCGCAGCTGGGTGCGGGTCAGGTCGCGGACCTCGTCGAGGCGTGCGTACAGCAGGTCGACGTAGGCCTGTTCGCGGACGAGCCGCGGGTCACGGGTCGGGGACACGGCGCTCCTCCGCAAGTCGAATCGGCAAAAAAGGCTAGTAGCCGATCCGACGCCCCCGCCAGTCGGCCGCCGGGAACGGCCTCCTCGCCGACCTGCCGCACCTCGCTCGACGCTGGATCCGCGTGTTCGGCGCGGGCATGGCTTGGTGGACAGATCACGGACCTGTCGGGTCGCGGACCTCCCAGATCGCTTCGCGATCCGGCAGGAACCGTCGCAGATCCGACAGCACCCCCGAGATGCCGGCCAGCTACAACCAGAGCACAGAAGCCTAGCGGGCTCCGCAATCTTCCCGGCGATCTGCCACACCCGGCGCGGGCACCTGGGAACCCAGGGCCTTCGGCCGACGGACGTCAGCGTTGCGTGGCGGCGTCGATGACCTGGTCGATGTCCTGCTCGAGGCGACCGCGGACCAGCGCGGCCACCAGCAGCGGGAAGTCCTCTCGCTCGACCAGCATGAGCAGCCGGCGCGGGTCGCCGGGCAGGCCGAGCTCACGGGCGGTCTGGCGGGTGCGGGCGTCGATGTAGGGGATGAGCTCGTCCCAGCCAGCCTGCGCCTCACGCAGGAAGATGTCGGCGCCGACCGGGCCGATCCCCTTGATCTGCGTGAGCAGCGTGTGCTCCCGGCTTCCCTGGTAGTCGGCCGCGTCGCGCACGCCGCGGATGTCGCCGTCGTAGGTGTCGAGCAGGTAGTGGCACGCGTCGTCGAGGACACGCGCGGTGCTCTCGTCGTAGCGCGCGTATCCGTGCTGGTTGAGCACCTGAACGCGCTGCTCCCACGTGGAGTCGGCCATCGCGGCGGGGCTCGTCCACCCCTCGGCGAACAGCGCGTTCGACGCCTCCATCGCCGTCGACGACCGGATCCGTGCGCTGGCCAGCGTCGCGAAGACGAGCAGCCGGAACATCGCCTCCGCGGTGTCGGCGGCGACGTCGGCGTCGATGTCCTCGGCGAAGGTGCGGCCGTGCCGGGACATCAGCTCGGCCACGACGGCCATCGGATCGGCTCCAGCCATTTCCACGGGCTACCCACCACCACGCCGCGTCACTCAGGACGCACCCCACGGTGGGTCGCGGGAAACACACTTTGACCACTCTGGGAGGATTTCTCGGGACGATGTTCCCTACCGTGACAGACCAAAGTCCGGAGGGTTCAGTGGTAGGAGAGGGTTGATCACGGTGGGACCGGCGTGCTGACTCCGTTAGGCCCGACGGACCGCCGCGAGGTCGGCAACTACCGGCTGCGCGGCCGGCTCGGCGCCGGCGGGATGGGGACCGTGTTCCTGGGCGTGGACCCGGACGGGCAGCCGGCCGCGGTGAAGGTCATCCGGTCCGACCTGATCGACGAACCGCAGTTCCGCGACCGCTTCCGCCGGGAGGTCACGGCCGCGCGGCGGGTCCGCGGCGGTCGCGTCGCCCAGGTGCTCGACGCCGACCCGGACGCCGACGAGCCGTGGATGGCCACCGAGTACGTCGAGGGCGTCAACCTGCTCGCCGCCGTCGGCCGGCACGGCCCGCTGCATGGGCAGAACCTGACCGCGCTGGCCATCGGGCTCGCCGAGGGCCTGGTCGCCGTGCACGCGGCCGGAGTCGTCCATCGCGACCTCAAGCCGGCGAACATCCTGCTCACCTGGGAAGGCCCGAAGATCATCGACTTCGGCCTCGCCAGAGCCGACGACCTCACCGGCAACACCAGCGGCGGCAGCGTGATCGGCACCGTCGCGTGGATGGCGCCCGAGCAGCTCAACGGCGACGCGGCCACGACCGCGACCGACATCTTCAACTGGGGCATGTGCGTCGCGTTCGCCGCGCGCGGCCGCCACCCGTTCGAGGCGCAGACACCGGCCGCCACCGCGATGCGGATCCTGTCCACCCAGCCGGGTCTGGACGGCGTGCCGAACGACCTGCTGCCGATCGTGACCGCCGCCCTCGAGCGGGACCCCGACCGACGGCCCGGCGCCATGAGGCTCTTCGCCACCATCACCGACCTGCCGCACGCCAGCCCGGCCGGGGCAGGCGGGGCGGCCGGGGCGGCCGCGGACCGGGTCTTTCCGGTCGCTACGCCCACGGGGAGCGAGCGGGCCGGCGCTGCCGGAGCCGCCGGCGCGGTTGGTGCCGCCGGCGCTGTCGGTGCCGCCCGTGCGGCGGCCCCCGGTGGGTCGACGGCGCCGGTCGCTATGGCGATGAGCGCGGCGGACGTCGGCGCGGGGGCGCCGGTCGCCGTCGCGGACAGGGACGACGAGGCCGCTGGACCTCACCGGCCGGCCGGCGAGCCGACGGGCGGCGGCCGCGGCGGCGAGGACGACCTCGTCCCGCTGAACGGCCCCGCCGAGGGCGGACCGGGCACCACCGGGCGCCACCGGCCCCGCCGCCGGCGACGGCTGCTGATCCTGCTGGCGCTGCTCGTGGTCCTGCTGCTGGCCAGCGTCGCGCTCGCCCATTCCCTGCTGCGCGACGCCGACCAGAACGACACCGCGGGTGGCTCGTCCCACCCGGCTGGCGCCGGCGCTCGGGCCGGGGCTGGTGACGGCAACGGTGACGGCCAGGCGGCCGATGGCACTGGCGCTGACGACGGCATCGGCGCTGGCGCCGTGCCCGGCGCTGGGGCCGGGGCGGGACCTGGGGCCGGCAACCAGTCCGGGGGGCCGTCCGCCTCGGCGGGGCCGGGCGTCACCGTCTCCGGTTCGGCCGTCCCCGCGGCAGAGGGGTCGTCGGCCGGCCCGGCCGCGGCGACGCTGCCGCGCGTCACGACCAGCGGGCGGCCGCTCGACGAGGCCGCGGCCAGCAGGACCACGGTTCTGGGCACTGACGGCGCCGCGGTGCCGGCCTACCGGGGCCCGTCGACAGGCGGCCTGTTCGGTGGGCAACGCGGCTCCGTGCCCAGCGGCTCGCCCGTCGACGTCTACTGCGGCCTGTACGCCCAGCAGGTCAGCGCGACCGAGAGCACGTCGCGGCTGTGGGTCTACACCGACTCCGGCTGGATCCCGGCCGGCTACATCCAGACAGGCAGCGGCGAGCCCGTCAGCCCGCCGGCCTGCGTCGGGACGATCAGCTCGCCGAAGCTGGGGTCGGGCGCCCCCCAGCCGGACACCGGGCCGTTCCCGCTCACTCAGGAGGTCTCGGTCCTGGGGGTCGTCGGGCAGGTGGTGTCCAGCCTGACCGGGGCGCTGCTGGGCCAGGCCGACCCGGTCGGCCGGCTGCTCGGCGGCGACCTCGTCGTGCTGCGCTGCCAGTCCCGCGCGGCGGACACGGGCGAAATCTGGGACCAGCTGGCCTCCGGCGGCTGGATCAAGCACGCCTACGTCTACAGCGGCACCTCCGGGTCCCCAGCCCCCGCCTGCTGACCGTCCGCCCCGCGCCGCCCCACGCCACGCCACGCCGCCCCGCGCCGCGCCGCGCCGCCCCGCGCCGCGCCACCCGGCGCTGGTAGAGGTGCCTGGGCCTAGGCTGGCGGGACCTGGCCCTGGGTAACCAGCGGAACCCGGCCCTGGGAAGAGGCGCGTCGGCCCAGGCCGGCGGGCCGGTCGGAGTGACCGTCAGGGTGACTTCGGCCCTTGGTCGGGACGGCCGGCCGAGGTGGGGTAGGAGGGCCAGAAGGGCTGGGACGGCACGGGGCGCCGGGACGGGGAGACGGGGAGACGGGGAGACGGCCATGGTCACGCAAAGCACGACGTTCTCGGTCGAGCAGGTGCGCGCGGCGGTCGAGGCCGCGGGCCTCGCGCCTTCGATCCACAACACTCAGCCCTGGAGATGGCGGTTCCGCGACGAGACGTTGGAGCTGTTCGCCGACCTCTCCCGAGCCGTGCCGGTCGTCGACCCGGACCATCGCCAGCTGCTGGTCAGCTGCGGCGCGGCGATGCTGAACGGCTGGCTCGCGCTGCGAGCCGCGGGCCTGGACGTCGAGGTCGGGGAGTTCCCCGACGGCCCCGACCTCGGCACCGGGCGGCTGGCCACGCTGATGATCGTCGGTCATCGCCCGGCGACGGAGGACGAGTCCCGGCTCGCCGAGGCCATCACCCGCCGGCACACCGACCGCCGTCCGTTCACCCCCGCGGCGCTGGCTGTCGAAGAGGTGCGCAAGCTGCGACGGGCGGCCGAGGCGGAGGGCTGCTGGCTCGCGTCGCTGGGCGGCGAGGACGCCCGCGTCGAGCTGTCGGTCCTCCTGGCCAGGGCCGACTGGATCGAGCGCAACGATCCGGACTACCAGGCCGAGCTCGCCTCCTGGATCCGCGACGACGCCGACGCCACCGACGGCATCCCGCGCTCGGCGGCGCTGTCGAGCGCCGAGCAGCGGCCCGTCGAGTTCACGGCACGTGACTTCACCGGCGGCACGGGCGGGGCCGCCGGGGAGCCTGCCAGCGCCGATGAGGCCGGGGAATGGGTGCGGACCGCCCGGGTCGAGCACCCCGGTGTGCTGGTGCTCGGCACCGACACGGACGGCCCGGCGGACCGGCTGCGCGCCGGCCGGGCCCTCGGCCGGGTGCTCCTGACCGCCACCGCGGAAGGCCTCGCGACGTCCCCTCTCGGCCAGGCCGTCGACATCGCGGCGACCCGCGCCCTGGTCCGCTCGACGACCGGCGGCACCGGCCACACTCAGATGATCATGCGAGTCGGCTACCCCGACACCTCCGCTCCCCCGCTCACGCCAACCAGGCGCCGCCCCGTGTCAGACGTTCTGGAGCACCTCACCGTCACCTGACGAGCGCCGCCGACATCGCCAATGCCGCCGTCGACGGCGTTGTCCCTTCGGACCGCCCATTTCGAGATCGGTCAGACGGCATGCGTCACCGGTGACGCGCGCCGTCTGACCGATCTTGGTCCCCAGTGCCGACGACGGAGCCCAAGTCCTTCATGATCGCCACGGGCGTGTGGTCGCGGTCGCGATCTGGCCGGATCCGCGACCGCGACCACACGGTTGTGGCGATCTAGGCGATCTAGCAGTCGCGTGCCGGCGGGCGAACACCGCGGGGTGCAGTGCTAGCGGTACGACCAGCCGGTCCAGCGAGTCACGGTGACCACGATGGCCGGGCCGGCGGGCGGATGGTCACGGTACTGGCGGTAGCGCTCAACGAGCGCGCGGGCCGCCACCGCGTGCGCGTGGTCGGGCGGCTCGACGACGCTGGCCACCCCGTCGGCGCGTGCCCACCACAACCGGCTCCAGTCGTCGTCGTACTCGTCGGCGAGCAGGCTGACGCGCCCGTCGCGGGCGATGTCGTCGAGCCGGCGCAGCCGGGTGGTCCGCTTTGGCTTGTGGTCGACGGCGGTGACGACCGTCCCGAGGCCACCCGCCACGGAACCTGGCCCGGGCCCGGGCCCGGGCGCGGGCCCGGGCGCGGGCGCGGGCGCGGCGGAACCGAGGCCAGGCGCGGCGGAACCGCCTTCCGTCGGCGGCCCGGCCAGCACGGCGAACGTCACCGGGACGAGCCGGGGCGTCCCGTCGGGCGCGATCGTGGCCAGCCGGGCGACTCTGGCCGCGGCGAACCGCGCCCGCGCCTCGCCCTCGGAGAGGTTCACGCCCCTCCCCCGCCGGTCCTCATCCAGATCCGACGCCATCCTCACACATGCGCCGTGCCATYCCGCCTGCTCGCTGCTCGCTGCTCCGCGATCGCGCGACCAGCCGCACGTCGATCGCTGTTCGCGCCCTCCCGCGGTCACGATCCGCCGACCTCGCCGATGACCACCGCGAGGCTAAAACGGCGATCAACGCCCAATACGGCGCTACGCGGGCGGCTTCCACCGGAAGTTACTCGTCGGTATGCTTACTGGGCGGTATCCGTTCCGACCGACCGAAACCGGCTGGGAGATCGACGAGATGAGTGGTTTCAGCCTCGACCTCTCCGACGAGCAGCGCGAGCTGCGCGACTGGGTGCACGGCTTCGCCGCGGACGTGGTGCGCCCGGCCGCGTCCGAATGGGACGAGCGGGAAGAGACCCCCTGGCCCGTCATCCAGGAAGCCGCCAAGATCGGTCTCTACGGCTTCGAGTCGATCGCGACGATGTTCGCCGACGAGACCGGCCTGTCGCTGCCGGTGGTCTGCGAGGAACTGTTCTGGGGTGACGCCGGCATCGGCATGGCGTTGATGGGCACGGGGCTGGCCGCCGCCGCGATCTCGTCGGCCGGAACCATGGAGCAGCTGCTCGAGTGGGTGCCCCAGTGCTACGGCGACGCCGCCGACCCGAAGGTCGGCGCCTTCTGCGTCTCGGAACCGGCCGCGGGCTCCGACGTCTCCTCGCTGCGCACCCGCGCCCGCTACGACGAGGCCACGGACGAGTGGGTGATCAACGGCCAGAAGGCCTGGATCACCAACGGCGGCATCGCCAACATCCACGTCGTCGTCGCCTCCGTGGACGCGGAGCTGAAGGCCCGCGGCCAGGCCACCTTCGTCGTCCCACCGAACACCCCCGGCCTCGAGGCCAACAAGAAGATCAAGAAGCTCGGCCTGCGTGCCTCACACACCGCCGACGTCTTCCTCGACGACGTGCGGATCCCCGGCAGCTGCCTGCTCGGCGGCAAGGAGAAACTCGACGCCCGGCTCGCCAAGGCTCGAGAGGGCACCAGCTCCAAGGGCCAGGCCGCGATGGCCACGTTCGAGCGGACCAGACCGACCGTCGGCGCCCAGGCGATCGGCATCGCCCGCGCCGCCTACGAGTACGCCCTGGACTACGCCAGGACGCGGGAGGCGTTCGGCCGCCCGATCATCGAGAACCAGGCGATCGCGTTCGCGCTGGCCGACATGCGCATGGAGATCGACGCCGCCCGGTTGTTGATCTGGCGGGCCGCCTGGATGGGCAAGCAGAACAGGACGTTCGAGGCGGGCGAGGGCTCGATGTCCAAGCTCAAGGCCGGCGAGGTCGCCGTCGCGGTCACCGAGAAGGCCGTTCAGATCCTCGGCGGCGCCGGCTACAGCCGCGACCACCCCGTAGAGCGCATGTACCGCGACTCCAAGATCTACACAATCTTCGAAGGCACGAGTGAAATCCAGCGCCTGGTGATTGCCCGGGCCATCTCTGGCGTGCACATTCGCTAGGAACCCGCAGGTTGGACGGGCCAAGACGCCATGATCCGATATCGGCTAGGGCACCTCGACTCTCTTGCTGCCTCTCACTAAGTCTCGTGATCTCCGGCTACCTGCGGTCCATTCGTGGTCCCGGTTTCAGCGCTGAATGACGCGTCGATCAGGCGCATCGCGCGCTGCTCCTCCCCCACGATGCACGCCGCGTAGATCCTCAGAAGGACGGCCACCGTGTGCCCGGCCCACTCGGCAACCTTCTGCGGGGACACCCCGGCGTTCAGCCACCTGGACACGGCCGCGTGCCGCAGGTCGTACGGTCGCGCGGCCAGCGGGGACGCCGCTTCGGCTTCGGTGAGCGCCTGCGTGCGAGCCTTCGCCCAGACCTTGCGGTAGGTGTCGTTCGCGACGGCCAGGCCGCCTGTACTCCGGAAGAGCCTGCCGTCGGGCGCCGTGCCGTACAGGTCGAGATGACGACGCAGGAGACTTACGAGGTCGGGATGCAGCGGCACGACCCGGATCTGTCCTGGCTGACGGTGCTTCAATGCCCGGCCTTTCCGCTCGCTGGGGTCGTCAGCCCATCGGGGCGACACCTCAGGGTTGTTGGAGACGATCGCGGCTTGACCCCACCCGGACGTCGGCAAGGTCAGTTGGTCACGGCGCAACTCCTGGACCTCGCCGGGACGGCAGGCCGCGTAGTAGGTGACCGCGAAGAATCCTTCCAACTGAGGCGCCGCGCCAGCGCGGACCGCGGCCATCAGCGCCACGGCKCGTGGGTGATCGACGACGACCCGCCGGTCCACGATCATGACCATTCGAGCTGGACGCCATTCCTCGGCGTCCAGCGGGTTGGCTTCGAGATCGCCACGGCGGGCGGCGTGGTCAAGTGTCATGTCCAGCACCGCGCGCCGACGGGTGAGCGTATTTGGCGCCGCCGGTTTGCCGTCCAGCTTCCGCCCGACGGCAGTAAGGACGGCGCGGAGCACGTCAGGGTCAGCGAGATCGGTGATCGGCCGGGTGTGGCCCTCCATCCAGCCCAGCACCTCGGCCCACCCAGCCGGCGGATCGAACTCGACACGGCGACCGTCAGTACCGACCTTGCTTCGGGCGCCGGTCGTGAACGTCCAGGAGACGAGGGCCTCGCGAGTGAGCTCGGCCAGCCGTGCCGGGGGCTCATCCGTGAAGAGGGCGGCGGTTGCCGCCGCAAGGGCTTGCGCGAGGGATCGGCGAGTTCCGGGGGCTTGGCCTTCGGCCCATTTCAGGTCGCAAAACTCGCGGGCCACCGCGAGCCATGTCCGCGCGGCCGGCGAGGGTGGTGCCGCGGTACGCAACTCGCTCACGGGTCGGCCGGTGTCGACGTCGAATGCCTCGCCCTTACGCACTGCCGTCAGAATTTCAGCCCGCCGGGATTCGGCCGACTTAGAAGAGCGGAAGGTCTCGGTGACCGGGTGCGATCGCCCCGCGACGGTCCATCGCACCTGCCACCGCTTGCCAGTCGTCCTCTCTCGAACGCGGATTGCCCATACGACGACTTCAAAGGTGGTTGGYCCCCGTTCCCAGGAGGCAGTGGGCTTGGAGCGCAGGCTCGTCATGCCGCCGCCTGCGTCGGTTCGACCGTCCTGTCGTCGAGCCAGCGGTTGAGATCCGCGCGGTCAACCCGAACCTGCTTGTTCGGCAGTTTCACCTGCCGGGGCCCCTTGCCCTGCGCCTGCCAGGCGTACCAGGTCGATTCCGGGATCTGAAGCTCCTCCAGGACTTGGGCCAGCGTCAGCAACACCCGGCGGGTCGCGTCGGATGCAGTCCCCCCGCCTACGACGTGGTCCGGGACCGTGGTCTTGGAACGGGTGCGGGTTGCGCGACCCGCGGTGGTCGTCATGCTGGGGGTGCTCCTTCTGGGGAGTGGCGGCCCCGGCGGTTGCTGCCAGGCTTTGCGCCGGGGCCGCGTTCTGTCGTCGGCGGTGTCGGGTGCCGATGGGCGTTGACACGTTGACAATCGGGCTTGTGCGGTCTGTTCGTGCTGGTCGGAGGGGGTGCGGGGCTGTCATCGGGGGGTGGTGACAGGCGTTGACAGTGTTGACAGTCGGGCGGGGTGGCGGGGGTTGGGTGTCAACGGTGTCAACGGCTGTCAGCGGGGGGTGTTGACGGGGGTTTCGGGGCTGTGACCTGCGGAAAAGGCGCCGTTGATGTTGGTTGTCAACGTGTCAACGGTTTCGAGGAGGTCGGCGGCGCGGGGGTGGAGTTGGTGGTGTCCGTCGGGGCGGGTGCGGGTCCATCCGTAGGTGGTCAGGACGTCGAGGGTGGCGGCGACGTCGGCGGCGGTGGGGAGTTGGCGGATGAGGCGGCGGTGCAGTTCGCGGCGGGTGAAGGTGGTTATCTGCCGGTCGGCGAGGAACCGCAGGGTTTTCAGGGCGGCGGTGTGGTTGGGTTCGGTGGTGACGGCGTGTAGGGCGGTGCGGTAATGCGCGGCGAGGGCGTCGGCGAGCTGGACCGCGCCGGCCATTTGTTCGGCGGTGATGGGGTGGCGCCATCCGTCGGTGGGCCGGTGGGCCATGTGGAGGAGGCCGGCCAGACGGAGGGTGGTGCCGGGGAGTTTGTTGGCCCATTCGCGCATGGCGTGGTATTCGCCGCCGGGACGTAGGTCGTTTTCGACGCGTTCGGCGTGGGCGGTGCGGACCTGGTCGGCGTCGGAGGTGAGGGTGACGACGATGGGGTCTTCCCATTCCGCGAGTGTGGCCGCGAGGTGTTGGATGTTGTGGTTGTAGGCGTCGGTGAGCGGGGCGGGTACGGGTGGGGCGTTGACGTCGCGCCAGCCGGCGAGCGAGCCGGGGAGGACGAACAGGAACCGGGCGGCGAGGCCGCGGCCGGTGAGGTCGGCGTCGGCGCCGAACCGGCGTAGAACCGAAGGCTGGATCATCACGCCGACGGTGAGTGCGGGGTTGGGGATGAACTCGCCGTCACGCCCTTTGCGGTCGACGCGCATGGGCCTCCCGGCGTGGCCTTTCAGGTAGGGGTCGAGGTTGGGGACGCTGCTGAATCGGCCGGCGAAGATGTCGAAGATGCCGCCCTCGTCCGAGATGACGGCGATGCGTCCGCCGTTGTCGGCCATGAGGGAGATGAGGGCTTCGGGGGTGGAGTCGTCGCCGAGTAGCCGTGGCAGGTTGGGGACGGTGACGGCTTCGGCGGCCAGCGCCGCCGCGACGGCCTCGGTGGTCAGTGCCTTCCGCTTCTCCTCCTCGGTGGCTTTCGCGGCGACGGTCTTCGCCTGTTCGGCGGCCCGTCCGGCGATGTCCTTGAGCGCGGCGTTCTCCCGGGCCAGGGGTTCGACGCGGGCGGCCAGGGTGCGTTCGGCGGCCAGCAAGGGGGCGGTGAGGGCGCCGTGGACGGGGCTTTTGCGTTCGCCGGGGTCGGCGACGACGGCGAGGAACAGGTTGACCGGTTCCCGCCAGCCAGGTCGGGGCTCGACTTCGAGCCGGCCCCCGGCGCAGGTCGACAGGACGGCCAACGCGACGGCCCCGGCCATCGCGGGGTCGGTCTGGGTGAACGTCGCGACGGCGCGGACGTAGTCGGCCAGCCAGGGCGGGTAGACGTCGATCGGGAAGCCGGGCGGCGGGGGCACCGTGCTGAGCGGGACGGGCAGTTCCCAGGGCGGCCCGTCGCCCGGGTCGGCGGCGAGCTCGGCGGGTCGCAAAGGTCGGATGACGGCGGGGTCGCCGGGGTGTCCGGTCACGCGGGCCGCCCAGCGACGCTGTTGTCGGGGAGAGGGCCCCAGTGGGTGCCGAGGATGTCGGCTTCGGCGGTGATGGCGATGCCGCGGTAGGTGGTGGTCATGGCGTTCTGCAGGTCGGCGCGGACTTGGTCGGCGCGGGCCGTGGGGACGTGGACGATGACTTCGTCGTGGACGAACAGCCACAACGCGTCGTGCAGGCCGTGGCGGGTGACGAGGGTGTGGACGGCGGTCACCAGGAGGTCGCGGGCGGTGGACTGGACGGCGTAGTTCGCGTTGGCGTAGGGCCGTTCGGGGTCGGCGGGGATGCGCCGTCCGGAGCCGGTGACGACCGGGTCGACCTGGCCGAGGCGGGCGGAGTAGGCGGCGACGCCGGGGTAGGCGGCCCGCCAGCGGGCGATGACGTCGCTGGCGACGGCATGGGTGGCGCCGGTGGCGCTCATCAGCGCGCGGGCGCCGCCGCCGTAGATCGTCCCGAACGTCGCCCGCTTCGCCAACGTCCGCTGGTCCTTCGTGAACGTCTCGCCGAACAGGAGCCGTGAGGTCGCATCGTGGATATCGACCCCGGACGCCAACACGCGGGTCAGGGCGGGGTCTCGAGATAGGGCGGCGGTGACCCGGACTTCGACCTGGGAGAAGTCGCAGGAGATCAGGACGTGGCCGGGGTCGGCTTGGAAGCAGTGGCGGAGCCGGGGGTCGGCCTTCTTCAGCGTTTGGAGTGCTGGGCCGGTGATGGACATCCGGCCGGTTTTGGCCCGCAGCGTGTTGATCTGCGGGTGGACCCGGCCGGYCTGGTCGGCGGCGGTGAGGAACGAGCGCAAGTTGGCGATGGTGTTGGACGTCGCCGCGACCCGGCGGCGGGCGTCGAGCATCCGGCGGACCTGGTCGGACACGTCGAGCCGGCCGGCGTTGAGGTCCCGGCCGAGTGCGGCCACCGTGTCGGCGGTGACCTGAAGCCGGCCCGTGGCGGTGCGCGGGCCGGGGACACCTTCACTGTCGAGCCAGTCGGCGAACCGGGGGCTGGTCGCCGGGCATCCCAACTCCGCCTCGATCAGCCCGGCGGCGTCGTCGTGCTCGGCCTCGGCCTCGGCCAGCAGCCGGCGGGTGTAGTCGAGATCGAGGGCGAGGCCTCGGATCGTGATGCCGGTCGACTGAGCGGCCAGCCACTGCTCCACCGGGACCAGGTGCGAGAACGCGCCGCACCGGTCCAGCAGGAGGGGTAGCAGTCGGCGGACGTAGACCGCGTCGAGGCCGGCGTAGACGACGTAGGCCGGGTCGTCGGCGGGCAGGTGGGTCCATCCCCAGGTCTTCCACCGCTCCCCGGCCCGCTCGCCGGTCGGCGCGGCCTCGCGCATCCGGGCGTGCAGCGCCTCTTGGRCTTGGACGAGACCGTCGTCGAGGTGCTCGGCGGTGAGCGTCTTGAGGCCGTGGCCGGCGCGCTCGTCCGGGTCGATCAGCTTCGAGATCAGATGGGTGTCGACGACCCGCTGACCCAGCCCGATCCCGAACGCCGACCAGACCGCGAGCACGTCATAACTGGTGTGGGTCACGAACCGCCGGGCCGGGTCGGTGAGCACCGCGACGGCGGCGGCGCGCTGGGCCGGGTCGGTCGGGTCGAGCACCCACGCCGTCGTCTCGGTCCCGAGCTGCACCAGGCGTAGGCCGGCGTCCGGGCCGAAGTGCCGCGGGCCGGCGTCCGGGATGGCGCGGGTCTCGACGTCGAGGCCGAGGATCGCCTCCCCGTCGAGGTCGGCGGCCATCGCCGCCGGGTCGAACTCCCCGGGGCGGGGGGCGTGGATGGTCATGGTGTGGCCGTCGTGGGTGCGCTGGTAGGTCGCCATCACGCAGCCTCCGCCAGCACCGCACCGAGGCCGGGTTCGCAGGCCGGGCAGACCCACAGCGGCGGYGGGTCGGCGAGCACCATCGGCCACCGGTGGACCTCGCAGACCAGCGGGGACGGCGCGGGGAGCAGAGTGGCGAGCCAGTCGTAGCGCTCCCCGGCGAGGCCGGGGTTCACCGCTGACGGGTCGGCCGCCGCGTAGGGCACCGCCGGGGGCAGGGGTGGGGTGTAGTCGTCGACGTCGAACAGCGAGAGCTGGTCGACCGGGGTGGGCCGGCCGGTCCGGYGAGGGGTGGACATGGCGGCGGGAACCTCCCGAATGCTCGAGAACTGCGGGCCTGTGGTGGCCATGGCCGGCCCGTGGCGCCGGGCCCTGGCCATCACCCCGGCGGGACGCTCGCTGGCGTACGGGGACTGTGAGGGGCCGTAGGCGAGGGGCTGAGCGGGCCGTAGAGCCACGTTTGCGGGCAAGGTGGGGTGAGGGGTTGGGCCGGTGCGGTTCATGCGGGGACCGTGCGGGGGTTTCGGGCCCCGGCGCGCAGGCCGGAACGGATCGTGGCGGCCACCCCGGACCGGTGGCAGTCACACGGACCGGTGATGTGTCCGGCCGCTGCCTGTTCCAGCAGATCGGCGGCATGCTCGGTACTGAAGGCGCCAGCGGCGGCGAACTGGCCGAGGACCAGCGCGGCCGTGTACAGGGTCCAGTTGTGGGCGCCGGCCTCGGCGGCGGCGACCAGGTCCGTCTCATGGCGCACTACCGCGTCGAGGTAGGCCGTCGTCCGCCGTGTCGATGCCGGCGCCGTGGCCCGGCCCGCCCGGCGGGCCGGGCGAGGCGGGGGTGGGGTCAGGCGCTGGAACAGCCAGGGAGGCAGCGGGGCGGGCGGTCGATCATCGGTGACCGTGTACGGCCGGCCGGCCACGGTCGACCCGGCGGCGACGACGTAGCCACCGAAGCCCCGGGTATCGATCAGCCAACCCAGCCCCCCGCCGCGCTTCCCGCTCGTGTTCCCCAGTCGCGCGCCGGCCGGCATCGTGAAGTACAGGTGCCGCCCGCCCCGGCCGGTCGCGACCGTGAACGTCTCGCCCGGGAACGGCTCCGCCGCCCGCTCGGCCAGCACCGCGAGCACCTCGAGACCGCAGCCCGCGCCGACGGCGGCCCACTCGGCCGGCGGGGGGAGCTGGTCCGGCTTGGGGGTGTCGAGGTCGATGACCAGCAGACCCGACGGGCCGGCGGCGATCCCGACGTTGTACCGGCGCCCCGTCGACCAGCCCCGCCGGATCCGGTCGGCGTCGACCGTGGCGCGGTCCTCCCAGCCGACATGGCCAGCCTGGCAGCGGGGATCCCGCCGGGTGCAGTGGTCGGCGTCGTGGTCCGGGAACGCCGGGCGCTTGTCCCCCGGCCGCAGTGGGAACACGTGCCAGCCCCGCCCGGCGGCGGCGATCGCGGCGGCCAGCGGCGCGACGCCCGGTCCGGTCACCATGTGATGTCCTCGGGTTCGGGCATCAGCGCGCGGGCGGCGCGCAGCATCCGGCGGGCGTCCGCGAGGAACAGCGCGACGTCGTCCGGCGCGCCCGGAAAGTCCACCTGGCGGGTCGGTGTCCGGCGCTGCTGCGCCTCGGCGGTCGCCAACGCGCCGGCGGCGGTGTCCAGCAGCGCGGCCAGCCGCCGCCGGTCGTCCGCTACGGCGGCAAGATCTGCCTCGACGCGGGCCGCGTAGGGATCCATGTCGACCTCGACGGCCGGGTCGGCCGGTGTGCTGTCGACCATCGGTGGAAACCTCCTGTCGAGGGTGGGCCGGGTCGGCGGCCAGCCGCGCCGTGGGGCATGGCCGCCGACCCGGACGGCAAGCCGGGCAGGTCAGAACGGCGGCTCATCGCTGTAGCCACCGGCCGGCATCGACCACGGGTCATCCACCGCGCCATCCCTGGCCTTGCCGTCGGAGGCCGCGCCCCGGCTGGTCTGACCGGCGGGGGCGGTGCCGCGGGCGGCGCGGGTGACCTTCGCGGTCGCGAACCGCAGGGACGGGCCGATCTCCTCGACGTCCAGCTCGAAGACGGTCCGCTTCTCGCCCTCGCGGGTCTCGAAGGTGCGCTGCTTGAGCCGGCCCGTCACGATCACCCGGTCGCCCTTGGCGAGGGACTCCGCGACGTGCTCGGCAGGCTTGCGCCAGATCGAGCACCGCAGGAACAGCGGCTCCCCGTCCTTCCATTCGTTGGTGGCCCGGTCGAGGGTGCGGGGGGTCGAGGCGACGACGAACGACGTGACGGCGGCGCCTGTCGGGAGGAACTTCAACTCCGGGTCGGCGGTCAGGTTCCCGACGACGGTGAGGGTGGTCTCGCCTGCCATGGCTGATCAGTCCTTCCGGGTGTCGGCGGGCACCGGGCCCGCCGTGGGAGCGGTGGGGGTGTGGCGGGTCGCGGGCGTGTAGGTCGCGACCACGGCGCCGCCGTGGTGGGTGTCGTCGTGGACCCCGGCGGCGTCGATCGCGCCGGGCTCGTCCTCGACGGCCAGGTCGAGGACGAGGCAGGCCGGGCACGAGACCACGAACACGGCGCGGGGGTGGGCGGCCCTGCCGGCCGGGTTGGGGTTCACGCGGCGCTCCGGAGAGCGGCGGTGACCCGCTCGGCGAGTAGCCGGGCGGCGGGTGGGGTGACGGCGTTGCCGTACATCCGGACCCGGTCGCGCCGGGACGCCCCGGTCATCCGGTAGTCGGCGGGGAAGGCCATCGCGGCGCCGATCTCGGCGACGGTGAGCATCCGGAACCGGCAGCCGTCGACCTCGGTGTCGGGGACGTCGGCGGGGGTGCGCGTCGTCAGGGCGTAGCGGTCGCGGGTGGTCAGCGTGCCGGCGGGCCAGTCCGTGGGGCGGGCGACGCCGGTGCCGTAGTACGGCAGCAGCAGCGCCCCGTCCGCCGGGGTCGCCAACGCGGTCTCGTGGCGGGTCGTCTGGGTCCGCAGCGGCCCGCCGGTCGGCCGGGCCCGCAGGCCGGGGCGGGCCTCGACGGGCACGGCGAGGCTGTCGGTCACCACGGACTGGTGGCCAGCCGTCGTCAGGGTCCGCACCGGCTGGTCGAACGGCGAGGCCATTTGGCCGCCGTCACCGCGGGCGGTGTTGTTGCGCAGGACGAACCCGGCCGGGGTCGCGAGCGCCTCGGTCTCCCGGGTCGTGCGGACCCGCATGGGCACGGTCGCCGGGGTCGGGTCGTCGTTCCACGTCCCACCCGCCGGTACCAGCAGCGGGACGGCCAGCGCGTTGGCCTCGCCGGTGGCGGTGATGACCGGCCGGGGCCCGTCGAGCGGCCAGACCCGGGTGCCGGGCTGGCGTTCGAACGTGTTCCCACCGGTCGGCAGGCCGATCGGCCGCCCGTAGCGGGCCAGCCCGGCGCGGATCCGCTCCCGGGTCGCCGGGGCAAGGGGGCGGGTCCGGTCGGCGATCGCCGGGCCGAGGTCGGTCCAGTCGATGACCGCCCCGGCCGGGACGGCGAGCGGCTCTGCCAGGCCGTGGCAGGCCGGGCACTGGTAGACGTACTGCGCCCGCCAGCGGCCCCACCGCCGGGCCGGGTCCTTCCACGCCTGCACCGCGCCGACCGTGACGGCGCACGCCGGGCACCAGGCCGGCGGCCGGACGTCCAGATCCGGCGCGGGTAGGCCCTTACGCCAGAACACGACGTAGAGCCGGTCGCGGTACTGCGGGGCCCCGGCGTAGTCCTTGCCGTGCGCGAACGCCGAGTTGAGGTAGACGACCTCGTGGGCGTAGCCGAGGTCGGCCATGGCCAGCAGCCAGCCGTTCCAGCCGACCCACCAGCGGGCATCGACAACGTTCTCGACGATCACCGCCGCATAGGGGCGGCCCCGGTTCACCATCGCCTCGACGAACCGGGGGACATCCCACATCGTCGCCCTCGACCGCTCGGCCGCCGGGTCCGGCGCGTCGCCGAACMGCTCGAGCTGACCCGTCACCCGGCGCTTGCCCTTCGCCACCGAATGGTTCGTGCACTCCGGCGAGGCCCACAGGATGTCCGTGGCCGGGTAGCGGCGCGGGTCGGTCCCCGAGATGTCCGCGCAGTCGTGCTCCGTCGTCGGGTGGTTCGCCGCGTGGACCTCGACCGCCAGCGGCCAGTGATTCGCCGCGAGCACGACCCGCACCCCGGCATCCACCAGACCCGTGCTGCTGCCGCCAGCGCCGCAGAACAGGTCCAGCGCCGTCAGCCCGCTCACCGGGCACCCACCCGCGGGCACCGCTCGTCGTCGTACTCGGACGTCAGGTGGGAGATGACCGCCTTGTCGAGCGCGGCGATCAGCAGCCGGACCTGGCCGGCGTCACTCCAGTGGTTCTCGTACCGCGTCGCGCCGATCCGCTGCTCACAGCGCGGGCAGCGCACCGACCCGTTCCGGTGGTACAGGTCGGCCTGGTAGCCGTACTGCCGGGCCTGGCGGGCGACCTTGCGCGCCTCGGTCTTCGTCATCGCGACGCGGCTCACCGGCTGACTCCGGCCGTCGGCAGGGTGACGCAGGCGCCGCACAGCGTGCACGTCCGGTTGACCGGGTTCGCGTCACCGGAGGCCGCCGGGGTGGGAGTGGGGTGCGACATGATGGGCATTCCCTTCCTGCTGGTTGCTGGGTGGGTGGGGCCGGGGCGCGGCGACGGTTCTTGGCGGAGTTGGCGCCGCGCCCCGGGCGGCCTGGTCAGGTCACCGGGTGCGCGCCCGGCGGGGAAAGAGGGCCTTGCCGGCGGTGTAGCTCTGGGACCATGCGGCGACGGCGGCGGCGACCGGGCGCAGTCGGACCGGGGTCGCTGCGGCGTAGGCACCGTCGGCGTCCAGGAGTTCCGCGACGCGGGTGGCGGCCTCGGTGAGGTCGTGGGCCTTGTCCCACAGGTAGTGGGGGCTGGAGTCGGCCAGGCCGGTCAGCAGAATCCGTCCGGTGTAGTCGACGATCCGGACGAGTGCCTCGGCGAGCTGGACCTCACGGGCGGTCAGGGCCGCGCCGGTGCGTGCGGGCGAAGGGTCCTTCGGTCGGGTGGAGACCGCGGCCCACGGGGTCGGCGTAAGGCTGCCTTCGGGGGTGGCGGAGTCGTCATGGGTGGCCAGCCAGCGGCGGGCGGCGGCGATGCCGGCCGGGGTGGCGGTGAGCGTGACGCCCGCTTGGTCATCGACACCGAGACGAGCAAGGCCCCTGTCGTCGAGGTCGTTGGCGGCGGCCCGTTCAAGGCGGCTGTTGGTGTTGACGGCGATGCCCGTGGGCGAGCGCATCGCGGCGATGAGTATCTGGGCGGCCCGGTCTCCGAACTCGCCGTTCTCGTCATACATGAGGGCGTCCCTTCCTGCGGATTTCTGGGCGGGTGGGGCCGGGGCGCGGCGGCGGTTCTTGGCGGAGTTGGCGCCGCGCCCCGGGCGTCGCTAGCGGCGGGTGAGGGTGTCGCGCAGGATGTCGGCGTGGTCGAACGCGAGGCCGTCGGCGAGGGCGGTGGTGACGGGGACCCAGCGGGCGGCGTCGGCGTCGTCTCCGGCGGTCGGGGTCGGCATGCCGGATAGGTAGGTCGCGTAGGCGAAGGAGACGTATCGGCCGCGGGGGTCGCGGCCGGGGTCCGAGCAGATGACGACGGGGCGCAGGTTCACGACGTGCAGGCCGGTCTCCTCGGCGAACTCGCGGAACGCCGCCGCTTGCACGTCCTCGCCGGGGTCGACGTGGCCGCCGGGCAGCGCCCACATCCCGGCGTGCGGGTCGTAGACGCGGCGGATCAGCAGCACGTGCAGAACACCGTCGGCGTCGGACAACGCGACGACGTCGGCGGTCAGGTAGGCGGTCTCACGGTCGGCCATATCAGGGCTCCTTCGGTTCGGGTGTGCGGCGTGCGGGGGTTAGAGGGCGGCGGCGATGAGGGTGGACAACGTGATCGCGGGGCTTCTGGTGGCCGTCATCGCCTGCCCCGGCCGCCGAAGAGAGCGACCCCGGCCGGGTAGCTCTTGGCCCAGTGGCGGACCGCCTTCGCGACGGGGCGTAGTCGGATCCCGGTGTCGCGCCCGGCGTGGCCGTCGGCGGCGTCAAGGAGTTCGGCGACCCGAGCGGCGGCGTCGGCGAGGTCGCTGGACTTGTCCCACAGGTAGTGCGGGGAGTCGCTCATGCCGACCAGCAGGACACGGCCGGTGTAGTCGATGACCTGCACGAGCGCTTCTGCGAGCTGTATTTCGCGGGCCGTCATATCAGCGGCGAGATCGGACACGGAATTGCCCTCCTGGTTGGGGTTAGGCGGCAGGGTTGGCGGGTTCGTAGGTTCCTCGGCGGGTTTTGTGGATGAGGCCGTCGGCGGTGAGGGTTTTGAGGAGGTCGTAGACGGTGGTTTTTGCGTAGCCGGTTTCGGAGATCAGGGCGGCGGGGTTGTCGACGCCGCGGGTGATGGCTTGGTAGATGTCGCGGCCGGCGATCGTGGCGAGTGAGGGATATCCGGCCGGGGTCGGAGTTTCGGCGTCGCCGGTGAGTGCGTCGGCCATGGCGGCGTCGGAGTCCGCGGCGGGCTCGTCGTCGGGGGTGGCGAGTTGGCGGGTCCAGGTGGACACGAGGGTGGTGCCGGTGGGTGTGGTCCGTTCGGCGGGCTTGGCGGCGGGCTGGTCGAGGTCGGGGAGGAAGGGTTGGGCGGCACGGACGGTGGCGATCGCGGTCAGGCCGGCGGCGAGGTCGGGGTCGTCGGCGGCGATTTCGGCGAGGAGTGCCGGGTCCAGCTCTGTGGCGCCGTAGAGGGTGGCGGCGTTGGCGGCGGTGGCTTCTTCGAAGGCGTGGTGGCGGCGGGTGTAGGCGGTGCCGAGTTCGTCGGCGAGTTGGCGGCGGATGGACGCTTCGAGTTCGCCGCGGGGGGCGTCACGGTAGGCGCGGGGGAGGTCGTAGCCGTGTTCGGCGTCGAACGCCCGGCCGTAGATGTCGCGGCTGCCGGTGGCCCCGGTGTAGTRGGCGTAGCCGTGGGGTGGGAGTTCGGTGGGGTCGGCCTTGAATCCGGGAATGAGGTTCCGGGCGATGTTCGAGGTGAGGCGCATGACGACGGAGTTGTAGTTCACGACCCCGGACCGCATCACATCAGAACCGCCGAAAACACCGAGGCCGCTGTCCTGGCTGGCGAGAACGACGCCGATGCCGCCTTTTCGGTAGGAACGGACGGCACGTTCGATGGTTTGCGTGTTGATGGCGGCCTGCGCTTGGCCTACCAGGTTGGGGTCAAAAATCATGTGGCATTCGTCGATGACGACTATCAGCGCAGGCATGCGGKGGCTGACCGGGTGGACGTTGCGCCGCGGGCTGGCGATGGTGTTGTTCTTCGTGCGGGTCTGTCCGACGATGTCGATCCCGCGCATCATCGCGTTGAGCTTTTTCGGGTCGGTGCCGACGACGGGCCAGTCGGCGTATTCGGCGAGCGTGGGTAGCGAGCTGCCGTCCTGGGGGTCGATCATCCAGACCGTGACGAACCCGGTGGCCCGCCACGTCGCGCACAGTTGTTCGATCAGCCGGGACTTCCCGCCGCCCTGGCCGGCGAGGATCGCGCCGGACAGGACCCCAAGCTTGGGGTGAAAGGCGTTCCAGGGCATGAGCTGCCCGTCGGGCCAGCGGCCCCAGTAGGTCGTCCAGGTAGCCGGGTCGAAGCAGGGCCCCGGTCCGGGGTAGGTCAGGGATTCGGCGGCGGCGGCACGATCGAGGGTGACGATCAGCCAGGCGAGGTGTTCGCCGGGTTCGTGGGGCGGGGGCGGTGGGTTGGCCGTCGAGGTGGCGTCAATGCGGATCTGGGCGGCGTTCATGCCCAGCGCGAAGGCGATCTGATAGGCGCTGTTCTGGAGATCGCGCCGGCTGAAACGGGTGCCGCGCGAGTGCAGGAGGTATTTCTCGCCGTCGGCGGTCGGTTCGCCGTCGGTCAGGCGGGTGCCTTCGGCCGGGCCGCCTTTGCAGGCGACCCACCTGTTCCACAGGTCGACGACCTCGGGTGCCCGCTCGTGCACCTCGGCGATGGCCGGCAGCTCCGGCTCGTCGAACTCGAGTTCAGGTTCCGGGGCGGGGTCGATGGGGTTGGGGATGTGGTGGCGGCGCCAGTAGGGGACGGCGAGCGCGTAGGTGCCGGCCCACAGGGTGGTGAGGGGTAGGCGGGTGGGGCCGTCGGTGGTGGTCGTCCAGGCGAGCCAGACCGCTCCGGCGACGGCGACGGTCAGGGTGTAGGCGGCGAGCCAGCGCCGTGGCGCCCAGTCGGCGCGCCGGCCGCGGGCGAGCCACCACAGACCGGCGGCGGAGAGGAAGCCCCACGCGGGTGCGGTGCCGACGTGGGATAGCTGGGTGGTGACTGCGGCGGTGGCCCAGAGGGTGGCGAGGACGGCGAAGGGGGCGGTGTGGCCGGCCACGGCCAGGGCGCCGAAGCGGCGGCGGGTCGCGGCGGCGCGGGCGGCGTCCAACAGCCGGGCGGCGCGGTCGTCCTGGCCGCGCTCCAACGCGGCCTTGGCCCGCAGCGTCAGGGTTTGGACGAGCGGGTCGGCGGCGGCGCGGGCGGCGTCGGCGTCCTCGCGGCGGGCGCGTTCCAGGGCGACGGCGGCCCCGAGGTGGACCATGGCGGTTTCGGCGTCGGGGGCGCCCGCCGCGCTGGCGGTCAGCCGGTCGATCCGGCTGTCCGGGGCCGCCGTATCGGCGGTGGGCCGTGCCATCAGGCGCTCTCCCTTCACATCAACAGGCCGCGCGTGGGGGCTTCGCGTGGCCCGTGCGCCGGGGAAGCGACGCACGGACCACGCGAAGCGATCAGAGGGTGGGGTTAGTGCTGTTCGTAGGCCGCGACGTTGCGGGCAGCCTGGCCGTGACCAGCGGCGGCGACCGTCTCAGTGATGTTCGAGTGGACACCGCCCAGCCGACTCAATGCGGTGTCGATCTGCGCGATCGCCGAGGTCAGCAGGTCGCGGGTCGAGGTGATCGCGCCGATGACCTGGGTGTCGCCGAACCCGAACTCGGCGAGCCCGGCCAACAGTGTCTCGATCTCGGTCGTCGCGGTGTGGGTGATGTTGCCGCGCAGGCCGGTCAGGTACGCCTTCGCGCCCGCAACGTCGATGGCCTCGCCAGTGGTGGTGGACATGGGGATCTCCTTCATGTGCAGGTGGGCTGACTGGTTTTGGGATGGGTGTGCGGGCTCCTTCGCTCCCGCCGTCGGACAGGGCGCCAGCGACTCCGGCGCCCTTGGGAGTCAGGGGGCCGGGTGGTGGACCTTCGTCCAGTCGGCGGCGGGAAGATCGGTCGCGGACGGGGTCTCCCAGACGGCGTCCACGGGCTCGCCCGTGGCCTCGTCGACGACCTCGGCCGGTTCGCCGGCCGCCGGGTCGGCTGGGGCGTCCGGCGGTGGCGTGTCGGGGTCCAGGTGGCTGCGGTGGATCCAGGCGGCGTGGTCCACCACGAGCGGGTCGCCCTCGCGGGCCGGCTGGCCGCAGGCCGCGCAGTAGTCCGGGAAGTGCACGCCACACACCCAGCCCTCCGGCAGCGACCGGGCGGAGGTCTCGGGGTCGCTGATGTCGCGGCGGCAGCGGGCGCACAGGAAACTGCCGTCGCCGTCCGGGTCGTTCGGGTCCGCCGTGGGGGCGTCGTCGCCGTCCGGGTCCGGGTCCGGGTCGTCGTCGGGGCTGGCGGTGTCGGGTTCGTCGTCCCAGTCGTCGGCCGGTAGGCCGCGGGCGGCCCGGCGAGCGCGCACAGCGGCGACCCGATCGCGAGACCAGGGCCAGGCAACGCGCCAGCCCTCCCACAGCGAGCGGAAGAACACCGCGAACCCGGCGCCGATCGCCCACCCGGCGTAATGGCGCTGGCGGTCGCCCTCGCCGATCGTGACGTCACGGCCCCGCGCGAGGGCGTAGCTGCGGACGGCCGCGTCGAGGCCGGCGCGGTAGACCGCGTACGCGAAGTACAGCAAGATCAGCAGTTCCATGGTCGGTCTCCTAGATCAGTTGGACGGCGACGAACAGGGCGGCGTACGCGACCCGGCCGGGCCGGRCCATCAGCCACACGGCGGCGTAGGCCACCGCTGAGACCGCGATCGCGAGGCCGGCTACCGGCCGGCGGCCGGCGGGCAGCGTCGCGGCCTTGTCGATCAGGTCGGCGAGTGCGGGTGGGTGGGCGGCCAGCCAGCGCCGCCACCGGCCATCGCCGGTCTCGGGAAGCCAGTCACCCCCGATTCCGCCGGCCGTCTGGGCGAGCCAGGCGGCGCTGTAGGCACCGGCGGCGACCGGCAGGGCGATCAGGGCGGCGTAGGCCATGCCGGCGCGGCGTAGCCGCAGGGCATACGGGGCGCACCACGGGGCGTCGGCGGCGTAGCGCCACAGGGCGACCGGCGGGGCCGGCGGGGCGACCAGCGGCGGCCAGCCCCGGTCACCCACCGCCACCGGCACCGCGAGAGCGGAACTCCGGAAACTCCGGCCAGCGGCCTCGCGCGCGTACGCGCGCGCGTAGTGACCCCTCCCCCGGCGGCCCGCCGCCGCGACCACCGGAGTTTCCGGAGTTTCCGGAGTTGCACGCACGGTTACTCCCGGCCGATCTGTTCGCGGCGCAGCATCTCCGCGAGGTAGGCCAGATGGGCCGCGGCGTCGCCGCCCACCTTGTGGGCCTGGCCGGGCGGGACGTCACCGAGTGCGCCGCGCAGGTAGTCCGCCGCCGCCATCAGCCGCCCGGCCGGGGTCGTGGCCCGCCCCCGGCGGGTGACGTAGGTCGCCCGCCGCCGCGCCCACCGGTCCTCGATCGCCGTCCGGCCCGCCGGGCGGCCCCGGGCCGGGCTCACCGGCCCGCCCCGACCGGCTCGGCCCGCAGCTCCCGCAGCAGCGCGTCAAGCCTGCGGGTCCCGGCACGGTGGCCGCGCTCCTTGAGGCCGGCGTGCAGCGTCGAGCGGTTCAGCGCCCGGCCCGCCGCGGCGAGCCCGTCACGGACCTTCCGCCCGTCGTCGAGCAGATCCGACACGTCCGTCTCCGCGCCCGAACCCGTAGCCGCCACGGCGGCCGGGGCAGGAGGCTCCGGGGCACGGAACTGCACCGCTGGCAGCCGCGGCCCGGCCGTCTCGGCCCGCTCCGGCTGCGGCGGGGTGGCCGGCGCCAGGGTGAGCGGCGGGGTGGCGTCGTCGTCGCGGCCGGCGTGCACGCGGTGGTGGCGACCGTCAGCGTCGGTGTAGACGTCCCACAGTTCGCCCCCGCTCGCCTCCCGGGTGACGTCTCCGACGGGCCGGGCCGGCGCCGGGGTGGGCTCGCGGGGCGCCGGAACCGGCGCGGCGGCCGGCGCCGGACGGGTGCCCAGCGGGGGTAGGGACGACTGACCGGTGTGCCCGTTGCTGTGCTCGCCGTTGTGCCCGGCGAGGTCGTCATCGACGTCGGACAGGCCCGTTCGGGCCCAGGCCGCAGCGACCGGGACAACCACTCCGACGTGGTCAGATGTCCCGTTCTCCCCCACCCGGATGGCCGCCAGATCGGCGGTGGCCGTGGGCATGTGCCCGCCGTCGGGCGCGGTGCCGCCGTCGCGGTAGAGACGGCCGTACCCGGCCGCGCGGACCGGCGACGTCTGCCGTGGCACATCGGCCGCCGGGGTTTCGTCGTCGGTGTGAGGTGGCTTGGTGGCCTTGAGGCCAGCGACCAGGCCGAACGCCAGAACGGGCCAGACGGCCATCAGCCCGACCCACACCCCGGGCTCGCCGTGCAGAACCGTGCCGGGCGGGTCGCCAGGGCCGGTGCGGTGCAGGACGGCGACGAGGTTGCAGGCGCCGGAGAACAGCACCGCGGCGACGACGACGAACACCGCCCACTTGATCGGCGCGTCCGCCCGCCGCCGCGACGTGATCGCGGCCAGCCCGGCCACAGCCATCGCCTCACCGGTCATCGCGATCAGCCAGGACGCCCAACTCGGCTGCCCAGACCAGCACGCGACGTCATGCACGTGGATGAACGCGACGATGAACACCCCGGCACCCAGGGCGACGGGCAGGACGGTGGTCGCGGCCCGTTCGAACCACGTCGCCCCGGACGTCTGCCGGCTCATGCGGCACCCCACAGGGCGGCCAGCGGCCAGGACACCAGCCCACCGAGGATGTTCAGCGGCGAGCGGACGATCGCACCGAGGTCACCGGGGATCGTGTCGACGACCAACGGCAGGATCAGCGCGACCGTGACCGCCGCCGTCTTCGGCGGCAGGCTCGGCATCCGCCCCGACCCGAACGCCAGCCCAGACCGGCTGGCGAACCGGCTGCGCTGCCGGCCGCTGCCGTAACGGTCGTAGCGGTCGCGGCCGGTCGTGCCGCGACGCCGGTCGCGGCGGTCATAGTCGCCGCGGGCCGACTCGCCGCGAAGCTGATCCAGGGTCCGCGACGACGGGGCCAGCGCGAGAACGAGATAGAGGGTGAGCAGGAGGGCGACGGCGCCCGGGACGACACCGCCGACCGTGGAACGGGTGACGACGTTGAACAGGTCGGTCGCCCAGCCGACGGCGGTCGTGATGCCGGTGTGCAGCCAGCCGGACGACAGGGTCGCCCCGGCGGTCAGCGCCAGGCACGCCGCGAGACGGGGCAGCATCCGCCGCCACATCAGCAGGGCCACGAGGAACAGAGGTATCGCGGCGGCGACCGCCCGCGTAGCGGGAAGGCCGACGCTGGCCGCTGTCAGCGGCTCAAACGCGAAGATCATGCCGGCACTCCAGAAGAGGACGAAGACGTCGAGTAGAGGTGGGTGGCGGCCAGGATCGAGCGGACGTAGCCGCGGGTCTGAGGGATCGAGGGGACGCCACCAGCGGCCCGGACCGCGCCGAAGCCGGCGTTGTAGCCCGCGAGCGCCAGTTCGACGACGTCACCGGAAAGCCGGCCCGTCGCGAGGCCCTTGGCGGCCTCGGTCGCGAGGTGGCACATGAACCGGCCCTGAGCGGTGATCGCATCCGGCGGATCCCACGGCGAAGCAGTCCCGTCCCGGTCGGCGTCGACCGCCCACGACGGCCAGGTACCGGGCATGAACTGCGCGATGCCCTGCGCCCCGACGGCGGAGCGGGCCCGGGGGTTGAACCCGGACTCCTGCGAGAGCTGGGCGGCCAGCAATGCCGGGCTGACCTGTGGGCATTGCGAACCGGCCCGCTCGATCCACGGCCGGTAGACCGCCGGGACCGGCGCACCCACCGCCAGCGGCCCRCCAACCGGCGGCCCGGTGCCGATCAGCCGGGGCAGGACGCCAAGGCTGAGAGCAAGCGCGGCAACCAGAGCCACGGCGACCAGCAGCCGGCCCAGCCGCCACGCCACCACCGCACCCACGCCCAGAGCGACCGGCAGCCACATCGGCACCTGAAGGTCAGCCATCGCGGAGCCCGAGATGCGACAGCTCGTTGGCCGCCCGCCGTAGCGGCGCTGCGAGTACCCCGACAGCGCTGATCGCCGTGGCGAGCTCCGTGGTGGCCGCACGGATCGTGCCGTGCGGGTTGAAGCCACGGTCGTCGTACAGACCGGCATGGTCGGTAAATCCGTCGCCGATGTCGGCCAACTGGTCCAGGGCCTGCGGCAGCTTTTCGACCATCGCCGCCAACGACCGGATGACCTGGTCCAGCTCGGAGGGAAAGTCGATCCCGCCGTCACCGCGGATCGTCAGGTGGTTGATCGCCCGGATCGCGTCGTCGGCGCGGCCGGCCTCGGTGACCACCGCAGGCTCCAACGGCCGCTCAGACCAGGGGCGGGACGGCGCGGCCCTCATGCCGCACCCCTACCGGCCAAGACCTCATGGCACTCGTCCACGAACACGACGACCGCCGGGCAATTGGCCCTGGCCGGCCCGGCCATTGCGGTGGCAGCGGGCACGAGTCGCCGCCAGGCGGCGATTGCGACAGCGCCGGACGTCTTGCCACGGCCAACCCCGCCGATCGGCAGATCAGCAGCGTCCTGGGCCGCCGGGCGGTAGGTGACGCTGACCGGGTCGAAGACGAACCCCGCCGCCACCGCCTCCAACCGCCGCTCCGCCGCGGCGAGCCGGGACCGACCCAGCACACCACCACACCCCGCGGCGATCGCCGCCTCGGCGTCGGTCACGGCCAGCTCGGCGCCGATCAGCGGCCACTCCGCCTCGATCGCAGCCAGCTCCGCCGCCGACGGCTCAAGCTCCGGGTCAGGCAGCATCAGACACCTCGCCCGGCCCCAGACCCGCCCACGCCGTCGCCGCCAGAACCTCCGGGTTCCTGAACAGCGCCCAGAGCTGGACAGACACGCCGTCTTGGGTCCACACGGCCTTGATGTCGGTCGCCGTGCCATCGCGGTAATGCCTCGCCGTCAACGGCTGGTCAAGGACCGCCGCGCAGGTCAGCAGCTCCGTCAACCGGCGCCACTCGTTCCCGTGGTGCACGTGCAATTCGGCGGTGGGTGGGTCCGACTGCGGAGGGACCGACACATACACGTGCGAACCCGCAACCCCCAGCAGGTCCAACAGGTCCGCAGCGACCCGGGCGGCGTCCGCCGGCCGGCCGGCCCGGAAACCCGGGCCGGCCACCACAACCGAGGCCGTCACTTGCCACCACCCGACTGGGCGTCCCGCCGCGCCAACTTCTCCACGGCCTCCGCCGTGGCATCCGCGAGGTTGTCAGCCGACAGGACCGTGTTCAGGGCATGCTTCATACGGGTCTGACCTCCAGGGGTCGGATCAAGGACTCCGGCGCACTTGCTTGGCGGCTGGGCGCCGGGGTCCGACTTCGGCCGTTGCTGACGCGATACATGTAAGACCTGTATCGCATCAGCGTCAAGCCCCGTGGTGGGAGGGTTCTCCCGGCCGGCTTGGTGTTGCTCCTAGCTTGCGGCTGATCCGTCGGACGATCTACACCGGCGCTGGACGACTCTCGGCCGACTAGCTAGGGTCCCGAGTCGTCCCAAGTCGTACCAAGCACGGCAGGACGTCCCTCGGGGGCGGCAGGGAGGKACCATGCCCAACGAACGTCTCCGGGGCATGATTTTGGAGCGCGGATTGTCTTTGGAAGGCATGGCCACAAGTCTTGGGGTCGCCGCGAAGACTGTTGAACGCTGGATCACGGAGCCGGACCGAAAGCCGTACCGGCGGTTTCAATATCAGGTCGCCTCACTACTCCAGTGCGAGGTCTCATACCTCTGGCCTGATGAGCGAACCTCAACCGAGGTGACCGAGACCAGCCATGCCGAGCTGGTGAAGCTCTACCCGCATCGTTCTGTGGTCCCCAACAGCTTGTGGCCCAGGCTGTACTCACGGGCCCGAAGGCGGTTCGACGTCCTCGCCTACTCTGGATTCTGGCTGAGCGAAGACGCAGCGTTTCTCAGGGTGGTGAAGGAGAAGTCCGCTGACGGCGTTCCCATCCGTTTTATGCTCGGTGAGCCGAATAGCATGGCGGTCACAGTTCGGGGGTCCGACGAGGGGATAGGACCTGCGATGGGCGCGAAGATTCGTAACGCCCTAATGAACTACGGTAAGCTATTCGGACTCCCTGGCGTCGAGTTCCGACTTCACTCGACGACGCTATACAACTCGATCTATCGTGTAGATGATGAGCTGCTTGCTAATAGCCACGTCTTTGGAGTCGGTGCCTACCTAGCACCGGTGACCCATCTCCAGCGCATCCCCGGGGGTGAACTGTTCGATACTTATGCGGAAAGTATCGAGCGCGTCTGGGAGCAAGGGCGCCAAATTTCATCACCTACAGACCTCTTGGAAAGTGACATATGAGTCGCATCGACTTTTTCAACGCGCCGAACGCGCCTGAGGCAAATTCGGTAGTTCCGTCTGTGACGGCCGTAGTTCGCGGCGGAGATGGGCGGCTGCTTCTGATCCACAAGACAGATAATGACCTCTGGGCGCTCCCTGGTGGAGGGCATGAAATCGGCGAGAGCATCGCCACGACAGTGACTCGCGAAGTCCGGGAAGAGACAGGCATCGAGGTGGCGGTCGACGGTATCAGCGGCCTCTATACCAACCCGCGACATGTCATTCAGTACGACGACGGCGAGGTCCGTCAGCAGTTCTCGATATGCTTCAGGGCCCATCCGATCGGGGGGAGCCTGAAGACGAGTAGCGAATCAAAGGAGGTGCGGTGGGTCAAACCGTCCGACCTCAACGGKCTAGACATTCACCCTTCCATGAGGCTGCGTATCKAGCATGGCCTAGACGCGACACGTACAGAGCCTTACATCGGCTAGCCCTGGCCTACCGCTGCTAGTCGATACTCGACTCGGGAAATGGCGGCGCGAATCTCGGGCGTCGCACGTAGAATGAAGCGGGTAACGATGGAGTCAGGTCCRTATCGCCCACGTATCTCGTCCAGCCGCTGGTCTACGGTCGTTTCCTCACCGTCGGGCGTTGTCAGCATGTCGCAGAAGATCAGGGCATCTACAAGTGCCGGACCTTCCATTGGAAATTCACTTTCAAGGGCACCCCTCAAACCGCGTTCCTCCGCCTCCAGGAGGGCGCATGAATGATGGGCCACAAGCCGGATGACCCGGTCGGGGATTTCGTCCTGAACCCGCAAGAAGCGCGCTSCGTCGAGTGGGTGAAATCCCTCAATTGCGATGGATGGCGAGTACCCGACGTCGTGAAGAATGGCGGCGGCTTCCATGAGGTCCGAATCGGCGCCGAGGACCGGGCGCAGTTGTCTAGCTCGACGGGCAACGCCTAGAGAGTGGTTCCAGCGCCTCGGCAACGGGTCTGCAAGCATCGATTCAGACAGGTCGTATGCCTGTTTCACCAGATCGGAGACCGTCATGTCGATGGCCTCTCATCACGCGTCGGCAGTGCGGCCACTTGCCGACCCTTTCCCGGGTGAGTGGTGAGCAATCCGCTCCCCTGAAGATTGGCCAGGACGCTGCGAATGAGCGGGCGGGAAGCCTGGTATTTCTCGCACAGGTGTCGCTCAGATGGAAAGTCATCGCCGACCGCCTTGCCGTCGAACTCGGTCAGCACTCGTTCGGCTAGCGGCTTCGAGTCGGACCGGCCGACCCTCCAGCCAACGCCGGGGACGGACGTGGCGGCCCCCTCGTCCGCGAGAGCCTTCAGGGCCCTCCGGATCGTGGTCCTCGACACTCCGAACTCCCGTACCAACTCGGCTTCAGACGGCAGGACCGTTGTGATCTGCCCGGTCTCGATCTGCTTACGCAGGCTAGTGGCGATCCGCGCGAACGTGCCCCGCGGGCTCACCAGTGGGTTCGGTGCCGTCACGTACGCCATCCTCCCCGACCAGGGTCCTGGAGCCAAGCACCATGATCCGTCCCCCGCCCCCGGCGGCGGCCGTCGGGCTCGACCTGGGGGCGACCGCTTCCCGAGTCATGCGGCGCCGCCGCGACCGAGCCGTCACGGGACGTCRCACGGTCCATGTGCGGACCAGCGCGGAGACCGACTCCCCCATCGGCGCGACGCCGCAGGTCACGACACATCTTGATCAAGATCAGCGAACACCTACACAATCTTCGAAGGCACGAGTGAAATCCAGCGCCTGGTGATTGCCCGGGCCATCTCTGGCGTGCACATTCGCTGAGCGGTGGTTAGCGGACACTCACCGCGCCGCGCCACGTTCCAAGATCGAGTCCACGTATAGTCCACAGCGGTCCCGCCGACGTCGCCCGCGATGGCGGCCACGATGCCGCGGTCAGTCACGCTGAGGCTCGAGGAGACCCGCACCGGGCGGAGCCGGTGAGGCGTCTCCGCGACGAGCGTTGCCCAGACCTCAGGTACCGCCCCGGACCGACTCGGGCGCTGACATCCCATCCAGACGCCGGCAGTGCTGTCCATTCCAGTTGATCTTTCCTGCCCTGGCGTAGAAGAGGACAGATCAACGGAGACACGCGGATCCGTGCGAGCTCCAGAAGGACTAACGAGCTTTAATCCGTGGTGTCGATTCCGCTGATCATGCTGGTTCCAGGGTCAGGCCGGTGGCGGCCAGGCAGCCGTCGAGCAGGTGTGGGTGGTGCTGGATGCGGCCCAGGCCGGTTCGGATGTGGCCGGCGAGGTGGTCGACGTCGGTGAACAGGCGGTTGGCGAGCTCGCCGCGTTTGAGCAGG
>NZ_MOMC01000008.1 GCF_001983105.1 Pseudofrankia asymbiotica | reverse complement strand
GGTCCGACCGGCTCCTCCCCAACACCACCCAATGATCCCAAACATCATGATCAGCATTGGGGAGGCGCGCCGACGTTATTCAGCGGTCTCCTAGAGCGTGCTCGCGCGCAGGGCGCTGCCGCCGTCGCCGTCGCGCAGGTCGGCGAGGGTGTGGTGGGCCAGCTCGACGAGGGTGGTGGGTTCGGCGGCGCCAGCGGTGCGGGCGACGTCGAGCATGATGCCGACGTCCTTGCGCAGCAGTGGTTCGGCGTCGCGCAGTCCGGTGGTGTCGAAACCGGAGCGGGCGAGGGTGGCGGCGGCGAAGCTGCCGCCGCTGCCGTGGGCGAGGACCCGGGCGGCGGCTGCCCGGTCGATGCCGAGGCGGTCGATGAAGGCGAACATGTCGAGCGCGACGCCGACATGGGTGGTGAACAGGAAGTTGTTCAGGGCCTTCGCGACCTGGCCGCTGCCAAGCGGGCCGAGGTGCAGGATCGGGTCGCCGAAGGTCGCGAGGACCGGCCGGCACCGGGCGAGATCGCGCTCGTCGCCGCCGACCATGACGAGGAGCTGGCCGCGTTCGGCCGCCCCGCCCCCGCCGCTGACCGGCGCGTCGAGGATGGCCACCCCCCGCCGGGCGGCGGCCTCGGCGACGTCCCGGCAGGTGTCCGGATGGATCGTGGAGTGGATGGCGATGACGCCGCCGGGTGCCATGCCGGCGAGGACGCCGTCGTCGCGGAGCAGGACGTCACGGACGTCGTCGTCGGCCACGACGCAGATCCCGACGACGTCGCTCGCGGCGCCGAGGTCGGCGGGCGTGGCGGTCACGGCGATGCCGGTGCCGGTGCCGGTGCCGGTGAACGGTCCGACTGAGGCGGTGCGCCGTGCCCAGACCGTGAGCGGGTAGCCCGCCTCGGCGACGCGGCGGGCCATCGGGGCGCCCTGGCTGCCCAGCCCGATGAACCCGACCCTGGTCGTCGGCGCGGGCGGGGCGGTATGGCTCATGCGGCTTCCTTCGCGACGATGACCGCGACCGAGGTTGTCCGTTCGACGCTCACGCGGGTTTGTTCTCTCCGTTCGGCGATCCGCGGCACAGCCGCGAGGGTGCCGGTTGCCGGCCTGGGGCGGCGTCAGGGGACGAGGAGCCACCCCATCGCGCCGACGCCGACGTCCTTGCTGGCCGCGAGCGCGGCCGGCGATACCGGGGCTGTCAGGAACCCGGTCAACCCGTCGAGCAGATCGGCGACGTGCGCGGCGAAGGGCAGCACCTCCTGCCCCTGTGCCCGTGCCCGCTCGCGGTCGGCGGCCGCGTGCACGGCGAACGCGATCGCCTGGCTGATCCGGTGTGTGCGCAGCGGTTCGGGGACATGCTCGAGGAACGACCGGAAACGTTCCTGGAACGCCTTGCTCGATGCCAGGTAGCTGGGCGCGAACTGGGCGAACACCTCGCGGCTGCCGTGGCTGTGCAGGTTGGCGACGAAGCCGAGGTAGTGGCTGCCCTCCTGCTCACCCTGTTCCAGGATCGGCAGCACGTAGCACTCCACCCACGAGCGCAGATCGTCCGGGCGGTGCTGGGCGGCCAGGAGGTCGCGCCGTTCGTGCAGGTAGGGCAGGCGGTACTCGAAGATCGCCTTGATCAGCTGTTCCTTGGTGCCGAAGTGGTACTGGACCGCGGTGTTGTTGGCGCTGCCGGCCGCCGCGGAGATCTGCCGCAGCGACGCCCCGTCGAGTCCGTGCTCGGCGAACAGGGCCTCGGCGGCCAGGATGATCCGTTCCTTGGGCGACGGGGGTACCGGCATGCAGCCATCGAAACATACTGGACATCGTCAGGCAACTGCCTTAGCTTCCATGCATCCGCCTGGAGCTGGGAGGCACATCGATGGGCAATGCCGACGCCGAGCAGACCTACCGCGAGGTCATGACCGTGGAGCCGCCCGCGGCGGTGACTCCGCTGGAGGTAGCCAGCCGGGACTTCGTGTTCGGCGAGGTGTGGAGCCGGCCGGGGCTGAGCCGGCGCGACCGGCGCTGGGTGACGCTGACCTGCGTGGCCGCCGCCGACGCGCCCGGGCCGATCGAGGACCACGTGTACGCCGCGCTCAACAGTGGCGACATCGAGCTGGACGCGATGTTGGAGTTCGTGCTTCATTTCGCCGTCTACTGCGGCTGGCCGAAGGCGTCGCACCTGGAGATGGTCGTCACCCGCCAGTGGCACCGCATCCAGCGGGAGCAGGGACGCGAGCCGGCCCCGTGGCCGGTCCTCGACAACGACGCCCTGGGGCCGAACGACTGGGAGCGGCGGCTCGAACGCGGCGTCCAGGAGTTCGTCGACGTGAACCTCCTGCCGGCACCGTCGCCGGAGACGCCGTACCGCCACGCGGGCATTCTCAACTTCGTCTTCGGCCATGTCTGGCAGCGACCGGGACTCACCCGCCGCGAGCGGCGCGTCATCACCGTCGCCTGTGTCGCCATCGACGACTCGCCGACGCCGCTGGCCACGCACGTCGGCTCCGCCCTGCGTTCCGGTGACCTCACCAGGGCGGAGATGGACGAGATCGTGCTCCAGCTCTGCGCCTACTACGGCTTCGCCAAGGGCGAAGCCCTCGCCGGCGCGGCCCGGGCGGCCGAGAAGTAACGGCCGCCCGCCGGGCACCGTCCGCGGAAGTAGTCCGACGGAGAACTCGACGGGTCGGCTTCGGGCAAGGGCACGGGCGTGGGCGGGCATCGGCGGGCGGCGGCCCCGGCGGCCCTCACGGCGACGCGGGGACCGCCGCCACGGCGTCCACCCACGGGCGCCGGCCGCTGTTCAGAGGCGTGTGATCCATCCGCCGTCGATGAGGATCGTCTGGCCGGTGATCCAGTCGCCCGCCCTGGAGCACAGGAGGAGCAGCGTGCCGACGAGGTCCTCAGGCGGCCCGGACTTCTTCGCCGGGATGCGGGCCTCGATCGCGGCGCGGAAGGGCGAGTCCTTGGGCAGGGAGACATAGCCGCTGTCGTTGGCGACCAGACCGGGGGCGATCGCGTTGACGTTGATCCCGCGCGGGCCCAGCTCGGCGGCGAGATTGATCGTCAGGCCGTGCAGCGCGAACTTGCTGACGCCGTAGATACCGCCGGCCTGGAACGCTCCCGCGGACAGGCCGTTGACGATCCGGCCGCCGCCGCGGGCGGTCATCGACTCGACCACGGCCTGGGTGCAGAGCAGGGCGCCGCGCAGGTTGACGTTCATGACGCGGTCGTAGTCGGCGACGGGCAGGGCCGACAGGCCGTGCGGCGGCAGGTTCGTCATGATCGCGGCGTTGTTGACCAGGATGTCGATCCCGCCGAAGGTGTCCACCGCGGTGGCGGCCATCGCGGTGACGGAGTCGGCGGACGAGACGTCGACCTGGGCCGCCGCGGCGGCGAACCCCTTGTCGGTCAGCGCTTTCGCCGTGCGCTGCGCCGCGTCGCCGTCGAGGTCGGCGACGACGACGGCGGCGCCTGCCTGGCACAGCGCGCCGGCGTAGACCACGCCGATGCCTCCCGCGCCGCCGGTGAGGACGGCGACCTTGCCCGTGAGATCGAACAGCTCCGTTGACGTCATGCCGCCACTAAGTCATGCGCCTGGCATTGAAGTCAACTAACTTCTTTCTAAGTCGACTGCTTTGATGGCGAGAGGGCCGTATGAAGATCGATCGCACTGTTCCGGTCGTCCACCTGCATGTGGGTGGCGAGGCGCGGGCCGCGGGCGCGGGCGGCTCGTTCGAGCACGTCTTCCCCGCGACCGGCGAGATCCAGGGACCCGTCCCGCTCGCCGGCCCGGCCGACGTCGACGAGGCCGTACAGGCCGCGCACGCGGCGTTCGCCTCCTGGCGGGCCTGGAAGCCGGCCGAGCGCAGGCGGGTGCTCGTCCGGCTCACCGAGCTGATCAGGGCACAGGCCGCCGAGCTGGGCCGGCTCTCGGTACTGGACAACGGGATGCCGTACGGCCTGGCCATGCACCTGGCGGGGTCGCTGGCCGCCTGGGGCGAGTACTACGCCGGCTGGGCTGACAAGATCGAGGGCCGGGTGACCTCGGTGCCGGCGCAGGGGCGTGAGCTCGCCTACACGATGCCGGARCCCTACGGGGTGGTCGGGATCATCCTGACCTGGAACGGCCCGCTGATCTCCGTGGGGATGAAGGTCATGCCGGCCCTCGCCGCCGGCAACACGGTGGTGATCAAGCCCTCCGAACTGACGCCGTACACCAGCGAGCACCTGATGCGGCTGGTCCGGGAGGCGGGAATCCCGGACGGCGTCGTCAACCTCGTGCTCGGCGGCCCGGACGCGGGGGAGGCGCTCGTGCGCCATCCGCTCGTGGAGAAGGTCAGCTTCACCGGCGGCCCGACGACCGCCCGCAAGATCCTCGCGGCCTGCGCCGAGTCACTCAAGCCCGCCGTGCTCGAGCTCGGCGGCAAGTCCGCCAACCTCGTCTTCCCGGACGGCGACCTCGACCTGCTCGCCCGCGTCAACACCTCGTCGGTCTTCGAGACCCTGGCCGGCCAGGGCTGCGCGATTCCGTCACGGATGCTCATCCACGAGTCGGTCTACGACCAGGTCGCGGAGAAGGTCGTCGCCCGGGCGAGCGGCCTGCGGTTCGGCGACCCGTTCGACCCGTCGACGAACGTCGGCCCGGTGGTCACCGCGGCCGCCCGCGACCGCATCCTCGGGACGATCGACCGTGCCCGGTCGGGCGGTGCGGGCAAGCTGCTCGCCGGCGGCGGCGCGCCGGACGGCGACCTCACGGGCGGCGGCTTCTACGTCGAGCCGACGGTCTTCGGCGACGTGGACCCCGCCAGTGAGCTCGGCCAGGTCGAGGTCTTCGGCCCGGTACTGTCGCTCATGCGCTTCTCCACCGAGGACGAGGCGGTCGCCATCGCGAACAGCACATACTACGGCCTGGCCTCCTACGTCTACACGCGCGACATCGGCCGGGTGAACAGGCTGGCCGCGCGGCTGCGGGCCGGCGGGGTCTACGTCAACGGCGCTCCGCCGGTGGTCGGCTGCGAGCTGCCCTTCGGCGGGGTGGGGCTCTCGGGCTTCGGGCGCGAGGGCGGCCAGGAGGGCCTGCTCGAGTTCGTCCGCACGAAGGCGGTGGCGATCGCATGACGGTTCCCCTGAAAATGACCGGCGCGGGCGCCGTCGTCACCGGCGCGGGCAGCGGCATCGGCCGGGCCGCCGCGCTCGCGTTCGCCCGGCGCGGCGCCCGGGTCGTGGTCAGCGACCTCGATCTCGACCGGGCGGGCGCCGTCGCGGCTGAGATCACCGCCGCTGGCGGTGCGGCACACGCCCTGCGCGCGGACGTCACGCGTGAGGCCGACCTGGCGGCGCTGCGCGACGCCTGCCTCGAGCGGTTCGGCCGGGTCGACCTCGTGATGAACAACGTCGGTGTGCTCGCCCTGGGAGCGCCCGAGTCGCTGCCCGACGAGGCCTGGCAACGCGTGCTCGACATCAACCTGATGAGCATCGCGCGCAGCAACCGCGTCTTCCTCCCGCTGCTGCTCGCGCAGCGCTCGGGGCACGTGGTCAACACCGCGTCCGCCTCCGGGCTGCTCGCGTACGGGTTCGACCGGCTGCCCTACGTCGCGAGCAAGCACGCGGTCGTCGGGCTGTCCGAGGCCCTCGCCATCTACCTCGGCCCGCACGGGATCGGCGTGACCTGTGTCTGCCCGTCCGGTGTGATGACCAACATCGTGGAGCAGATCACGGTGTACGGCCAGATGACCTCGTCGCCGCGAGCACCCGCGCATCCCGTCGTGCCGGCGGAGACGGTCGGTGAGCTGGCGGCCGAGGCCGTGAGCGATGGCCGCTTCCTCGTCCTGACCGTGCCTGAGATCCACGACGAGCTGGTACTGCGGGCCGGTGACCTGGAGGCCTACCTGCGAGCCCGGATCGCGGAACAGACGGCGTGAGCTGACGACGCGGCGCGGTCCGCCCCCGGGCTACCCATGCCGGCACGGCCTCCCCGGCCTCCCGGCCTCGGCCCGGCCTCTGCCCCACGATCGGTGGTGACCTGAGCGGTCAGAGACTGCCCGGATGCTGGTGACCGACCGATTCGGCCTCGTGCCCGGCGGTCCGAAGCCGGGGTGCCGACCGCTCAGTTCACCGTCCCCTGCCCGTCCAGACGTACTCCGCACGGCTCGCGCTCCGGGTCCTCGCCGCGCGGGCCCGGGTCCGTGAACAGGCCGTCCAGAAGAAACGCCGTGAGCCGTCGAGCGGCGCCATCACGATCGCCTTCCAGGAACTCCGTCCCGACCGCGGTCTCCAGGAGCTCCATGAGGAGTACGAGGTCCATCGGATGCGCGTCCGCGCGGATCTCGCCTCTGGCCTGTGAGGCCCGGAAGGCGGGCGTCAGTGCCTCGATCAGCTGTGTCACGTATTGCTTCTGGTCGCGGGTCGACAGCTCCCGGATAAGCGCGACCAGCGGCCRCATGGAGGCCTGCTCGGACAGCACGGCGCTCAGCAGCTCGCGGAAGTGACAAGGCTCCGTGTCCGCCACCGCCTGCCTCAGCCTGTCGAGATGCTCGGCGATGACGGCCTGACCGAGCGCGTACCGGTCGGCGAAGTGGCGGTAGACCGTCGAACGCCCCAGGCCAGCCCGACTCGCGATCTCCTGGAGCTGCACGACGCGGGGGACCTCGCCCCTGAAGGCTTCCACGGCCACGCGGAGGATGGCGTCACGGTTGCGGTGGGCGTCGGAGCGCTGCGAGATCTGCATCGAGTACCTATCCTGCTACCGTCCGTGTTCGGGTGTCCCGGCAAGGTGGGATCTCGTACCTCTTCTAAGTCCTGTTTTATCCATCTATGGTCCGGTGGCAGGAGAGGTTACCCGGTAGTAGTCGGCGCAATCCAGTCGTACCGGACACCGTGCCCAGGGGCCGGTGAGGCGGCCGACTGGTTTCAGGAGACAACTGTTTGCTGTCGCCGCCGCGGCGGCGACAGCAAACGTGCTCCCGACCTCGGCTGGCGGCGCAGAAGCGCAGGAAGGAGGGTAATGGCCGGAATCGGACCTCGGTCGCGAGGCGGCCCGACCGTGCCATCCTGACCATCTGGCCGGCCCGACCCGATTTCCGCATTCCAGTCTCTGCGCTCGACTGAAGTCCTTCGGCGATGCTCGTCGTCGATCGCCGCGATGATGGCCGTTCCCTTGTCGTTGACGGCCGACTTGTCGCGGCGGATGCTTACCGCGCGGTGCCGCCTCGAGGCGTTCGATCCGCGCTCGACGGCGTGCCGCTGCCCGCAGGCATCCCGGTCAAGGGCCGGAACCGGCTTTCGCGTACCACGTTGGGACGCGAACCACGCGCCTCGGCAATGTCGCCGACGGCCGCGCGCGCCCGGATTACCGGCAGCCAGGCGGACGCCCGGCCCGGATGGTGCACGGGCAACCAGCGGCGGCGTGTGACCGACGCGCTCGCCACGCCCATCCGCCGGCTGACCGGTCAGATCGGGGCCGGAATCCTCGACGACCCGGTGATCACTCCTGGAATGTGGGACGGATGAACTCCGCCCCGACGCCGTCGTCGGCGACGCACATTCCGTGCGGCTTCCACATCGGCCCCTGGAACGCCACCAGAGGACCGCGACCTCACTCGCGAGAATCCTGCCGATGACCACATCGACGCCTTCCGTCGCCGCCAGGCGGTAGCTTTCTCTCCTTTCTGAAGAACGCGAGACGTGGGCTACGGGTCGCCGCACCGACACGTCCATGAATGCGGAGAAGCGCGAACCGGCCCCGTCTCACGGCTGGCCGGCGAGTTGGACAGGCTTTGGAGGACGGGAATGTCTAGGGTTCACATGGCTCCGAACGGCGGTCGGGTGACCGTGGACGACGCTGTGCTCGTCCCGCTGCCCGAACAGCTGGCCGTACGTGCTCGAGAAGAACCGGCCCGTATTGCGCTCACCTTCGTCGACTACGCCGTCGACCGGTCCGGAACCGCCACATCGTTGACCTACGAACAGTTATTCGGCCGAGTCTGCGCGTTCTCGGCCCGGATCGCCGCCCGCCAGCGGCGGGGATCCCGGCTGGCGATCGTCGCCCCGCAGGGCCTCGACTATGTGGTGGCGTTCCTCGGCGCGCTGCGGGCCGGCATCATCGCCGTCCCGCTGTTCCCCCCCGACCTGCCCGGGCACTCCGGGCGGCTGGACGCCGTCTTCGCCGACTGCGAGCCGGCGGGTGTCGCGACCACCTCGGCGGCGCTGCCGTCGGTGCGCGCGTTCCTGGAGGCGCGGCGCCGGACGGCCGGCGTCGTCGTCATCGACGAGCCCGGTCTGGACGGGACGGCGGACGCCGGTACCCGCGGCCCCGCCCGGACGGTCGGCCAGGCGCCGCCGGTCGCGCTTCGCGCGGAGGACCTTGCCTACCTGCAGTACACCTCCGGCTCCACACGGTCGCCGGCCGGCGTGCTGATCTCCCACGGCAACATCGCCGCCAACGCGGCCCAGGCCGCCGCCGCCTACTTCGACGGCCGCGCCGGGCTGACCCTGGTCAGCTGGCTGCCGCTGTTCCACGACATGGGGCTGGTCCTCGTCGTCGGGGGCTGTGTCGCCGGCGGCTACCCCGCCGTGTTCATGGACCCGGGCGCCTTTCTCACCAAACCCGTCCGATGGCTGCGGCTCCTGTCGTCCAGCCCGGGCGCGGCCACGTTCGCCCCGAACTTCGCCTTCGACTTCTGCGCCAGCCGGATCTCGGCCGAGGACGCCGCCGGCCTCTGGCTGGGTGATGTCGCGACGATGGTCAACGGTGCGGAGCCGGTCCAGCCCCGCACCCTCGACCGCTTCGCCCGCAGGTTCGGTCCCCAGGGGCTTCGCCCGGAGGTCATCCGGCCCTCGTACGGCCTCGCGGAGGCGACGGTGTACGTGTGCGGGTCCGCCGAGCCCGCCGCGGCCCGGGTCCTCCAGGTCGACCAGGAGTGGCTCGGAGCCGGCCAGGTGATGCCGGCGTCCAGGAGCGGCCGCGCGGGCGAGCCGCCGGGAGAGCCCCACGGCCTGGTCTCGTGCGGCCGCCCGGTCGGGCAGCTGGTCGCGATCGTGGACCCCGCGACGTCGCGGGTGCTCCCGGACGGGATGGTCGGGGAGATCTGGGTCCACGGGCCCAACGTCGCCCATGGGTACTGGCGTAACCCCGAGCTGTCCAGGACGACGTTCGGGCAGCTGCTCGCCCCCGACCTGGGCGGCCCGGCCACGCCGGGCCGCGGCGCCACCGTGGGCGAGCGGGCCGGCGACCGGCCGGTGGGCCCGTGGCTGCGCACCGGCGACCTGGGCGTCCTCGACGGCGGGGAGCTGTTCGTCACCGGCCGGTTGAAGGATGTGATCGTCATCGACGGCCGCAACCACTACCCGCAGGACGTGGAGGCGGCCGTCGAGGACGTGCACGAGGCGTTGGGCCGTCACCGCACCGCCGCCTTCTCCGTGCCCGGCGACGACGGCGAACGGGTCGTCGTGGTCGCGGAGATCTCCCGGCGGGCCCTGGACGGGGGCTGGGACCCGGCGACCGTCGAGCAGGCGGTCCGCGGCGCGGTCTCCGATCGCCACGGCCTGGCGGTTCACGACGTCGTGCTCACCAGGCCTGGCTCCGTCCCGCGTACCACCAGCGGGAAGATCGCGCGGCGCGCCAGCCGGCAGCGTTACCTGGCCGGCGGGTTCTCGCGGGTGGGGAGCGCGTCGTGACGGGACGACGCGAACTGACCGAGGCGGAGCTGCGGGCCTGGCTGACCCGCGAGGTCGCCCGCCTGCTCGGCGTGCAGGCCGAGGCGGTCGGCGAGTTCCAGCCGCTCGGCGAGCTGGGGCTCGCGTCCCGCGACGCGGTCGCGTTGGCCGGCGAGCTGGAGGACCTGCTCGACATGGCCCTTCCCGCCACGCTGGTCTGGGAGAACCCGACCGTGGCCGCCATCGCCGCGCGGCTGGCGGCGCTCGGTGCCGGCGCCAGCGCCAGCGCCGGCGCCGGCGCCGGCGGTCACTACGGCGTGGGCGGCGACGGCGTGGGCGGCGACGGCGTGGGCGACTCCGGGCGCCACGCGGCGGCGGTCCCGAGCGCCGAGCCGGTGGCCATCGTCGGCATGGGCTGCCGGCTGCCCGGCGGCTCGGCCGACCCGGAGGCGTTCTGGGACTTCCTCACCCGCGGCGGCGACGGCATTCGCGAGGTGCCGGCCGACAGGTGGGAGCCCTTCGTCGCCCCGGGATCCGCGTCGGCACTGGCGCTGGCGGGCCTGAGCCGTCTCGGCGGCTTCCTCGACGACGTCGCCGGCTTCGACCCGGGATTCTTCGGTATCGCGCCGCGCGAGGCCGAGCTGGTGGACCCCCAGCACCGGCTGCTCCTCGAGGTCGTGTGGGAGGCGCTGGAGAACGCCGGCGTCCCGCCGGAGTCGTTGCGCGGCACGTCGACCGGCGTGTTCGTCGGCCTGAGCCTGGTCGAGTACGCCCATCTCACGGCGTCGGACCTGAGCCGCGTCGAGGCCCACACATCCACCGGCGCGGCCATGTCGCTCGCCGCCAACCGGATCTCCTATACGCTGGACCTGCGCGGCCCGTCGATCGCCCTCGACACCGCCTGTTCGTCGTCACTCGTCGCGGTGCACACGGCCTGCGCGAGCCTGCGGGCGGGGGAGAGCGCCGTGGCGATCGCCGGCGGGGTCAACCTGCTGCTCGCCCCGGCGGTCTCGGCCGCCTTCGCGTCGGCCGGGCTGCTGGCCCCGGACGGGCACTGCAAGGCGTTCGCGGCGTCCGCCGACGGGATAGCGCGCGGCGAGGGCTGCGGCGCGATCGTCCTCAAGAGGCTGTCCGACGCGCGGAGCGACGGCGACCGGATCTGGGCCGTCATCCGCGGCTCGGCGGTGAACTCCGACGGACGCTCCAACGGCATCACCGCGCCGAACCCGCGCGCGCAGGAGGCGGTCCTGCGCGCGGCCTACCAGGCGGCCGGCGTCGACCCGGCCGAGGTCGACTACGTCGAGGCGCACGGGACGGGAACGCCGCTGGGCGACCCGATCGAGGCGGCCGCTCTCGGCGCGGTCGTCGGCGCCGGCGCCGGGCGCAAGGCCGACCGTCCGCTGCTGATCGGGTCGGTCAAGACCAACATCGGCCACCTGGAGGCGGCGGCCGGCATCACCGGCCTCATCAAGGTCGCGCTCGGCCTGACGCACGGGATGATCCCGGCCAGCCTGCACTTCGACGCGCCGAGCCCGCACATCCGCTTCGACGAGGCCGGGCTGCGGGTCGTCACCGAGCCCCGCCCGTGGCCCCGCGTCGCCGGGCGGCCGGCCCAGGCCGGCGTCTCGGGCTTCGGTTTCGGCGGGACCAACGCCCACGTCGTCCTCCAGGAATGGGCCGCCGACGGGCGGACCCCCGCTGACGCCCCGACGCCGGACGACCCCGCGACCGACCCGGTGAGAACCCTGCTGCTGTCCGGCGCGAACCCGGCCAGGCTCCGGCGGCAGGCCGGCCGGCTCGCCGCCTGGCTCGACGAGCCGGCCGGGCGGATCGCGCGGCCGGCGGACGTCGCCGCGATCCTGGCCCGCCGGCACTCCTACGACGCGCCGGTGAGCGCGGCCGTCGTCGGCCGGACCCGCGGCGAGCTCGCCGACGCCCTGACGGCGCTCGCGGACGAGGTCGACACCGCGACCGTCGTGGCCCCGGCCGCGCCGGGGCGGTGCCCAGCGCGGGGCGGGGCGCCGGGCACCGTCTGGGTCTTCTCGGGCCAGGGCTCGCAGTGGGCGGGCATGGGCCGGCGGCTGCTGGCGGCCGAGCCGGACTTCGCCGTCGCCGTGGACTGGGTCGAGCCCGTCCTGCGCCGCCGCACGGGCCGCTCGCTGCGGGCCGCCCTGACCGGCGACACCCCGTTCGAGGGGCTCGAGGCGACCCAGCTGGTGCTGTTCGGGACGCAGGTCGCCCTGGCCCGGCTGTGGCGCGCGCGTGGGCTGGAACCCGCGGCCGTCCTCGGGTTCTCGATGGGCGAGGTGTCCGCGGCGGTGGTGTCGGGCGCGCTCGACCTCGACAGCGGCGTGCGCGTCATGGCCACCCGGGCCCGGCTGCTCGCGTCACTGGAGCACGGGGACGGCGGCGAGCTGGCCATGGTCGAGCTGTCCGACGCCGAGTGGGACACGATCGCCCCCCACTTCCCGGACGTCGCGGTCGCCGTCCACACCAGCCCCACGCAGCGCGCGGTCGGCGGGGACCCGACGCAGCTGCGGGCGCTGTGCGCGCGGCTCGAGGCGATGGGCCGCCCCGTGTTCCCGATGCCCATTCCCGGGGGCGCCCACTCGAGCGCGGTCGACGTCCTGCTCGCCGAGCTGACCGGTGAGCTGTCCGACATCACCGGTCGGCCGCCGTCCGTGGCCTTCTACGGCACCACCCTGGACGACCCGCGGGAGCCGCCCGCCTTCGACGCCGCCTACTGGGCGGCCAACGCCCGGCGGCCGGTCCGCTTCGCCCACGCCCTGGCGGCAGCCGGCGCCGACGGCCACGCCACGTTCCTGGAGGTCTCCCCGCACCCGATCGGCGCCCGGGCGGTGCGCCAGACCCTCGGGGCGGCGCGCGTCACGGTCGCCGGAACGCTGCGGCGCGGCACCGATGACCGGCTGACGTTCCGAGCCAACCTGGCCCGGCTCGCCCTGGCCGGCGGGGACGCCGGCGCGCGGGCCGCCCTGTCCCGCGAGACCGCGGGCCCCGCGCCGACGAGGCGGGCCCCCGAGCCGCCCACGGCCGCGTGGGACCGCCAGCGCTACTGGTTTCGCCCGACCGCCGCGCGGCGGCCGGCGGCTGGTGCCGGCCATCCGCTGCTCGGGCAGCGCGTGGAGCTGCCCGAAGGCGGCCGGCACCTGTGGAGCGCGGACGTCGGGACCGCCGCCGTGGGGTGGCTCGCCGACCACACGGTGCACGGCGCCCCGGTGCTGCCGGGCGCGGCGCACGCCGAGATCGCCCTGGCCGCGGCCACGGCCGTGTTCGGCTCGCCCGACGTCGAGGTCAGCGACCTGGAGATCCACCGGATCGTGCCGCTGGCCGACCGGACGACGATCACCGTCTCGCTGCGCGTGACCGATTCCGGCGGCACGGTCGACGTCCATACCAGGCCGGCCAGGTCGAGCCACTGGGTCCGCTGCGCGACGGCGACGGTCGCGCTGGCCGGGCCCGACGCCGGCCTTCAGCCTGGTCCGGACGCGGACGCGGACGCGGACGCGGATGTGGATGTGGGCATGGGCGTGGACGCTGACGCGCCCGCGGTCGGATCGAACGCGCTGGGCGGCGGCGACGGGCTGCCCGTTGACGTCTACGCGGCGTTCGAGGCGGTCGGGCAGCGCTACGGCCCCGCGTTCGCCGGGGTGAGCGAGGCACGGTGCGGCGTGTCCGGCGGGCTGGGCGTGGCCCGCGGCCGGGTCCGCCTGCCGGACGCGGCGACCGGGCATCCCCTGCTGCGCGCGCATCCGGCGCTGCTGGACGCCTGCCTCCAGACCCTCGCCGCGGCCGCCGCGGGACTCCTGCCGGCCCAGGACGATCGCGCCCTCTACCTGCCGGTGGGGATCGGCCGGCTGTGGGTCGGCGCGGCCCAGCCGCGGGAGGGGACCTGCCACGCGACGCTCGCGCGGGCCGGGACCGACGACGCCGGTCTGGTCGGCGCGGTCCGCCTCGTCGGCGACGACGGCGCCGTCCTGCTGGCGGCCGACGAGATCTACCTGCGCCGCCTGCACCGCGACGACGTGCCGGTCGCGCTGGAGTCCATGCTGTTCGAGTCCCGCTGGGAGCCGGCGCAGCTCGCGTCGCCCGCGGCCGGCGACGGCCTGCCGGATTCCGGCGCGGGGCGTCGCGAGGACTCCGTCTGGGTCGTGGTGACGCCGATGCCGCCCGACGAGGGTCTCGCCGCCCGGCTGGTGGCCCGGCTGGGGGAGGCCCACGGCACGGTCGTCACCCTCGCGCTGGACGACGCGCCGGCCCTCGCGGCGGCGCTGGCCGTGCGGGCCGCGCGCGGCGACGCCGCCGGGATCCTGCTCCTCGTCCCCGACGACGCGGCGCCGGCTGAGACGCACAAGGACGACGCGCCCGCTCCGGCGGCCGGCGTGCCCGGCCTGGTCACCGAGGCGTCCGCCCTGGTGGCGGGGGCCGCCGCGCTGGCCAGGGCTGTGCTGGAGGCCGGGTTCGCGTGGCCGCCCCGGCTGTGGCTCGTCAGCCGGGGCGCGGCGGTGGCCGGCGCCGGCGAGGCCGGCCGGCCCGGGCCGGCGTCGCTGCGTGGGCTGGTGCGGGTGCTCGCGTTCGAGCATCCCCTGCTGCGGGCGACGCTCGTCGACCTCGACCCGGCCGGCGACCCGCTGCCCGATCTGCTGGCCGAGCTGGCCGCCGACGCCGCCGACGACGAGGTCGCGTGGCGTGGCGGCCGGCGGCTGGTGGGCCGCCTCGCCCGGGCGGCGCTCGCGGCCGCCCCGGCGGCCCGGCCCGCCGGGCGGAAGCTGGTGCGTCCCGAGGCGTACGTCGTGACCGGTGGCCTCGGTGGCCTCGGGCTCACCCTGGCCGGCCGGCTGGCCGACGGCGGGGCGGCCCGGCTCGTGCTCGGCGGCCGGCGCCGGCCGTCCGCCGACGTCGAGGCCGCGCTGGCCAGGCTGCGCGCCGGTGGGCGCACGGACGTCGTGGTGCTCAGGGGCGACATCGGGCGGCCGGGAACGGCCGAGCGCCTCGTCGCCGCGGCCACCGCCGGCGGGACGCGGCTGGCCGGCGTCGCCCACGCCGCCGGAACGCTGGTCGACCAGGCCCTGCTGACCCTCGACCGCGACAGCCTCGAACGGGTCTGGGCCCCCAAGGTCACCGGTACCTGGCTGCTGCACCAGGCCACCGAGCACCTCGACCCCGACTGGTGGCTGGTCTTCTCGTCGGCCGCGGGACTGCTGGGCTCGCCGGGACAGGCGTCGTACGCGGCGGCCAACGCCTGGATGGACGCGTTCACGCGCTGGCGGCGCGCCACCGGACGGCCGGCGACGAGCATCCAGTGGGGCGCCTGGTCCCAGGTGGGCCGGGCGGCCGGGACCACGAACCCGCTGCTCGAACCGCTGTCGCCGGCCGCCGGCCTGGAGGCCCTGGAGGCCGTCCTCGCGTCCGGCCGGGACGTCACCGGCGTGACCCGGCTGTCGCCGGAGCGCGCGATCCGGCTGCTGCCGGAGATCGCCGGTGCCGCGTACTTCGGTCCGCTGCTGGCCGAGGCCGGCCCCGGGGACGGCGCGCGGGACGGCGCGCGGGACGGCGCCGGCGACGACGGCTGGCCCGGCGCCGCCGCGCTGCGGTCGGCCGACCCGGTGGTGGCCCGCGGCATGCTGGCGGCCAGGCTGCGCACCCGCGTCGCCCAGATCATGGGTTTCCCACCGGACCGGGCCGGGCTGGTCGACCCGGACGTCCCGCTGACCGAGCTCGGCCTCGACTCGCTGATGGCCGTGCGCGCACGGGGCGCCGTCGAGAGCGACGTCGACGTCGTGCTGCCGGTACGCCTGCTGCTGCGGGGGGCGAGCCTGGCCGATGTCGAACGCCACGTCGCCGCCGAGCTGGGCCTGCCCGAGGCCGTCGCCGGTGACGGCCGGGTTGACGGTGACGGCTGGGCTGACGGCGGCCGCGACGGCGGTGGCCCTCGGCGGGCGGCGGCCGCGGCCCGGGGCCGTGGCTACTACATTCCGCCCCGCGACCCGACCGAACGCTGGCTGGTGGTCCTGTGGGAGGAGGCGCTGGGCCGATCCCCGATCGGCGTGACGGACGACCTGGCCACCGCCGGCCGGGACGGTGAGCCGCCCGGTCGGGCTGTCGCCGCCGTCGTGGCCGCCGTGGCCGACCGGCTCGGCGCCGACGCGGCGCCGGGCGCGGGACCGCTGCTCGCGGCCGGCACGGTCGAGCGGATGGCGAACCTGCTGCGCGAACGGCTGGAGGGCAACGGCGGGAACCCGCTGCGCGTCCTGCGCGCCGCCGGCCCCGGGACGGGCGGGGAGCGGCCCGGCGGGGACGGCCAGCGTCCGCTGTTCCTGTTCCACCCGGCCGGCGGCCCGACCAGCGTCTACCACGCGCTCGTCTCGCGGCTGCCGGCCGGCCCGCCGGTGTACGGCCTGGAACGGCTCGATGACCTGCGGGACGTCGAGACCAAGGCCGACCGGTACCTGGAGATCATCCGGGAGGTCGCACCGGCCGGGCCCTACCGGCTGGGCGGCTGGTCGTTCGGCGGGGTCCTCGCCTACGAGGCCGCGCGGCGGCTGGTCGCGGCGGGCGAGACCGTCGAGGTCGTCGCCATGATCGACTCGATCCTCCCGCTGCCGGTCGCCTCCGGGGACGCCCGCGAGCTGGTGGTCGAGCGGTTCCGCCGGTTCGCCGCCTACGTGAGCGAGACCTACCACGTCGACCTGGACCTGCCCTACGACGAGCTGGCCGACCTGGACGAGGACGCCCAGGTCGAGCGGCTCGGCCGGCTGCTCGCCTCCTCCGCGATCGCCATGACCCCGGGAGTCCTGGAGCACCAGCGCACCTCGTACGCGGACGCGCGGATCGCCGAGCGCTACCAGCCGCGGCCGTACGGCGGCAGGGTCGTCCTCTTCCGGGCGGCGTCGGCCCACCGGGTGACGGTAGCGCTGGACCCTCGCTACGACCGGGCCGAGGCCGCGCTCGGCTGGGACTCCTACTGCTCCGACCTCGACGTCGTCGTGGTCCCCGGCGACCACACGTCGGTCATCGACCCCCCGGCCGTCGGCCTCATCGCCGACCACCTCGGCGTCGTCCTGGCCGGTCCCCGGCCCGCCGGCTGACCGGCCGGGACGACACCCATGGCCCGACAACCTCCCGCTCTGGTCCGTCGGCGGCTGCCGCCGCGGCTCCCGGAACGGCCGCACGGACGGAGAGGCAGGAATGCCCGCACGGTTACGGACACGGGGGCGGCTCGCCATGGCCGCCGCGGCGGTCGCGGTCGCGGTGCCCGTCGGCCTGGGTGGCGCGCCGCCGGCCGCCGGGGCGTCCGCGGCCCCGGCCGCGCCCCGGACCCCTGGAACGCCGGTCGCCCCGGTGGCCCAGGTCAACCAGAGCGTGAACGGCGGTGACAACGCCAGGACGGGGACGGTGCCGGACACCGCCGCGCTCGGCGTTCCCAACCCGGGCACAGTGCCCGTCGTCGGTCTCGCCACGGCGACGGCCGACGACGGCGCTCGGGTCCTCTACGAGACCCGCGTCGACGCCCGCACGATCGACCTGATGGTCAGCTCGCCCGCCCTCGGCGGCGCGGCCCCCGTCCGGCTGATGCTCCCGGCGGCCTGGGCGTCCGACCCGGACGCCCGGTTCCCCGCGCTGTACCTGATCCACGGCTGCTGCGAGAAGGCCGACTACCAGTCCTGGTCCCTTTACACCGACGTCGAGACCCTCACCGCCGACAAGAACACGCTCGTCGTCATGCCCAGCGACGGGTCGGCCGGGTTCGGGACCAACTGGTGGAACTTCGGCGTGCCGAACAAGGGCTGGAACTACGACACCTTCCTCGCCACCGAACTCCCGCAGATCCTGCGCGCCGGATACCGGGCGTCCGGGCGCGCCGCGATAGCCGGCGCGTCGATCGGCGGCTACGCGGCGGTCGCGCTGGCGGCTCTGCACCCCGGCCGGTTCGCCGCGGTGGCCTCCTACAGCGGCCTCCTCAACACCCAGTCGCCGGTGGTGAGCACCGAGATCCTGGGGATTCTCGTCCGCGAGGGCCGCAACCCGCTGGCGATGTGGGGCGACCCGGCGTTGCTCGCGCTGCAGTGGCTCTACACCAACCCGGCCGCCCAGCTCTGGAGGCTCACGAACGTCGGCCTGTTCGTCTCGGCGGGCAACGGCAACCCCGGACCGCTGGACCCGCCGGGCCGGGAGAGCGATCTCCTGGACGCGATCACCCTGGCCAACAGCACCACGTTCGTCAACCTGGCCCGGCTGGGCGGGCTGAAGCCGACCGTCGACTTCTATGGAGCGGGCACCCATTCATGGCCGTACTGGAATCGCGAACTCGCCCGGTCGTGGCCGGTGCTGGCGGCCGGGCTGGGACTTCCGGCGACCTGACCGGCCGTCCGGGCGGCCCCGGGAGGACCAGGACGGCCCGTCGGACCGGGCTGCTGCTGACGGTCGCGCTGGTCGCGTTCGTCACGGCGCTCGACAACACCGTCGTGAACGTCGCCCTGCCGTCGATCGAGCGTGACCTGTCCCTGTCGACGACCGGCCTTGAATGGGTCGCGACCAGCTACATCCTGGCCTTCTCCAGCCTGCTGCTGGCCGGCGGCCGGCTGGCCGACCTGTTCGGGCGGCGCCGCGTCCTGGTGGTCGGCCTGGTCGTCTTCGCCGCCGGGTCGGCGCTGTGCGGCCTCGCCACCTCCGGCGCCGGGCTGATCGCCGCCCGGGCGGCCCAGGGCGCGGGCGGGGCCTGCGCGCTCCCGGCGACGCTGGCGATCCTGGCCGTGGACCTGGACGGCCGCGACCGCGACGTCGGCGCGGGGGTGCTGACGGCGGCGATCGCGGCCGCCCTCGCGCTCGGGCCGGCGGTCGGCGGCGCGATCAGCCAGTACGCCCACTGGAGCTGGATCTTCTTCGTCAACATCCCGGTCTGTGTGGTGACGCTGGGGCTCGCCCTCTGGGCCGTTCCGCCGTGGCGCCGGCGATCCGGGCGGCGGGCGGGCCTCGACGTCGCCGGGATCGCGACGTCCGGGTTCGCGTTGCTCGCCCTCACCTGGGCCCTCGTCGAGAGCGTCAACCTCGGGTTCACCTCGCCGCGCATCGTCACCGCCTTCGCCCTGGCGGCGCTGGCCGGCCTGGCGTTCATCGCGGTCGAGAAGGCGGCGGCCGACCCGATGCTCGACGTGGGCCTGTTCCGTTCACCGGCCTTCTCCGGTGGCACGGCGTCGCAGATGCTGTGGGGTCTCGGGGTGAACGGCGTCTTTCTGTTCACATCCCTGTACCTGCAGCACATCCTCGGTTTCAGCCCGGTCGCCGCCGGGCTCGCGTTCGTGCCGCTGGCCGTCGCGCTGGTCCTGTGCGTGCCGGCGACCGAACGCCTGGTCGCCGCGTGGGGCGCGCGGGTCACGGTCGCGGCCGGCCTGGGCATGGTCGCCTGCGGCCTCTACCTGATCGCGCGGGTGGGGCCGGGCGCCTCGTACGCCGACCTGCTGCCGGGGCTGTTGATCATCGGTTCCGGTTCGGCCCTGACGACCCCACTGACGTCGGTCATGCTCGGCGCCGTCGACCCGGCTGGAGCCGGGATGGCGTCGGCCGTCCTCAGTACGGCCCGGGAGGTGTCCGGGGTGCTGGGGGTGTCGGTGACCGGGGCGATCCTGCTCGCCCGGCAGCGGGCGGTCGTCGGCGACGGCGGCGGCGTGGTGGACGGTTTCGTCGCCGGCTACTCCCGTGGGCTGAAGGTGTCGGCCGGACTCGTCGCGCTGGGCGCGCTCATCAGCCTGGCCACGCTGGGTGGCCGGCGCGGGCCGGGCCGACACCGCCGGGCGCGGTCCGCGCCGGCCCGGCGGCGGGTCCAGCCGCGCCCGGCCGGGTGGCGAGGGCGTGAGCCCGTCACCCGGCATCGTCAAAGAACAGCCATTCGGGAATCCTGACCCCGCTCGAGCGTGCCGTCTCGGTCTCTCGAAAACCGCCAGCCAACCAGAACGAAGAAATCCTCCGCGGTCCCGGGCCAATGCGGTTCTTCGTGTTGCCATCCTCGCCGGGCCATCCACGGTCGCGAGTAGCGGAACGTCGCCGACGAAGGTTCTCGCGCATGTTCTCCATTCGCTTGACACTCCGCGTTCCCGGCTTCCATGATGTGGATGTCATCCAGGTTACCGGTCGGTACGCTCCTTCTCGAATGCGCGTTCGAGGCGTTCGCGGCCATTGTGCGGTGACCGGTCGTGGCCCAGTGATGTGCCGCGCCCGGACCCGGCCGCGGGCGTGAACCCATTCGCGTTCCTCGGCGTGCTCAGGCAGGCCGGAACCAAGTCTGATCCCCAGTGCGCAGGCATCCTCTCCAAGTCCGCCGTGCGCACACCTTTCGACGGGAGAAACAAACCACATGACATTCACGCCGGCACGCGTCCGTACTTCCCTGAGATCTCACTTACCCGGCCGGCGGCGCCGGTCGGTGTCGCGGGTACTGCTCGGCATGTTCGTCGCGGTGCTGGCGTCACTGATGGCGTACGGGACCACGGGCGTGGCGCTGGCGGCCGGGAGCGCCGGCGGCGACGTCCGTGCCGCCGTCACACCTGTTCCCGGCCCGGCGGCCGACCTGTCGCACCCGTTGACCGGAGGGAACGGCCCGTTCATCGGGACGGCGATCCCGGTGGACCTGAACCAGGCCGGCTATGTGCAGCAGGAGTACGCCGCGTCAGGCACGGCCACGTCGTACCGGGCCGTCGGCTCGCTCGCCGGGAACGGCCGGTGGACGTTCGCGCCCAACGGGACCGCGCCGTACAACACCCGGGTGCTGGTGCGCCGACCGGCGGACCCGGCGAAGTTCAGCGGCAACGTCCTCGTGGAGTGGCTCAACGTCAGCGGCGGCGTCGACGCCGACCCGGAGTGGGCGAACCTGTACGAGGAGATCACCCGGCGCGGTGACGCCTGGGTCGGTGTGTCGGCCCAGCGGATCGGTGTCGAGGGCGGCCAGGTGCTGGTCACGGTGCCCGGCGCGGGTTCGGATCTGGCCGGCCAGGGCCTCAAGAAGATCGACGCGGCCCGCTACGGGTCTCTCGCGCACCCGGGCGACGGGTTCGCCTTCGACATGTTCACCCAGGTCGCCCGCGGCCTGCGCGCCGGCGCGGCCCTCGACGGGCTCCACCCGCAGCGGATGATCGCGGCGGGTGAGTCGCAGTCGGCCTTCGCGATGACGACGTACTACAACGGCGTCCAGCCGCTGACCCAGGCCTTCGACGGCTTCTTCGTGCACAGCCGCGGGGCCGCGGGGCTGCCGCTGGTCGGTGCCGGGCAGAGCGCGGACCTGACCGGTGCGCTCTTCAGCGCGTCGACCACGTTCCGTACGGACCAGAACGCGCCGGTGTTCGACATCCAGACCGAGTCCGATCTGACGGGGATTCTCAACTCGGTGGCGGCGCGCCAGCCCGACAGCGACCGGTTCCGTCTCTGGGAGACCGCCGGCACCTCTCACGCCGACGCCCATCTGCTCGGATCGAACGCTGCGGGCATCGACTGCGGAGCGCCCATCAACAACGGCCCGATGCACCTGGTCGCCAAGGCGGCCTGGCACGGGCTCACCACCTGGCTCACGACAGGCCAGGCGCCGGCGACCGCGCCACGGATCGACATAAGCCAGTTCCTGATATTCCGCAGCGTCAAACGCAACGCCGACGGCATCGCGACCGGCGGAATCCGTACTCCACTGGTAGACGTCCCGGTTGACATTCTGTCCGGCGACCCCGGGCCCAACCTCTCAGCGATCTGCCTGCTGCTCGGTACCACGAAACCGCTGTCGGCGACCCGCCTGGCCCAGCTCTATCCCAACCGGGCCGAATACCAGCGCCGCTACGCCGCCAGCGCCGACGCCACCATCGGCGCGGGATTCGTACTCAGTGACGACCGCCCCGCGCTGATCGCCTACTCCCAGCCGAACCGCATCCCCAGCTGACCACCGAAAGCACCTGACCTCGCCGCCCTGACCGTGACCTCACGCTGCCAGCCCCGCCCGGCGGGGCTGGCAGTGACTGCTTCACGGCCACCGCGAGCGGCTACTTCACGTTCGCCGGAAGAGACAAGTCCGCCATCGTGCACTGGTCGGGGTTCCCGGACGGCGGACACTTCGCCGCGATGGAACGCCCCGACGTCCTCGTCGATGACCTGCGAACGTTCTTCCGCCGCTGATCGCTCCTCCCGCGCGACCTGAACGGCGCGTTCCGCCGGACCCGGGTCCGCGGGCCGGGCATCGCCCACGGCCGGGTTCCTCACCGGCCCGGCGACATCGGGCGCGGCCTGGGCACGCGGCGGGACTGTGCCGTGGGCGGCGAACCCATCCCGGTAACAGGCGACCTCGCTCCGAGGTGGACCGTGACGCGTTGTCGACTTTTGATGGGCGGGGGCCAAGATGATGCTTGCATCTGTGGACAGGCATCCTGACCAGCACCGCGGGAGTAGATGACATGACGTCGGTGGGCGACGCCTTTCGGGCCGCGCGCGACCAGCTGCTCTCGTTGCGTGGCAACGTTGACGAGGCGGCCCGGGTGTTCTCGTTCCCCCGGTTCGACGGAGCGTTCAACTGGGCGCATGACTGGTTCGACGCGGTGGCGGACGGCCAGTCACGTCCGGCGCTMGTGATCGTCGAGGAGGACGGTTCGCGTTCCGCGGTGACCTTCGACGAGATGCGCCGCCGTTCCAACCAGCTGGCGGCCCATCTGCTGGGCCACGGCGTCGGTCGTGGCGATCGCGTTCTGCTCATGCTGGGCAACCAGGTCGAGCTGTGGGAGTCGATGCTCGCCATCATGAAGCTGGGCGGCGTCATCCTCCCGACGACGACCGCGCTCGGCTCGGCCGATCTCGCCGACCGGGTCGCCCGGGCCCGCGTCTGCGCGGTTATCTGCAATCTCGCGGACACGGCCAAGTTCGACGACGTGCCAGGTGCCTACCTGAGATTCTCGGTGGGCCCCGCCGAGGGCTGGCACGACCTGCGTGACGCCGCCGGCGAGGCCGACGACGCCTTGCCGCACCCGGGCACCGCCGCGCCGGACCCGCTCCTGCTGTACTTCACCAGCGGAACGACCAGTCGCCCGAAGCTGGTCGAGCACACTCAGGTTTCGTACCCGGTCGGCCACCTGTCGACGATGTACTGGCTCGGTCTCCTGCCGGGCGACGTCCACCAGAACGTCAGCTCCCCGGGATGGGCGAAACACGCGTGGTCGTGTTTCTTCGCGCCGTGGAACGCGGAAGCGACCGTCTTCGTCTACAACTACGCCCGGTTCGACGCCGCCGGCGTGCTGGCGCAGCTTGAGGCCGAACGGGTGACGACGTTCTGCGCGCCGCCGACGGTGTGGCGCATGTTGATCACGTCCGATCTGGGAAGGCGCCCCTCGGCCCTGCGCGAGGTCGTCGGCGCGGGGGAGCCGCTCAACCCCGAGGTCATCGCACGGATCAAGGAGCGGTGGGGCCTCACGGTGCGGGACGGGTTCGGGCAGACGGAGACGACCGCGCTCGTCGGTAACGCGCCCGGAGCCGCGGTGAAGCCCGGTTCGATGGGGCACGCGCTGCCGGGCGTGCCGCTCGTCCTCGTCGATCCCGTCAGCAACAAGCTCGCCGTGGCACCAGGCGAGGGGGAGCTCTGCCTGGACCTGTCGCGTGACCCGCTGAATCTCATGGTCGGATACGTCGATGACGTCGAGCGCAACGACGAGGCGATGGCCGGCGGCTTTTACCACACCGGCGACGTCGCCTCCGTCGACGAGGACGGTTACATCACCTTCACCGGACGCACTGACGACATCTTCAAGGCGTCCGACTACAAGCTCAGCCCCTTCGAGCTGGAAAGCGCGCTCCTCGAACATCCCGCCGTCGCGGAGGCCGCCGTCGTCCCGGCCCCGGACCCGCTCCGGCATGCCGTACCGAAGGCCTACGTCGTCCTGGCCCCCGGGCACGAGCCCACCGCGCGGACGGCGCGGGACATCCTGGACTTCGCGCGGGGCCGGCTGGCGCCGTTCCAGCGGGTCCGGCGGATCGAGTTCTTCGACCTGCCGAAGACGATCTCCGGAAAGATCCGGCGCGTCGAGCTCCGCCAGCGCGAGGAGAAGCTCGCGGCCGAAGGGACGAGGGCCGGCTGGTCCGACGACGACTTTCCGGAGCTGAAGGGTGGCGCCGTTCRGTAAGGAGAACGGGCCGTCCCGCGCTCCATTTCATATGCCACGCGATCAACAGGCTCGGGTTTCTCGGCGACCTGTTCACAACAATCAGCTGACCGACGGCCAACCCGCCGCGAGCCTCTCCGCGAGAAGATTCTCGCGAACCTCCGCATGCGGGCACCGCCATGGGCGGGGTGGGCGCCGGTTCAGTGCTCGGCGGGGGCCAGCCAGCCGACGATCTGGCCGAGTACGTCGGACTCGTAGTCCTGGGCGACCGAGCGGCCGAGGTCGGCGATCGACACCTCGCGGAGTGCGGCGCGCCAGGCCCGGTCGGCGGCGATCATCGCGCGGGTGATGGCGCACGGCGCCGTGCACGCCTCCGGCGGGGCGGCCATCGGGCCCCGCTGCCGGATCTCCGCGCACACGAACGTCGGCGCCGGCCCCTCGACGGCCTCGACCACGTCCAGGGTCGTGATCTCCTCCGGTGGGCGCGTCAGCACGTACCCACCGGACTTGCCCTGCACCGAGTGCACCAGCTCCGCGCGGGACAGCGCCTGCAGGTGCTTGGCCAGGTACGTCGCCGAGACGCCGTGCAGCTCCGCCAGCCGCGCGGCGGGGACCGGCTCGGTCGCCGCGGTCAGCACCACGCAGCAGTGCAGCGCCGCCTCGACCCCACCGGACAACCTCACGGATTCAGCGTATCGACGACACCTTGACTCGGACAACATGTGTCTGGGTAAGCTTCAACTCGGACATTATGAATCCGAGTTATGGAAGGCTGGCACCATGAAGATCGCGGTCATCGGCACGGGCCTCATCGGATCGCAGGTCGCGCGCAAGCTCGCCGCGGCGGGCCACGAGGTCGGCGCGCACTCGCGCGAGACCGGCGTCGACCTGCTCACCGGGGCGGGGCTCGACGACGCGCTGCGCGGCGCCGAGGTCGTCGTGAACCTGACCAACTCCCCGACCTTCGACGAGGCTTCGCTGGAGTTCTTCCGCACGTCGGTCACCAACCTGCTGGGCGCCTCGGAGCGGGCCGGCGCCAGCCATTCCGTCGCGCTGTCGATCGTCGGCGTCGACCAGGTGCCCGACCTGGCCTACTACCGCGCCAAGACCCTGCAGGAGGACCTGGTCAAGGCCGGGCCCATCCCGTACTCGATCGTGCGCGCCACCCAGTTCATGGAGTTCGTGCCGGCGGTGCTGACCTGGACCGCCGACGGCGACGTCGTGCGCCTGCCGGCGACGCCGATCCAGCCGATCGCCGCCGCCGAGGTCGCCGACGCGGTCGCCGAGGTGGCGGCCGGCGCCCCGCTGCGCGCCGCGCGCGAGGTCGGCGGGCCCGACGTCTTCACGCTCGACGAGCTGGGCCGCATCACCCTGGCCGCGACCGGCGACAGCCGACAGGTCGTCGTCGACGACACAGCGGGCATGTTCGCCGCGGTCAAGGGCGACGTGCTCACCACCTCGGAGGGTGCCCACATCGCGGCCATCCACTACCGCGACTGGCTGCGGTCCCGCTGACCCGGTCCCGCTGACCCGGCCGCGCTGACCCCGCGACCCGTTTCGAACCGGCCTGGCCGCCCCGATCCGAACCGATCCGGGCATCGCGCGCGCCGTGGTTGTCATACCCTGCCCGAGTTGCGCCTCCTGGCGGGCAGGGCGACAGAGCAGAGGGCGTCATGCGCAGGATCCTGATCGTCGGCGGCGGCTACGCCGGGTTCTACGCCGCCTGGAAACTGGAGCGGAAGCTGCGCTCCGGCGAGGCCGAGGTCACCCTCGTCGACCCCCGCCCGTACATGACCTACCAGCCGTTCCTGCCGGAGGTCGTGGCCGGCTCGGTCGAGGCGCGGCACGCCGCGGTGTCGCTGCGCCGGCACCTGCGCCGCACCCGGGTCATCGCGGGCACGGTGACGGCGATCGACCACGCGCATCGCGTCGTCACCGTCCAGCCCGCCGACGGGGACACGTTCGAGGTCGGCTACGACCTGATCGTCGTCACCGCCGGCGCGGTCACGCGGAGGATCCCCGTGCCCGGCATCGCCGAGCGGGCGATCGGCCTCAAGCACGTCGAGGAGGCCGTCGCCATCCGGGACCAGCTGCTCACCGCGTTCGACCGGGCCGCCGCGATCCCGCCCGGCCCGCCGCGGCGCAGGCTGCTCACGGTCACCTTCGTCGGCGGCGGCTTCTCCGGTGTCGAGGGCTTCGGCGAGCTGCTGGCGCTGGCGACGGCGCTGCTGCGGCGTTATCCGGAGCTGAGCCGCGACGAGCTGGGGTTCCACCTGGTCGAGGCCTCGGGCCGCATCCTGCCCGAGGTCACCGACCGGCCGGGACGCTGGGTGGTGCGCTCGCTGGAGCGCCGCGGCGGGCATGTCCACCTGAACGCCCAGGTGACGTCGGCCGTCGACGGGCATGTGGTGCTCTCCACCGGCGTGGAGTTCGACTCGGAGCTGATCGTCTGGACCGTGGGCAACGGCGGGAACCCCGTCATCGGCAGGCACACCGACCTCCCGGTCGACGAGCGCGGCCTGGTGGTCGTCCGGCCGGACCTGCGGGTCGGCACCGAGAGCGACCCGGTGCCCGACGCCTGGGCGGCTGGCGACGACGCCGCCGTGCCCGACCTCGCGTCGCCGGTCCCGGGCGCGCGCACCGTGCCCAACGCCCAGCACGCCTACCGCCAGGGAAAGCTCCTCGCCCACAACCTCGTCGCCACCCTGCGGGGCCGGGAGCCCAAGAAGTACGTCCATCACAGCCTGGGCTCCGTCGCGACCCTTGGCCTCGGCCACGGCATCTTCCAGTACCGGCGCATCGTCATCACGGGGTTGCCGGCGTGGCTCATGCACCGCGGCTACCACGTGTTGGCCGTGCCGAGCTGGGAGCGCAAGGCCCGGGTCTTCGCCATCTGGCTGACCGCCGCGCTGTTCGGCCGCGACACCCTCTCACTGGCCGCCGTGCAGCACCCCCGGGCCGCCTTCGTCAGCGGTGGCGAGCCGTCCGCCGTTCCGGAGCAGGCCGGCCCGCTGCCGGCGCCCGAGGCGCGAGGTCCGGCGCCCGAGGCGCGAGGTCCGGCCTCCGCACCCCGGGGCCCGGACCCAGTCGCCGAGGCCGAGACGCCGACCCCCTGAGCCCGGACATCGCCCCCCGGCGCGCCTCGGGCCGTCGCACCCCGCTCGCCCTGTCCGCCACGGGCTTCCCCTGCGCCCCGGACTTGGTCTGAGCTGCCGGAACGGGCCGCGGCGGATCTACACTTGCGTGAGCTTGCGGTGCCACAGGGGAGAGGGACGCCGATGACCGCGCCAGGGCAGCCGACCGGCAGTTTTAACTACGCGCCTCCAGGGGCGACGGGCGGAGCGCCGATTCCACCCCCGGCGGCTCCGGTGGCTCCGACGGCGCCGCGAGGGCCGGGGGCCCCGGGCGCCCCCGTGCCGCCGGCGCAGCCGCGGGGGAGCAGGTCACGCCTGCCGGGGAGGCGCCAGCACGGCGGCGGGGTCAGCTGGGTGGTCTATGCCGTGACCGTCCTCGTGCTCGTCCTCGCGATCATGGTTGTGCTGTTCGTCGCCCAGAACGACCAGAAGGTCACCATCTGGCTGTTCGGCACCCGCAAGTACATGTCGGTGGCCGGCGCGCTGAGCATCGCCGCGGCCGCCGGGCTCGTCGTCGGCCTGCTGATCGGCCTGATAACCCAGATCCCCGTGCGCCGCAAGCTGCGGGCGGCCAAGCGCCGCCTCGAGGGCTGACCGCCCCGCCCAGGTCCGTCGATCCGGCCCGACTCGCCCGGTCCGCCGGAGCCGGGGTCGTCGCGCCCTGGTCGTCCAGACCTGGGTGCCCAGCCCTTCCGTCGGGCCCGCGCCAGCGCGCGGGCCCGACGAGGGTGGGCGAAGTGAGAGCTGGGTCGCCAACGGACGGGTGACGGTGGCGGGCCGGATATCGTCCGCGTCGTGACGGCGTCCCGAACCGATCTCCCGGCCGACGCGACGGTGGCGGTACGCCATCCGGACGCCCCGGCGCCGGGTACCGTGCTGCCCGCCCACTACGCGCACTGCTTCGGGTGCGGGGCCGCCGAGCGGCACGGGCTGCATCTGGCGATCGTCGCCGGCGAGGGCGTCGAGGTGACGGCGACGTTCGAGGTCACCGAACACCACCAGGGCGCCCCGGGGCTCGCGCACGGCGGCCTGCTCGCGTCGGCACTCGACGAGATCCTCGGCATGCTCGGCCACCTGACGCGGATGAGCTGCGTCACCGCCCGGCTGGAGACCGACTTCCGCCGCCCGGTGCCGGTGGGCTCGACGCTGCACCTGCGCTCCCGGGCCGACGGGGTCGCCGGGCGCAAGCTGTACGCGAGCGCCGAAGGGCGCCTGGGCGGCACCGACGGGCCGGTCGCGGTCCGGGCCCGCGCACTGTTCGTCCAGGTCGGCCTGGAACACTTCGCGGAGCATGGCCGGCCCGAGGACCTCGAGGCGGTCGCCCGCGACCCGCGCCTGATCGGCGTTCCGGACTACACCGTCAACCCATAGCGGCACGTCGTCCGTCGTTCAGGCGCGCGGGTCAGGTAGGTCCCCGCACCGCTGGCCCGGGCACAGGCCCAGGAATGACGTGGGGTGCGCGCGAGGCCTGCCTGGACAGTGGTAAGCGGAATTGGCGGATGCGTGCGACACGCCTGACGGGGCCACCCATAGCCGCCTACGGCCCGTCTTGTCGGTACGCTCCAGACGCGGCCAAGGTCTGCTGCTGGACCAGCGGCTGGTGCTGTGCCACCGGCCGTGCCGCCCCTCGCGGAAATGGCAGGTTCATTCGTGGCTGGTTTCTCCGACGCGCCCTCGGCGGGCGGCGCTTCCCGGGTGCCCTTCGGTGAGGTCACCATCGAGAAGCCGCGTATCCCCGAGGAAGGCCGCCTCGAGCTGGCCCCCGCCGACGACAAGGTCGGCCAGATGGGTCCGACGGGACGGCCGATGCCGCTGTTCCCGGTTCCCGAGCCGCTGGCGTCGCACGGCCCCGCCTGGGTGCTCGCCATGTGCAACCAGAAGGGCGGGGTCGGCAAGACCACGAGCACGATCAACCTGGGCGCCGCGCTCGCGGAGTACGGCCGCCGGGTGCTGCTCGTCGACTTCGACCCRCAGGGCGCGCTGTCGGTCGGCCTGGGCATCAACCCCAACCAGTTCGAGCTGACCGTGCACGACCTGCTGCTCGGCGCCGGTGACACGGACATCAACGACGTCATCATCGAGACCCAGGTCGAGAACCTCGACCTGCTGCCCAGCAACATCGACCTGTCCGCCGGCGAGGTGCTGCTCGTCAGCGAGGTCGGCCGCGAGCACAGCCTGACGCGCACCCTGAGGCCGGTCCTCGACGAGTACGACGTCATCCTGGTCGACTGCCAGCCGTCGCTCGGCCTGCTCACGGTGAACGCGCTCACGGCCGCCGACGCCGTGATCATCCCACTGGAGTGCGAGTACTTCGCGCTGCGTGGTGTCGCGCTGCTGCTGCAGACGATCGACAAGATCAGGGACCGGCTCAACTCCCGCCTCGACCTGGCCGGGATCCTCGCGACCATGTACGACGCCCGCACCCTGCACGCCCGCGAGGTGCTCGCCCGGGTCGTCGAGCGCTTCCCCGACGAGGTGTTCCACACGGTGATCAACCGCACGGTCCGTTTCCCGGAGACGACCGTCGCCGGCGAGCCGATCACCACCTACGCCCCGACGTCCGTCGGCGCGGCCGGCTACCGCCGCCTCGCCCGCGAGCTCATCTCCCGCCGCGTGACGCCGCCGGTGGTGGGCTGAGGCGTGCGGCGCTGGACGCGCGCCCTGCCCGGGGTTCCTGCCGGATCGACGGAGCTTGCGTAGTCGATCCGGGAGGTCCGCGGACGCTGAGCGTCCTCCCTGCGTGATGCCCGATACAGGCGTATGGATGTGGTCGGCGTGGTGGCGGGCTGAGGACGTGGCTGTGTTGGTGCTGCGCTAGAGGCGCCGTCACCGTTTCTGATGCCGCGCGGCCCGGTAGGGCGTCCCTGGCTGCCTGGTCGCCGCCCGCTGAGAGAAGTACGACCGGGCGGTGGGAGAATCGGCGCCTACTGCGGCGTTGTAGGGACGACGGAGACGGATGAACTGGAGGCGGACGACCTCTCGTGCTGTTCCACCTGGCCGAGCCCGCGGCGCTGCTCGGGATTTTCCTTGCCCTGGTCATCGGGGTCTACGCCCACGACACCGCCCAGATCTTCGCCGCCAGGCTGGTGCGCGACCCGACACCGCTGCGGTCCGGGCGGTTGAAGGCGAGGCCGCTTCCGAACCGGGTGAGTCCCTTCAGCGCGGTCGCGATGCTCATCGCCGGCAACGGCTGGGCCGAGCCGATCGGGATGAACGAGGTCTGGCGCAAGCGCCGGTTCCACGTCAGCGCGGCGATCCTCTCCGGGCCGCTCGCCTACCTGCTGCTCGCCTTCGGCGCGCTGGCGGGGGTCGCGGGTCTGTCCGAGCCGGCCACGCTGGTCATCGGCGACCGGACCATCAAGTACGACAGCATCGACAGCTTCCCGGCGGAGCTGCTGCTCTCGATGGCCGTCACCTTCGCCGCCATGTTCATTCTGAGCCTGATCCCGATCCCGCCGACCGACGGCGGCCGGGTGCTGTTCCTGCTCGGGCCGCAGTCACCCGGCTGGCGCAACGCGAACTACAAGCTCACCGAGACCCACCTCGGCATCATCCTGCTGCTGGTGATCCTCCTTGTCCCCATCCTGCTGCCGAGCCTTCCCTCCATCGTCGGCCAGCTGGTGCCGCCGCTGCTGCGCGGTCTCGGCGACATCGTCGGCCTCAGCCTGTAGGCCCGGCCTCAGCCCGTAGGCCGGCGGCAGCCGACCGGCCCGCGGTCCGCGGTCGCGCGTAGTTGGACCGGACCTGTCCACTTGGCGCCGAAACGCGACCGCCCATGGGACAATCCGGCCTGTGGCGGTGTGGGGGTCCCGCGAGTCTCGGGGCGACTTCTTCATCTCCTACGCCGCGGCCGACCAGCCATGGGCGGAGTGGATCGCCTGGCAACTGGAGGAGGCCGGCTACCACGTCCTCATCCAGGCGTGGGACTACGTGGTCGGCCGGAACTGGGTCGCGGCGATCCAGGAGGGCCTCGACCGGTTCGACCGGATGGTCGTCGTCCTCTCCGATGCCTACCTCACGTCGGTCTACCCCTCGGCGGAATGGCGGTCCGTGTACGCGGCGGACCCGAACGGGGTGGGACGCAGGCTCGTCCCGGTCAGGGTCGAGGACTGCCGTCCGCCCGGCCTGCTGACCCAGATCGTCCCGTTCGACGTCTTCGGCCTCGACGGCGACAAGGCACGCTCGGAGCTGCTGCGCGCCGTCGAGGCCAATCGCGCCGGGCGGGCGAAGCCGCTGTCGCGGCCGCCGCTGCCCGGCAGGGGCGGTCGGTCGCGGGCCCCGAGCCTTCCGGACGGACCGGCCACGGCGACGGGTGGGCGCGCCCCGTCCGCATCGGCCTCGCCGACGCTGATCGCGACCCTGGAGGCGCATCGCTTCAGCGTCCGTGCGGTCGCCTTCGCGCCGGTCGGCGGGCTGCTCGCCACCGTCGGGCAGGCCGCGACGGCTCTGCTGTGGGACGTGCGCACACCTGAGCGCCCCCTGCGGGCCGCTGACCTGCCCCACAGCCGCAACCGGATCCGCGGGATCCTCGGCGTCGCCTTCAGCCCCGACGGCGCGACGCTCGCCACCGGTGGGTCCGGCGGTGAGGTCGTCCTGTGGGACGTCACCGAGCCTGGCAGCCCGTACCCGCGGGCCACGCTCGACGACCACCGCGACCGGGTCCGCGCGGTCGCGTTCAGCCCGGACGGCCAGCTGCTCGCGACCGGCGGCTCCGACCACACGGTGCTGCTCTGGCGGCTGGACGGTGGGCCGCGGCGGGTCGCGGCCCTGGCCGAACACCGCGACACCGTGCTCACGGCCGCCTTCCACCCGCGGGAGCCGATCCTGGTCACCGGCGGCAAGGACGCCGCCGTGATGGTCTGGGACGTCGCCGACCCGGCGCGCCCCCGGCTGGTGACCGTGCTGCGCGAGCACCGGCACATGGTCAGGTGCGTCGTCATCACCGGCGACGGCCGGCTGCTCGCGACCGGCAGCGAGGACCGGACGGTGATGCTGTGGGACCTCGCCGACCCGTGGCACCCGACCAGAAACCAGACGATCACGGCCGCTCGCCCGCTCCTGACGCTCGCGGCCGACCCGCGCGGCGGCCAGCTGGCGACCGGTGGCGTCGAGCGGGCCGTCGTCCTGTGGGATGTGCGCGACCCGGCCCGCCCGGTGCGCACCGCCCGGCTTGACCGGCACGACCACGCCGTCTGGGCGACCGCGTTCAACGCGACCGGGACGCTGCTCGCGACCGCCGGCCGTGACAGGAAGGTGCTGCTGTGGCGAACGGAGACCTGAGCCCATGAATGGCCCCCTCGGCGAACAGGCCAGGCGTCTGCGCGCCCGCGCGGCGAGCCGCGGCCAAGGCCCGCTGGCTCACACCCGGGACGAGGACGACGCGGCGGACGACGCGGCGGAGTACGGAGCCGGCGCCGCGCCGCCGGCGCCCGGCCAGGTCGCGTCCGACGCACCCAAGCGCGTCCTGGTGCTGGCTGCCCTGGAACGACAGTCCTACCTTGCCGGCAGCCTGGTGGGACGGGCCCGCGCGATCCTGGCGGACATCTACCGGGCCGTCCGCAACTCCGGCCGTACCTTCGTCGAGGGCTACCGCGCGGCCTACGTCGCCGCGCGCCGCGTCAGGCCCAAGGTGTAGTCCGGTGGCCCGCGGATGCCGTGGGCGGCATGCCCGCGGGCTGTCGGTGATCGGCGGTAACGTTGCGCCATGCCGCCGGCCGATTTCTCCCCCCCTTCGGGGACGGTCGGGCTGCACGCCGTTTCCGACCCGCCCGGCCCGCCTGACCCGGCGGCTCCGACCGGGCCGGGCGGCGAGAAGGACGAGACCGCGGCCGCCGCCGCCGGCTCGCCCGACATGCCGGTCCCGCGGATGAGGCACGATCACGCGGAAAGTGGTCCTCTGGACGGGGTGCTGACCGGGCGCAGCGGGCGCTCGGACGCGTTCGTCGTCGAGCTGGAGAACTTCTCCGGGCCGTTCGACCTGCTGCTGTCGCTGATCGCCAAGCACAAGATGGACGTCACCGAGGTGGCGCTGGCCAAGGTCACCGACGAGTTCGTCGCGCACATCCGCCGGCTCGGCGACCGGTTCGACCTCGGGCAGGCCACCGAGTTCCTGGTGATCGCCGCGACCCTGCTGGACCTGAAGGCGGCGCGGCTGCTGCCGTCGTCGGGCGGCGACACCGACGACGAGGACCTCGCGCTGCTCGAGGCGCGTGACCTGCTGTTCGCCCGCCTGCTCCAGTACAAGGCCTACAAGGAAGCCGCCGCGATCTTCCAGACGCTGATGGCGCTGGAGGCGCGGCACACCCCGCGGGCGGTGCAGCTGGAGGCGCGCTACGCGGCCGCCCTGCCCGAGGTGCAGATCACCATCGGCCCGTCCGAGCTGGCGGCGCTGGCGGCGAGGCTGCGGGAGCCGGTGCTGCCGCCGCTGGTCGCCACCGACCACGTGCACGCCCCCCGGGTGAGCGTTCGCGAGCACATGCTGGTCGTCATCCAGCGGCTGCGGGAGCTGGGTGTCGCGTCGTTCCGCACCCTGTGCGTCGGCTGCCTGGAGACGATTGAGGTCGTCGCCCGGTTCCTGGCGCTGCTGGAGCTGTTCCGCGAGGGCCGGATCTCCTTCGAGCAGGAGACGCCGCTGGGCGAGCTGCTCGTGCGCTGGTCCGAGCGGCAGCCGGAGAACGCCGACATCGGCGGCGGCCTGCTCCCGGTCGGGGAGCTGGCCGCGCGCAGCACCTTCGACGAGGACGAGGACGCCCGCGACGGCGGGGACGAGGAGACGGCGTGAGCGAGCAGGAGGCGCGGTGACCGAGGCCACGGGCGAGTCCGCGGACCGCATCCCGGAGCAGCGCGTCACCTCCGAACAGCCGCCCCCCGGGACCCCGCTGGACCTTCCCGGCCGGCCCGAGCCGGCTGGGCCCGACGACGCCGGGCCCGAGCCAGCCGCCGACGCCCCCGCGCCGGTGGAGGCCCCGGCGAACGGGACCGCGGCGAACGGGACCGCCACGGCGGTGGACGACGAGGTGGTCACCGGCACGACGCCCGGCGCGCCCGACCCGGCCGTCGTGCCCGACCTGGACGACGCCGACCGGCCGCCACTGCGGGCGCTCGTCGAGGCGGTGCTGATGGTCGCCGAGAACCCGGTCGGCGTGGCCGAGCTGGCGACCGGGCTCGGCGCGCCCGCGCTGGACGTGGAGCGGGTGCTGGCGGAGCTGGCGGCCGAGTACCGCCGTGACGGCCGGGGCTTCGACCTGCGCCACGTCGGCGGCGGCTGGCGCTTCTACACGACGGAGGACTGCGCGCCGTGGGTGGAGAAGTTCGTGCTCGCCGGGCAGATGTCGCGGTTGTCACAGGCCGCGCTCGAGACGCTCGCCGTCGTCGCCTACCAGCAGCCGGTGAGCCGCGGCCGGATCTCGGCGGTCCGCGGCGTCTCCGCCGACGGCGTGATCCGGACGCTGACCGCCCGCGGGCTGGTCGAGGAGGCCACCACCGACCCGGAGACCGGCGCGATCCTCTACCGCACGACCGACTACTTCCTGGAGCGGATGGGCCTGCGTTCCCTGGACGAGCTCCCGCCCCTCGCGCCGCTGCTGCCCGGCATCGACGACCTCGAGGACATCATCGCCCCCTGACCCCCGGGCGTCGCTTCTGCGCCTACATGTCCGCGGGGTCCCCGCCGATGGGCTGCCAGGTGGCGTTGGGCCGAACATGACAAAATGCGCCAGGCCCCGACCTAGCCCATCGGTGGGGAAGGGCCGTGATGAACTGGAAGGGGCGACCCACCGGCGACGAGGCCGGCGGGCGCGGTGTGAAGGACGCGGTGGAAGCGGTGGCGACGGTGGTCGAGACGGACAAGCCCGAGGGAATCCGGCTGCAGAAGGTGCTGGCGGCGGCCGGCGTCGGCTCGCGCCGGCACAACGAGGAGCTGATCGACGCCGGCCGGGTCCGTGTCGACGGGAAGGTCGTCCGCGAGCAGGGCCGCCGCGTGGACCCGGAGACGGCGGTCATCGAGGTCGACGGCGAGCGGGTCGTCACCAGGACCGGGCTGATCCACCTGGCGCTGAACAAGCCGCGCGGCGTGGTGTCGACCATGTCCGACGACCAGGGCCGCCCGACGGTCGCCGAGCTGATCACCGAGTTCGGCTCGCATTCCGGCCTGTTCCACGTCGGCCGGCTCGACGTCGAGAGCGAGGGCCTGCTGCTGGTCACCAACAACGGTGATCTGGCGCACCGGCTCACCCACCCGTCGTTCGGTGTGCCCAAGACCTACCAGGTCGAGATCAACGGTCCGGTCCGCAAGGAGACGCTGCGCTGGCTGCGCATGGGCGTGCAGCTGTCCGACGGGCCGGTGCGGCCCGAGAACGTCCGCGTCATCGACCAGGTCGGCTCCCGGGTGCTCATCGAGATGGTGCTGCACGAGGGCCGCAACCGGATCGTGCGCCGGCTGATGGACGAGGTCGGCCATCCGGTGCAGCGCCTGCTGCGCACCGAGTTCGGCGCCGTCCACCTCGGCAACCTGCGTTCCGGCCGCGCCCGCCACCTCACCCGCTTCGAGGTCGGCGCCCTGCACAGCGCCGTCGGCCTGTAGCTGTGGCTGTTGGTCCCCCCACGCCCCCCGGCCCGTCGGCCGTCCGCGCGGCGGCGGCGAGGTCGCACGCGGCCGGCGGCTCCCCGGCGACCCTGCCGCGCCGCGTCGGCATCGTCGGGTCCGGCCTGATCGGCGCGAGCATCGGGCTGGCGCTGCGCCGCGCCGGCGTCGAGGTGCTGCTGCGCGACACCGACCCGGAGCAGGTCAAGCTCGCGGAGGCGATGGGCGCGGGCACCCTCTGGCAGGGCGAGCACGTCGACCACGCCGTCATCGCCGTGCCCGCGCACGCGATAGCCCCCGAGCTGCGCGCCGTCCAGCGGGCGGGCCTGGCCGTCACCGCCAGCGACGTCGCGAGCGTCAAGAGCCGGCCGATCGCGGAGGCGGTCGTCGCCGGCGCGGACCTGACGACGTGGTGCCCGGCCCACCCGATCGCCGGCCGGGAACGCGGTGGCGCGGCCTCCGCGCAGGCGGACCTGTTCGCCGAGCGGACCTGGGTGCTCTGCCCGATCCCGCAGACGGACGCCGCGGCTGTCGCCGCCACCGAGGCGCTCGCGCGGGCCTGCGGCGCGCTGCCGGTGCGCGCCACCCCGGACCGCCACGACGAGGCGATGGCCGCGTTGTCGCACCTTCCGCAGGTGGTCGCGAGCCTGCTCGCCGCGGCCGCCCCGCGGCTGGCGCCCGGCGAGGTGGCGCTGGCCGGGCAGGGGTTCCGGGACACGACCCGGCTCGCCGAGTCCGACCCGGCGCTGTGGTCGTCGATCCTGGAGGGCAACCGTGGGCCGGTCTCGGCGCACGCCCGCCGTCTCGCCGCCGAGCTCGGCGCGCTCGCCGACGCGCTCGACCATGCCTCCGAGGCCAGCGTCACCAAGGTCGTGACCGACCTCATGGAACGCGGCCGGACCGGCCGGGCGCAGCTGCCGAGCAAGGCGGGCGGGCAGGCGGCGCGGTCATGGGGCTGGGTCGGCGTCGTGCTCGACGACCGGCCGGGACAGCTGGCCGCGCTGCTGACCACGGTCAGCGGCTGGGGGGTCAACCTCGAGGACGTCGCGCCGTTCGAGCACTCCCTTGAGGCACCCGCCGGCGTCCTGGAGCTCGCCGTCGCGCCCGACGAGGCCGGCCCCCTGGTCGACCGCCTGAACGCCGCCGGCTGGGTGGCCTACCGCCGCTCCTGAGCGCGACGCCGGGCGGGTGGGCGAGGCGGCGGCGTGGGTGTCGTCACCGGCGTGGCGCCTTGGGCCGTGCCGCCGGTCACGATCCAACCAGGCCGAGTAGCCTGATCCCGGCCACGGCGAGTATCCGCGGGTGGGGACGGTACCCCGCGGGCGTGGGCGCAGGTTCGAAGAAGACATCCGGACGGAGGGCACGGGGTGGAGCACGACCACGGATCCGGATCGCCGGCAGGCGGCGAGGCGGCGGCGGCTGGGCATGGACCCGGGCTGGTGGTCGCGGTCGACGGGCCCGGCGGGTCGGGGAAGTCCACCGTGGCCAAGGCGGTCGCCCGCCGGCTCGGCCTGCGCTACCTCGACACGGGCGCGATGTACCGCGCGGTGACCCAGCTCGCGCTCGAGCAGCGCGTCGACCTCGAGGACACCGAGGCCGTCGCCCAGCTCGCCGAGCGGGCCACGATCACCCCCGGCACCGACCCCGACGGCCCGACGATCGCGGTCAACCAGGTCCGGGTCGACGCGGAGATCCGCACCCGGGCGGTGACCAACGCGGTGAGCGCCGTGAGCGCGGTCGAGGCGGTGCGCCGCAGGCTCGTCGCCCAGCAGCGGCAGATCGTCGCCGACGCGGTCGGGACCGCCGGCGGGATCGTCGTCGAGGGCCGTGACATCGGCACGGTCGTCGCCACGGACGCGCCGGTGAAGGTGTACCTGACGGCGTCCACCGAGGTGCGGGCGCTGCGGCGCTCGCGTGAGCTGGGGGAGAAGGGCGTCGACGACGTCGCCCGGACGCTCGCCGAGCTCGGCCGGCGCGACGCGCTGGACAGCACCCGCACGGTCGACCCGCTGCTGGTCGCGCCGGACGCCCTCGTGCTCGACTCGACCGGGATGGCCATCGACGAGGTCGTGGACCTGGTACTGCGCCGCTGCGGCGAGGCGGGCTTCGTCGTGCCCACCACCGCCGGCACCCCCGGGGTGGCGTCGTGAGCACGGGTGACGACGTGCCCGCTGATCAGCCGCCCACCCGCGTCAGCGAGGCGGCGGAGCAGAGCCAGGCGACGCGGCCCGCGCCTGCGGCGGCCGGTACCGAGACGGCGCGGGCGGGCGAGGTGGTCCCGATGGGCGTCCCGGCCGGCCAGGTGGTGCTCGCGGTGGAGCCGGCGCCGGCCGTGCCGCCGTCGGCCCGGGTGAGCCGGAGGACCAGGAGGAAGACACCCGCGCGTCCCACGCATCGCGGCGCCGAGTCGCCGCCGTACAACGACATCCTGCACCGGCTGCTCAAACCACCGGTACGCTGGGTGCTCAACCATGTGGTGATGCGGATCCGCCTGGAGGGCGTCGACAACGTCCCGAAGGGCGAGCCGCTGATCTTCGCGGGGAACCACTCGAGCTGGCTCGACGGGCCGCTGGTCGTCATCGAGTCGCCGCGCACGGTCCGGTGCCTGACAAAGATCGAGATGTACAAGGGCATCCTGGGCTGGCTGCTGCGCCTCGTCGGGCAGATCCCGATCGACCGCGGCAAGGCCGACCGGGTCGCGCTGCACACGGCGCTCGACGAGCTGGCCCGCGGCGGCGCGATCGGGGTCTTTCCCGAGGGCACCCGCGGCAGCGGCGAGATGGCGGCCGTGCAGCACGGCATCGCCTACCTCGCGGTGCACGGCCGCTGCCGGGTGCTGCCGGTGGCCTGCCTCGGGACAGGCGACGCGCTGCCGAAGGGGGCGCGCTGGCCGAGGCGATCGGCCCAGGTACGGGTGGTCTTCGGCGAGCCGTTCGCCGTGGAGATCCCGGCGAACCCGCGGTCACGCAAGGCCCTGGCCGCGGTGGCCGAGGACATCAGGATCCATCTGGCCGATCATCTGACCGCCGCCCGGGCGGGCGCCCCGGCGCCGGAGATCGCCGCCGGGAACACAGAGGCCGGTCAGCCGGCCGAGTAGCGCGGCGGTACGGCGACACCCGCGGCGGACGAGTCGACGCCATCGGTCCAGACCGGCGGCGCGGGAACGACAGGAAGCAGTATGACGGTGACAACACAGGACGACCCCGGCCAGGACAGCCCCGCCGTGGGCACCGCTTCCGGGGGGCAGCCGGTGCTCGCCGTCGTCGGCCGGCCCAACGTGGGCAAGTCGACGCTGGTCAACCGCATTCTCGGCCGGCGGGCGGCCGTCGTCGAGGACGTTCCCGGCGTCACCCGCGACCGGGTCGCCTACGACGCGACCTGGTCGGGCCGGCGGTTCACGCTCGTCGACACCGGTGGCTGGTCGCCGGACGCGAAGGGCCTGGCGGCCCGGGTGTCGGCCCAGGCCCAGACCGCGCTCGCGACCGCGGACGCGGTGCTGTTCGTCGTCGACGCCACCGTGGGCGCGACCGACGCGGACGAGGCGGTCGCCCGGGTGCTGCACCGCTCCGGGCATCCCGTGGTGCTCGCCGCCAACAAGGTCGACGACCAGCGGCTGGAGGCCGACACCGCCGCCCTGTGGAGCCTGGGGCTGGGGGAGCCGTACCCCGTGTCGGCCCTGCACGGCCGGGGCAGCGGCGACCTGCTCGACGCGGTGCTCGCCGCCCTGCCCGAGGCGCCGGCGGAGCGGTTCGAGGACGAGGACGGCCCGCGCCGCGTGGCGCTCGTCGGCCGGCCCAACGTCGGGAAGTCCAGCCTGCTCAACAGGCTGGCCGGCGAGGAGCGCTCGCTGGTGCACGACGTGGCCGGGACCACCCGGGACCCGGTCGACGAGGTCGTGACCGCCGGCGGACAGCCGTGGCTGTTCATCGACACGGCCGGCCTGCGCCGCCGCGTCGGCCAGGCCAGCGGGGCCGAGTACTACTCGTCGCTGCGCACCGCGGCGGCGATCGAGGCGGCCGAGGTCGCGATCGTGCTGCTCGCCGCCGACGAACCGCTCACCGAGCAGGACCAGCGGGTCATCCAGATGGTCGTCGACGCCGGCCGGGCCCTCGTGCTCGCCTTCAACAAGTGGGACCTGCTCGACGAGGACCGCCGGCTCACCCTCGAGAAGGAGATCACCCGCGACCTGGCCCGGATCGCGTGGGCGCCCCGGGTGAACATCTCCGCGCGCACCGGCCGGGCCACCGACAGGCTCGCTCCCGCGCTGCGCACCTCGCTGGAGAGCTGGGGCACCCGCATCCCGACCGGCCGGCTCAACGCCTGGCTCGGAGAGGTCGTCGCCGCGACCCCGCCGCCCCCCCGCGGGGGCAAGATCCCCAAGATCCTGTTCGCCACCCAGGCCGGTGTCCGCCCGCCGCGCTTCGTCGTCTTCTCCACCGCCTTCCTGGAGCCGGCCTACCGCCGCTTCCTGGAGCGCCGCCTGCGGGAGGACTTCGGCTTCGTCGGCACCCCGCTCGAGATCTCGATCCGCGTCCGCGAGCGCGGCGACCGCCACCGCTGAACCAGCCGAGGGCGCGCCGCTGATCGCCCGGTGAAACGACGAAGGGCCGCTGGTCGTCAGACCAGCGGCCCTACCCGTCACCGACTCTCTGGGCCTGGGCGCCACCCCGGCATCGGCGCTCCGGGGGGTCGGCCTCCGCCGATTCCCCCATACCCTTCCCATGAAACAGGAATGGCCCCCTCGCCATGATCGGCGAGAGAGCCGTTTTCCCCAGTCGGGACGACAGGATTTGAACCTGCGACCCCTAGACCCCCAGTCTAGTGCGCTACCAAACTGCGCCACGTCCCGAGTGCGATGTCACCGGTCTGGATGCTGTTCCAGCGACGAGGACACCTTACCTGATCTGCGGACCCTGTGGTTCGTGGGGGTCCGCGGACCCTGGTGGTTTCCCGCGGCGGTGGGCGCCCCGGCGAGAGCCGGGGCGCCCACCGCCGGGGTCACCGCGGGCTCGCGCGGTACCGGTCCGGCCAGGCGGAGTGGGCGTTCGACGGGCCGGGACCGGCGCGCGCGGCGGTCTGCCTCGGGGCGTCCGGTCGTGAAAGGCCGGATCGGCCGGGGCAGCCGACGTCTGCCGCTGAGGCGGCACCCTGCCGGGGCCGCTGAAGGACGGCTGGGTCGGACGGCTGGGTCAGATGGTGCCCTGGCCGCGGCGGCGGTTCGCGACGCCGACGGTCAGCAGGATGGCGCCGAGGCCGGCGCCGGCCAGCGGGAGGAGGGGAGTGGAGTTGGCGGCCATGCCGCCGCCACCCGCGGCGACACCGGGAGCACCGGCTCCGGCCCCGCCGGCCCCGACAACGCCGACCCCGACGCCGACGCCGACGAAGCAGCCGTTCCTGTCCCTGTCCCTGTTCTTGTCCTTGTCGTCGAGGATGCCGTCCTTGAACCAGTCACCGTCCTTGTCCTTGTCGCCAAGGATGTCGCCGTCCTTACCGTCCTTACCGTCCTTACCGTCCTTGCGGTCCTTGTCTCCGACGCAGTCCCTGTCCCGGTTCTTGTCGTCGAAGAGGCCGTTGTCCTTCCTGTCGCMCACACCATCGTCCGCGGCATGAGCGATCCCGAGGCCGGGCCCACCAATGGTGAGGATGAGGCTCGCGGCGCCGGACAATCCCAGCAGGGCTGCACTACGTCCTAGGCCCTTCATCAGGTCCCCTCTCTCGCAGATTGTGACTGTCACATGACTGCGAGCGTCACCATAGCTACTCCGTGGCCGAATCCTTAGCAGCCCGCATGGGCGTGGTGGGTCTCTCGTGACTGGCCCCGAGAATGAACGCGGGATTCGGGTCGCTGGCGGCTGTTGCCTGCGGCGGCAGGGTCCGCCCCGTTCCCGCCGGTTTCCTCCGGCGCATTTCTCGTGGTCCCGGACGGGTTTTTCGGAATTCGGGACCACGGCGTTGGCCTGGATTGTCGTCCGCGCGCGCGCTGTCCCTTTTGCCGGTCCCGTCCGGCGCGCCGTTGATTCACATCCGGATACCTCGCCGGTAGCGGGGAGAACGGGCTTCGGCGCCATAGCATCCTCGCCGTCGGGTTCCGGTGGTGTGGGAGGGAGCGAGCGTCGTGGGCGGTGCGTCAAAGCGCGGCGGTCGATCACCTGGCTCGCGGGCGGCCGCCGGGGCGAGCGGGCCCCGGCGGGCGGATCCGCGGCCGGCCGGCCCGAGCGCGAAGCGCCAGCCGGCGCCGGGCCGCGAACTGCCGCCGAACCGGCGCGGCTCGGGGACGGGCGAGGGGCGTCCCGGGGAGCGCGGCGCGGGCAGTGGTGGGCGCGGGCGCGCGGCTGCGCGGGAGGACGGCCTGGAATCCCTCGCCGGCGCCGCCGAGCCCGCGCCCCTGGGCCCGGCCATGCCCCGGCCCGCCGCGCGCGCCCGTCGCCGCGATGGCTCCCGGCCCGGCGCGCCGCCGGCCGGTCCACTGACTGGTCCGCTGGCCGCTGGCCCGCCGGACGGTGCGCTCCCGAGATCTCCGAGACGGTCCGGGCGCAGGGCCCGGCTGACCTGGCCGCTGGTGCTGGCCGGGCTCGGGCTGGTCGTTCTCAGCGGGTACCGGCTGGCCGTCCCCGAGCTGGCGGCGGTCGAGGCGCCGGCGGCTGGCCGCGTGCTGCCGCCGCCGGCCGTCGTGACCACCTCGGCCCCGCCGCCGACGGCGAGTCCGGCGCCGATGCTCCCGCCGCCGGTGGTGCCCGACCCGGTGCGGCTGCGGATTCCCGCGATCGCGGTGGACGCGCCGGTCATCGGGCTGGGGCTGGCGTCCGACGGGGCCATCGACGTACCGACCCAGTGGGGCGACGTCGGCTGGTACAAGCCGGGGGTCGCCCCGGGCGCGGTGGGCCCGGCGGTACTCGTCGGCCACTACGACTCGAAGAAGGGCCCGGCCGTCTTCTACCGGCTGCGCAGCCTGCTGCCAGGGGACCAGATGACCGTCGCGGGCGCGTCGGGGGCGAGCGTCACGTTCGTGGTCGACCGGTCGGAGACCGTGTCCAAGGCGGCGTTCCCGACGCAGCGGGTCTACGGCCCGGTGACCCGCCCGGAGATCCGGCTCATCACCTGCGACGGCGGGTTCGACGAGCGGACGCACCACTACCTCGACAACCTGGTCGTCTACGGCCATGCCATTCCCACACCGGTAGTCCCGCCGGCGCAGGGCCTCCCGGCGGCGCCCGGCGTCACGCCCGCGGCCGCGCCGACGCCCGCGGGTGTGACGCCACCCGTGTCGCCCGCCGGGGCCCAGCCCACGCCGCCGGCCGGCACCCCGGCGGCGGCCGCCACCGCCCCCGCCGCGGCCACGGCGCCCGCGTCCGCGACCGCGCCATCGGCGTCCGCCGGATCCGCGCCGGCCGGGCTCGCGCCGCCTCCGCCCGCCTCGGCCGCTCCCGCGGTGCCGTCCGCTCCCGCTCCGCGGCCAGCCGGGTGACGGCGCCGCCGCGCCCGCCGCGGTCGTCGCGCCCACGGCGGTCGTCGTGCCCACGGCGGTCGTCGCCCGGTGGCCGTGCCGTCCGCCGGCGGTCCGCGGTCAGGCCACGGCCGTCGGCCTGACCGCGTCTGCTGGTCCACCGCGTCTGCTGGTCTGACAGCGGCTCGGTGCCGTCGGCGGCTCGCGCCCATGTGCCCACAAGATAGTCAACGGTGTTGACGCGTCGGAGCGGCCGTGGCGATCTTGGCGTGCCAGCGGCCCATTGGTGTGGGATGGGGAGGTCGGGCCGCCGAGGCATGCCCCGTCGTGGCGGGTGTGGTGCGTTGCGGTCGCGTGCGCCGGTTTCGGCGCATTCGTGCGGTAGGGCCCTTCGGCCCTAGGGTGCACCGGGACTAAAGTCCCGACCGGATGGAGCCCGGTGGCCCCTGTGGGTGCGCTTTCCCTTGGCTGGCCCAACGCTGGATCAACCGGTTAGGCCGCGCTGGTGCGGGATGGTCGGTAATCCCTGACACCAGCGTCGATTCCCCCTGGTCGGGCGTGTGGGCGGAGCCGGCCGGAACGAGGTGGACATCTCATCGAAACCTACCGGCGGGTGGCCAATTGTTGTGTTTACGGTGGTTGGAGGCGCCGCTAGGGGATGGACTATGGTCGGCGATGCAACTTTCTTCACCTAAGGCACTAAATCGTCAGACCAAACGCCGAGTCCTGCCCCTGGTCTGAACACCCTCCGACAAGCCGGGGCAGGAGCGGGGGACCCAGGTCTCACCGGGCAACGCCGGGACACCGGCCGCGTCCTCGGGGTGAAGCTGCCGCAAGGCGGCCGGGTGGCGTGAACCCTGCCCGAACCCGACAGCTGACCTCGCAGGCGTCAGGGAAGGACGCGCGTTGTCCCGTCGTGGCATGGCCTGGCTCCCAGACGACTGGGACGAGCTCGTGCGCGGCCGGCATCGCACGGACGGCGCCCCGAGCGGGGCCCGCCGGCGGACCGGCAACCAGTCCCGCCGGGCCAGCACGATCGCCGCGTTCACGACCGGCACGCTCGCCGTCTCCACCGCCGCGTTCGCCGCCACAGTCCCCTCCTCGGACTCGCCCACGACGGTCGACACGAACCCCCAGAACAGCAGCACCACCTATGAGGCGAGCGCCCTGGGCGCCGCGTTCGGGGGCGGGGACGACGCGAGCGGCGGCGCCAGCGGCCTGGGCCGCGCCGTGTCCGACGGTTCCGGCTCGGGCGGCCTCGCGGGAGCGGTCGCCGACTCCGGCCCGATCTTCACCAACCTGACGCTCACCGCGGACCACACCACCGTCCAGCCCAACGCTCCGGTCGTGCTGACCGTGAAGGCGACCGAGGCGCTGGACGGCTCGGCGCTGGTCCGTCAGAAAGTGAAGATCGTCGTGGTGGACGGGCCGAAGTGGCGGGCCACCACCACCCTCACCACCGACGACCAGGGCCAGGCGAGCATCACCGCCCGGCTGCTGTCGACCACCACGCTCACCGCCGTCTTCGACGGCGGCAGCACGCTGCGGCCCTCGGTGGCCGGCGCTACCACGATCACGATCCAGCAGCGCAGGAGCAGCGACTACCTCGACACGGGTGTCCCGTCGGTCATCCCGGGCAGCTCCATCGGCGAGAAGGCCGTCTACCTCGCCTCGCTCCAGAAGGGCAAGCCGTACGTCTACGGCTCCGAGGGCCCCTACTCGTTCGACTGCTCCGGCCTCGTCCAGTACGTCTTCAAGCAGCTGGGCCGGAACCTGCCGCGCACCGCCGAGGCCCAGTACTGGGCCACGACGCACGTCGCCCAGTCGGGCAAGCAGCCCGGCGACCTGATCTTCTACGGCAGCCCGGGCAACATCTACCACGTCGGCATCTACGCCGGTAACGGCTACATGTGGGCCGCCCCGCAGACCGGCGGTGTGGTGTCCCTGCGCCCGATCTACAGCTCGACCTACCTGGTCGGCCGGGTCATGTGACGTAAGCGCGGCGGGCCCTGCGGGCCTGGCCKCGCCGCCGTCCGCCGGACGCCTCGACCCCGGTCCGCCTGGACCGGGGTTCTTCACGTTCCGCCCGCGGTCGGGCGCGCTGCCTCGCTCGCCCTCGCCGTGCCCGCGTGCATGGTCATCGACTAGCGTCATGCGTTCAGGAGACGCGCCGATCTGCCGGGCGCGCCATGGTACGCGTGTGCCCGACGCGGGCAGGACATTTCCGCGTCTCCTTTGGCCCGTAATCTTGCCGGCAGGTCGCCGCTGAGGGGAGGAAATGTCGCATGACGAGCGCCGCCGCCCCCAGCGACCGGATCTGGACCATCCCGAACCTGCTGTCCGCGCTGCGCCTGCTCGGTGTACCGGTCTTCCTGTGGCTCGTGCTCGGCCCGCACGCCGACTGGGTGGCGCTGGGCATCCTGGTCTTCGCCGGCATCAGCGACTATCTCGACGGCCGGCTCGCGCGGGCCCTGGGCCAGACCAGCCGCCTGGGAATCCTGCTCGACCCGCTCGCCGACCGGCTCTACATCCTCGCGACCATCGTGGCCCTCGCCATCCGGGGGATCATTCCCTGGTGGTTGTTGGTGGCGATCGTCGGCCGAGACGTGTTCATCACCCTGCTGCTCATCCCGATGCGCCGCCTGGGGCTCGGCACCGCGCTTCCGGTGCACTACCTGGGCAAGGCGGCCACCTTCAACCTGCTCTACGCGTTCCCGCTGCTGCTGCTCGCCGACGGCCACGGGACGGTCTCGACGGTGGTCCGCCCGCTCGGCTGGGCGTTCGCGGTCTGGGGGATCGCGCTGTACTGGTGGGCCGGGCTGCTGTACGCCTTCCAGGTCGCCGGCGTCGCCCGCGCCCGCCGGCAGGCCGCGCGAGGCCGGCCGTCCCCCGCGGGAGGCTCGCCGTGAGAGCGGTGGTGATGGCCGGCGGGGAGGGCACCCGGCTGCGGCCGCTGACCGCGAACGCGCCCAAGCCGCTGCTCCCGGTCGTCAACCGGCCGATCATGGAGCACGTCCTGCGACTGCTCAAGCGGCACGGCTTCGACGAGACGGTGGTGACCGTCCAGTTCCTCGCCGCCATGGTGCGCACCTACTTCGGCGACGGCGACGAGCTCGGCATGCACCTGTCGTACGCCACCGAGTCGACGCCGCTGGGTACCGCCGGCAGCGTGAAGAACGCCGAGGTGGCGTTGCGCGACGAGCAGTTCCTGGTGATCAGTGGCGACGCGCTCACCGACATCGACCTGACCGAGCTCGTCGCCGAGCACCGCAAGAACGGGGCCCTGGTCACCGTCGCCCTCAAGTCGGTGCCGGACCCGCTGGAGTTCGGCATCGTCATCGCCGGCGAGGACGGCCGGATCTCCCGCTTCCTGGAGAAGCCGACCTGGGGCCAGGTCTTCTCCGACACGGTCAACACCGGCATCTACGTCATGGAGCCGGAGGTGTTCGACCATGTCCCGTCCGGCGAGCCGGTCGACTGGTCCGCCGACGTGTTCCCCCGCCTGGTCGCCGCCGGCGCCCCCGTCTTCGGGCACGTCGTGTCCGGCTACTGGGAGGACGTCGGCACGATCGCCAGCTTCCAGCGGGTCCAGGCCGACGTCCTCAACCAGCAGGTCGACGTCGAGATCGGCGGCTTCGAGGTCTCGCCGGGGGTGTGGATCGGCGAGGACGCCGACGTCCACCCGGACGCGGTGCTCAAGGGCCCGCTCGTCGTCGGCGACTACTCCAAGGTCGAGGCCGGCGCGGAGCTGCGCGAGTTCACCGTCGTCGGCAGCAACGTGGTCATCAAGCAGGGTGCCTTCCTGCACCGGGCCGTGGTCGGCGACAACGCGCTCATCGGCGTGCGGACCAACCTGCGCGGCTGCGTCATCGGCAAGGGCACCGACGTGCGCCGCGCCGCCCGGGTCGAGGAGGGCGCCGTCGTCGCCGAGGCCTGCGTCGTCGAGGAGGAGGCGTTCGTCTCCCACGACGTGCGGGTCTACCCGTACAAGACGATCGAGGCCGGCGCGGTCGTCAACACGTCGGTCATCTGGGAGTCGCGCGGGCAGCGGTCGCTGTTCGGCCCGCGCGGCGTCTCCGGCCTGATCAACGCCGAGATCACCCCGGAGCTGGCCGTCCGGCTCGCCGCCGCCTACGCGACCACGCTGCGCAAGGGCGCGACCGTCACCACCGCCCGCGACGGCTCCCGCGCGGCCCGGGCGCTCAAGCGCGCGGTGATCAGCGCGCTCACCACGAGCGCGATCAACGTCCGTGACCTGGAGGTCGCGGCGATGCCGGTCGCCCGCTTCGACGTGCGCACGTCGGACGCCGCCGGCGGGGTGATTCTGCGCACCACCGAGGGCGACCCCGAGCGGATCGACATCGTCTTCCTCGACGCGGACGGGGACGACCTGTCGCCCGCGATGCAGCGCAAGGTGGACCGGGTGTTCTCCCGCCAGGAGTTCCGCCGCGCCTTCGCCGGCGAGATCGGCGACCTACGGCTGCCGGCGCGCACCGCCGGCCGCTACACCCAGGACCTGCTCGACCGGGTCGACACCTCCGGCGTCGCGGAGGCCGACCTGAAGGTCGTCCTCGACCCGTCCGGCGGCGCCGCCTCGCTGGTGCTGCCCACCCTGCTCGGCCGCCTCGGCGTCGACGTGCTCACCGTCAACAACCGCCTCGACGACACCGTCACCACCCACACCGAGGGGCAGCGCCGCCGCGCCGTGGAGCGGCTCGGCGAGCTGGTCGCGAGTTCCCGGGCGGCGTTCGGGGTCCGCTTCGACCAGGTGGGCGAGCGGATCACCATCGTCGACGAGCGGGGCGACCTGATCGACGACGACCGGGCGCTGCTGGTATTCCTCGACCTGGTCGCCGCCGAGAACCGGGGCGGCGAGGTGGCCGTGCCGGTCACGACCACGCTGGTCGCCGACCAGGTCACCCAGTTCCACGGCCTGACGGTGCGCCGCACGTCGCTGTCGGCCGCGGACCTGCCCCGGGTGGCCCGCGACGGGCGGGTGGTGTTCGCCGCCGACGGGCGCGGCGGGTTCGTCGTGCCCGAGTTCGGCGCGGCGCTCGACGGGCTCGCGGCGTTCGTCCGGCTGCTCTCGCTGGTGGCGCGGACCCGGCTGACCCTGTCCGCGATCGACGCGCGGATCCCGCCGGTCGCGGTCGTGCGCCGCGCGGTGCCGACGCCCTGGGCGGCCAAGGGGACGGTGATGCGCCGGGTCGTCGAGTCCGTCGACCTGGCCGCCGGGCACGTCATCGACACGACCGACGGGGTGCGGGTGGTACGCCCGGACGGGGCGTGGGTGCTGGTGCTGCCCGACCCGGCCGAGGCGGTCACCCACCTGTGGGCCGAGGCCGGAGACCGCGACGAGGCCCGCGCCCTGCTGCGCCACTGGGCCGCCGTCGTCGAGGCCGACCACCGCGACCGCGCGTCCGCGTCCCACGGCCAGTACGGCCCTCACAGCCGCCACTGACGCCCGCGCCGGTTCCGGTCTGGCTGGTTCCGAAGGTCTGGCCCATTCGGGACCGGAGCCGGGGGCCGAACCGGCGGGACTCCCACGGCCGGTCTGGCGTGGGGTGGGCGAGGTCTCCGGTTGGTGGTGGCCCCGGTTGTCGGGCTGGTGTGGTGTGGGCGGGGTTCGGGGGCTTGCGGGGCGGGCCGCTGACGGTGAGGGCGCCGACACGGCCGCGTACCCGCGCGGGTGGGCTGCGCGCCAGTGGCATCGGCGTCGGTGAGAATGCCCGGTGTGCACGCGCCCGGATCGGCCCTGACCCCTGGACCGGGCCTCCGGGCTCGCGGGACCACGCCGGCGTCCAGGTCGCGGGCCGCCGGCCCGCTCGCCGCGGTGGCCGCTGGCGCGCTGGATCCGGCCTACCGCGCGGCCCGCGCGCGCCGGGCCCGGCCCGCCGGCCCGGCCGAGGCCACCGGCGGGCCCGCGGCGGCGCGCGCCGCCGCGCCGGTCCGCCACCGACCGATGCGGCTGATCATGGTCGCTCTGGCCGCGGCCGTCGGGCTGCTGCTGGCCGACGCGGCCGGCACCTGGCGGGCCGGCGCGCCCGCCAGGGCACACGCGGACGCGGCGCTGGCCACCGAGCGTGACCGCCGTGCCGCCGACGTCGACACGCTGACCGGCCGGGCACGGACGCTGCGGGCCGACGTCGACGCGGCCAGGGCCGCGCTCGCGCTCGGCGAGGGGGAGCAGCGCTCCGTCACCTCGGCGCTGGGAGCGCTCGAGCCCGCGGCCGCCGCCCGCCCGGCGGGCGGTCCCGGACTGCGCGTCGAGCTCGTCGACGCCACACCGGGCCAACCCGCCAGCGCCTCGCCCGGCCAGTCAGGCCAGTCCGGTGGGGCGGCATCGGGTGAGCGTGGCGCCGGGCAGCTCGCCGATCACGATCTGGCGGATCTCGTCAACGCGCTGTGGAGCGGCGGTGCCCGCGCGATCACCGTGGGTGGTGTCCGGCTCTCGCCGACGAGCGCGATCCGCACCGCGGGAGAGGCGATCCTCGTCGGCTTCCAGCCCGTGGCCTCGCCCTACCGGATCGACGCCATCGGTGACCCGGCAAGGCTGCTCACCGCTCTGTTCGGATCGGGCGCCGGCCGCCGGCTCGCCGATGGCCACCTGGCCGGCGCCCGCCTGCGGGGGACCACCGCCATGGCCGACCTCACCATGCCCGCCGCGCGGGTGACACCGCCCAGACTCGCGAGGAGGCAGAGCCAGTGATGGCGCCGTGACCCGCCCCGACGCACCGGACAGGCCGGACCTGCCGGACAGGCCCGAGGACGCCATGACCGCGGCGCCGCGGCCGGGCACCGGGGATGCCGACGACGCCTACGACGACCCCGCCGCCGCCGCCGACGACGACGGGGTCGGGAGCTCCGCCGGCGGCGGTCGGCCGGAGCGCCGGCGGGCGGTGGTGGGCGCGGCGGCGCCGGCGCTGGCGCTCGCCGTGGGGCTGGTGGCCGGGTTCCTGCTGTTGCCGTCGGCGCCTGGCTGGCTCGCGCCCTACCTGCCGGTCGCGGTGGTGGCCGCGCTGGACGCGCTGGTGGGCGGGCTGCGCGCCGCCCTCGAACGGGTCTTCGACGACCTGGTGTTCGTCGCGTCGCTCCTGACGAACACGGTGGTCGCCGTGCTGCTCGTGCTGATCGGCGAGCGCCTCGGCGTCGGGGGAGCGCTCACGACCGCCGTCGTCATCGTGTTCGGCATTCGGATCTTCACCAACGCCACGGCCCTGCGCCGCCACCTGTTCGGGGTCTGACGGTGCCCGTCGAACCGCCCGCGCCCCGCGCTGAGACGTCCACAGCCGCCGAACCGCCCGCGCCCGCCGAGGCGCCGGAGGCCGGAAACCGGTCAACGCCGGCTGATCTGCGTGAGGCGGCTGATCGGGCTGAGGCGGGCGACGCCGGCGAACGCGCGGAGCCGGCGGCCAGGCCACGCTCGAGGCCGGCGGCCGCGAGGGTGGCCGTGGTGGTGCTGCTGGCCGCGGTCGGGTTCGCGGTCCCGGTGACGGTCGACGCCGCGCGGGAGACGGCGCCCGCCGGCACGGGCACGACGCGCCTCGTCGACCAGGTCGGCGCGCTCGGCGCTGACGGCCGCCGGCTCGCCACCGAGATCGACCGGCTCGAGCAGGAACGGGCCGCGTCCGCGTCCGCCACGCCGGACCGGGTGGCCCTCGCCGCCGCGAGCGCCCGCGCCGACGCCCTGGCGATCCTCGCCGGCACCGTGCCGGTCGCCGGGCCGGGCGTCGAGCTGGCCCTCGCCGACCCGCGCGGCAACGTCGGCGCCGACGTCCTCGTCGACCTTCTCCAGGAACTGCGCGACGCGGGCGCCGAGGCGGTCGAACTGTCCGGCGTCCGCCTGGTCGCCGAGAGCTACATCGTCAACCGCCCGGGCGGCGGGCTGACCGTCGACGGGAAGGCCGTGACGGCGCCCTACACGGTGCGTGCGATCGGCGATCCGCACACATTGGCCGAGGCGATGCGGTTCCCCGGCGGGGTGCTCGATACGGTGGCAACCCGCGAGGGCGCGACGACGCGGGTCACCGAGATCAGCCGGGTCGAGATCCGCGCGGTGAGGTGAGACGACGCGGCGCGGCCGGCCCGCGCCGCCGGACTGGCTGGAGGCGGTAGGGCCATGGGAGGCGAATCGGTGTACCCGGAGGACCTGAAGTACTCGCGTGAGCACGAGTGGGCCCGGGTGGCCGGCGCGACTATGCGCATCGGCATCACCTCGTACGCCCAGGAGGCGCTCGGCGACATCGTGTACGTGTCGCTGCCGGAGGTCGGGGAGCCGGTCCGGGCGGGCGAGCCGTTCGGCGAGGTGGAGTCGACCAAGAGCGTGTCGGACGTGTACGCGCCGGCGTCCGGCGAGGTGGTCGCCCGCAACGAGGCACTCGACGGCTCCCCCGAGCTGCTCAACTCCGATCCGTACGGCGACGGCTGGCTGATCGAGGTCGCGGTCTCCGACCCGTCGACCCTCGACGAGCTCCTCGACGCCGCCGCCTACAAGGAACACGTCAAGGGCAGCTGACCGCTACCCCCGCTACCCCGCCGATTCCGGTTCGGACTGGTTCCGGAGGTTGAGCCGGTTCCGGGGCGGGACGGAACGGGCGGGACTTCGGCGACCGGTCGGGCCGGGTGGGCGGCGCGCTCCGGCCCCTTACTCGCTTCGCTCCCCAGGCGGGATGGTTTGGCGGGTCGGGGTCGGCAGGGTTGGGCCGGAAGGTTGTTTCTGGTTCGCGCCGTGCGGGCACGGCGCTACGGTCCCTTACTCGCTTCGCTCCCAAGGGACCTCCGCGCCGTGTCCTCCTGCGCTCACGTGCCCTTCGGCGACCTCGCTGCGGCCCGGACCACGTCGCTTCGCTTGTGGGCCGGGCCTCCGCGAGGCGCGCCTTCGCGCCCAGCGGGGTCGCCTGCCGCTGTGCCGTCACCAAGGTCAGATCTACGTCCAGGTTGCCGCCGATGGGGCGCTTTGCCGCGCTCGTAGGCGTGTTTCGGGGGAGGTGTGCCTTCGCGCCTGCGCGGGTGGGTCTCACTGGACGACCGTGCGGGACCGGGGCTGGTCCTGGGGTGGGCGGGGCTTGGACGGTGGCCTTGTGCTGGAGCGGGTGTCGGTGGTCCGGGCCGGTGGTCGGGCTGTCGGATGGGCGACAGTCCGACCACACCGGGGCACGGAGAGGCGCCCGAAGGGCCCGCGGGGGGCGGTGGTGGTGGTCTGGCGGTTCGTTGTGGATGGTGCCGTGGTGGTCCGTAGAGGTGTCGGTACGATAGTCTCGCCGCCGAGGCCCTGATCGGGCCATTTTCGGGGCGCCACGCCGAGAGCTGTTGTCGCACCCTTTTCACGAGCCTGCCCCTGATGCACTAGCCTCGGTTGCATCAGTTGGCGGTGGTGGCGCCGTTCGCGGTTGGCGCGGGCGGTGGCCCGGCCCGGGTGACGTGTGTGGGGGTGGGCGGCTTGGTCCGGCGACCCTCCCGGATTCGGAAGATGACGTTCTCGCCACCAGCTCGGTGGCCCGAGCGGCCGGTGGCCCGTGCCCGCGGGCATCGGCAGGAGGCGGACGAGACGGTGTTCTGCACGAGGTGCGGACAGCACAACCCACCCGACGCGCTGTATTGCGCGCGGTGCGGGTCACCCCTGGTACGGCCGGGGGAGCCGGTGGCGCCCGAGCCGCCGGGGGACCAGACCTCCACGCTGAACCTGGCGACCGCCGCCCTGCACCGCGTCGACGGCGACCCGGCCGAGGAGACCAGCGAACGGGAGGCGGTAGCCGCGGTCGACGCGCTGCCGCCCGGCTCGGCGCTCCTCGTCGTCAAGCGAGGCCCGAACGCTGGCAGCCGTTTCCTTCTCGACGCGGACCTGACCACCGCCGGGCGGCACCCGGAGAGCGACATCTTCCTCGACGACGTGACCGTGTCCCGCCGGCACGCGGAGTTCCTGCGCTCCCCGTACACCAAGGGCTTCACGGTCCGCGACGTCGGCAGCCTCAACGGCACCTACCTGAACCGGGAGCGGATCGACTCCGCCGACCTCACCAGCGGGGACGAGGTGCAGATCGGCAAGTTCCGGCTGGTGTTCCTGACCGGGTCCCCCTACTCGGGGGGTGGTCCGTTGTGAGGGCGGGGGAACCGCGGTGAGCGCCCGGCTGTCGGCCGCGGCGGCGGCCGCGGCGCCAGCTCCGTCGAGCCTGGGCTCGGGCCAGTCCCGGGTCGGGCGCCCAGCGCGCCACACCGGCCGCCCGGTGCCCGACGCCCAGGCGGACGCCCGGCACAACGCCAAGGTTCTCAACATCGGCGAGGTGCTCGACCGGCTGCGGGTCGACTATCCGGACATCACCCTGTCCAAGATCCGCTACCTGGAGGCCGAGGGCCTGGTCGAGCCGGCGAGGACCAGCGCGAACTACCGCAAGTACTCGGCCGCGGACGTCGTCCGGCTCGCCTTCGTCCTGCACGCCCAGCGGGAGCGCTACCTGCCGCTGCGTGTGATCAAGGACGAGCTGGCGGCGATGGACCGCGGCGACGTGCCGACCGCGCCGCCCCAGGGCCCGCGCGCGGTGCCCGCGACGCCGCCCGCGACCGGCCTGGACGTGCTGCTCGGCGCCGAGCGGGTCCGGATGTCGCGCCGTGAGCTGCTCGCCGCCAGCGGGCTCGACGAGGAGGCGCTCGCCGAGCTCGAGCGGCACGGCCTGCTGCGGGCCGTCTCTGGCGGCGGCTACTACGACGCCGACGCGCTGGTCGTCGCCCGTACCGTCGGCCTGCTCGCCGCGCACGGCGTGCAGGCCCGTCACCTGCGGGCCGCCCGTGCCGCCGCCGACCGGGAGGCCGGCCTCATCGAGGCCGCCGTCGCCCCGCTGCGCGCCCCGCGTAGCGCCGGTGCCGCCCCCGACGCCGACGACCTGCCCCGCGACTCGGTCGACGAGCTCGCCCTGCTGCTGGTCCGCCTGCACGCCGCGCTCCTGCGCGCCCGCCTCGGCTCCCGGACCTAGTCGGACGCGATCGGCGGGAGCCTGTTCGCGAGCCCTGGCGGGTTCGCCCCCAGGCTCCCGCGCGATGTCGCCCCGGGGCCGAGCCCGGGCCTCCACGTCGGAGGCGCGGTCGGACTGGTCCGTTCGCGGATCTTCGGATTCAGTCCCGGACTTCTCGGGCGATATCGCCCGGAGGCCGAGCGCTGGAGCTCGCGCGGCTGACATCGGGCGCCGGGCCCCGACGTGTGGCGGGGCCCGAACCGGAACGACCCTCGTCCGGGTGGCGCGCGGTCTGCGTGCCGACGGTCCGTGGCCGGGTGGTGGTTTTACGACGTCGTGCGGTGGCCGGGACCTACGGAACTCACCGGCGCGCTGACGGGTGGGTCGCGGCGGAGATACTGTCTCCAGAGTGGGGTTTCCGGGCCCGGTCATTGTGGGTGATGGTCAAGGGCCCGGCGGTGGGGTGGCCGTCCGGGCGAGGCGGGGGTCGACCGGTGTTCTCGGGTCACCCGCACGAGGAGGTAGATCGGTGCATCGGCTGGACATCGTCGGCGTGCGAGTCGAGCTTCYTTCGAAGCAGCCGATCGTCCTGCTCAAGGAGGTCGGTGGCGAGCGGTATCTGCCCATCTGGATCGGTGCCGTCGAGGCCACGGCGATCGCCTTCGCGCAGGAGGGGATCACTACCGCGCGTCCGATGACCCATGACCTGATGCGGGACGTGCTGCGAGCGCTGCAGACGGAGCTCTCCCAGGTGACGATCACCGACCTGCAGGATGGTGTGTTCTTCGCGACGCTGCGGTTCGCCAACGGCGTCGAGGTCTCCGCCCGGCCGTCGGACGCGATCGCGCTGGCCATGCGGATGGGCGCGCCGGTCTACGGCGTGGAGGCGGTGCTCGCCGAGGCCGGGATCACCGTGCCCGAGGAGCAGGAACAGGAGCAGGAGAGCGAGCTCGAGAAGTTCCGCGAGTTCCTCGACACGATCTCCCCCGAGGACTTCAACAGCCCCGGCTCGTAGTCCGGGGGCCCGTCGTCCACCTCGGCCCCGCCCGCGTTCGACGCGGCCGGGGCCGAGTCATGCCCAGGCTCGGTCCGCGCCGCCGCGTGTCCGGCGGTATCCCGCGGCATGTGCGGGGTCGACGGCGTTTGGGCAGTGACGAGCGGATTGCTGGCGTAGTCTGAAAATCTGGTTGCGAGAAGCTTGGGTGACGCTGAAGACGTTGTGGGCTGGTTGTGGTGGTTTGCGCCGCGGATGGTGGGCGTTTGTGGCAGGTCCGTCCGGTAGGTGAGTTCTGTCGGCTGGACGGGAGACACGCCGAACTGGATCGTTGAAGGTACGGCGCGGCGCTCCTACGGTCGGGAGGTCCGCGTCGGGCTCGGGTGCCGCCGTGTCCGGTTGGGGGACCGACCTGGCGGTCGGGACGAGGTGGCCGCGCCGCGGGGGAGGCATGGCCACGCAGGCGGCGCGCCGGCCAGGCGCGCCCGGAGCGGCGGGCGCGCGCCGAGGGCTCGCGGTCAGAGGAGGCGCGGACATGAATCCGACCCGCCCCCTTGGTGACCTCAGGGACGACCGGGCCTCCCAGATCGCTTCGCGATCCGGCAGGAACCCCGGCCGGGCGCGCGAAGAAAGATCGCTTTCGAGCGCCCGCTGGCTCCCTGGACGCGACGGCGGTGACACCCGTCGGTGGCCGGGCTGGCCGGTCCCCGCTGCAGGCACGAGTGAGAGGTCGGGGGCGTGGCGACCGGGAACGGGACGGCAATGATCGAGCAGGGGGAGCTCTTCCCCGACGAGCTACCCGGCCCGCCCGGCGACGACGTCGGCTACCGGGGCCCGACCGCGTGCGCCGCCGCCGGCATCACCTACCGGCAGCTGGACTACTGGGCCAGGACCGGGCTGGTGGTGCCGAGCGTGCGCGGCGCGACCGGGTCCGGCAGCCAGCGCCTCTACTCCTTCCGCGACATCCTCGTGCTCCGGGTGGTGCGCAAACTGCTCGAGGCCGGCGTGTCGCTGCAGAACATCCGCTCCGCCGCCGAGCACGTCCGCAGCCGGGGTGTCGACGACCTCGCCGAGCTCACCCTCATCAGCGACGGCTCCACCGTCTACGAGTGCACCTCCGACGACCAGGTCGTCGACCTGGTCCGGGGCGGGCAGGGCGTGTTCGCGATCGCCGTCGGCCGGGCGGTGCAGGACATGCGCGGCCAGCTCGCCTCACTGCCCTGCGAGCGCCTCGGCCAGCCGGCGGCCGCCCACCCGGGCGACGAGCTCGCCGGCCGCCGCGCGCGCCGCAGCTCCGCGTAAGCGGCCCTACGCCGGCTGGCGACCGGCGCGGAGCGCCCGCTGCGCGCACCCGCCTGGTCCTACGTGCGGCCCTCGATCTCCTGGGCGTTCTTCAGGGTGTCCTCGTAGGGGAGCCAGTCAGCGTGCACGACGGGCCAGCCGTCGTCCTGCAGGAGGGTGACCACGGCGGGGTCGTCGTCGACGACCACGGCGACCTGGCGGGTCCGGCCGAGGCGGCGCAGCTCGGCGCGCTTGAAGACGCGGGCCGAGCGGTGGTCGTCGTCGGGCCGCATCCGCAGCATCCCGATGGGCAGCCCGTGGGCCGTGAGCCAGCGCTCGGTGTCGGCGCGCGACCGCTCCGGCCGGCCGGTCAGCCAGATCACGTCGTGGTCGGCGGCGAGGCCCAGGACCAGGTCGACACCCTGAGGCAGCGGCGGGTCGGCGGTCGCGGCGGCGAAGAACGCGTTCCAGTCGCCCGGGCGCTGGCGCAGGAACCCGAGCCGGTGCCGGACGTCCGCGACCACACCGTCCACGTCGATCACCGCGACCGGCCGCTGTGCGCCCGCCTCGCCGGCCCCGCCCGCCTCGTCCACGCTGGTCCTCCCTCGCAGGCCCGGCCTCTGGCCGGTGGCCCCGCCGGCACCCGGGTGCCACCCCCGCACGCCCGCCTTGTCCGTCCCATACTGGCCGGTTCCGCCGCCGTCCCTCGGCCCCGGGGGGTATGCCGCCGGCCGGCCGGCCGTGGCGAGGGCACCCGGCCCGACCCGGGCGCGGAGGTCCCGGGGTGGCGGGAAGGCCGTCGGGCGCGGCGGCCAGCGGCGGAAGACGGGTGGACACGGGCCGGGGGGCGGCCGGGCGGTCACATCACGGCGCTCTCCGGTACGGTCCAGACGGCGTGGGTCATGCTGCCCGACAACGGAGTCACGACCGGAGTCCGGCAAAGGGTCGCGGACGCCCGGCCTTTGTGGGCTAGCGTGAGTGTTGACGTTGGTAGCCACTATGGCGGCTGCCGTCCGAGTCGGCACCGGCGCCGCGTCATCGTCACGCCATCGGCGCGGAGCGGGGAGGTTTGCGGTGTCGGGCAGCCGGCGGGCACGCACGCTCGCGGCGGCCGTCCAGTCCTCGCTGGCCGGGGCGCTCGCCGTCGCCGACCGGCTGGACCGGCGGGCCGACGGGCTCACGGGCGCGGCCGCGGGTGCCGACGCGCCCGAGGGTCCCGGTAGCCGGGCCGCGCTCGGGACCGCGTTCGCGGAGGCGACCGAGCTGGTGTACGCGCAGGCCCGGGGCCTTGCGAGCGCGGGCTGGGGGGCGTCGGCATGGTCCGCGTTCAGCACCCCCGGCTCCGTCGGTACCCAGGGCGTGGCGGCCGGTGCCGCCGGGCGGTTCCGGCCGGGGCTGTGGCGGGTCGGCCGGGTGCTGGCGCCGGCGGGCGGCAGGGCCGTGCCGCTGGCGGTACCGCTGCTGGACGCCGGCAACCTGCGACTCACCGCCCCCCGCGCCCGGCGCGCCGAGGCGGTCGAGCTGGTGCGCGGGCTGCTCACCCGGGTGCTGGCGGCGGTGCCGCCGGGCCGGGTGGAGCTCACCGTCTACGACCCGTTCGAGCTGGGCGCCGGGATCGCCGGGTTCGCGCCGCTGCGGGCCGCGGGCGTCGTCGGCCCGACGCTGACCACCCGCGCCGCGCTGGAGACGGCGCTCGCGGAGCTGTCCGGCCACGTCGGGCGGGTGACCGTCGACCGGCTCGGCGGCTCGTTCGCGACGCTGCGCGAGCGGGAGGACGCCGGGCTGCCGCGGTCCGAGCCGTGGCGGGTGCTGGTTCTGCTCGCCTGGCCGTCGCTGCCCGACGAGGCGTCCCGGTCCCTGCTGGGCCTGGCCGCCCAGGGGCCGGCCTGCGGCGTCCACATCGTCGCGGTGACGGAGCCGGACGACCCCGACGCCGCCCCGACCGGCCGCCCGGCCTCCGGGCCGCTGCCGAACGAGGTGTCGCTGCTCGCGGCCGGCCCCGCGCGGTGGCGCTGCTCGCTCGCGCCCGGCCTGGACTGCGCGCTCGACGTCCCGCCGCCGGCCGACCTGGTCGCCGCCGTCGCGGGCTCGGTGGCCCGCGCGGCCACCGACGCGGCCTCCCGGGCGCCGGGGCTCGGCGCGCTGCTGCCCGACGGGCTGTGGGAGTTCGACAGCGCGGCGGGGATCTCGGTGCCGGTCGGCTTCGGCGCCGACGGCCCCTGCCTGCTCGGCTTCGACGACGACACCGTGCACGGCCTGGTCGGCGGGCAGGCCGGCGCGGGCAAGTCCACCCTGCTGCTCACGATCATCTACGGGCTGGCCGCCCGCTACGGCCCGGACCAGCTGCGCATGCACCTGCTGGACTTCAAGGAGGGCCTGGAGTTCGCCCAGTTCGGGCCGCGCGAGCGGGACCCGTTCTTCCTCCCGCACGCCGACACGGTCGGGATGGACAGCGACCGGGAGTTCGGCGTCGCGGTGCTGCGCCACGTCCGCGGCGAGATGTCCCGGCGGGCGGTGGCGATGCGCGCCGCCGGTGCCCGCGACCTGCGCGGACTGCGCGCGAACGACCGCACCAGCGCCTGGCCGCGGATCCTCGTCGTCGTCGACGAGTTCCAGGTGATGCTCACCCCGCTCGACCCGGTCGCCCGGGAGGCGGTCGCCCACCTGGAGACGCTCGCCCGCCAGGGCCGCGCCTACGGCATCCACCTGCTGCTGGCCAGCCAGACGCTCTCGGGCATCGACGCGCTCGACGCGACCGCCGGCAAGCGCGGGTCGATCTTCGGCCAGTTCGCGCTGCGGGTGGCGCTGCGCACGTCGATCAGCGAGTCGCGGGTGCTGCTCTCGACGAACAACGAGGCCGCGGGCGCGCTGTCGGGCGTCGGGCAGGCGGTCGTCAACCGGCGCAACGGCCACCCGGCGGGCAACGAGCTGGTCCGGGTCGCCCGGGCCGACACCGACACGCTCGCCGTGCTGCGCCCCAGCCTGGCGAAGGCGCTCGCCGCCACCGTCGACGCCCCGCGCCCGCCGCGGGTGTTCGTCGGCCACGCCCCCGCCGTCCTGGACACGAACCCGGCGTTCGCCGCGCTGCGCGCACCCGCGGCGGCGCTGGGCCCGGCGGCGCCGGTCGACCCGGTGGCGCTCGTCGGCGCGCCGCTGGACCTCACGCCGCCGGCCGTCGGGGTGCGGCTGTCGGCCCAGCCGGGCCGGAACCTCGCCGTTCTCGGCCCACTGCGCCGGGAGGCGGTCGGAGTGCTGCAGGCCGCGGTGCGCAGCGTCGCCGCCCAGGCGGGCCCAGGGGGGCTGCGCGTCGACCTGGTCGCGGCGAGCCTGGAGGCCCTCGGCGCGGTCGACGACCTGGCCGCGACGCTGCGCGCGGCCGGGACGGCGGTGACCGTCACCGGGATCACGGGGCTCGCCGGCGTCGTCACCGAGACCGCCGCGGAGGTGGCCCGGCGCGAGGACGTGGGGCACACCGGCGAGGGCCGCGGCGGCTTCCCGCTGCGGCTGCTGGTGCTGTTCGCCGCGGACGCCGGCCGGGCGGCGCTGGAGGCTCCCAGCGGCTCCGGGCGGCGTACCGGGCTCGACGACCTTCGGCTCGTGACCCGGCGCGGCCCGGCGGTGCGGGTCCACGTGCTCGGCTGGTGGCGCGGGCCGTCGCGGCTGCTCGACGACCTGGGCCCCGGCCACCGCGACGACGTCGCCGCCTGGGTGTCGGTCGGTGTGCCCGGCGGCGACCTGTTCGCCCTGGCCGGGCACCGGTCGGTCGCCGCGGGCACGGCACCCAACCGGGGGGTGCTGTTCGACCGACATGTCCGGCCGGAGCCGCACACCGTCGTCCCGTTTGCGCCGCTGGATGCGGGGGATGGCGACGACGCCGCCCGCGCGTTCGGCGCGGCGAAGGACCCGGCGGGCGCGTTCGGCGCGGCGGGCGAGCTAGGAGGGAGCGGGGCCAGTGGCTGACCATGACCGGATCGTCCCGTGGTTCCCCGACGTCGACCAGGACGTCCCGGCGGCTCCCACGGCTGCCGCGGCCCGCGCGCCCCGCCCGGCGGCCCGGCCGCTGGGCGCCCGCCGCCGGCCCGCCTCGACCGGCCACGAGCCGCCCGCGCGGACCATGCCCGGCCGCGCCCAGGAGCGGCCCGCCGCTAGCCTGGGTGAGGCCGGCGGTCATCGCCCGGCCGGTCCGGCCTCCGGCGCCGGCCCCGACGACCATTCCCACGCTGGCGGCCACGACCCGGCGGTCGGCCACGCGTACGCGCTGGACGCCGGCCCTGGCGACGCCGACGAGGCCGGCCTCGACTACAGCCTCGCGGGCCACGGCCTGGCCGATGCCGCCGGCCCCGACTACGCCGGGCCTGGCCCTGGCGGCGGTCCCGAGGGCCTCGGCACGGGGGCCGTGCCCGCCGGCGCGGGTGGCCAGCCGGCCGGCGGGTCGGGGGCGCTGCTGCCGGCGCTGCCCGCGCTCCCGCGGCCGGTGCCGGCCGCCACCGGCCCGGCGCCGTCTCACCCGGGCCAGCCCACCGGTCCCGCGGGCGTGCCCGGCTGGGCCGGTGACCCCGCCGAGCTGGAGCTGCTCGACCCGCGGGTCGCGGCCCGCCGGTTCGCGGACCTGCTCGCCGACGAGGACCGGGCCCGCGGGGAGCGGGAGGCGCGGCTGCGGGCGGGTCACGAGGAGGCACTCGCGCTCGCCGAGAGCTACCGCGACGCCGCGGCCGAGATCCGCGGCCAGGTGCGCAGGGTGTGGGGGCAGGTCTCCGAGCCCCTCGGCTCGTTCGGCGTCGACGACCTGGAGCAGGTGCGCGGCAGCGTGCCGGCCATCGAGGCGCTCCCCGGCATCGGTCTCGAGGACGAGGGGACCGGCCGGCGGTCGTTGCCCTCGCGGCGCGGCGGCGGCGACCGCCGTGCCCGCCCGCCCGCGGCCCGGGCGGGCCGGCATACCACGCCCACCGAGCCGCGGCCGGCCGGGGCGCCGGCCGCCGCGGGCGGTCCGGCCGAGGACGGGCGGCTGAACGTCGCCGCGGAGATCGAGCAGGCCCGCCGGCTGTGGATGCGGGCGCTGGCCACGGCCGCGGAGCTGCGCGGTGTGCAGCGCGCCTCCTCCAGCCTGTCGATCGGCCTGGTGACCGCCGGGACGTGCGTCCTGGCGGGCCTGCTCAGCGCCGCGGCACGGCTGTTCCTCGACACGGACGGGCTGCCGTGCCTGGCGGCGGGGCTCATCGCCGGCGCCGCGCTGGTGAGTGTCGCCACCGACGGCGGGCCGAAGGCGGCGGTGCGCTCGGCGCTGCTGTCCGCCGGGACCGCCGGCGCGGTGGTGCTGGCGACGGCCCGGGTCGCGCCGACGGCGCCCGCGGCGATCATCCTGTCGCTCGCGTCGCTGGCCGGCGCGGTCCGGTTCGGTCTGGGTTTCGGAGCGTCGAAGCCAGAGCAGCCCGCCGCCGGCGGGGGCGCGGGGCGGCGCCGCTAGCCGCGTCGGGGTCGGCTGACGGCGCTGCGGGGGAGCGCCGGCGGCCGGCACGCCCGACGGCTGGATGGGGTAGGCAGGCGGGGGCCGGAAGGAACGGGGCATGGGGTGTCAGGCTCGATCGCTGAGGTCAAGGCGCAGCTGGACGAGGCGTTCCGGCGGGCCGAGGAGGTCGCCGGCCAGCTCGAGGGCGCGCTGACCCTGCTGGAGGAGGCGCAGGCGATGGTGATCGCCGCGACGGACGGCAGCGAGCACCACGCGGTCGAGCTGCTCACCAGCGCCCTCGTCGACACCCGGGACACGCTGGCGAACTCACTCGCGTCGCTCGGCTCCGCGGTCCAGGAAGTGCGCGACTACCGCGACAGCCTCTAGGCTGCCCGCCGGTCCGACCTGGCCGGGCCCCGGCCCGCACGACACGCCCGTCCGCCTGGTGCACCCCAATGTCGCCTGTGCCACAGGGGATCGTGGTGTGGGCGTGCGGCGGTGGTAGTAACCGCGTGAAGGGTTGGGTAACAACCGGCTGGTGGGGTCGCAACCCGGTGCGCCCGACCTCGGCGGCTGGCTACAGTCCGAATTGACACCCGTGCGGTCGAGTGTTCGTCGCACGGACATGCCCGGGCCGTCCGCCGGTCCCGGGTGGTGTGGACCTGACATCCCGAGGCGCCGCGCCGAGGAGCCGCTCGCGCGGCGCCGGGCGAGGCAAGACGCCAGGGGCGTGAGCGGAGACGAGGCCGCTCACCGGAAGGAGGCAGTGCGGGCATCTGACAAGACACGGCCTTTCCCGGCCGGGGCTCCCGGGGAGGCGTCCGGGGCGCGACCACCTAGATCGCGCCTCTTTCGGCATACCCGGGACCTCTCGAGGCTCAGGGCGGGCGGGACCGCCGCCCGAGGGCCGCCGGAGCATGGTCAGGAACCACCGTGCTCCCTCATGCCGAAGAAGCGGAACTGAACAGAGACCACCAGGAGGGCCTCCCCACGTGGCGCACACTGATGTGCTTGACCTGCCGCTGGTGCTGTTGTCGAACCGAGGCCCGGTCAGCTTCGACCGGGACGCCTCGGGCCGTACCGTCAACCGGGGCGCTGGCGGCCTTGTCTCCGCGCTGTCCGGCCTCGCCGAGCATCTCGACGACGCTGTCTGGGTCTGCGGGGCGGCGACCGAGGAGGACGCCGCCGTCGCCCGCGAGGCCACCGGCCAGGCGTTGCTCGTGCAGACCCATCCCACCCCGCACCTGGTCGACCCCCGCTTCGGGGACGCCGTGCCCGACGGGCCGGCGATCAAGGTCCGGATGGTCGTCACCGACCCGGCCGCCTACGCGGACTTCTACTCGATCTGGTCGAACCCGATCCTGTGGTTCGTCCAGCACGGCCTCTACGGCCGCTCCCTGTCTCCGGTGCTGACGCAGGCGGAGCACGACGCCTTCGAGAACGGCTACGCCGCCGTCAACCGGGCCTACGCCGACGCGGTGGCCGACGAGGTGCGCGCCCGCGGCGGCAAGGCGCTCGTCCTGCTGCAGGACTACCACTTCTACCTGGTCGCCGAGCACGTCCGCCAGCAGTGCCCCGACGTCGTGCTCACCCATTTCGTCCACATCCCGTGGCCGGGGCCGGACGAGTGGCGGGTGCTGCCCGCCGACATCCGGGAGCGGCTGCTCACCGGGCTGCTCGGCAGCGACGTCGTCGGCTTCCACACCCGGCGCTACGCGCGCAACTTCGTGCTGTGCGCCGGCGAGCTGCTCGGCCTGCCGATCGACCTCGACGCCCTGACGATCACCGTTGGTGATCGGACGGTGCGGGCTCGCTACTAGCCGATCTCCGTGGACCCGGCGGCGCTGGACACGACGCTGGCCAGCGAGCAGGTCAACGCCCACGTGGCGATGCTGCGCTACATCTTCCTCGACGAGGACCGGCAGCTGATGCTGCGGGTCGACCGGACCGACCCGAGCAAGAACGTGGTGCGCGGGTTCCTAGCGTTCGGCACGCTTCTCGAGCAGCATCCCGAGCTGGTCGGGAAGGTCAGCTTCCTGGCCCTGCTGCAGCCGAGCCGTACCGACGTGCCCGAGTACGCCGACTACATCGCGCTGATCGGCGGCGTCGTCGCCGAGATCAACGCGAAGTACACGAAGGAAGGCCGCCAGCCGATCGACCTGCGGATGGTGGAGGACTTCCCCCTCGCGGTCGCGGCGTACTCGATCTGCGACGTGCTGGTCGTCAACGCGATCGCGGACGGGATGAACCTGGTCGCCAAGGAGGTCGCGGTCGTCAACCGGCGCGGCGGGGTGCTGGCGCTGTCGGAGACGGCGGGCGCGCACGAGGAGCTCGGCGAGTTCGCCGTCACCCTGCACCCGTTCGACATCCAGCAGATGTCCGACGCCTTCTACACGGCGCTGACCATGCCGCTGGAGGAGCGCCACCGCCGGCTGGCGGCGGCCGCCGAACAGGTCCGCACCCACGACGTGGCTCGCTGGCTGGGGGACCAGCTCACCGATCTGCGCCGCATCGCCGGCTTCATCGCCTGATCCCCCCTCCCGGCCCCGCGTGCCCTCGACCCGCCCGGGCCGGGGGCACGCACCCGGGCCCGGTGCGGGGACCCGGCGGCCGCCCGCGCCCGTTCCTCCGACGCCTGGCGGGACGTGTCCGCTGGATCGTCGCGCCCATGTCCGGGCGGTGGCAGGTGCCGTTGGCTGTGGGCGGGGAACGATGACGCGGAGCGCGCGTCCGCAGGAGAACTAGAGGGCGTGGCGCAGGCCGCGCGGGGTGACGAAGGAGCCGAACCGGGTGCTGGCGGGGCCGAGCTCGGCCCAGCGCCGCGTTCCCAGGTCCAGCACGGCGAGCGCCGCGGTCGGGAAGGTGGAGATCTTCACCCGGTCCGGCGGCGGGAGCAGACCGACGGCCAGTGCGTGGATGCCCGGGTTGTGCCCGAGGAGCAGGATGTTCGGGACGCCGTCGTCGACCTCGCGCAGCCGGGCGAGCAGCTCGTCCGGCCCGGCCAGGTAGAGCCGGTCCTCGGTGAGGACGGGAACCTCGGGCGGCAGCGCGGCGGCGATCCGCTGCAGCGTCTGGCGGGTGCGCAGCGCCGACGAGCACAGGATCAGGTCGGGGGCGAGGCGCTCGACGCCGATGTGCTCGGCCACGAGCTTGCAGGCCTCGCGGCCGTCACGGGACAGCGGCCGCTCGGCGTCGGGTGTCTCCGCGTCGGCCCAGTCGGACTTGGCGTGGCGCAGCAGCATCAGCCGCCGGCTGGCGCTCACCACCGGGCCGCCGGGCCGCCGGCGCGGCCGGCCGGGCGCGGAACCTGGCGAGGGGAGCGGCTGGGGACGCCCGGGGCGTCACCGGACACTGGTCCTCCTCGCGTGTGGTGACGGGCTGTAGCCGTGACCGTCGTCGCCGTCGGGCCGCCAACCCGGTGGGCGACGTGTACGGCTCAGACAAGGCTATTCCGAACGCGCAGGACACGGAAGCGGGGTACCCACGCCGATGAGCGTGGGTACCCCGCCTGGTGACGACGCGAGGTGGAGAGACGCCGGTTGGCCCGCGATGTCGCGGCTTGGCCGGACCCGCCTCCCGGGGCATCGCCTCCGGGGGTCTGGGGGTGCCGGCTGGTCACAGCCGGCGGGCCAGGTGGCGGTGGTGCTGGTCGTGCCCTGGTGCGGCTGGAGCCGGCGGTCCTGACCGGTCAGCCGGCCACGGTCACGACGGGCAGCAGCCGGTCGGCGATCACGAGGGCCTCCTCGGCGTCGATCCGGCCACGGGGGATCAGGTTCGCGCGCTGATCCGAGGTCAGGCCGCCCCACACGCCGTGCTCCTCCTGGCGGAAGATGGCGGTGGCCAGGCACGGCCGCCGTACGGCGCAGGTCGAACAGATCTTGCGGGCGCGGGTCTCGGCGGCGGCGCGGGCCTTCGTGTTGCGGCCGTCGGGCGGGAAGAACGCGTCCGGGTCGCCGTCGCGACAGGCGGCGTCCTGACGCCAGTAGGCGGGCCAGCCCGGGCCAAACGGCTGGGGCGGCAGGTCACGACCGGGAAGGACGGGGACTCCGGCGCTCATCGGGCTCCTTCCGGGCGGACGCACTCCGTGCGGGGCAGGACAACCGGGTTACTGGTGAGTAGCACGGTGGGCTGACTGGGCATACCGTCTCCTGCGAGTGCAATGCGGACAGGCGTGCGGAGGACCGTCGAAGCGGCCCGAAAAGGGCGCGCCAAAGGACGGTCCGACCAGGTTGAGCCGAGTAGCCCCCGGGTGATCCGTGCGGATGCGGGGTGTTTCACCCGGTCGGTGACCGGTGCCCCGCTGCGTGGAAACGAACCCGTCTCGTCTCGTTAACGGGGAAACGTAGACGTCTCTCGACCGGATAGCAAGGGTTCCGGAACGCGGACGTCCGAATACCCCCGAGGCGTCGTGATACCCCCTCTTCACGCCGTCCCGGCCTCAGCCGCACCCCGTCGGACGGGCGCGCCGCGACCCGCCGGGCGGGCCGCCGCCGGTATCGCCGAGCCGCCGGGCCGGTGCGGTCGGGACTCCCGGAACCCCTGCTATGCAGGCACTTCCGCCGCGCGACTCGCCAAGGCCGCCGCCAGGGCGAGGCCGGCGGCCCCGCGGGCGCGAGGCGGYTCGGCGCCGCTTCCGTCCTGCGGCCGTCGCCGCGTTTCGCGCTCGGAGCACGAGGCCCGCGACCCGGTTGAGGCCCCGCCGCGCGGCGAAGTGTGCGTAGTACCACAGCGGTCGCCGGCCCCTTGAAATCGGGGCCTGTTCCGGATAATGGCATCCGGTGCCGTATGCCTGTCCGGGCCGTGGCGCCAGCGGGTTTCGGCGCCGTGTCCAAGGCCGCCGGCCGCCGGGGCGAGGGGTCGGCGGGGCGCGGGCACGGGCGTGTCCCAGGCGGGTGCCCAGGGTGGCGCCGGACGGGTGAGGCGGGCGCCGCGCGCGGCGCCGAGCCGGTGCGCCAGCCGGCGGTCAGAGGCGGTCAGGCGGTCACGCGTTCGGCCGGCGCGGCGGTGGGCAGGCCGGCGGCGGCCCAGGCGTGGTAGCCGCCGATGACGTCGGTGGCCCGGCACAGGCCCAGCTCCTGCAGCGCGGCCGCCGCCAGGCTCGAGGTGTAGCCCTCCGAGCAGATCACGATCACGTGCAGGTCGTCTCCGGTGGCGACGGGCAGGCGGGCGTCGCTCGTCGGGTCGAGCCGCCATTCGAGGACGTTGCGCTCGATGACGAGGGCGGCCGGGATCTCGCCCTCGGCGGCGCGCTGCGCGGCGGGGCGGATGTCGACGAGCAGCGCGCCGGCGGCCACGGCCGAGGCGGCGTCGGGCGGGTCCAGCCGGCGCAGGCGGGCGCGGGCGCGGGCCAGCATGGCGTCGACCCGGCTGCCCGAGGCCTCGCCGGCCGCCGGGGCGGTCACGGCGGTCACAGCGCCGCCGCCCCGGCGGTGGCGGCCGTCACGGCCGGCGGGACGGGGGCGGCGGCCGGGATCCGGGCGGCGCCGGACGGCTCGTAGCGCAAGGGGAGCTCCGGTGGGGAGTAGACGTGCACGGTGGTCGCCGCGAGGCCGTCGCGGTTGATGATCCGGTGGACGTGGTCGGCGGCGAACCCGACGACGTGGCCGCGGGTGTGCCGGCGGGTCTCGATCCCCTGCCACGATCCTCGGCTGAGGTCGTGGATGTCCTCCTCGACGGCGCCGTCGGCGACCGCGAGCGCGCCCAGCGCCCCGCCGTGGTCGTGCACGGCGGTGTGCTGACCGGGCGTCCAGCCGATCAGCCACACCTCGACGACGCCGGTCAGCAGCAGCCGGGTGTACCAGCGCCGCCCCTGGTCGTGGCGCACGATCGGCCGCCACAGCCAGCTCGCGGCGGCGAACCGCCCGGCGAGGTCGCCCAGCGTCGCCAGGTCGAGCGCCCCGTCGTCGTCGCGCAGCACCGCGTCGGCGAGCCCCGCCGGCAGCAGGTCCCTGGGCAGCCCGCCGGTCGGTGGGCCGCCCAGCCGCGGGCGGGCCGGGACAGGTGTGGGCGCGGCTGGCGGGGGATCCTCGGCCTCACGGGTCGCGGACGCGGCCGTCAGGCCGAGGATCGCGGGATGGACGAGTGGCACGTGAGGCTCCAGGGGGTGCTGCGCGCGGCGTGCGCGAGGGTCAGGAGAGCGATGCGAGTCGGGCGAGCGGCGGGAACGGCTGGCGGCGACCCGCCGGGCGGGAACCCGGCCGGGCGTGCCGCCGGCCCTGGCACGTCCGGAGCTGATCGGCGCCGCCGATCGAAAACCTTTCCCGATCGGGAAGATAGGAAATTGGGATCGGTCCGCCACCGTGGCCTCGGTGGGCCGTCAGTCCAGAGCTGTGCGGGCGAGGCCTCCGTGGCCGAGCTGTCAGCGCTCAACCGGGGCTGGCGGTCGGAGACCACAGCGCGGCCTCGGGCCGACCGGCGCGAGCGCGGGAGGCGCTCAAGCCGTGCCGTCGGCGGACGGCTGTGCCCTGGGGCGCGGTCGCGCGGAGCCTGTCCCGTTCGGCGGGCGCTGCCTTCGGCTGTCCAAAAGCCGGCCGAAGGTCAGCGGACGGGGGCGGCCGCCTCGGTACACATGCCGCTGGCCAGCCGACCCAGGTCGGTGACGCGGTCACTGTGTAGCAGGAGGACGACTGCCATGCGGCGATGGTATCGCCCCATGGCCACCACCGTCGCCCGACCAGCCGCGCGGCACGCGGGAGGGTCGGCGCCGCCGTGGCCGCCCGCCTCGGCACGCGTTCCGGCGAACCGGGTGGATCACTGTTGTGTGGCCTGGTCGTCACATGTCCGCCACGCTTTGACCCTTTCGGGTAGGTCGGAAGTGGCGTCGCGGCCCTCGGGAGCGCATTGGTAGCGTTCTGTCGTGGTGGGCGGGACTTTCTACCCGGCCGGGCGTCGTATTGTGCAGCTCGGGGCGGCTGATCGTCGCCAGGGTGAAACAGGTTCGCCAGCATGGCGCGGGCCGGCGAGGCGCGTGGGAGGTGCTGGAAGGTGACCAGCGAGGCCGGCCATGCGCGCGTTCCACCGTCGGTGCCGTTCGCCGCGCCCGTCCAGGCCGAGCCGGGCGCCCCGCTCGAGGACCGGATCGAGCGGATGCTGACCCGGCTGGGGGACCGGGTCGACGACGCGCTGGCCGGGCAGGGCCGCATGCGGGGCCTGGTCGACGTGGTCGTCGGCGCCGCTCAGGAGCCGAGCCTGCCGGCGACGCTGCGCCGCACGGTCGAGGCCGCCTGCCGGCTCGCCGACGCCGAGTACGGCGCGATCGGCGTGCTCGGGGCCGACGGGCGGATCGCCGACCTCATCCAGGTGGGCGCCGAGACGGAGGACACGGCCCGCCTCGGCGGGCTGCCGGCCGGCCAGGGGCTGCTCGCCAAGGTGCTGCGCGAGACGGGGACGCTGCGGGCCGACGACGTCGCCCGTCACCCGGAGGCGATGGGGATCCCGGCGGGCCACCCGACGTTCGAGACGTTCCTGGGCGCGCAGATCGCCGTGCGCGGGGTCGCCTGCGGCGGCCTGTTCCTCGGCGGCAAGCGCGGTGGCTCGTTCACCGGGGCGGACGAGGAGCTGGTGACGGCGCTGGCGGCCGCCGCCGGGCTCGCGGTCGAGAACGCCCGGCTGCGCGACGAGGCGGGCCGCCAGCAGGCCTGGCACACGGCCAGCGGGGAGATCTCCGCGGCCCTGGTGTCGGTCAGCGAGCCGTGGGCCGCGCTCGACCTGGTCGCCCGCCGCGCCCGGCAGGTGACGTCGGCGTGCCTGGCGGCGATCGTGCTGCCGGACACCAGGACCGGGTTCGTCGTGACGAACGCCGACGGGCCCGGGACGCAGTCACTGCGCGGTCGGTCGCTGCCGGTGGACCGCAGCCAGCTGGTCGAGGTGATGCGCGCCGGACACGCCCAGGTGGTCGGCGCCGGCGACCTGCCCGACCTGCTCGGGGACGCGGCCGACGGGCTGGCGCTGGCGTGCGTGATGGTGGTGCCGATGGCCGTCGCGGGCCGGCCGGTCGGCGGGCTGCTGCTCGGCGTCCAGGCAGTGGCGGGTGCCGCGCCGGGAGTGCCGGCCGCGGTGGGGGCGGCGGCGCAGGGCTGGTCGGGCGGTGTGGCGCCGTTCAGCGCGCTGGACCTGGACATGGCGACCGCCTTCGCCGGGCAGGCGGCGCTCACCCTGGAGCTGACCCGGCTGCAGCGCGACCGGGAGCGCCTGGCCGTCTTCGAGGACCGCGACCGCATCGCCCGCGACCTGCACGACGTCGTCATCCAGCGGCTGTTCGCCACCGGGCTGTCGCTGCAGGGCCTCGCGCGGTCGGTGCCGCCGCCGGTGGCGGCCCGGGTCGCCGGGGCGGTCGCCGAGCTGGACCAGACGATCTCGGAGCTTCGGCACACGATCTTCTCGCTGGCCTCGCCGACGCCGGACGGTGCCCAGCTGCGGGCCGAGATCGACCGGATCGTCGGGCAGGCCGAGCACTCGCTCGGGCTGCGCCCGACGGTGCGGGTCGAGGGGCCGGCCGAGCGGGTGCCCGTCGTGATCCATCCGCACCTGCTCGCGGCGCTGCGCGAGGCGCTGTCGAACATCGCCCGGCACTCGCGGGCGACCCGGGTGCGGGTGCTGGTCCGGGCCGGCGACGACAGCGTGCTGGTCGAGGTCCAGGACGACGGCGTCGGTCCCGGTGGCGCGACCGTCACCAGCGGGCTGGCGAACCTGCGCCGCCGTGCCATGGACCTGGGCGGCCACATGGACTTCGGCCCGGGCCTCGGCGGCGTCGGCACCCGCGTGCGCTGGCAGGTCCCTCTCCTGGGCCGCGAGCCCGCCCCCGACTGGGCCGCCGCCCCCACCCCGCCCGGCCTGCCCCGCCCCTAGCGAGACCCGGCGGCGCGGCTCAGGTGCCGAGCTTGGTGGCGAAGACGGCGGCCTGGGTGCGGCTTTCGAGGCCGAGCTTGGAGAGCATGCTGGAGACGTAGTTCTTGACGGTCTTCTCCGCGAGGTACATGCGGTTGGCGATCTGCCGGTTGGTCAGGCCCTCGGCGATGAGGGCCAGGATGCGCCGTTCCTGGTCGGTGAGGCCGGCGAGGCGCTCGTCCTCGGCGGGGCCCTGCCGCAGCCGGTAGAGGACGCGGGGGGTCACCTCGGGGTCGAGCAGCGACTGGCCGGCGGCGACGCGGCGGACGGCGTCGACGAGCGCCGCGCCGCGGATCTGCTTGAGCACGTAGCCCGCGGCCCCGGCCATGATCGCGGTGAACAGGGCGTCCTCGTCGTCGAACGACGTCAGGATCAGGCAGGCGATGGTCGAGTCGTTGGAGCGGACCTGGCGGCAGACCTCGATGCCGCTGCCGTCCTGCAGCCGGGCGTCGAGGACGGCGACGTCCGGCCGCAGCGCCATGATCTGCTCGAGGGCCTCGTCGGCGCGGCCGGCCTCGCCGACGATCTCGATGTCCGGCTCCTCGGACAGCAGGTCGCGCAGGCCGCGGCGGACGACCTCGTGGTCGTCGAGCAGGAAAACGCGGATCGTGCGGCCAGGGGGTGGCGCCGGCTCGCCGGTGGCCACCGCCGGTGCTCCGGTTAGGCCCGCCGGAAAGCCCGTCGCTTTGCTCTGGGCACTCGCCGATGCGGGAATGTCCGCTGATACCTCTGACACCGTTGACCCCGCCAGACCCGCTGTCGTTGAAGACCCTCTGTGTGTCACGTGATGCAACGAGAGTATAACGCGGGAGTTCACTGACCTGGACCGACCGGGCCGGCCGCACGGTCCTCACTGGCACACAAGGGCCCGTTGGGACAGGAAATTCGTCCCGCGTGATTAATCGACGGCGCTGTGCGACATCCCCGTCGATTCGCTGGCTCTTGGCCTCGTCCCGCATACCGGCCGTGGGAACCGCCGCTCCCGCACCGCGATGCCGGAGTTGGTGCGTGTCCTATGCGTATCTTCTGGACGGCCACGCGGCGGCCGGGCGTGCCACGCCGGCGCGCCGCAACGGTCGTAACAGCCGTTACGGGCGGTCCGCCGCAGCCTCGGTGGCGGACCGCCCGGCCGGCGTCCCGACCCCCGCCGGCCCGACCGGGACGGTCGGCCCGCCCGCGGCCGGCTCCATGGTGGCTGGCCGCCCGGCTGGCTCGGCGGCGCGCAGGGCGCGGCGGGCGCTCAGGGCCGCGAGGCCGACCAGCACCCCGGCGCCGGCGACGACGGTGAACCCGGCCCTCGGGCCGTACCGGTCGATCAGGGCGCCCGCCAGCGGTGCCCCGGCCGAGATGCCGGTCACCAGCGCGACCTGCAGCCACGCGAAGCCCTCGGTCCGTGCCTCCGGGGGTATGAGCCGCTCCATCAGCGCGTTGGCGCTGATCAGCGTCGGCGAGGCGCCGGCGCCGGCGATCACCATGAATGGCAGCAGCACGGCCGTGTTCGGCGCCGCCAGCGGCAGCCAGGCCGCCACCGCCAGCAGGGGGGCCGCGGTCAGGAACCTGCGGGTGGGCCCGCCCGCGCTCGCCCGCGCCCCGTACAGCAGCGAGCTCATACCCGAGCCGAACGCGAACAGCCCGAGCACGAGGCCGGACAGGGCGCCCAGCCCGCGCTCGCGGCCGTAGGCGACCGCGGACAGGTCGACCCCGCCGAAGCACACACCGACCGAGAAGATCACGACAAGCAGTGCCCGCACGGCGGGGTCGCGCAACACCCGCGGCCGGGTCCCGCTGGCCGCCCTGGGCCGCGGCCCAGGGTCGCTGCCGCGCTGCGCGGCCAGCGCCAGCGTCCCCGCGGCGGCCAGCACGCCGGCGACGGCCAGCCCGGAGGCGGGCGTCACCCCGGTCACCAGCCAGGTGACGAGCACCGGCCCGCAGATGAAGATCACCTCGTCGAGCGTGGCCTCCAGCGCGAACGCGGTGCTCAGCAGCGGCAGGCCTCCCAGCAGGCGGCTCCAGCGGGCTCGCACGCAGGCGCCCACCGGCGGGAGCAGCCCGCCGGCCAGCGCCCCCGCGACGTACCAGAGCGGGCGCGGCGCGTCGACGCCGACACCGACGAGCAGGCCGAGCAGGCCGACCAGATGCCCGGCGAGGCACCACAGCAGCACCCGGGCCTGGCCGAACCGGTCGAGCGCGCGCCCGAGCTGGGCGGCGAGCGCCGCCTCGCTGATCGTGCCGGCGGCGACGACGGTGCCGCCGACGCCGTAGGAGCCGGTCGTGTGCTGGATGTAGAGCACGATCCCGATGGCGACCATGGAGATGGGCAGCCGCCCGACGAACGCGGCGGGTACGAAGCGGCTGGCGCCCGGGGTCGCGAACGCCTGCCGGTAGACACTGGCCAACAAGGGACTCCTGAGCCGCCAACCCAGCCCCACTGTCGATCGGCCGCCCGCGGCTGACCCGCGGTCCGCGCCCCGCTGGGCGGGCGTGGACAGGCGGGCGTTCGGTGCCCGTCCCCTGGCCGGTCCCACCCTGCCTGACAGTCGGCCCGGAGGCCACCGGATTTCCGGCGAGTCCCCTCACATCGCGCCGGACCGGACAGTCCGCTCGGCTGGGGCACCGGCCCCTTCCCGGCCCGCCATCGTGACCGGGTCGCGATCGTCGCCAGGCCGTCGACGGCCGCGCGTGCCCGACCGGGCCCCGCCCTACCAGCCTGTGTCGCGGACCCAGCGGGCGCGCGGCGCGTGGCGGCGCGGGTGCGGGCCGCCGGCGCGCAGCCTGCGGACGAACGGGAGCGCGGCCAGGGCGCCGAACACGAAGCCGACGACGTGCGCGCCATAGGCCACGCCGCCGCCGGAGGACACGCCGATCCCGGTGAAGTACAGGTACTGGAGTACAAACCAGAACCCGAGCACGATCCAGGCCGGCAGCCAGAACGGGATGAAGAACAGGATCGGTATCAGGCCGATCACCCGGGCCTGCGGGAACACCACGAGGTAGGCGCCGAGCACGCCGGCGATCGCGCCGGAAGCGCCGATTAGCGTGTTCTGCGAGTCCGGTTGGGCGAGGGAGAAGCCGTAGGCGGCGACAAATCCGCAGGCCAGGTAGAAGAGCAGGTAGGTAAGCCTGCCCATCCGGTCCTCGACGTTGTTGCCGAACACCCCGAGGAACAGCATGTTCCCGAGTAGATGCAGCCAGCTTCCRTGCAGGAACATCGAGGTCAGCACGGACAGCACCGGGTTCTTGTGGAACGGCGGCGGGCTGACGATCTCGCAGCCGGTGGTCCCGTCGGGCCGCAGCCGCAGCTCACCGGTGTCGCCCGCCGGCAGCTGCCTGCCGCTGAGCAGCTCCTTCGGGACGGCTCCCCACTCCTCGAAGAACCGGCGCTGCTCGCAGACGCTGGCGGCCTGCCCGTCCCGGTGCAGCCCCATCACCGCCGTGGCGACCGGAGTGAACAGCACGAAGACGAGGATGTTGACCGCGATGAGCAGCCAGGTCACGACCGGCCGGCGGCGCAGCGGGTTGATGTCGTGGATGGGGATGACCACGCCCGACATCCTGCCGGGCCCCGTTCACGCCGGCGTCACGGGGGCGGCGCCGGGCGCCGGCGCAACGCCCCCGCCACAACGTCGTGACACCGCGCCCGGGCACCGGAGGACCGGTGCCCGGGCCGGTGCGCCCGGGCGCACCGGCTTCGACGGTGGTGGCTGTCACGCCCCGGGCGGGGAACGCGGGGCCGGGGGCTGGCATTGTCGGTGAGGTGGGAGCCGTCAGCTCTGTGCCGTCCGACAGCTCCGTGCCGTCCGAGCCTGTGATGACCGGCGTGCCCGCGTCGTCCGCGCCGCCGCCCGCCGACGCGCGCCGGCGGCGGGTCGTGCTGGGCCGGGCGGCGGGGCTCGCGGCGGCGGCCTACGCGTTCGTGGTGACGATGGCGGGCACGACGCTGCCGACGCCGCTGTATCCCGCCTACCGGGCCGAGTTCGGCTTCTCGCAGCTGATGGTGACGGTCGTCTTCGCCACCTATGCCGTCGGGGTGATCGCGGCGCTGCTGCTGTTCGGCCGGCTGTCCGACCGGGTCGGGCGGCGGTGGGCGCTGCTGCCGGGGCTGGCGGCCTCGGCGGTGAGCGCGGTGGTGTTCCTGCTCGCGGGCGGGCTGGCGGCGCTGCTCGTCGGCCGGCTGCTGTCCGGCCTGTCCGCCGGGATCCTGACCGGCACCGCCACCGCCACCATCGTCGACCTCGCCGCGCCGGGGAAGGCCAGCCGGGCCGCTCTGGTCGCCACGGTCGCGAACATGGGCGGTCTCGGCTGCGGGCCGGTGGTGGCGGGCCTGGTGGCCCGGTTCGGCGAGCACCCGCTGCGGCTGACGTTCGTCGTCGACCTCGCGCTGCTCATCCCCGCGGCGCTCGGTGTGCTGCTCATGCCGGAGACCGTGACGCCGGCCGCGCGCGCCGCGGCGCGGGCAGGCGGGCGGCTGGTCGCCCTGCCGCGGGTCCCCGCGGAGGTGCGGGCGGCGTTCGCGCGGGCCGCGTTGGCCGGGTTCGCCGGATTCGCGGTGCTCGGCATGTTCACCGCCGTCTGCCCGGCGTTCCTCGGCGAGGAGCTGGGCGTGCACAACCCGCTGGTCACCGGCCTGGTGGTCGCCGCGGTGTTCGGGTCCTCGGCGGCCGGCCAGCTCGTCGCCCGCCGGACCGGGCCCGCCGCCGGCCTGCCGCTCGGCTGCGTCGTGCTGATCGTCGGGGTGGGGGTGGTCGCGCTGGCGCTCGTGTTCGCCTCGCTCACGCTGCTGACCGCCGGCGGGGTGGTCGCGGGCGTGGGGCAGGGGCTGAGCTTCTCCTCCGGCCTCGGCGCGCTGCTGGCCGCCGCCCCGGCGCGGGCCAGGGCGCGGACCTCGTCGGCGTTCTTCGTCGTCGCCTACGTCGCGCTCTCGGTGCCGGTCGTCGGCATCGGCGTGCTCGCCACGCTGACCACGCTGCGGACCGCGGGCCTGGTGTTCGTCGCTGTCGTCGGCCTGCTGGCCCTGGCCGTCCTGGCCCTGTTGCGGCGGGCGCCGCGGCGTCCCGCCGCGCCGTGAGCCGCCCGCCGCGCGCCCCAGGACCTCCTGGCGGACCCGCCAGACCGCCTCGCGACCAGGCCCGGGGCCCCGCCTCGCGTTCCGGCGAGGGCCCCGGCCGGGCCCCCGGGTGGGGAGGGTCGGGCAGAGTGGGGGGCGTGGAGCTGCTGAGCGAGCCGCTGGCGGGCGGTCAGGACGAGGTGGCCGGCGCGGCGGCCCTGGACGGCGTGGCGCGACGGCTGGTCGAGCGGGACCGGGCCGTCGTGTGGCACCCCTACGCGGCGGTCGGGCCGGGCGCGCGCGGGCCGCTGTACCCGGTCGCCTCCGCCTCGGGCGTGCGCCTCACGCTCACCGACGGCCGCGAGCTCGTCGACGGGATGTCGTCGTGGTGGGCGGCGATCCACGGCTACCGCCACCCCGTGCTCGACGCCGCCGCGCACGCCCAGATCGACACGATGTCGCACGTCATGTTCGGCGGGCTCACCCACGAGCCGGCCGTGGCCCTCTGCGAGACCCTGATGGCGATCACCCCGGAGCCGCTGCGCCGGGTGTTCCTGTGCGACTCGGGGTCGGTCGCCGTCGAGGTAGCGATCAAGATGGCGCTGCAGTACCAGACGGGGCGCGGCCGGCCGGAGCGCGGCAGGCTGCTGACGATCCGGCGCGGCTACCACGGCGACACCTCCGGCGCGATGGCGGTCTGCGACCCGGACACCGGCATGCACCACCTGTTCACCGGCCTGCTGTCGCGCCACCTGTTCGCCCCGGCGCCGGCGCGCGCGTTCGCCGATCCGTTCGAGGACGCCGACGCCGAGCCGTTCGCGGCGCTGCTCGCCGCCCATGCCCACGAGGTGGCCGCCGTCATCCTCGAGCCGGTGCTGCAGGGCACGGGCGCGATGCGCGGCTACGCCCCCGGCTGGCTCGCCCGGGTCCGCGAGCTGTGCGACGAGCACGGTGTGCTGCTCGTCGCCGACGAGATCGCCACCGGGTTCGGCCGGACGGGGGAGCTGTTCGGCTGCGACCACGCCGGGATCAGCCCGGACATCATGTGCGTCGGCAAGGCGCTGACCGGCGGCTACCTGACGATGGCGGCGACGCTGTGCACCGAGGAGGTCGCCGAGGGGGTGTGCTCGCCGCCGGCGGGCGCGTTCATGCACGGCCCGACGTTCATGGCCAACCCGCTGGCGGCCGCGGTCGCGAACGCCAACCTCGGCCTGCTGCTGTCCTCGCCGTGGCGCGAGACGGTGCGCCGCCTCGAGGCCGAGCTCGCCGCCGGGCTCGCCCCCGCCGCCGACCTGCCGGGTGTCGCGGACGTCCGCACCCTGGGCGCCGTCGGCGTCATCGAGACCCGCGAGCCGGTCGACATGGCCGTCATCCAGCCCCTGCTGGTCGACCTGGGCGTCTGGATCCGCCCCTTCGGCCGGCTCGTCTACGCCATGCCGCCCTTCGTCACCTCCACCGCGGATGTCGCCACCCTGACCTCCGCGATGGTGGAGGCCGTCGCCCGCACCACGGGATGACCCCGCTCGCGGCCCTCGGCGGCCCGGGGGACCGGCTGCCACAAGATAGTCAACGACGTTGACGGCGGGCGGCTGTGGAATTCCGGTCGCCGTCCCGCCGGTCCGGGACCTGCGCCGTCTCGCCCGGAGGTGCCATGGCGGGGCGCGCCGCGGCCGGCCGGAGGGGGCTGGTGTGGACGCGATGTGACCTCTGCGGCGGCGGTCACAGTGCTCCCTGGGGCCGGGTTGGCGAGGTGGGACCGCGGCGCGCGGCGGGGAGAGCCGGTGTTCGTGCAGGTCAGGGCCGCGCGGGGGTGGTCGCTATGTTGCTGTGTGTATCTAGATCAGCAACGGTGGTCACCTAAGGCGACAGATGACCGACATCGGCGAAGTAGTTGCCGATGCCCGCCAGACCTTCGTACTCTTTGTTCTCAGCAGAGCACAGGGAGTAGCTATACCCCAGGGGGGCCTCAGACCGGCAATTCCCGCCTGGACCTTGGACGAGGAAGGCCGATGCCCCATGGCCACAGTGACCGAAGCCGCCGCGTCCCATCGCGAGCGCCGTGGAYGGGGCGACGCCGGCGGGAACGGAGGCCCGGGCCGGCGGCGCACCCGGACGGGCGCGGCGCTGCGCGCATGGTCGTGGTCCATGGCGTCCGCGCTCTTACGGCTTGGCGTGGTCACCAACGCGGGTATCGCCATGATGGCACGGCCGCGGCGAACGCCGCGTGGCCGGCGGCCGGCCGACCAGGCCGTCCCGGCCCCCAGCGTCCTGGGAGACGGCGGCTGGGTCGTCGACACGCCGCCGACCGGGCTGCCGACGATCCCCGCGCCTGCCGCCGGCGAGGACGCGCCGCCCGCGACGGGGGACTGCGCGCCACCGCCGTCCCGCCCGCCGGGCAAGCGCCCGCGCCCGCCGGCCGCGGCCGTCGTCGGCGCGTCGGCGCGCTGGCGGCCCGCCGGTGCCCACGGCCAGCGGGAGCCGCGAGCCACCACCGTCGCCCCGGCCGACCGCCGCCCGTCGCCGGCACGACTCGCGCCCGGCCAGCTCCCGGTGGCGCCCGGACCGCGGCCCACGCGGCCAGGGCGCACCCCGAGAGCGACGAACTGGCGGGCGGCGGCGGTGGGAGCCGTCTGGGCGGGACTCGCCGCGAGCTGGCTGGTCGACCCCCTGTTCCGGCTGGCGGACGTCGTCACCTTCGCGACGCTGCTCGCGCTCGGGGCGCTGGCGCTGACGGCCTCGCGCTGCCTGGGCGCGCACTCCCGCGACGACCTGCTGGAGATCTGGACGCTGCCCGTCGTCCTCCTGCTCCCGCCGGTCTACGCCCTGGTCACCCACCTGCCCTTCTGCCTGCTGGCGACCGGCCGGCCCGGCGCCGCCGGTACCCACGGCGCCGCGAACCGGCCGGCGGTGGCGGCGCGGGGAGCGGCGCGTTGCGGTGGCCGGCACATCCACGGGGCCGCGGCGCTCGGGGTGGCCGGGGCCGCGGCGTCCTGGCTGCACGGGCTGCTGGCGCCCGCCGACGAGCCCTACACCGCGCACAGCCTCGTCGGCTCGCCGGGGCGGCTCGCGGCGGTCGCCGCCACCGTGCTCGGCTACGCCCTGCTGCGCCGCCTCCTGCGGGCCTCGCCCCGGCCCGCGGCCCGGCGGGCCGCCCACCCCGGGCACCGCGCGTACACCGACGCCGAGGCGATCACCGGTGCCGGCGCTGGTGCCGGTCCGGAGCCGGGCGACGGCCCTGTCGCCGGCCGGGGCGGGATGGCGACGCCGGTCGGGAACGGGGCCCCGGGGGAGGCCTGGACCGCGGACGCGACCTGGCCGGGCTGGTGGCGCACAACGGTCCCCGGGGCCCGCGCGCGTGTGCCCGGGCGCTGGCGGGGCCTGCGCGGGCCCACGGCGGGTGTGGAGATCGCCGAGCTGTGCTCCGGCGTCGCGGTCGCGGCGCTGTGGGCGGCGAACCCGCTGCTCATGGCGGCCGCGGTCCCGCCCGTGCTGCTGCTCGCCGGCAGCCTCCCGCCCGACGAGCTGCTCGCCGCCGCCCGCACCGACCCGAAGACCCGGCTCGCCAACGTGACCTGGTGGCGTGAGGTCGCCGAGGCCGAGCTAGCCAGGACCCGGCGCGCGGGCCGGCCGCTGTCGGTGCTGCTCGTCGACATCGACCACTTCAAGCAGGTCAACGACCGCCACGGCCATCTGTTCGGCGACACGGTGCTCGTCGCCGTCGCCGACGCGCTGCGGGCGGCGACCCGGCCGTGGGACCTGGTCGGCCGGTTCGGCGGCGAGGAGTTCGTCGTGCTGCTCACCGACGTCGACCTGACCACCGCTGCCGAGGTCGCCGAGCGGATCCGCCATCAGGTCGCCGCCACCCGCTGCCCGCTCGACGGCCCGCCGCCCGCCGGTCCCGTGGGTCCCGACGGCGGCGATGTCGGTGACCGAGGGACGGTGAGTGTCACCGTCTCGGTCGGCGCGGCGGCCTGCGAGCCGCCGGCCAGCCTCGCCTCCGCCCTCGCGGCCGCCGACGCCGCCCTGTACCGCGCCAAGGCCGCGGGCCGAGACCGCGTCCATCTCGCCGCCCCCGCCGCCGAGCAGCCCCCCGCCGTCACGCCGGCGGGGGAGGGCACGCCACCGGTCCAGGGCGCGGCGCCCCCCGTACCTCCGCAGGCGCCCCGGGCGGACTAGGAGACTGCTGAATAACTCGAGACCGCGCCGGGATCGTCCCGGTTTGCCCAGATCGACATATGAGCCTAAAACCGGATGAGTCGGGCCGTCGGCGCCACTTGTTCAGCAGTCTCCTAGGGCGTTCTGCCCGCAGGCGACCGTGCCACCGTGAGGCGAACGTGGCCGTGCCTGACCATGCCGGCCCGGCGGCCAGAGCGCGTCGACTCGCCCGCGCCGCCGCGGGACGTCACCCCACCCAGAACGCGTCCCACGGCGTTGTCCACGGTGTTGACGATCCCGGGCGCCCGATTACGATCTTGGGATTACGATCTTGGGTGAGACCGTAGAGCGACGCCAGGCGAGAGAGCGACGCCAGGCGAGGGGGAGTGGGCGGGGTCAACCCGTGGGGCGGCTGGCGTGCGAGGCGGCCTGGACGGTGTGGCGCAGGAGGATCATCGTCGTGACCGGGCCGACGCCGCCGGGGACGGGAGTGAGGACGCCGGCGACGCCGACGATCGCGTCCGCGTCGACGTCGCCGCGCAGGCCCGCGTCCGTGACGGACGTGCCGACGTCGATGACGGCGGCGCCCGGGCGGACGAAGCCCGCGCCGACCAGCCCCGGCCGACCCGCCGCGGCGACGACGATGTCCGCCTCGTGCGCCACCGTGGCCAGCCCGCTCGTCCGGGTGTGGCAGACGGTCACGGTGGCGTTCTCGGCGAGCAGCAGCAGCGCGGCGGGCTTGCCGACGACCGCGCCGCGCCCGATCACGCAGGCCCGCGCGCCGGACATCGCGACCTCGCCGCGGCGCAGCACCTCGACCACGGCCTCGGCCGTCGCCGGGGCGAACGCCGGCAGGCCGAGCGCGAGGCGGCCGAGGCTGACCGGGTTCATCCCGTCGACGTCCTTGCCCGGCGGGATGAGGTCACCCACCTCGCCCGCGGTCATCCCGGCCGGCAGCGGCGTCTGCGCGATCACGCCGTGCACGGCCGGGTCCGCGGCGAGCCGGCCGAGCGCCGCGGTCAGCTCCCGCGGGTCGGAGGTCAGCTGGTGGAGCTGGAAGCCGACGCCCACCCGGCCGGCGGTGCGCTCGAGGACCCGGACGTAGGACAGCGCCGCCGGGTCGGTGCCAGGCACCACCACCGCCAGCGTCGGCGTCACCCCTGTCTCGGCGAGGTGCGCGACCTCGTCGACGACGCCCCGGCCGATCTCGGCCGCCATCGCCCGCCCGTCCAGAAGCCTCATGCCCGCACCGTAACAAGCACCCACGCTCACACCGGTCGAAGCCTGATCCGGACGCGCGCGGCCCGACGGCATGGTCAACGAAGCTGAACGAAGCTGGGCGATCCCGCCGCCGCCGCCCGCCGGCCGGAGCGGGCGATCAGGATGATCCGGCCCGCGGGTCATCCTGACGATGCGGGCGACGGGACGGATCCGCGCCAGGCCGTCGTCGTCGCCTACGAGACGGGTCTCGTGGCTTCTCGTCGCGCCGAACACCCACCAAGCGCCGCCGGCCGCCGCCGGCCCAGGAACCCACAAGATAGTCAACGCTGTTGACGTGCCGATGGCGACGATGTTGATCTACGCGATGACGATGTTGATCTACGTCGAGTGTCAGGAGGCATCGGACTCGCGGGGCGTCGTGAGCCGGACGGTAGGCGATCTGACCATGGGCCGTGGGGGCGAAGGGTGTCGTCCTGGGCACCACACCCCATGGACGGATGAGGGCCGGCCCCGGAGACCGTGAACCGGGTCGATCCGGGGGGCTTTGGGGTCTCGCGTCGCGACATGGCCCTGGAAGACCGCTCCGCGCCCGGCCACAGGCCGCCCGGACTCCGCACTTGTTCGCCTAGGAGACTGCTGAACAAGTGGCGCCGACGGCCCGACTCATCCGGTTTTAGGCTCATATGTCGATCTGGGCAAACCGGGACGATCCCGGCGCGGTCTCGAGTTATTCAGCAGTCTCCTAGGCGCCGTCGGGCTGGTCGACCAGGTCTGGCCGGGGTACGCGCTCGGCGAGCTGGGCCGGGGCCTGGAGGCAGTAGGAGTCGGTGAGGAACTCGCCCAGCTCCTCCCAGTCGGTGCGGTCATCCAGGAGCAGACCGACGACGTTCTCGCCCCACGACGCCCGGAAGTACGGCGGGCCGAGGCGCTCGAACGCCATCACCTCGCCGAGCTCGGCCCGGAAGGTGACCCTGAAGAGCTGGTCCTCGCCGCCGAACACGTGCGCGACGGTCGCCTGGCCGACGCGCCAGCGCACGCCCGTCCAGGCGTCCTCCTCGACACAGTCCGGGAACCTGGTCAGCACCGCGCCCAGGCGGCTGGCCAGCTCGGGGGGCACGGGCGGGCGTTCTGCCATGCCTGGCAATCTGCCACAAAGCACCGACAGTTCATGGCCTGGAACCGGCCGCGCCCGACGCCGTGCCGCCGGTCCCGGCCTCGGTCCCGGTCCCGGTCCCGGCCAGGCTGCCCGGCGTCGTCGTCTGGGCATCTGGGACGGCGTGTACCGGGCCGCTCCGCGGCGAGCCGGCTCTCGGCTCCCGGCTCTCGGCTTCCGACGCGCGCCCGCCGGGCAGGTCGCGTCGCCGTCACCCGCATTGACCGCGTCGCGAGCGTCGTTCACGCGACAACAGCCGTCCGTGTTGAAACCATCGGCCTTCTCCGAAGCCGGATTCGAATCTGAAAAGGCTCACTGATTGTAGTCGGAGACTGTCCGCGATCCGACTGAATAGCTCCGGCTCCGCTTCCCAGTCCATTACTCCCACCCCGGATAACGTGCGCTTCGCGATCACCTGGACGTCGTCGTTTCTCGCAAACCGAAAACCAAGGAGTGGATGACACGCGCCCTGCGGCGCGGCCACCCCTGGACGGAAACCGAACGGCGGTCACGGCGGTCGCGCGGAAAGCGGGCGAACCGCCCGCGGATGCTATGAGGGGAAGGGTATGAAGGAAATACGCAAAAGGAGCTCGTGGTCGCGTGTCGGCGCCATGACCGTGGCCGCGGCCTGTGCGGCGGTGTCGTGGACCGTGGTCACTCTGCCGGCGCAGGCCGCGCCGGACAGCACGCCGTCGCCGTCGGCCCCGGCCCGTCCAGGAGACCGAGGAACCGCCGGGCCGACGACCGAGGTGGTCGCCGCGCTTCAGCGGGACCTGGGGCTGACCGAACAGCAGGCCAAGGACCGGCTGGCCCAGCAGGCGAATGCCATCGAACTCGACGGCCAGGTACGCGGCAAACTCGGATCCAGCTTCGGCGGGTCCTGGTTCGACCCGCAGACGGGCCGGCTGGTCGTGGGGGTCACGTCCGAGGCCGGCGCGGGGGAGGCGACCCGACTGGGCGCGCAACCCAAGGTCGTCGCGCGAAGCTACGGCGCCCTGGAGTCCATCGTCGCGGATCTCGACACGCTGGCCGGCAGGGCACCGGCGAAAGCCGGGAGCAGAGCGGCCACAGGGAAGCCGCAGGCCGCCGTCAAGGGCGTGTCAGGCTGGCACATCGACCCGGTGACCAACACCGTCGTGGTCTCCGTCGTCAAGGACAGGTTCAGCCCGGAGGCTCAGGACAACCTGACGAAGTACGGCGACGCCGTGCGCGTCGAGTACCTGCCGGCTGAACCGACCACCACGGCGAACTTCATCGACGGCGGCGACCAGATCGACGGGGCGTCCTGCTCCGCCGGGTTCAACCTGCGCAACCCGTCGACCGGTAAGGGCTATCTCCTGACCGCCGGCCACTGCGTGAGCCAGAACCAGACGGTGACCGGGCAGGGTGGTTTCACGTTCGGAACCGTCAGGTCCCGCTGGTTCCCGTCGTTTGACGACTCCCTCACCGAGGCCACGAACCCGGGGTACTGGATCCAGGGCCCGTGGATCGACACCAACCCGTCCAACGGCGGATTCATCAACGTCAGCGGCTACACCGACGCCCCCGTCGGTACCTACATCTGCAAGTCCGGTATCACCACACGGCTGACGTGTGGAAACATTACGGGCAAGGACGAGACAGTCCTGTTCGACGGTGTCAACACGGTCTACGGCCTGACCCGGCACTCGGCCTGTGTCGAGCCGGGGGACTCGGGCGGCGCCAACTACGTGCCTGGTGGCGTGAACAGGGCTGAAGGCGTCACCAGTGGTGCCGTGCTTTACGGGGCGACCAGACGTTGTGGATCGGCGGTAGGCCAGCCGACCATCTCGTGGTACTTCCCCATCGCTGACAGCCTCGCCTACTACGGTCCCGCCTTCGGCGTCAGCCTTTGGTAGCGGCCCTGAGCGGCGGAATAGCGTGATAGCAGGTTCCCCGGCCACGCCTGTTCGTGGCCGGGGAACCTGCTATCACATGCCGTCGCGGTCCCGGCCGCGAAAACGACCGTGTACGCAGGACCCGTCGTCGAAAGAGGTGCCGGTGTGATCAGTCGACAGCTGGTGTTGATCTCCGTGGCGGCCGTGCTGGCGCTGGCCGCCACGGCCTGTGCCCAACCGCCGCCGGTCGGGGCCGGCGCCTCGGGGCACCCCGCGCGCCGCGGTCCCGCCGCCGGTGATCCGTCGACCGGCGGCTCGACCGTCGAGGCGGCCGCCCGCGTCGAGGCGGTCGGCTCGCGTCACCCCGAGCAGTACGCGGGAATCGCGGTGTCCGGCGCGACCCTGGTGGTCTACCGGCGCCCGGGAGGCGACCTGGACGCGGCTGTTCGAGCCGTGGTGGGCGGCGTCCCCGTCGTGTTCCGCGACGCGCCGCACACCCACCAGGAGCTCGTCGCCCTGGCGGCGCGGATCCAGGCCGACGCCGCGTACTGGAGAGACCACGGTGCGCCGATCTGGTCGGTGCTTCCCCGGCATGACGGCACCGGCGTCGAGGTGGGTACGCCGGCTGGCGACCGGCTGAAGGCCGCGGTACGAGGTCGATACGGCGACGCGCCGATCATCATCGTCCCGATGAACGAATCACCGGTAACCGTGCCCAGGACGACCGCGTAGAAGAACGACGGCCGCTGGTGATCCTGCCGTCCTGCCGTCAGGTGTCACAGCCACACCAACAAGATAGTCAACGCTGTTGACGAGCGGATCCCCTCGAATTTGATCTTGAAGATCGAGAACGGACATCACCGGGGAGGGGGTGAGTACCTCCTCGGCTCCTCGCCGCCTTGGGTGATGGCCGGGACAAGATCCATAATCATGCCGGCTGTCGTGACGTGCGCGCCGGTCCAACCGTCGACATGGCCGGTTATGGATCGGGCGCCGAGGCTCGGGAGGCCCTCAGGCGGGTCGGCCGGTAGATCGCGGTGGGTTGGCTCCACTCCCCTCTACTTGACATAATGTTCCTTATCGGCGCTTGGGGGAGGACGGTGGAACCGCCTGTGCCGGTGGGCTTTTCACCGTTCCGGTGTCCGTGGCGCGATGAGGTTCGCGGCGGGGCGCGGGCTGGAGGTGGCGGTGGCGCTCTGCTTGCGCGTGTGCGGATCGGGCCCGGATGGCCACCTGCTGTGAATGATCATCGGGGGGTCCGTGGCGTCGGCGGCAGACCGAGCCCCAGCCCGATCCTCGTCGGCCGCGGCCTACTCGTCGCGAGCGTCGCCGCTGCGTTGGTGCTGCTTTTCGTGATCTGGTGGATTTTTGGGAGCTGGGGCTCCGAGGATTCCACCGGATCATGAAAGTCTCGAGCCCTCGGGTCGAGGCGCGTTCCGCGGCGCGCCGCGGAGATCCGGGCGCCGGCTGTCCGAGGCAGGTGGAATGGGCGCGGGCACTGGTCGATGCGGATCAACAGCCGACACCGTAGGCCCAGAACAGACGCGGTCCCTCCTTCGGTCCGAAGACTGCTTACATTTCGTGCTCCCACCAGCCGCGCGTGTCGACGTCTGCGGCATCCGCCAGCGCCTCCAGCTCCGCGATCTCCTCGTCGGCGAGCTCTATGCCGCGAGCTCGGGCCAACCCGTGGATGTAACCCGCCTTCGTGACCCCGATGATCGGGGTGGTCCCCTTGGTGATGGCCCAGGCGGTGGCGACATCGGCGGCGGACGCGTCTCGGTCCTCCCCGATCGCCCCCATCCGGTCCGTCAACGCCTGCAGCTGGGGTTGGTGGGGTGTTCGGTGTGCATACGCGGCCGGTGATCCTTGGCGTGTTCGCGGCGCGGAGGCTGCGCTGATCGTGAGGTGGACCCGGACTGGGCCCGGTTCGGGTCGTGTGGGGTCGGCGGCTGCCGCCGGGGATTTAGGAACCGAACGTTCCGGTACCGCTTCTATGGTGTTCCCAGTGGAGCGGAACGTCCCGTTCCCGCGCTGACGGGAGATTCTCATGTCGATCACGCTGGTCGGTCCGTTCCCGGTTCTGGCGGAGGCGTTCGACCTGTTGGTGGCGGCCGCGGCGGCGGTGCCTGCCGGGGCGTTGGACGGGCCGACGCCGTGCGCGGACTGGACTGTCGCGCAGGTTCTTCTCCATGCGGCCGCGGACCAGGAGGTCTGGGCGGCGAGCGTCGGGCGGGCGGCGATGCCGGCGTTCAACCCGTTCGCCCCGCCGGCGCGTCCGGCGGCCGGTTCCGTGGACGACGCGGTCCGGGGGGCGGTCGCGGCCGCGTCGGGGGCCTGGGCGGATGTCGCGCCGGTGGGGCGGGTCGCGACGCCGTTGCCGCCGTTCCCGGAGCTGGATGTGGAGGTGGCGGCGGGGGTGTGCGCGTTGGACGCGGCGGTGCACGCGTGGGACGTCGCGGTCGCCACGGGTCAGGTTCCTGGTCTGACGGACGGGCTCGCGGAGCGGCTGCTGGCGGCTGCCCGCGTGACGGCGGAGCCGCTGCGGGGGTTCGCCTACGGGGCGGCTCTGCCCGCCGTGCCTGGTGAGACGGCGGTGGGCGCGCTGTTGCGTTTCCTCGGTCGCGATCCTGCCTGGTCTGTCTGACCGGTGGTGGCTCCGGTCCGGGCGGTGCTCAGGTGGGGTGGGGCACCGCCCGGTGGTGTGTGCCGCCCTGTGTGGTGCGGGCTGGTCAGCTGCGGGCTGGTCGGCGGAGGGCGGGGTCGGTCCTTGGGGGTGTCGGTGTGGTGGCTGTCGGGGTGGCGGTGGCGCGCAGGTACCGGTTGCCGGGGGGTGTGGGGCCGCCGGTGATGTGGGGTCCGGGCCGAGCATGCCGATGTGGATGGTGATCGTGCGGGGTGGTGGCGACGGGTCCGGCTTGCCGGGTGTGGTCCGTACAGTGACGGCCAGGTCGCGGACCGGGCTGGCGGGTCCGGCGGAAGTGGTGGGGGTCGTCGGGTGTCCGGTGTCGAGGTTCTGCGGTATGCGGCGTTCACGTCGTCGCCGGCGGGTGGGAATCCTGCTGGCGTGGTGTTGGACGCGGCGGGGCTGTCTGAGGGTGACATGTTGCGGATCGCGGCCGAGGTGGGCTATTCGGAGACGGCGTTCCTGGTCGGGCGGGGCGGTGGCCGGTTCGACGTGCGGTATTTCAGCCCGCTGGTGGAGGTGCCGTTCTGTGGGCACGCGACGATCGCGTCGGCGGTCGCCTACGCGGATCGGTATGGGACGGGTGTGTTGGTGTTCGACACGGCGGCGGGGCCGGTGGAGGTCGGTACGGCCGTGACGGACGCGGGGGTGGTGGCGACGTTGACGAGCGTGCCGCCGCGGGTGGCCGCGGTGTCCGACGGGGCGTTGTCGGAGCTGCTGGCGGCGCTGGGCTGGTCCCGGGAGGATCTTGATCCCGGGCTGCCGGTCCGTGTGGGCTATGCGGGGGCGTTTCATCCGATCGTCGCGGCGGGTTCGCGGGCGCGGCTGGCGGCGTTGGACTACGACTTCGACCGGCTGGCGGTGCTGATGGCGTCGGAGGGCTGGACGACGGTGCAGCTGGTGTGGCGGGCGGACGCGTCGACGTTCCATGCTCGTGACCCGTTCCCGCCGGGTGGGGTGGTCGAGGATCCGGCGACGGGTGCCGCCGCGGCGGCTTTGGGTGGCTATCTGCGTGAGCTGGGGCTGGTGGTGCCGCCGGCGCGGGTGACGGTCTATCAGGGCGAGGACCTGGGCCGCCCGGGTGTCCTGGTGGTGGATATCCCTGCGAGCGGGGGTGTGTCGGTCTCAGGGCCGGCTGTGGCGTTGGCCTGGTAGTGCTTGGTCGGGTCCGTCCGGCTGGGCGACCGCGGCCGGGGATCACCGTGGTCGGTATGTGACCGTCGTCGAGGCCGTCGAGGCCGTCGAGGCCGTCGGAATCGGGGTCGCGGCCGCGCCTTCCGGCCCGATGTCATCTGCTTCGACGTCATCTGCTTCGACGCGCCTACCGCCGGTGGCGAGCTCCTCCCCCGTCCGTCTTCGTGATCTTCGTGTGTCGTGGGTTCGGTGGGGTCAGTCGATGTTGGCGATGATGGCGCSCAGGGCGGCGACGTGTTCGCTGAGGGCGGCGCGGCCCGTGCGGGTGGTGGAGATCCAGGTGGTGCGTCGGCCGAGGTGGGTGCCCTTGCGGCTGTGGGCGTAGTCGGCGTGGACGAGTGCGGCGATGTGTTTGGAGAGCACGGAGTCGCTGACGTCGAGTTCGTCGCGGAGGGTGGAGAACTCCATTTCGGATACGGCGGCGAGCATGCTCATGAGTTTGAGGCGCGCGGGTGCCTGTAGGTGGGGGTCGAGGCCGGGCATCAGCTTCCYAGGATGAGCAGCAGCAGCCCGGTGATCGCCAGGGCGGTCGCGGCGGCGRCCCATCGCAGTGATTCGGCCTGGGCGTTGGTCTGTGGGTCTGTTCTGTAGGCGCGTAGCCAGCGGGTGCCGCTGGCGGCGTAGCCGGTGCCTCCGGCGGCGGCGCATATGGCGCTCAGCCACCAGTGGTGGGTGTAGCCGGCCCAGAGCGAGCCGGCGAGGGCGGCTGTGTAGATCAGTGATGTGGTGGTGGCGCTGCCGAGGACGACGCGGCTGACGAGGCCGTGTATCCAGACGCCGTTGGCGCGGCGGAACCGTGCGATCTGGGTCGCGGCGACGAGTCCGAAGAGCAGGAGGCCCGCGGCGAGTGCGGCTCGTGCCTGGGCGGAGTCGCTGGCGAGGCCGATCGTGGTGGTGAGGATCTGGCCGGCGATGGCCAGGCCGATGGATGTGAAGAACCAGCTGGGGAGTCGGAGGTTGGCGGCGAGCCTGGTCTGGGAGCGCAGTGCCTCGTCGAGTGCCGCTGAGGCGTCGCCGGGGTCGGGCCCGGGTGTGCTTGCCATGTTGGAAAGTATGCGCCGCTACTTTCCAACATGGCAAGTAGCCGGTGTGGGTCGGGACCTGGGCGCGGGGGCGCGGGGGCGCGGGGCCGGGGTCCTGGAGTCCCTGCTCCCCTGGGCCGGACCGGAGGGCCAGAAGGTCAGCGGACTGTCAGGGGCGGGGGGCGGCGCGTAGTGCGGTGGCCCGGGCGAGGAGGCGGTTCTTCTCGTCGTCGGTGAGGGGGATGGCGGGGTGGTGGAGCAGGTCGCGTAGTTCGGCGGTGTCGATGTCGCGGTGTTCGGTGGGCTGGCCGGGGCGGCGGATGGTGACGGTGCTGYGGGTGATGGCGATGTGCTGGCCGTCGCCGTGGCGGGTGAGCATGAGGCCGTGGCGGAAGTGGCTGGTGGGGTGGGTGCTGGTGTAGTGGTGTCCGGTCCGCAGGTCGGCGGGGTGGGTGGGGAGCTCGTCGTGGGTGTGCATGAGTTCCCAGTGGCCGTCGCGCCAGCGGTGCAGCGCCCAGCCGCGGCCGTTGCCGATGGGTACCTCGCGCAGCTGGTAGGTGAAGCCGGCGTGCTCGTCGGTGGCGCCGTCGGTGAGTGGGAGCGGGCGCAGCAGGCTCAGTCCGAAGCCCGGGTCGGCGAGCAGCGGTGTGTCGGCGAGGTCGTGGATGACGAGGACGCAGTGGGTGCGGGGGGCGGTGGGGTCGCCGACGCGGCCGAGGCGGCGCTCGACGTGGTAGCCGAGGCGGTCCAGGGCGGCGGCGAGCAGGGTGGCGTGTTCGAAGCAGTAGCCGCCGCGGCCTCGGCGGACGAACTTGTCCTGGACGGCGTCGAGGTCGACGCCGGGGTGCTGGTCGAGGAGCACGTCGATGTTGTCGAACGTGAAGGCGCGGACGTGGGCCTCGTGGAGCTCGTCGAGGGCGGCGTGTGACGGTGCCCGGTCCGGGACGCCGACGCGGGTGAGGTAGGCGTCGAGGTCGAGCCGTTCGGTGTGCCAGGGGTCGTCGGTCACTGTGTCCCCTTCGGCGCGGTGGCGTGGTGCGCGGGTCTGTGGCGTTTTGATACTCCCCCGGTGGGTCTGATACTCCCCCGGGGATGTGCCGGACGCCTCGGGTGCGGCACCGGGCCGCCGGGTGGTCACGGTGGGCTGGTGGGCCGCCGGGTCAGTGGATGCCGGTGATGGCGGTGGCCGAGGTGGGTGGGGGGATGCCGGGGCGCAGGTCGGGGGCGTCGAGGGCGGTGAGGGGCGGGGCGCCGAAGCGGACGTGGCCGGCCCAGGCGGGTCCGGCCACGTCGTCGGCGGGGTCGTGGGGCCAGTCGTCGAGGACGCGCATCGACCACTGCCGGATCGGCATGGCGAGCAGCAGGGTGGCGGCGAGTTCCCTGGTGGTGGGGCGGCGTAGTTCGGCGACGCGGCCGGGGGTGATCCGGTCGGTGAGGACGTCGAGGGCGGTCTCCTTGTCGGGGCCGGTGATCGGGGTGAAGGCACCGAACAGGACGGCGCTGCGGTAGAGGAGCGCCGACTCGAAGGCGGAGCGGGCGACGAGGACACCGTCGATGGCGGCGACGGAGACCGACACGGGGCGGCCGGTGGCGATGGCGCGCAGCCAGCGGGATCCGGTGGAGCCGTGGATGACGAGCTGGTCGTCCCAGCGGATGACGGCGGTGGGCAGGACGACGGGGTGGCCGTCGTCGACGAAGCCGACGTGGCCGAGGACGGTGGAGGCGAGCAGCCGGTCGAGGTCGGCTCGGTCGTGGGACATGAGCTCGGGCAGGCGGGTCGGCTCGGTCCGTGGCATGGCGGCCACTGTATGGACCGGTTCCCCGGTGGGATGGCTGTCCTGTCCGGGGAACCGGTGGCCTGGGGTGGGCGGTGGTCAGCCGGCGGTGGTGTGGCGGCGGGGGGTGTCGTCCTCGCCGTCGTCGTGGCCGGGGTGTTCGCGGCCGGGTGCGGTGGGGTGGGCGTGGTCGGGTTCGTCCTCGTCGTCGAGGGCGGCGAAGGGGTCGAGGGGGTAGTAGAGGATCGGCTGGGTGTCGTGGGGCAGGGCCCAGCCGGGTTCCCAGGGGAAGTGGCCGGCGGGGTCGCACCAGACGATCTGCAGGGCGTCGACGGGTGGGCCGTCGGGGGTCTGGTAGCGGCGGTTGGCGAAGGTCAGGAGGTCGGCGGAGGTTCCGGGGTCGACGTCGAGGAGGGCGAGGCGCGGCCAGCCGGGGAAGTCGGTGCACTGGTGGCGGCTGGTGAGCCGGGTGCCGGCGCGGACCTGCTCGCCGAGGGTGTTGAGGAGGTGGGCGGCGGGCTGGGTGCGCAGGCCCACGACGACGAGCTCGGGATGGTCGTAGGCGGTCAGGCCGATGGTGTAGACGTGGCGTGGCAGGCAGGGGTCGGCGCCGACGCCCTGCAGTGCCCAGCCCTGTTCGGTGATGGTGGTGTTCAGCAGGGCGGTGTAGCGCTGTTCGAACTGGTCGCAGAGGCGGTCCAGTTCGTGTTCGGTGTCGATGAGCCGGTCGGGCCCGCCGGGCGGGGTGGCGCCGGGTGTCCTGGTGGTGTGGGCGTGGCCTGTGGTGGTTCCGGCGATGGTGAGGATGCGGCGCGGCCGGGTCCGGGGACCGCGGTGCTTGCTCATTGGCGTCTCCGCTGTGCGCTGGAACGCCCCCTTGCCTTGCCGGCCGGCGGCGGCGGGGTGGCCGGGCCGGTGTGTGCCGCGGCTCCTGGGGAGCCGGGGTGGTGGGTTGGTCGGTGCGCCTGGTGTGGTCCTCCGGTGGGTCACGCTACGGCTGGCGCCGGGGGTGCGGCGGCGCTGGCGTGTGTGGCTGTGGATGCCGGGCCGCCTTTCCACAGGTCCCAGGACGCCGGTGGCGAAGCGGCCGGTGCCGTGCCCGGCGCGGCCCCGGCCTCAGTCCCGGTGAGGCCGGGGCCGGGCTGACGGATCGTGGGCGGCACGACCGCAAGGTCGCCTCGGTCTCGTGCTGCTCGCCGAAGGCCACGACACGAGCCATGTGGCCAATGCCCGTGGATGGGCGAACCGCAGCCACTTCATCGCGGCCTTCACCACCATCATCGGCATCACCCCTGGCCGCTACCGATCCGGGCACGAGCGCGGGGCGGGGCGTGCGGATGTCACAGCCGTGCGCCCGGCGGTGTCCACATGTCGCACAGGCCCGCAAGGCCACTGAAGAGGCCGCAGAGAAGGCCGCTGGACAGGGAGAACACCATGGCACCGCGTATTCCGAAGGCCGAGGTCCCCGCCGAGATGAAGGAGACACTGATCGAGCAGCTCGGCGCCGTTCCCGAGCCCGTCGAGGTGATCTTCAACAACCCCGCGGTCGCCACCTCCAATCTGCAGTTCTCGGCCATGATCGCCGCGTGGGACACGGTCGACGAGGGTCTGAAGACCTTCGCGCACATGGCCGTCGCGGCCCAGGTCGGGTGCAGCTGGTGCCTGGATATCAACTACTTCGCCGCGCTGAACCAGCGCCTCGACCTGGAGAAGGCGAGCCAGGTGCCGAACTGGCGGGCCTCCGACGCGTTCACCCCAGGGGAGCGCGCGGTGATGGAGTACGCCGAGGCCATGACGAACACGCCGTCGACCGTCACCGATGAACTGTCCGCGAGTCTGCTCGGCCAGCTCGGCCCGGCGGGGCTGGTCGAGCTCACCGTGTTCATCGGCTTCGCCAACCTGTCCACCCGGGTCAACACGGCGCACGGGATCACCTCACAGGGCTACTCCGAGGCCTGCGCGGTCCCGCTGGCCGAGCGTCCGCGGACGTCCGCTGTTGCCTGACGTCGTGACCGATGACCMGTTCGTCGTCCACCGCGGCCTGCTGTTCACCATCGCCTACGAGATGCTCGGCTCCGCCGCCGACGCGGAAGACGTGGTCCAGGAGACCTGGCTGCGCTGGGCCGACGTCGACCGGCTACAGGTGCGTGCGCCCAGGGCCTATCTCGTCCAGGCCGTCACCCGCCAGGCCCTCAACCGGCTGCGCGGCCTGTCGCGCAGCCGTGAGGACTACGTGGGCGAATGGCTGCCGGAGCCGCTGCTGACCAGCCCCGACGTCGCCGAGGACGTCGAACTCGCGGAGAGCGTCTCGATCGCGATGCTCACCGTGCTGGAGACACTCGGGCCAACCGAGCGGGCGGTGTTCGTCCTGCGCGAGGTGTTCGACGTGCCGTACGAGGAAATCGCCGAGGCCACAGGGAAGTCCCAGGCCGCCGTGCGACAGATCGCCCGCCGGGCACGCGAGCACGTGGCCGCCCGGCGGCCGAGGGTGCCGGTCAGCGGGTCGGAGCAGCAGGCGGTGGTGGAGCGGTTCCTCGCGGCGCTGCGCACCGGCGAACTCCAGGAACTGCTGGAGCTCATGGCCCCGGACGTCGTCCTGGTCACCGACGGGGGCGGGGTGATCACCGCCGCGCTGGAACCCATCCACGGGGCGCACGGGGTGGCGCCGATCCTCGCCCGAGCCCACCAGATCGTGGACACGCTCGAGACCGCGGCCATATGGCTCAACGGCGCCCCCGCGGGCCGCATCGAGTTCGACGGGGTTCCGGCCGCGGTGAGCCTCGAAACGCGGGACGGGCGGGTCACCCGGATCTACGTGGTGCGCAATCCGCACAAGCTGCTGCGCCTCGACAGACCGGCCGAACTCGCCAGGTAGGCCGGTCGTGCGGCAGCTGTCAGGACTGGTCCGGGCGGTCGCCGACCGCCCGGGCAGATCGGTGCCCCGCAGGCCCACCGTGAACTGCGGGGCACCGCCCGCGGATGCGGGCCGCCGGTCACGAGCCGCCGCATAACGCCTACTTCGGCTCGCCGAGCAGTTCGTCGAAGAAGGCGTCGGTTACCGCGAGTTTGGACACTTCGGACCGGAAGTAACTCGCCCACCTGCGCAGGATGTGGTTGTGGAAGCCGAGGAAGTCGAAGCCCTCGTCGATGTGGACCACGCGGGTCTTCTCCGGCGACAGGCGCAGCCCCAGCGGGGCGAGCATGCCAGCCACTTCCTCGCGCGGGCTCTCGGCGTGGTGGCGTTCTCCGGAGTCCATCAGGACGAATCGGATCAGGTCAGAGGAGTCCTTCGAGGTGGGCGGCGACCTGGCGGTAGCGGCTGACGGGGACGAGGTGGACGCCGGTGAACGCGGCGCTGTCGCGTAGGCGGAGGGTCTGTTCGCAGGCGGCGTCGACTCCAGCGGCCTGGTCGCGCTCGACGCGTTCGACGAGGTCGGTGGGGATGTCGATGTCGGGGATCGTCGCGGCGAGGCGCCGGGCCATCCCGGCGCTGGCGAGGACCATCACGCCCGCGTAGACAGGCCGATCGATCGGGTGGGTATCGCGCCAGCGCAGAAGGGCGTCCACCGAGTAGCTGACCTGGTCGAGGTTCCTCGGCTCGCCCCACCGATCTCGTTCCGGGCCACTGCCTGCTCAGTCAATGCCGCCTCCACGTTCCCAGTGCGAGTCCGCCCCGCCGCGCCCCAGTATCGCTGCGGAATAGTGCGGGGCCTTGCGGCAGCCCTTGGGCCGTCGAAGAGGACGAAGAAGTCTCACAGTGGGGCAATGGGGTCGAGCGTGGCCGTAGCCCCTGGTCAGGGCGCGGCCGGCTCGCCGGCGAACTGAGGAACCCGGCGACTGTTGCGCTCCCGACACGGAGGTCCCGGTGTGCCGGGTCGGGCGGTCTGGCGGCCCCGGGACGGGGCCGCCGAGGTGGGCTGTCGTTCAGCTGCCGCTGCCGGTGGTGGGGTTGAGGTCGAGCGCGAGGCTGTTCATGCAGTAGCGCTGGCCGGTGGGGGCGGGTCCGTCGTCGAAGACGTGGCCGAGGTGGGAGCCGCAGCGGCCGCAGCGGACCTCGGTGCGGACCATGCCGTGGGTGCGGTCCTCGATGTACTCGACGGCGCCGTCGGTGATCGGCTGGTAGAAGCTGGGCCAGCCGCAGCCGGAGTCGTACTTGGTCTTGGAGGTGAACAGCGGGTTGCCGCAGCCGCCGCACTGGTAGGTGCCGGTCTCCTTGGAGTAGGTGTAGGCGCCGGTGAAGGGCCGCTCGGTGGCCGCCTGGCGCAGGATGGCGTAACGGGCCGGGTCGAGGAGGGCACGCCACTCGGTGTCGTCGCGCACGACCTTCTCGTCGGCGGCGCGGGGGGTGCTGCTCTGGCTGTCGGTCATGGTGCTCCTGTCGGTGGTCGGCGGCGCGTCGCCGGATGGTCTGCCGGGGGTCTGTCCGCCTGGCCGGCCGCGGGCGCCCGCGGCGGGTGGTGCGTGTCGGCGCTGTGCGCCGTTGCCGGGGCCTGCTGCGTCGGTGGCTGGCGGCGGGGGCCGGTGACGGTCGCGGGTGTCCTGGTGGGACGGGTCCAGTGGGTGCCTGGCCGGGTCGTCGACCGTCACCTGATGCAGCGGTCCGGCTGGTATCGACATTCCCCGTGCGGACCGGGCTGCTCGCCACGGCCACCTGGCCGCCGGTGTGGCCGGTTGGGATGGCCGCGATCCCGGTGCCTTGACCCGGTGYGGGCCGGGTGGTGGCGGTCAGTGGTAACACTCTGGACGGCCTGTGGCCGGTTTCCTACGATCGGCGCACGTGCGGTCGTCTGGGGGCGGTTCGCCACGATGGGGCCGGTTGGTGGCCTCGGGGGGTTGAGGTTCGCCGGTCGTGTCGGCTTTGCCGTTGGATGAGGATGACCCGAGGTCGGTCGGTCCGTATGACCTGTTGGGCCGGCTGGGTGACGGGTCGACACCGCCTCCACCGGTCTCGTCGTACGCGGCCCGCTCGGGCCCGCCGGGCGCGACGGCACCGGCGGAGCCGGTCCGGCCCCCGCGGACCGAGGCCGCGGACGCCGGGAACGGCGCCTATCCCGCCGAGACCGCCTATCCCGCCGAGACCGCCTATCCCGCCGAGACCGCCTATCCCGCCGAGACCGCCGAGACCGCCGGGCCTGACAGGTCGGCGCCGTCCGCGACGGGCGCCGAGCCCGGCGTGAACCCGCCCACGGGCGTCACCGTTCGTGTGCCTGGACGGGAGACACCGCCGCCGGGCGGGCTGCCTGGTCCGGTGGTGCCTTCGAGGGATGCTTCACCGAGACGGGGCCGGCGTCGGCGCGCGTTTCTCGCCGCCCTTGTCGCGGTCGTTCTCGCGGGTGCCGTCACCGCCGTGGTCCTCACCGCACGAGGCGGTGGGGATGGGGATAACGAGGCGTCGGGGTCGGCCGACAACGTCGTCTGCGAGGCGCCGGCCGGCGGGCGGGCGCTGGAACGGGCCGGGGTGATGTCCCCGCCGGGTGGTTCGGGCAACGTGCACGCGGTGGCGTTCTCCCCCGACGGGCGGACGGTGGCGGTCGGCGGTGACGACCGGGCTGTCCGGCTGTGGGACGTGACCGACCCGGCGCGGCCGTCGCAGGTCGGCGTGCCGTTCGCGACGACCGGCATCATCGAGGCGTTGGCGTTCTCCCCGGACGGCGCGGTCCTGGCGACCAGTGGTTTCGACGCGGCGATCCGGCTGTGGGACGTGACCGACCGGGCGGATCCGCGGGAGACCGGTGAGCCGCTGGTCGGGCAGACCGGGCCGGTCGGGTCGGTGGTGTTCTCCGCGGACGGAAAGCTGCTGGCCAGCAGCGGGTTCTTTGACGCGGCCCGGCTGTGGGACGTGTCCGACCCGGCGCATGGCCGGTTGTTGGGCCAGTTGCCGGTCGGTGAGACGAATCTGGTGGCGCTGGTGGGTGACCGGCTGGCGACGGCGGGCGAGGGCGCGGGGCTGTGGGACGTGTCGGACCCGGCTCGCCCGCGCTCGGTCGCGACGGTGGGCGGCGGGGCCAGGATGGCGGCGGTGGCCTGCTCGCGACCAGCGCCGACAACCTTGGTGGCCGTGACCGTACCCGGCTGTGGGATGTCTCCGACCCGGCGCGTCCGACGGGAGTGCCGGTCGCGGACGGGGCGTACCGGATGGTGTTCGCCCCTGACGGGGGGATGTTCGCCGCCGCGGGCTGTTGGGGGGTCGGGGTGTGGGATGTGACGGATCCCGCGCGGCCGGTGCTGACCGCGAGCCACGCGGCGGGTCCCGAGGGCGGGGCGGCGAGCCTGGCGCTGTCGGCGGACGGGCGGCTGCTGGCCACGGGGAACGGTGACGGCGCGGCGCGGCGCGGCTGTGGCACGTTCCGTGACGGTGGGCCGGCTGTGGGCTTCAGCCGCCGGCCGGGTCGGCCGGATCGGCGGGGTCCTCGTCCTCGGTGAGCGGCGTGGCCGGGGTGGCGGTGAGCGCGGGCACGGCCCAGGCGACCGCGCCGGCGCCGAGCAGCGCGGCGAGGGTGCCGGCGGCCGGGGAGACCTGGCGGCGGGCGGCGGCGGTGGACAGCACGGCGGCGTCGACGGCGTCGGCGAGGGCGCCGGCCCAGACCCAGCCGCTGGTGGGGTGGCGGCGGGCGAGGGCGTGCAGGAGGCCGCCACCGAGGGCGAGGTCGCGGCCGCCGAGGAGACGGGCGGCCCAGGCGGTGTTCTCGGCGGTGACGCGGTCGACGCCGGTGGCGCGCAGGGCGGTGGCGGGGCGGGCGAGCGCGGCGGCGCCGATGGCGCAGCGGCCGAGGGCCAGCAGGCCGAGATGGGCGCGCCCGCCCGCCCGCGGCGGGATGGATGTGAGCGCGCGGACACGTAGTGTGGTCACAGTCTCGTTACCGACCCTTCCCTGGTGGGAACGTCTCGGCTGGCTCCGACGTTCGGAGAACAGGAGACACCGATTATCAACGGCTCGGAGGGGTTCTATGGGCGAGCGCGTTCTGCGGGGCAGCCGTCTCGGCGCGGTGTCCTACGAGACCGACCGCAGCACGGAGCTTGCTCCGCGGCAGACCGCGTCGTACGACTGTCCGAACGGCCACCAGTTCACCATGCCGTTCGCCGCTGAGGCCGAGGTGCCCTCGGTCTGGGAGTGCCGGGTGTGCGGCGAGGCGTCGGTGATCGTGGACGGGGAGCGGCCGGAGCCGAAGAAGGCGAAGCCGCCGCGTACCCACTGGGACATGCTGATGGAGCGGCGGACGACGGCGGATCTGGAAGAGGTTCTGGCGGAGCGTCTCGCTGTCCTGCGTGGCGACAGCCGCCAGGCCAGCTGACGGGTAACGGGCCTGGCCTGGTCGCGGCCCCTTAGGGTGGCGTCCCGGCGGGCCCGGGTCAGAGGCTCTCCTCCGGGGGGTGACCCTCGGAGGCCTCTGGCTGGGCATGGCCCGGCCAGGAGCCGGCGGAGCGGGCGAAGAGCACGGAGAGGCGCGAGCAGCGGATCTGAGGCTGCGGACGTGGCGGAAAGGGGCGTGGCGCCGAGGCCACGCCCCTTTCCCGTCCCCCGGGCGGGGTTCCCCACCGGGCCGCCTGGCCATGGGTCAGGGCTCGTCGGAGGTGCGCTGGTGGGCTGGCGCCGGCGGGTCGACGGTGGCGGTCCCCGCGGCGCCGAGTGACGTCGCCGGGCCGGTGGTCGCGATCGTGGGCCCCGTGGGCTGCGTGGGCGGCCCGGCGGTCGCGGTGGCCGTGACGAGGGCCGGCTCGGTGGAGGGCGCGGGGACGCTGACCGGTGTGGCGGGCAGCGGGCGGGGCGCCGGGCCGCGGCGGCCGGAGACGAGCGCCCACAGGGCGGTACGCCAGAACGCCTCGATGATGATGGAACGGCTCATCTTGGACGCGCCGCGTTCGCGCTCGACGAAGGTGATGGGCACCTCCGCGACGCGGAAGCCGTCGCGCCAGGCCGTCCAGGCCAGGTCGACCTGGAAGCAGTAGCCCTGGGACTGGATCGCGTCGAGGTCGCGGGCCCGCAGCACGTCGGCCCGGTAGGCGCGGTAGCCGGCGGTGGCGTCACGCAGCGGGATGCCGAGGGCGGCGCGGACGTAGAGGTTCGCGCCGCGGGACAGGACGAGCCGGCTGCGGGGCCAGTTGCGGACCTGCCCGTCGCGGACCCAGCGGGAGCCGATGACCAGGTCGGCGGTGCCGAGCCGCGCGAGCAGGCGGGGCAGCTCCTCGGGCTGGTGGGAGCCGTCGGCGTCCATCTCGACGATGACGTCGTAGCCGTGGCGCAGGGCCCAGGAGAAGCCGGCGACGTAGGCGGAGCCGAGACCGGACTTCCCGGCGCGGTGCAGGACGTGGATCTGGTTGTCCTCCCGGGCCAGCTCGTCGGCGATCTGGCCGGTGCCGTCGGGGCTGTTGTCGTCGATGACGAGCAGGTCGACGGCCGGGTTCGCCTCGCGCAGCCTGCTGGCCGTGCGGGTGAGGTTCTCCCGTTCGTTGTACGTCGGCATGCAGACGACTACCCGGTGGGCGTCCACGCCGCTCCTTTCTGGTCCACGGCCGTCGGGCCGGAGGCCTGTCCGCGGGGCGGGGGTGTCCCGCGGGGTGGCGCCGGGGCCGGAGTGCCTGGCACCGGACAGCGGGGCGCCGGCGCCGACGGGCCGCCGGCGCCCGGTGGCGATCCCAGCCATAATGGCCGCCGCCGCGAGGGCGCTCGCGACCGCCTCCGGGATCGCGCCCACCCGGTCGGCCAGAGTGCGGCCGGTGCGCAGCGGCAGTTCGGCGGAGAGTATGCCGGGTTCGTACAGGCCGGTCTGGGACAGGACGGTGCCATCGGGGGTGATGATGGCGCTTTGCCCGCTGGTGGAGACCTGGATGGTGGCGCGGCCGTGCTCGACGGCGCGGATCCGGGTCATCGCGAGCTGCTGCTGGCTTTCGCCCTTGCGGCCGAAGGACGCGTTGTTCGTCTGGACGACGATCAGGCGGGCGCCCTGGTCGACGGAGTCGCGGACGTTGCTGTCGTAGGCGACCTCGAAGCAGATGACGTCGCCGATGGTGGTGCCGGCGGCGGGCAGGACGGCGGGGCCGGTGCCGTGGACGAAGTCGTTGGGCATCTCGGTCGCGAACCGGGTGATGACCTTCTGCAGGAACTCGCGGCCGGGGAGGTACTCGGCGAACGGGACGGGCCGGTGCTTGACGTAGAGCTGGCCGGCCCAGCCGTCGGCGGTCCAGACAAGGCCGGCGTTGCGGACGTGGCCGGCGCCGGGGCCGTCGAGGACCGCGCCGAGCAGGATCGGGGTGCCGACGGCGCGGGCGGCCTCGTCGAGCAGCGCGGCGGCGCGGGGGTCGGCGAACGGGTCGACGTCGGAGGAGTTCTCCGGCCAGACGACCAGGCCGGGCCTGGGGGTGCGCCCGGCGTCGACGTCGGCGGCGAGGCGGAGCGTCTCGTCGACGTGGTTGCGGGTGACCTGGAACTTCTCCCCGAGGGCGTCGAGGCCGCCGGGTTCGGGGACGTCGCCCTGGATCGCGGCGACGCGCAGGGTGCCGTCCTGGGCGGCGGTGGGCAGCGGCACGGCGAGGCCGACGGCGGCGAGCGCGGCGATGCCGACGGCGGGCAGCGCGGCGCCCAGGACGAGCGCCCGCGCCCGTCCGCGCCGGCCGGTGCGGGTGTCGCCGTCGCCGGACCGCTGGGCGGGCACGGCGACGGGGCCAGCCGGGCCGGTGGGGCCGCTGGCCGGCCCGGGGTGTGCGGTGACGTCGGGGACGCCGAGGCGGGTCGCCAGCGCGGCACGGCCGGTGGTGGCCAGGGTGTGCAGGGCGAGGGCGAGCAGGGCGCCGGTGGCGGCGACGGCGAACGTCATCGCCGGGGCGCCGGCGACGGCGGCGAGCGGCGTGTAGGGGCTGTCGGGCTGGCTGAACGCGAGCCGGCCCCAGGGGAAGCCCCCGAACGGGGCCCGGCCGCGCAGCGCCTCCTGGCCGACCCAGACGCAGGCGAGGGCGGCCCAGGAGTAGCCGGGGCGCAGCCGCAGGGCGAGCACGGTCGCGGGGCCGGCGAGGGCGAGGATCGCGGCCTCGCCGACCGCCAGGGCGTAGAGGGCGTCGTCACCGACGAACGCGACGAACCGCAGCAGCGGCAGGAAGAAGCCCAGGCCGAACAGGAACGCGACCCGGTAGGCGGACGGCAGCCGCCGGCCGCGCACCAGCAGGGTGAGGGCGGCGACGGCGACGGGCGCGAGCGGCCACGCGCCCACCGGGGGGAACGCCAGGTAGAGGGCGGCCCCGGCGGCGAGCGCGGCGACGGACCGGGCGAGCGTCGCGGGCCTGGGCGGCCGGAGGCGTCGCCGCCGGGTCCAGGCGGGGTCGGTGGCGACGCCGGGTGCCGTGCCCTCGGCCGTGTCGCCGCCGGGGCGGGACGCGACCAGAGGTGGCGGGCCGGTGCGCGCGGAGGCGGCGGACGGCGGTGTCACGGTCCCAGTGTGCTGGACAGAACGGATCTGGTGGGCGGGAGTGCCCGTCCTGCCCCCGCCCGTGCTGGTTGCGGCCCGCTCCCCCGCCGCCCGGATCCGCCTGTCCCCGTGGCGACCCGGCCCGCGACGCCACCCCGGTGAGCACTCACCGTGGCGTTCGTAACCTTCTGTGACGGCTTTGTGTTCTCGTGGTCGCGGGCGGCGCCGCGTGGGCGGGGTCAGGGGACGGTCGGGCAGCGCAGCACGGAGGTCAGCGCGGCGCAGTAGCTCGCCGTCGTGACCTTCCAGCGGTCGCCGGTGACGGCGAGACGTATGCCCACGGTTGTTGTCACGCGCCGCTGGCCGTCGGCGGCGAGCAGCTCGATTCTCACTGTCACCTCGGCTTGCGTGGCGCTGAGGAACAGCGGGGCCCGGTTGTCGCTGTCCGGCTCGCCGATCCGGATGGCACTGTCGCTGTCCGCCTCGCCGAGCCCGACGAACCGGATGGCGTGAACTCGGGTGCCCTGCCGCGAGAGCGCCTCGGTCAGCGCGGGCCGTGCCTGGTCGGGGGCGGTGAGCGCGCCGAGCATCCCGGCGCCGGCGGGCCCGTCGAACGCGGCGCCCGCGGCCTGGAGGAGTGGGGGGAGGACGAAGGGGCCCGACGGTCCCGCCGGCTTCGGGCCGACGGTGACGGCGGCGCCTATCCGCCCGAGGGTGTCCGGGTCCGGGCCGGTGATGATCACTCCGGCGGAGGCTTCGGGGACGTGGACATACAGGGCGTAGGAAACGGGTGGGCTGTCACCGGCCGTCGGGCCTGAGCGGCGGGCTTCGCGGCGGATGAGGGTCATGGACCGGGCGGGTACACCCGGTGAGTAGACCTCGGTGGCCGACCAGTCGCGCGAGAGCAGCTGATGACGGTCCCACTGGCGGCTCAGCTCGATGCCCGGGTCGGGGGTGAGGCCGGTGCCCGGGCCGGGCTGTACGCGCAGCACGGCGACGGTGTAGGCGGTGGCGGGGCTGGGCGGGTCGGCGCCGGCGAGCTGCTGGTCGACCTCGGCGACGGGGGCGAGCGCCAGTTCCTGCTGGACCGTCGGTCCTGGCGGGTTGGTGCCGGCGGGCGGGACGACGCCCTCGGTGGGGGGCAGGACGGTGACGGTGTCGTCGTAGCGGGCGACGCCCGGGGGCAGCCAGCCGAACGTCACGCCGTACAGGTCGATCCGGGTCTCGGGCCGGGTGTGCGCGGGGACGACCGCCGGGGCGGCGTGGCGGGTCGCGCCGGTCAGGACGGTGACGCCGCCGGTGACCAGGGCGACGGCCGCGGCGACGGCGATGGCGGCGGTCACGGCCCGGCGCTGGTGGCGGCGGCGGGTGATGACGGCGGCGCCGGTCGGCGCGGGCGGCAGGATGCCGGCCGCGGCGGCGTCGAACTCGACGCGCAGGCGGTGTTCGAACCCGCCGGGCTCCGGCGGACCGGCGTCCTGGCTGGCCGGTTCGGGCGCCCTCATGCGGTCGCTCCCTTCGGGGACGGGGACAGCGGGGGCAGGGTGGGCGCGGCGGGGCCCATCAGGGCGCGCAGGCGCAGCAGGCCGCGGGCGGTGTGGGTCTTGACGCTGCTGGTCGCGCAGCCGAGCTCGGCGGCGACCTGCGCCTCGGACAGGTCACCGAAGTAGCGCAGCACGATCACCGCCCGCTGCCGGGGGGTCAGCTGCCGCAGCGCGTCGAGCAGGTCCCGGCGGTCGGTGGCCTGGCCGGCCTCGTCGGCGGTCCCGGCGGGCTCGTCGACGCCGGGGTCGTCCCAGTCGACGAGGCTCTCCCGGGTTCTCAGGCGGCGCCGGGCCCGGCTGACGGCGGCGTTCGCGAGCGACCGGCGCAGGTAGCTGTCGGGGTCGTCGACGTGCCGCCAGCGCCGGTAGGTCCGCAGCAGGACGTCCTGGAGCAGGTCCTCGCCCGCCTGCCGGTCGCCGGTGAGGAACACGGCGGTGCGCAGCAGGGTCATGCCGCGGTCGGCCACGTAGTCCTCGAACGACCGGTCGTCGCGGCGCGCCGGGGCGCCACCGTCCGGCATGGTGTCCCCTTCCGTTCCCGCTGTCCGCGTCCGTCCTCATGACGCCGCGACGGCCCGGCCGGGCGACGGCCACGATCACAACATTGGGCCAACGGGGCCGTGCCGGCCGGTGAGGACGCGGGCCGGGGCGGCGGGAACGGGCCGGGAGGGGCGGGCCCCGCGGCGGTGGTCAGCCGCGGGCGTCGCCGTCGAGGAGGTCGAACAGGACCTCGCCGCCCAGGACCGTGCGGGCGCAGGCCGGGTCCGGGCCGGCCAGGTCGGGCAGCGGCGGCTGGGGCGGCGCGGACGCGGGGGTCAGGCCGGCCGGGAGACGCCACACGGCGAGGGTGGCGGGGTGGCCGGGGGCGAGGCTACCGGAGCCGTCGGCGTCGGCGCGGGCGGCGTGCCAGCCGCCGTGGGTCGCGGCGCGCAGCGCGCTGGCCGGGTCGAGGCGGGCGGCCGGGGTGCGGTGGCCGGTGGCGGCGCGCACCGCGCCCCACGGGTCGAGCGGGGTGACGGGGGCGTCGGAGGACAGCGCGAGGCCGACGCCGGCGGCGGCGAGCGCGGCGAGCGGGTTCATCGAGCCGGCCCGCGCCGCGCCCAGCCGGGTGGCGTACATGCCGTCCGGGCCGCCCCAGGCGGCGTCGAACGCGGGCTGGACCACGGCGACGGCCCCGGCGCCGGCGAGCCGGGTGATCTGGTCGGGGTGGGCGAGCTCACAGTGCTCGACCCGGGGCCGGCTGGCCACGACCCGGCCGCGCCCGGCGGTCCGGGCGGCGGCGTCCAGGCCGTCGAGGACGGCGTCGAGGGCGGCGTCGCCGATCGCGTGGAAACCGGGCTGGCGGCCGGCCGCGACCGCGGCGAGCACGGTGGCACGGACGGCGGCCGCGTCGAGCATCGGCGCGGGGCGGTGGCCGGGGCGGTCGGCGTAGGGGGCGCGCAGGGCGGCGGTGTGGGAGCCGAGCGACCCGTCGACGAACAGGTCACCTCCGAGGCCGACGGCCAGCCGGCCGTCGGGGTCGAGATCGGCGAGGACGCCCGCGTCGCCCGCCCAGTAGCCGTGGACGGAGGGGCCGGGTTCGGCGGCGGCGTGGGCGAGCAGCGCGGCGAGGTCCTCGGCGCTGGACACCTCCGGGCCGGCCATCTCGTGCAGCGCCGCGATCCCGAGGCGGGTGGCGGTGGCGCGCAGCCGCCGCCAGGCGCCGGCCCGCTGGGCGGGGCTGATCGTGGCGTAGGCGTGGACCCGGGCGGCGTGGTGGGCGTCGTCGCGGACGAGGCCGTCGCCGAGCCAGCCGGCCAGGCCCGCGGCGCCGGACGCGGCGGCCAGGGTGGTCGAGACGGCGGCGGTGTGGCCGTCGACGCGGGCGAGGTAGACGAGCCGGCCAGGGGCGGCCCGGTCGAGCTCCGCGGCGCCCGGGGCGCGCCGCCCGGGCCAGCGGGTCTCGTCCCAGCCGGTCCCGAGCAGGGCCGAGCCCGGCTCGGCGCGGGCAGCGGCGGCGACCGTGTCGAGCGCCGTCGTCAGGGTGGGCGCGGCGGCCAGGTCGAGGCCGCCGAGGGCGAGCCCGGTGGCGGTGGCGTGCAGGTGGGCGTCGACGAACGCGGGGGTGACCAGCGCCCCGTCCAGGTCGACGACCGCGTCGACGCCGCTCCCGGGCCCCGGCGCGCCGATCTCGTCGACGTCGGCGCCGACCCACGCGACCGTGGCGCCGACGGTCAGCAGCGCCGTCGCGCCCGGGTGGGTGGCGCTGTGCACATGGCCGCCGCGGTAGAGCACGGCCCGGTCACGGCGCCTTTCGACTCCGGCGGACCGGGGGGACATCCGGGTGCGCATCTGCCCAAGTGTGCCTGCGCCTGTTCCCTCGGCGGCGTTGCGGCGGTGGCCCGCCTGCCGGAGAGGGCCCAGGTGCCGTCGTCGCCCCGTGCCCGGGGGCGGCGGCGGCACCGCCGTTTCCAGCGTGCGTCGTCCCGTTCGCGCGGTTGCGAGCAAGACCGTCGGGCCAGCCCGGCGCGGTCCCAGTCTCGGATCCCTCACCAGTCTCGGATCCCACAGCGGCAGCCATGATCCGGTGGACTTTTCCGCCCTGTGGCACGGAAAAGTCCACCGGATCATGAACGCACGTGGTGGCTCTCCCTGGCAGGTATGCCGCGGCCGGTGGATTGCGCCGCCGCCGTGGCGGCGGCGCTGGCTCATCGTGGGCCGGGCCGGGCGCGTCTGGACTGCGGCAGGACGAACAGGCGAACAGAGGTGGGGAGGCGAGGGTGCGTGCGGATGACGAACGGGCTTTCGAACTATTCATGGCCAGGACCGCTGGGCGGCAGGTGCTGAGCGCGGTGATGCTGACGGGCGGTGACTGGGCGGCGGCCGAGGATGTGGTGCAGGGCGCGTTCGAACGCGTCTATCTGCGCTGGGGACGGATCGACGCCGGCCGTCAGGATGCCTACCTGCGCCGGGCGGTGGTCAACGGGGCGACCAGCAGGTGGCGGCGGCTGCGGGCCCGGGTCGGCGAGGTGCCACTGGTCGTCGACGGGGAGTGGACCGTCGACGTCGCCGGCGCCGACCAGGACCCCGCGGAGCGGCTGACGCAGCGCGACAGCCTGCTGCGCGCGCTGCGGTCCCGGCAGCGCGCCGTCGTGGTGCTGCGCTACGTCGAGGACCTGTCCGAGGGCGAGGTGGCCGCGGCGATGGGCTGCTCGGTCGGGTCGGTCCGTAGCCAGGCGTCCCGGGGCCTGGCGCGGCTGCGGTCCAGCGAGCACCTGCGCGGCCTCGACCCGATGGCCGTTGGCCGGCTGGGTGTCCCGCTGGCCCGGCCGGGGCTGGACATCCTCACGAACGAGGCCAGCCCCCCGGCCGGGCGGGCCTCGGGTCGGGCCGTGGCTGACCGCCCAGCGGGCGAAGGAGGAAGGGCCATGAGCCTCACCGAGCGCGACGTGCGGGTCCTGCTCCGTGCGCTGCCCACCGCCCTGCCTCAGGCCGTCGACCTGCCCCGAGGTGGCGACGCGCCGCTGTCCGCCGGCGCGGTCCGGGCCGGCGCGCGCCGGCGCCGCACCCGGGTGCGGGCCGCCGGCGTGGTGGTGCTCGCGGCCGTGGTCGTGCTGGCGCTGGTCGCGCTACCGCGGCCGGGTGGCGACGCCGGGGTCACGCCCGCGGGTGGAGCGCCTCGGGCGACGGTCTTCGGGGCGACGGTCGGCTGGCTGCCTGACGGGCTGGTACCCCTGTATGACCAGTACCAGGACGTGGCCCGTCCGGTGGGCAACGAAGTCTTCCAGAACGCGACCTACTTCGAGGAGCGCGTCTCGTTCGTCGCCGCCGCGCAGGTCCGGTCCGGGGCGAAGCCCGGCGTCGACGGGCCTTCCTACAGCGTCAGCGTGCGGCGCGGCGCCGTGCCGACCCCGCAGGAGGACTCGTCCCAGACACGCGACGTCGCGGACAAAATGGACCAGGCCATCACCGAGGAGCAGGTGACGGTCGCCGGCCATCCGGCACGCGTCACCAGCTTCGTGGAGTCTGGGTGGAACCCGGAGGTCGCCTGGAGCGTGAGCTGGAACGAGGGCGAGAGCTCGATCGTGATCACCGGGCCGGACCGGGGCACGGTCCTGCGGATCGGCGGGTCGGCCACCCTCGGCGCGACGCCGGTCGGGCCGCCGCGGCCGCTCACCGCGATCAGCGAGATCCGCGCCGCGGCGCAGGGCGGGCTGGCCGGGCTGCGGGGGGTCGAGATGCTGCGGCAGGTCGCCGATGACGGCCTGGCGCGCCCCGCTCTCGACAAGGCGCTGGCGTCGTCGCCGCAGCAGGTGCAGGCGGTGATCGTCGAGGACATCGGGCAGGTCGTGTTCCTCGGTCCCGCCGAGGCGATCGTCGAGCTGTGGCTGGGCGAGCTTCCCAGCGGGTCGGGTGAGCGCCATCCGTTCAACATCCGGATGGTCCACACCGGCGGGGCGTGGAAGGTCAGCCGCCCGAGCTACTGCCTCGCGATGCACAGCCTGCTGCCTGACTGCCCGACCGTGTGGTGAGCGCGCGGGCGGCCACAGCGGCCGGGCTACAGGTCCGGGGAGCGCCCCTCGTAGGGGGTGGACAGGACGACGAGGGTGCGGGTGGAGACGTTCGCGGCGGCGCGGACCTGCTGCAGGAGGGTCTCCAGGTCGGCGGGGGCGGCGACGCGGGCCTTGAGCAGGTAGCTCTCCTCGCCGGCCACCGAGTGGCAGGCCTCGATCGCGGTGAGGTGGCGCAGCCGGTCGGGGGCGTCGTCGGGCTGCGACGGGTCGATCGGTTTGATCGAGATGAACGCGGTCAGCGGCAGGCCGACGAGCGCCGCGTCGACCCGCGCCGTGTACGAGGTGATCACGCCGCGCTGTTCGAGGCGGCGGACGCGCTGGTGGACCGCGGACACGGACAGCCCGGTCTCCTTGGCGAGGTCGGTGTAGCTCATCCGGCCGTCGTCGCACAGCAGCCGCACTATCTGGCGGTCGAGATCTTCCAGCACGAGGGGCAGCGTAGGGGGTGGCCGGGCGGAGCGTTAACCGGTGATCGCCCCGGCGCGGCGCGGCCAGCGGCCGGCGGGCGGGTCACGGCCGCGGCTGTCACGAAGCTGCCTCGCCCGATGGCACCAATGGGGGGGTGCCGGGGCGTGCATGGTCTCGAGAGGACCACCAGGGGCGACCCCGGCCGGTGAGACGTGGTATTCCGGCCGCCCTGGACCGGGGGCACGGCCGGGCGGGATCGTCGCCCAGGTGCGCGCCCGTACGGACAGGGCCGCCGGGTTGTCGGTGGGACGTGCCAGGGTGGGCGGTGTGGATGGGACAGAGCAGGGCGGCGGGCTGGCGCTGCTGGACACGCCGTCGCTGTACTTCCGGGCGTTCTACGGGGTGCCGCGGTCGGTGACGGCGCCGGACGGGACGCCGGTGAACGCGGCGCGGGGGCTGCTGGACGTGCTCGCCCGCCAGATCCTGGACCTTCGGCCGCGGCACCTGGTCTGCTGCTTCGACGCGGACTGGCGCCCGGCGTTCCGCGTCGAGCTGGTGGCGTCCTACAAGGCGCACCGGGTCGCCGAGGTGCTCTCACCGGCCCAGGCGCCGGCGTCGGTGCCCGTCTCTCCCGTCCCATCCGGCGGCGGCGACGCGTCTGGGGACGACGGTGGCGTGCAGGTCGAGGAGGTGCCCGACGAGCTGAGCCCGCAGCTGCCGGTCATCGACGACATGCTCGACGCGTTCGGGATCGCGCGCGCCGAGGCCGACGGGTTCGAGGCCGACGACGTGATCGGCACCCTCGCGACCCGTTTCCCCTACGGCGACGGCGACGGCTGGGCCGCCCGCGACCCGGCACCCGGGCAGGGGCCGGCGGCGGGGGGCTGGGTGGGGCCGGTGGACGTGCTCAGCGGCGACCGGGACCTGTTCCAGCTGATCCGCGACGACGTGCCCGTGCGGATCCGCTACTCGGTGGAGAAGTTCGCCCTCATCGACGAGGCGGCGGTGACCACCCGCTACGGGGTGCCGGGCCGGGCCTACGGCGACTTCGCCGCGCTGCGTGGCGACCCGTCCGACGGGCTGCCCGGGGTGGCGGGGATCGGCGCGAAGACGGCGGCGGCGCTGCTGACCCGGTTCGGCTCGCTCGCCGCCGCGCTCGCCGCGCTGGACGCCGGCGAGCAGGACGGCTTCCCGGCCGGGGCGCGGCGGCGGCTGGAGGCCGCCCGCGACTACCTGGACCGCGCCGAGATCGTCGTGCGGGTCGTGCCGGACGTGCCGCTGCCGCCGCTGCGCACCGCCCTCCCGGCCGTCCCGGCCGACCCGGACCGGGTCCTGGCCCTCGCCGAGCGCTGGGGCCTCACCTCCGCGGCGACCCGGCTGACCCGCGCCCTGGCGAGCGCCGCCGCCGGCCGCTGAGGCCGCCGGCCGCCCGCCGGCGGCTGGCGTCGCTGGGTGGCGCGTCGCTCACGCGGCCCGCCCGGCCGGGTACGAGACCCGCCGGGCCTGTGGCGCTGGGTACGGCCGGGTCGCGGCGGGTGGGAGATGTGGCACACACCGGGGTAAGCGGGGCCGGCCGTTGTGGGTGGGTGGCGACGATCGGCCCGGTCGGGGGTGGCCTACCGGCCGGGCGGGCACTCGCGGTGGAGACTGCGGGTGCTGGGCACCGGGGTTGGCCGCCGCCCGGGCGGGGCTGGCGGCGCGGCGGCCGGGCGGCGGCGCCGCCGCGCCGGTGGGCCGGTAGTTTGACCAGTCATACTCCGGCTCGGGCAGCACACGTGCGCGAATGGTTCGGTCAGGACACCGCCTGTGGGTCCGCCGTCGCCTACCGTTGCCCAGCGGATGAGCCGGTGCGGTAGTGACGGAGCGAAGGAGCACGCGCGCGGAGGTGCCGTCGGAGTGGAACGAGGACGGCACCGGAGCGCGTGCGCGACGAAGCGGAGCAGAGACGAGGTGACGGGTGGGGCTGCGCGAGCGGCTCGCGGGTAGGCGCGTGTACATGACCGGGGTGACGGGATTCGTCGGTGAGGCGCTGCTGGAGCGCCTGCTGTCGGACTTCCCCGACACCCGGGTCGTCGCGCTGGTACGACCCCGCGGCGGGCAGGACGGGGCGTCGCGGCTGCGGCGCCAGCTGCGCAAGCCCGCGTTCAAGGCGCTGCGGGAGAAGGTGGGCGAGGGCGCCGTCGAGAAGCTGGCGGCCCGGGTGGAGGTCGTCGACGGGGACCTGGCGTCGATGCCGGACCTCCCGGCCGACGTCGACCTGGTGATCCACTGCGCTGGTGAGGTGTCGTTCGACCCGCCGATCGACGAGGGGTTCACGACGAACATCGGCGGTGTGCAGGAGCTGCTGCGCGCGGCGCGCGCCGGTGGCGGGTCGCCGCACATCGTGCACGTGTCGACGGCGTACGTCGCCGGGCTGCGCTCGGGGCACATCGCCGAGGGGCGCCTCGCGCACGACGTCGACTGGGCGACCGAGAAGGCCGCCGCCGGCCGGGCCCGCCAGGCCGCGGAGGACGCGTCGCGCCTGCCGGAGCACTCGGCGCGGTTCCTGGAGGAGGCGCAGGCCGAGCACCTGCGCGCCGGGGCACAGTCGGTGTCCCGCGACGCCGAGGACCGCCGCCGCGAATGGGTGCGCGACCGGCTGGTCCGCTCCGGGGCGGAACGGGCGCAGGTGCTCGGCTGGACGGACTGCTACACGTTCACGAAGGCGCTCGCGGAGCGCTGCCTGGAGGACTCCCACGGCGACCTGCCGCTGACGATCGTCCGGCCCTCGATCATCGAGTCGGCGCTCGCGCGGCCGTACCCGGGGTGGATCGAGGGCTTCAAGATGGCGGAGCCGCTGATCCTCGCCTACGGCCGGGGTGAGTTCCCCGACTTCCCGGCCTCCCCGGACGCCACGATCGACATCATCCCGGTGGACCTGGTCGTCAACGCGATCATCGCGGCCGCGGCGCAGACGCCGCCGGCCGACGAGCCGGCGTACTACACGGTGTGCTCGGGGTTCCGTAACCCGCTGCTGTTCCGGGAGCTGTTCGAGAACGTCCACGAGTACTTCCAGGAGCATCCGCTGCCGAAGCGGGGCCGCGGGCCGATCGCGGTGCCGGAGTGGCCGTTCGCGGGGGCGCGCGCGGCGGAGGCGAAGCTGCGCAACGGCGAGCGGGTCGCCGCCGTCGCCGGCCGGGTGCTCGAGCATGTGCCGCGCTCGGAGAAGGTCCGCCGCTGGGCGCAGGAGTTCGACCGGTTCGAGTCACGGGTCGGGTTCCTGCGCCGCTACGCCGACATCTACCGGGCGTACACGAAGGCGGAGCTCGTCTACGTCGACGACGCGACGAAGGCGCTCTACGACGGGCTGGACGCCGCCGACCAGGCCGACTTCAACTTCGACCCGGCCTGCTACGACTGGTACCACTACCTGCAGGAGGTGCACTTCCCTGCGGTCACCGCGATCCTGCGCAGGCCGCGGGACCCGGCGGGGCCGAAGCGCACCGGTGTGAACCTGCCGGCGAACCCGGACGCGCTGGCCGTGTTCGACCTCGACGGCACGCTGGTCACCTCGACGGTGATCGAGTCGTACCTGTGGCTGCGGCTCGCGGACGAGGCGCCGGCGGGCCGGGCGCGGGAGCTCGCGGGGCTCGCGGCGGTGCTGCCGCGCTACCTGCGGGCCGAGCGCACCGACCGGGGGCATCTGATCCGCTCGGTGTACGCCCGGTACAAGGGGGCCGACCCGGAGGAGCTGGCGAGGATCATCGACGAGGTCGCGGGCGACATCCTGCTGCGGCGGGTGAAGCCGGCGGCGATCCGCCGGGTGCGGGCGCACCGGCAGGCGGGGCACCGCACGGTGCTGCTCACCGGGTCGGTGGACTTCCTGGTCCGGCCGCTGGCGCCGCTGTTCGACGAGGTCGTCGCCTCGAAGCTGACCGTCGGCGCGGACGGGCTGCTGACCGGGAAGCTCGCGTCGTCGCCGCTGGTCGGGGACGCCCGGGCGGCGTTCCTCGACCACTACGCGGGCCGGGTCGGCGCGGACCTGTCGTCGTCGTGGGCCTACGGGGACTCGCAGTCGGACATCCCGATGCTGCGGGCGGTCGGCAACCCGGTGGCGGTCAACCCGGACCTGGCGCTGTTCCGCCTGGCGAAGGCGAACGGCTGGGCGGTCGAGGAGTGGCCGTCGACGGCCGGGGAGCCGCGGGCGGTGGTGCCGTCGCGCCAGGAGCGGTCGCTGTTCCACGCGGCCCGCACCGCCGCCGCCGCGCTCACCGGCTCGGGCTCCGGCGCGGGTGTCGGCGCCGGCGTGGGACGGGATGGGGGTGCGCGGTGAGCCGCGGACTGGAGCTGTACCGCTCGATGCCGCGCTACGCCGCGGCCAGGGTGCTCTCGAGCAGGGTGCCGTCGCTCGCGGGGGCGGCGGCGACGTCGGCCGCGCCGCTGCGGCTCGTCGACAAGGGTGACCCGGCGCTGCCCGGCGCCGGCTGGGTGACGGTGCGCCCGTCGCTGTCGGGGATCTGCGGGTCGGACCTGGCGACCGTGACGGGCCAGTCGTCGTTCTACTTCTCGCCGCTGGTCTCGATGCCGTTCACGCCGGGCCACGAGGTCGTCGGCACGTTGCAGTCCGACGCGGCGCTGCCCGACGGCACCGTCTACAAGGCCGGGAGCCGGGTCGTCATCGACCCGGTGCTCGGCTGTGCGGCCCGCGGGCTGGAGCCGTGCGCGCACTGCGCGGCGGGGCTGACGAGCCGCTGCGACCGGGTGACGGTCGGGCATCTGGCTCCGGGGCTGCAGACGGGGTACTGCAAGGACACCGGGGGTGGCTGGGCGCGGGCGCTGGTCGCCCACCACAGCCAGCTGCACCCGGTGCCGGGCGACCTGTCCGACGAGCGGGCCGTGCTCGTCGAGCCGCTGGCGACCGCGGTGCACACCGCGGGGCGGGCGAGGGTCGCGCCCGGGGACCGGGTGCTGGTGATCGGTTCCGGGGCGGTCGGCCTGTTCACGCTGCTGGCGCTGCGGGCGTACACCGCGGCGGCGCACATCACCGTGGTCGCGAAGCACCGCCGTCAGGTGGAGCTGGCGCGGCGCTTCGGCGCGGATGAGGTGCTGTCCCCGTCGGACGCGCTCGGCGGGGTGCGGCGGGCGACGAGGGCGCTGCGCGCCGAACCGGAGCTCGGCGGGCCGTTCCTGCTCGGCGGCGTCGACATCGCCGTCGACTGCGCCGGGTCGTCGTCGTCGCTGTCGACGGCGCTGCGGGTCACCCGCGCGGGCGGGCGGGTCGTGCTGTCGGGGGTGCCGTCGGGGTCGGTGGACCTGACGCCGCTGTGGTACCGGGAGCTGGAGCTCGTCGGTACCTACGCGTCGTCGGGCCGGACCGGCCGCCCGGCGGACGGGGCCACCGGCGCCGGTCCGGAGCTGGACGCGGCGGGTGCGGGTGCCGCGGCGGGGGTGGACGGCGCGGCGGGGGCGCGGTCCGACTTCGCCCGGGCGTTCGAGCTGGCGGCGTCCGCGCCGCTGGACGGGGTCGTCTCGGCGGTCTACCCGCTGGCCCGCTGGCGGGAGGCGCTGGACCATGCGCTGTCCGCCGGCCGGCTCGGCGCGGTGAAGGTCGCGTTCGACCCGACGATGCAGGCATGAGCGCGGGCGTGACCGCCGGCGCCGGATCCAGCACGATGGTCGCGACGCCCGGCGCCGCGGCCGTACCACCGGCCCGGTTCGCGGCCGGGGCGATATTCCGAACAGCCCGACGCGGCGGCCGACGCCGGCCGTGCGGGCCCGCGATGAGGGGAACGTGGCTGTGAGACCGGGGTTCGTGCTCGAGGTCGACGAGCGGACTCCCCCGCTGCTGGTGCACCAGGGTGAGGGTCTGCTGCTGGAGCAGTTCCCGTTGGGGACGCGCGTGGTGTACCCGCCGGAGTCGCTGCCCGGCGTGCCGGACGTGACCGCGGTGATCGCGGACGCCCTGGAGCACCCGCATGGCAGCGAGCCGCTGCGGGCGCTGCTGTTCGCGGGGATGAAGCTGACGATCGCGTTCGACGACCTGTCGATCCCGCTGCCGAGGATGCGCCGCCCGGACATCCGCCAGCGGGTGATCGAGCAGGTGCTGGCGCTGGCCGCCGAGGCCGGGGTCGACGACGTGCACCTGATCGTCGCGACGGCGCTGCACCGGCGGATGACCGCCGCCGAGATCGAGTACGTCGTCGGGGAGCGGGTGTTCCGGTCGTTCTGGCCGGACAACCTGTACAACCACGACGCGGAGGACCGCGACAACCTGCTGCACATCGGGGTCACCGACCACGGCGAGGACGTCGAGATCAACCGGCGGGCCGCCGAGTCGGACCTGATCGTCTACGTGAACGTGAACCTGGTCGCGATGGACGGCGGGCACAAGTCGGTCCCGATCGGCCTCGCGTCGTACAACAGCCTGCGGCATCACCACAACAGCCACACGATGCTGCACTCGAACTCGTTCATGGACCACACCCGGTCGGCGATGCACTCGTCGGCGTGGCGGATGGGCCGGYTGCTCGCGGAGCACGTGAAGGTGTTCACGGTCGAGACGACGGTGAACAACCAGGCGTTCCCGGAGAAGTTCGGCTTCCTGACGAAGCGCGAGTGGGAGTGGTCGCGCAAGGACCAGGCGATGGCCTACGCGACGACCGCCGCCCTGCCGAAGCTGCCGAGCCGCCAGCGGCACAAGTTCTTCCAGGGCATCGTGGCCGACTACCAGGTCACCGGCGTCAACGCCGGCGAGACCGAGGCGGTGCACGAGCGGACCCTGGAGGCGGTGCACCGCCAGCAGGTCGTCGAGGTCGACGGCCAGTCGGACGTCCTCGTCGTCGGCCTGCCGTTCCTCGGGCCGTACAACTCCGACGCGGTGATGAACCCGATCCTGGCGACCTGCATGGGCCTGGGCTACTTCTTCAACATGTACCGGGGCAGGCCGCTGGTCCGGCACAAGGGCGCGATGATCCTGTACCACCCGGTGACGCCCGAGTTCACCCAGCTGCACCACCCCTCCTACGTGGACTTCTACGAGGAGGTCCTCGCCGAGTCGACGGACCCGGCGACGATCGAGGCGAAGTTCGAGAAGCAGTACGCGACGGACCCCTGGTACATCCACCTGTACCGGACGTCGCACGCCTACCACGGTGTCCACCCCTTCTACATGTGGTACTGGGCGACGCACGGCATGGACCACCTGGGTGACGTCGTCTGGGTCGGCGGGGACCGTCGGGCGTGCGCCCGGATGGGTTTCCGGGCCGCGTCGACGTTCGCGGACGCGCTGGAGATGGTGTCGGGCACGGTCGGGCGCGACCCGTCGATCACCTACCTGCACTCGCCGCCGCACGCGATCGCGGACGTCCGGTGAGCCGGGTCAGTGGGGCGTCGGGCCGGCCCGTGCGGGCCGGCTCGTCGTCGTCCTCGCCGCGCCGCCCCGGGGTGGGGCTGCGGCAGGCCGCCCGCGGGTTCCGGCTCGGCGGGCAGCGGCTGGTACCGGCGTCGGCGCGGGAGTACCAGCCGCCGCTGCCGGGCCGGGAGTTCCCGACGGCGTGGGCACGCGGCCCGGCCGCCAGGGCGGCCCGGGCGGCGTTCCTCGGCGGGATCATGGACCCGTTGCTGCACTCCCAGCTGACGTGGACGGTCGAGGGGTCGGAGGTGTTCGCCGACCTGGGCGAGCAGCCGGCGCTGATCGTGGCCAACCACGCGAGCCACCTGGACGCGACGGTGCTGCTGTGCGCGCTGCCGCCGGCCGTGCGGGAGCGCACGGTGGTGACCGCGGCGGCGGACTACTTCTTCGAGTCGACGTGGCGGGGCCTGTCGACGGCGCTGGCGTTCGGCACGGTGCCGATCGACCGCGGCGGCGGCGCCCCGTCGACGACGCCGGTGGACCTGCTGCGCGACGGCTGGAACCTGGTGATCTTCCCGGAGGGCACCCGGTCGCCGGATGGGGCGCGGGCCCGGTTCAAGCTCGGCGCCGCGTTCCTGTCGATCAACACCGGGGTGCCGGTGGTGCCCGTCGGGCTGCGTGGCACGTTCGCGGCGATGCCGCGGGGCCGGTCGTGGCCGGTGCCGGGCCGTCCGGAGGTGTCGGTGCGGTTCGGCCGGCCGCTGCGACCCGCCGAGGGCGACGACGTGCGCGGCCTCACCGCCCGGCTGGCCGCGGAGGTCGACCGGCTCGTGACCGAGAGCGAGACGTCCTGGTGGGCGTCGCTGCCCCGGCCCGGCCGGCCGGTGCCGCCTGCCGGTGGGACCCGCGCCGCCGTCCCCGCCCCCGGCGGTGGCGAGCCGGCCCGGTGGCGCAAGGTGTGGGCGGCGACGGAGCCGCCGGCCCCCACCCGTTCCCGCTCCCCCTGGGGCGGCTCCTGAGGTACGGTCACGGACCGTCACGGGTGACCGTGAAGGTGCCGGTGAGCACGTGCACCCCGCCGTGGCGGCGCAGCCGGCCGGTGGCGACGACCGGCTCCCTGGTCCGGTAGGCGCGGATCGCGTCGTCGTACTCCGGGCCGGACACGGCGACCTGCACGGTGCGGGGGGTGGACCGGCCGACGACGCCGCGGATCGTGGCGATCCCGCCGTCGTCGGCCTCGCCGCGGTCGAGGCGGGTGACCTGCCCGTACACCGCCGTCCTGGGCCGCTCGGACAGGGCGGCCAGGGCGGCGCGCAGCCGCAGCAGCGCTTCGACGTCGTCGCGGCGCAGCGCCACCCTGACCACCGCCGGGGTGTCCAGCCCGGTGTGCGGCGCCCAGTAGAACGCCAGCTCCATCCTGCGCACCCGCGGCGCGGTCACCATCCCGAGCAGCGCGTCGCACAGATCCACGCTCACCCCGCGCAGCACCAGCGGTGACGGCGCCGTCTCGGTGGCCGTGCCGTCGGCGGGACCGGTCGCCGTCGCCGGCTCGGTCAGCGGGCCGGCCGGGTCGTCCGCCGGCTCGGCGAACGGCAGGCGGCGGGCCGTGGGGTGGTCACGGATCGCCTCGGTGACCTCGACGAGCGCCCCCGCGAGCGTCGTGCCCACCCGTCGCTGGAACGGCGCCAACCCCGCCACCCCCACCGCACTCGCGGCCCCGGGGGCGGTGGCGCCCCGGGCGGGGTCCGCGCCGGGCGGCGGGCCGTCGTCGAGCCGGGTGTAGACCGCCAGCAGGGGGCTGTCCGCCTCGGCGTGGACGAACCGGACGTCCTGCTCGACGAACGCCTTCACCGCGTCCGGCCGCCGGCCGGCGAACCGCGACGCCGGGCCGATGGCCGCCATCGCAGCGGCCTGCAACAGGCGCGCGACGCCGGCGAACAACGCCCTCGCCTGGCCGAGTGACACCCCCGCGACGGCGTCGTCGGGCTCGAGCCGCAGGTGCAGCACGTCCGCCGGGCCCTCGGCCAGGGCCGCCGGTCGCCCGGTGGCCCGGCCGGCCGCGACCAGGCTCACCGGCACCGCGGCCGCCTCGCCGCTCACCGCGTGCCTCCGCGCGCGTGTCCCGCCGCCGGGGCCGCCCGGTGGCGTCCCCGCGGCGCCGTGGCGCCGTCCTTCACGTGCGCGGCCCCGCCGCGCCGCACCTTCACCGCCATGCCTGGGCCCCTCGTCCTTGTCGGTCACCGTCGGCCGACGGCGGATCACCGCCGGCCGCGAGCCCTGGCGCCGCGTCCGCCAGGCGGGACCGAGCGTGGACCGGGCCGCACCCGGTCCGCCAGGCTCGTTCCAGTCCTGTGGACGGACGGATTTCGTCCACAGGACGGACCGCGCGGCGGCCACCCCGGCGCCCGTGAGGGGTCGGCGGGAGACGCTCGGCCTGTGTCGGAGGCCTGGTCAACCCTCTACCCATGGACTGTGAGTTGCGTCACATGATGATCGATCTGTGGATAACCCTGTCGACGACACGGTGGGTAACGGGGCGCGCCCTGGGGACGACGGGGGTGAAACCTGGGGATCGCCTGTGGGGCAGGGCTGATCCCGCCGACAGGCCGGATGTCAAGGCGTTGAACGGGACGCCCCCGCAGGTATCACTGGGTGCATGGCCCTGATGCACCGGCTCCGCCGCGACGAGACGACCACCGCCGAGACGGCCCGCCGCGGCGCCGCGCCGGCCCTCGCCCCGCCCCCCGGCCCGGCGCACCGCGCCACCGTCACCCGCCTGCCGACCGCCCCCGCGGCCCGGGCCGGCGGCCCGGGCCGCGGGGGCGGCCCGTCGTGGGTGCCGGGCGCCCTGCCGCCGAGCGTCGCCCGCGTCGCGGCCCGGACCCGCCTGTCCGCCGAGCTGCTCGCCGCGATCCTGGAGGTCGACGCCCGCCAGCGCGCGACCCTCGACGACATCGAACGCGCCGACGCGCTCGCCGAGCGGCTGCTGGCGCGGCGCGCCGACCGCCAGCGCACCACGGCCGCGGGCCGCCCCTCGCCCACCCCCGGCCCCGCCGCCGCGCGGGCGCACCGCCCGGTGGCCAGCGCGCCACGACGCTCGGCCGCCGTCCGCGAGCAGCCGCCGACCTCCCGCCTGGTCCCGGCCCGATGAAAGACCGGAGACGCGGCGGCGCCCTTCCCCTCGGTGTCCGCGCCGCCCACCCGCCTGCCGCCGGTCCCGCTCAGCCCCAGAGGGCGCCCGCGACGGCCACGCCGAGGATGGCGGCGCCAACCGTGGACAGCACCGTGACGGCGACATTCGCGGCCGCGGCCAGCCGGGAGCCGCTCTCGGCCAGGCGCAGCGTCTCGTAGGAGAACGTCGAGTAGGTCGACAGTGCCCCGCACAGTCCCGTCCCGAGCAGCAGCGCGACCCGTTGCGACGCCGCGCCGGCCATGACCGCGCCGGTGACCAGGCCCAGTACCAGGCTCGCCGCCACGTTCACCGTGAGCGTCCCCCAGGGGAACACGGCGCCGTGGYGGGCCTGCACCGCCCGGTCCACCAGGTAGCGCAGCGGCGCGCCGACGGCGGCGCCGGCGGCGACCAGCAGCCAGTTCACCCCGCCGGCCGGCCGGTGTAGCGGACGGCCTCGACCTCGTCGAGCACGACCAGCCCCTCGCCGACCAGCTCGTCGAGCTGGGGGAGGAACGCCCGGACCCGGGGCTCCTCGTCGATGATGACGACCACGACCGGCAGGTCCTCGGACATCGAGAGCAGCCGGGTGGTGTGCACGACGGACGAGGCGCCGTAGCCCTCGACGCCGTGGAACACGGTCGCGCCGGCGAGGCCGGCGGCGCGCGCCCGGCGCACGATCTCGCTCGACAGTGGCCGGTGGTGCCACTGGTCGCTGTCCCCGACGAACACCGTGAGGCGTAGCGCCCGGCCGGCGAGCCTGGTCATCGGTGCCTCCCGAGGTGCCTCCCGAACAGCGCGCGGCCCGCCGCCGGCCCCGCGCGCAGCGTGAGCCTGGTCGCGGCGGCGGCGACGGTGACGGCCGCGAGCGCCGCCGTCACCGTCGCCGCCAGGTAGGCCAGCGCCAGGGCCGCCCGGCCCGCGTCGAGGAGGCGCTGCGCGTCGACGGCATAGGTGGAGAAGGTGGTGAAGCCGCCGAGCACGCCGGTGCCCAGGAACGGCCGGACCAGTGGGTGCACCGCCCGGCGCGCGGCGATCACCGCCATGAGCACGCCGATCGCCGCGCAGCCGGCGGTGTTGACCGCCCACGTCGTCCAGGGGAACGCCGCGGGTGGGGTCGGCCAGGCGAGCGCGGCGCCGTAGCGCAGGCAGGCGCCTGCCACCCCGCCGGCGGCGACGGCGGCGATCACCGCGCCGTGCGTCCCCGCCAGCGGCCGGCGGCGTGTCACCGGCCTGGCCACCAGGGCCGGTTCCGCGCCGCTCAGGGCTCGCTCCCGCCGGCGTGGGGGCCGCCGGGGGCCGGCCGGTGGTCGCGCGGCCGGCGCGGCGCCTCATGGGCGACGTCGGTGTCGGCGAGCACGGCGGCGGTCAGCCGGGGTGACGGCACCGCGAACAGCCGGGCCGGTACCCGCGGGGCGCGGTCGGTGAGCTCGGCGACCAGCAGCGGGTCGGGACCGGCGGTGGCGATCTCGCCGGACGGCGCCGCCGCGAGCCGGGCGGCCGTGGCCAGGCCCATCGCCTCGGCCTGGGACCGTCCGGGCACCGGGACGCGCGTCATCGGTCCTTCACCGCCTCACGGTATGTCGCCCGGTCACGGCCAGGCGTGCACACGAACGCGCCGTAGGTCACGGGCCGGCAGGGTCAGCCGGGCAGGCCGACACGGGCGGCCGAGTACTCCCACAGCGCCCTGCCGAGCTCCGTGTCGCGGGCCCGCCGGCCGGTGAAGAACCGGTCACGCACCTTGTAGCGGTGCAGGTAGGCGCCGTTGACGGCCTCCGGGTCCTGCCGGGTCGCGAGCGCGACCAGTGGGCGGGCGCCGCCGGCCGGGGTCCGGGCACCGACCAGCCGCAGGGGCCGGTAGAAGGTGTGCACGAACCAGGTGTCGCGCCCGAAGCTGCTCTCCACGACGCCCGGGTGCACCGCGGTCGCGGTCGGCCAGCCGGGCGCGGCCCGCCGCGCGAGCTCGCGGGCGAAGACGACGTTGGCGAGCTTGCTGTCGAAGTAGACGCCGAACTGCTGGTAGCGGCGCTGCGCGCGGTCCAGGTCGTGCGCGTCGAGACGCCCGAGGGCGTTGACGACGCTGCTGGTCACGATCACCCGGGAGCCGGGGGTGGCCGACAGCCGGGGCAGCAGCAGGCCGGTGAGCAGGAACGGGGCCAGGTGGTTGACCTGGAACGTCAGCTCGTTGCCGTCCTCGGTCCGGGTCTGCGCCGGGAACAGCCCACCGGCGTTGTTCATGAGCACGTCGATACGGGGGCAGGCGTCGATGATCTCGGCGGCGGCGCGGCGGACGTCCGCGAGCCGGGCGAAGTCGGCGACGACGGGCAGGGCGCCGGTCTCGGCGGCGACGGCGGCGGTCCGCTGGGGCGAGCGGCCGAGGATCACGAGCCGGGCGCCGAGGGCGCGCAGCTGGCGGGCCGCGGCCGCGCCGATCCCCGCGCTCGCGCCGGTGATGACGACGGTCCGCCCGACCATCGACCGCCCGGCGGTGGGCCGGTCCGTCTCGCTGCCCCGCACCTGGGTCGTCCGGTTCGCGGCCTGGCCCGCGTCGCCGTGGCCCGCGACCGGGCTCGGGTCACCCTGTACCGGCTGTCCCGGCCTCTTCGCCGTCTCGGGCGTCGTCTCCACCATCGTCACTCCCCCGGCACCCGCGTGCCTCCCATGGGGCACCCCCGGCCGGCGGGGATCATCCCACGGCGCGGCCCGTCCTGCCCGCTGGGCTGGCGGAACGTCGCCGCCGTGTCTCCCGTGGCACGGGCCGGCCGCCGCATACCAGGGTGGTACGCGGCGGCCGGCCGGTCATCCACCGGGCTAGGTGGCCAGCGGGACCGGAGCCGCCTCGGGCGCGGTGCCCTGTGCCTGGGCGGGGACGGCCGCCGGCCGCGCCGCGAGGACCGGGCCGGGCCGGGGCGAGGCGGAGCCACCGCCACCACCGGTGGCGGTGGCGGCGCGGGCGCCGACGACCAGGAAGACGGCGACGGCCGCGGCCGCGAGGAACGCGGCGCCGACGAGGCTGGCCACGTTGAAACCGTGCACGGTCGCGGCCGTCAGCAGCCGCCCGTGGGCCGCCGCCCCGGTGGCCGCCGGGTGGGAGCCCAGGTACCCGGAGGTGGCGGTCCCGGCGATGGTGCCCAGCAGCGCGAGCCCGAGGGACGCGCCGATCTGCTGGGAGGTCATCACCGCGCCGCCGGCGACCCCCGCGTCACGGCCGGCGCCGAGGGTGGCGACGCTGTTCGCCGGCATCATCACCCAGCCCATCCCGAAGCCCAGGACGACCAGCGACGGCAGCGCCCCGGTCCAGTAGGAGCTGTCCGGCCGCAGCAGGCCGATCAGCGCGAGCGCGAGCGCCGCGCTGACCAGTCCCGTCACCAGCAGGTTGCGGATCGGCGCCCGCACGATCAGCCGGCCGACGATGCGCGCCCCGATGATCAGGCCGACGGTCATCGGCAGGAACGCGATACCGGTGCGGGTCGGGGAGTAGCCGAGGACCTCCTGCAGGTAGAAGGTCAGGAAGAACATCCCGGCGAACACGGCCACCCCGAGGCTGAACGTCGCCAGGTACGAGCCGCCGCGGCCGCGGTGCGTGACGACCCGCAGCGGCAGCAGCGGGCTCGCGGTCCTCGACTCGACGAGCACGAACAGGGCGAGCAGCGCGACGCCGGCGACCAGGGAGGCGATCGTCATGGCCGAGCCCCACCCGTCGGTCTCCGCCCGGGAGAGCCCGAAGACCAGCGCCATCAGCCCGACGGTCGCCAGGAGCGCTCCGAGCAGGTCGAGTCGTTCCCGCGCCGCCCTGGCGATCCTGGCCGCCTCGGTGCCGCGCGCCGGGCGGGCCGCCTTGGCGGGCACGGCGGCGAGGGTGACGACGCTCGCGAGGATGGCGAGCGGGATGGAGATGAACAGGCTGTAGCGCCAGGAGAAGTAGCCGGTGAGCAGCCCGCCGGCGATCAGCCCGATCCCGGAGCTGGAACCCATCACCGTGCCGAAGATCGCGAAGGCGCGGGCGCGCTCGGCCGGGACGGTGAACGTCGTGCCCAGCAGGGCGAGCGCGGCCGGGGTGAACAGGGCGCCGAAGGCTCCCTGCAGGCCGCGGGCGGCCAGCAGCATCCCGGTGTTCACCGCGGCGCCGCCGAGCGCGGAGGCGAGGGCGAAGCCGATCAGGCCGATCAGCAGCGCGCGGCGGCGGCCGATCAGCTCGCCGACCCGGCCGCCGAGCAGCAGGAAGCCGCCGTAGCCGAGCGCGAACATGGTGATGACCCACTGCCGGTTCGGGTCGGACATGTGCAGGGAGCGCTGCGCGGACGGCAGCGCGATGTTCATGATCGTAAAGTCCGCGGCGACCATCAGCTGGCCGAGCGCCGCGGCCGCGAGCGCCCGCCAGCGTCGCGGGTCGGCCGCGCCGTCGTCGTGGTCGGGGCTGCTGGACGCGGCCGCGGGGCTGGCGGGCCGTGTCGGTGAGGTGTCCGTGCTCATGTGTTTCCACCCTCTGCCCCGCGCGGTGGCGGGGTCTCCGTGCCGGGCGCCGAGACCGGATGTGGGATGCCAGGCCTCGACGGCACTATCATGGGGACCACCAACGTTGGTGTCGCCAACACTAGCAAGATTCGTGGGTAACGCCAACAAATTTGTCGGATGAGGTGGGTGGGACCAGGTGGGCGAGAGCCGTGCCCCCGCGGGCGGCGCCACGACGGGCACGACGGACGACGCGGGACCCACGGCCGAAGGGCTCGCCGCGTCCTGGCCGGCCCGGCTGCGCGGGCTCGCCGGCTGGCTGGTGAACAAGACGGCGGTGCACTCGCACCGCCTCAACGCCGAGGCGTTCACCGCCGTCGGCAGCCGCCGCTTCCACTACGCGCTGCTCGCCTCACTCGACGAGTTCGGCTCGTCGAGCCAGGCGGACCTCGGCCGGCGCTGCGGGTACGACCGCAGCGACGTCGCGGCCATGGTCAACGAGCTGGTCCAGGCCGGCCACGTAGAGCGCGCGCAGGACCCGGCCGACCGGCGCCGCAACATCATCGCGATCACCCCGGCCGGGCGTGCGTGGCTGGCGAGGCTCGACGTGGTGGCCGCCGATCTCCAGGACGCCTTCCTCGCCCCCCTGGACGCCCGGGAGCGCGCCGAGCTGATCCGCCTGCTCACCCGGGTCCTCGAGCACCACACCGCACTCCACGGCTTCGCCCGCGACCCCAACCCGAGCACCCACTAGTCCGTCCGGGCCGGCCCGGACGACGCCGGGTCAGCGCCGGTCAGTGGTTCGCGGTGGCGAGCAGGGTACCGGTGCTCCACAGGACGGTGGCCTTGCCCGCGCAGGCCGCGGCGAGCAGGGCGCCGTCACCGGAGAACGTCAGGTCGTTGATCCCGCCGTGCCTGGCCGTGAACGCCGCGACCCGTGCCGGGTGGGCCGGGTCGGTGATGTCCCACAGCAGCACCTGACCGTCTGCGCCGCCCGTGGCGAGCCCGCGGCCGTCGGCCGTGACAGCCAGCGCCGTCACGGCCTTGCGGTGCCCGGCGAGGTCCGCGACCGGTTCCGGGTGGGCCGGGCTCGCGACGTCCCACAGCCGCGCGAGCCGGTCGCCGCCGGCGGTGGCCAGCAGGGTCCCGGCCGGGACGTACCGCGCGGCGTACACGGTGTCGCGGTGCGCGTCGAGCGTCGCGATCCTGGTCGGCTTCGCCGGGTCCGCCAGGTCCCAGAGCAGGACGGCGTGGTCGTCGCCGCCGCTGGCGAGGCGCCGCCCGTCGGGGCTGAACGCGACGGTCCGCAGCCCCTTGCGGTGGTCGGTCAGCGCGACGAGGAGGCTGGCCGTCCCGGAGCGGCGGGTGTCCCAGAGGGCGACGGTCTTGTCCTGGCCGCCGGAGGCGAGCAGGTGGGCGTCCGGGCTGAGCGCGACCGCGCGGATGTAGTGGCGGTGGCCGCGCTCGTTGAAGATCGTTTCTGGCGCCGAGGGGTCGGTGATGTCCCACAGCATGACCCGCATCCCGTCGCCGGCGATGGCCAGCCGGGTGCCGTCGGCGCTGGTCGCGAGGGCGCGCACCCATTCCTGGGTGAGCCGGCTGCCGTACTCGATCACGGAGAGCGCGGCCGGCCGGGTCGGGGCAGCCAGGTCGAACAGCCGGACCTTGCCGTCCTGAGCGCCGCTGACCAGCACTCCGCCGGTCGACGGGAGCGCGACGGCACGCACCGGGGAGTTGACCCCCTCCAGCTCGGCGAGCATCCCCGGCGTCGGCGTCGGCGTCGGCTCTGACGCCGACGCCTCGGCCGCCGGCTCGGCCGGGGCGACGGGCCGCGTCTCGGCGGGTCCCGCGGGTCTGGCCGTGTCCGCCGCGGATGCCGCCGCCGCGGCGGGCAGAACGGGCGCGGCGCCGGCCGACGGCGCCGGGGCGGCGCCCTCGGGGCGGGCCGGGGTGGCCGGAAGGACGGCGAGCTGGCGGCGCAGCCACTCGCGGGCGACCGGGGGTTCCAGGCCGAACAGGTCGAACGACACGGCGCCGGCGAGCAGCGCGGGCCGGCGCAGGTCCTCGACGCGGGCCACGACCATCCGCTCGGCCGGGATCCCGCCCGCGCCGCTCTCCGGGGCGTGGTCACCGGCCGGCGGGTCGGTGTTCTCGCCGCCGAGAGCGGCGAGGTAGGCGGCGGACAGGACGACGAGCACCTGGTCGGCGTGCCCGGCGGCGGACCGCAGCGCCGCCGCGACTGCCGGCGCGCCCGGGCCGCCGGCGGGCAGCGGCGCGGCGGTGGCGCGGCGGCCCGCGTCCTGCAGCTGCCAGACCAGCCAGTCGGCCCAGCCGCGGTCCTGCTCGGCGAAGCTCACCGCGAGGTCCCAGCGAACCTCGCCCGGCGCCGCCGAACCACCTGTCCCACTGCCCGTTGTCACACCCGCGAGCCTCCCACGTGCCTGGTCACCCGGCCCAGTCGCCCCCGCGTCGCCCTAGAGGCCGACGCGGCCCGACGGGTTGTCCCGGTCGAACAGCCGCCCCGCGCGCACGTAGCTGTCCAGGGACGAGGCCGAGCGCCACCGGCCCTGCCGCATGATCGCCCGGTCGGCGACGCCGGCGCGGGCGGCGGCGGTGGCGAACCCGGAGCGCAGCGAGTGGCCGGCGAAGTCCGCCGGGTCCAGGCCCGCGGCCGCGGCCCGGCGCTGCACGATCCGGGCGACCGAGCTGGGGTGCAGCCGGCCGGTGCCGACGTGGCCGTGCCGGTTGATCCCGCGGAACGCCGGGCCGCCGGTGAGCCTCGCGGCGGCGGCCCAGGCCTGCCAGGCCCGCACGGGGCAGGTCGGCCGGTAGGAGCCGTAGGCGAGGCCGACGAGCGCGCCGGCGCCCTCCTGGTCGGTCTTCGACGAGTGGATCGACAGCACCAGCCCGTCGGCGGTGACGTCGATGTCGGCGACGTCGAGGCCGACCAGCTCGGAACGGCGCAGGCAGCCGGCGAACCCGACGAGCAGCAGTGCCCGGTCGCGGACGGCGGCGAGCGCCGCGGCCGCGCTGCCCGGCACCGTGCCGCCCGCCGCCGCGGGCGCCGCCGTCTCGCCGGCGGCCGCGCCGGTACTGAGCGGCTCGTCGGCGGGTGGTTCGTCGATCGCCGCGAGGACGCGGGTGAGCAGCGACGTCTCCAGCGCCTCCTTGCGCGCGGGGCGGGTGCCGTGGACGCGGCGGATGCCGTCCCACACGGTCGCGACCTCGGGGGACGACGCCGGGTTGGGCGCCTTCGCGAGCTGGTGGGCGACCGAGATCGCGGCGAGGCGCCGCCGGATCGTCGACGGCTTGTAACCGGCGTCCGCGAGGGCGGCGATGTAGCCGGCGACGGTCAGCGCGCTCGCCGGCACCGCCGAGGGTGCCGCCGGCCGGGCGGCGCACCAGGCGCGGAAGTGCCGCAGGTCGGTGTCGTAGGCCCGCCACGTCGAGGTGGCCCGCGCGGCGCGGGCGTACTGCGTCACCCGCTCGGCCAGCGCGGCGGTCAGCTCCGCGTCGCCGTCCCAGGCCAGGTCGGCGTCGGCCGGCGCGGGCAGCCTCGCCACCTCGCCGGCCGGCGCGGCGTCGGCCGACTCGCCGCCGGTGGCGTCGGCGCCGGTGCGGTCGGCGGCCGGCTCGCGTGCGGTGGGCATGGGTGAAGTCTTCTCCCCCGGGTCCCGCGTCAGCAAGACCCCGGCCGTCAGTCTGGATTGACAGACTTCTGGTTGTCAGTCCAGACTGACGCCCATGGACGTGGGTGATCTGCTGGCGCGGGTGCGGGCCGGCGACCCGGCGCTCGGCCTGCGGGCGGTCGGGGCGCTCCACCGGCTCGCCGAGCAGGTGGAGGCGCAGGCCGTCGTGACCGCCCGAGAGCAGGGCTGGTCGTGGGAGCAGATCGGCGACGCCCTGGGCGTGTCCCGCCAGTCCGCGCATGCCAAGCACGGCCGCGGGCCCTGCTAGTCCGCGTGCCGCACGACATCCCACCGGCCACGCCGAGCCACCGGTACGCCGAACAGGACTGATTCCGAACAGGACACCAGAGGAGGTGATGGAGGATGCCCGCTCGCTTCGCCGCCGGTGCCCGTGGGGTCGTCAGCGCGGCGCTGGCCGAGGCACGGCTGCGCGGCGACCGGCGGATCGGCACCGAGCACCTGCTCCTCGGTGTCCTGCACCATCCGGACACCGAGGCGGCGCGCTCGCTCGGGGTGGGCCTGGCCGCGGCGCGCGGGGCGCTCGCCATCCTGGACCAGGACGCGCTCAGGGCGCTCGGCATCGCCGTCGCCGCGGCGCCGGCCGGGACACCGGCCCACGACGACGCGGATCCGTGGCCGGCCATCCCGCCGGTGGCGGACGGCCCGGGGGCGGGCGACGAGCCGGCCGGCGCCATGGCCGGTGGCGCGGACCTCTTCGGCCGGGCAGGGCGGCGCCCGACGCCCGCGCAGGTCGTCCAGCTGCGCACCGCACTGAGCTCCGGCGCGCGCGCGGTGCTGTCGGGCGCCCTCGTCGCCGTGCCCGCCAGCCCAGGTCTCCGTGCCACCCCTGAGCTTGTGCTGCTCGCGCTGCTGGAACGCCCGCCACCGGACCCGGCCGCCGCCCTGCTCGACCGGCTCGGCGTCGACCGCGCCGCGATCAGGGCCCGGCTCGGTGGCCTGTCCCCCTAGGGATGCGCCCCGGCCGCCAGGCGAAGCGGACTCCGGCGTCCGCTTCAATGGGACCAGTCGCTGACCTGCCGGCCGGCTGGGACTGGTACGGCCGGCGCGCGGAACCACGACGTTCGACCACGGCGCGGTCCGCGGCCGGCCGGTGGCCACCGGTTGGCCGGCATGTAACGCGCCGAAATGCCTTTGACCTCACCTGGAGGTGAGTCCGTAGTGTCCGAACGTGCCGCCCGCGGCCCGGCTGGCCCGCGACCCCCGGCCGCCACCGGCTGTCACACCCGTGCGCGAGCGCTGTCAGCGCYGCCACCCGCACCACCGCTGAGAGGGACCGCCACCGCATGCTGATCCGACTTCTGCGGGCCCACCTGGGGCCCTACCGCGCGCAGCTCGCGGCGCTCGTCGCGCTGCAGCTCGCGGCGACGTTCGTGATGCTCTACCTGCCGACGCTGAACGCCGACATCATCGACCACGGAGTGATCACCGGGGACACCGGCTACATCGTGCGGCTCGGCGGGATCATGCTGGCGATCACGGTCGGGCAGATCGTGTGCTCCGGCGGGGCCGTGTTCTTCAGTGCCCGCACGTCGATGGYGGTCGGCCGGGACGTGCGCGCCGCGGTGTTCGACCGCGTGCAGTCGTTCTCCGCCCGCGAGGTGGCCCATTTCGGGGCCCCGTCGCTGATCACCCGGGCGACCAACGACGTGCAGCAGGTGCAGATGCTCGTCCTGATGGGCTTCACCATGATGATCTCGGCGCCGATCATGTGCATCGGCGGGATCGCGCTGGCGATCCACCAGGACCTGGGTCTCTCGACGCTGCTGGTCGTCGTCGTCCCGGCGCTGGCGATCATCATCTCGCTGATCATCCGCAGGATGCGCCCGCTCGGCCGGGCGATGCAGGAACGGCTCGACACGGTCAACCGGGTGCTGCGCGAGCAGCTGACCGGCCTGCGCGTGATCCGGGCGTTCGTCCGCGACGACCACGAGCGGACCCGGTTCGGGGTCGCCAACGCCGAGCTGACCGACACGTCGCTGCGGTTCGGCCGGCTGATGGCGCTGATGTTCCCGCTGGTGTTCACCATGGTGAACCTCTCCAGCATCGCGGTCCTCTGGTTCGGYGCGCACCGCATCGACTCCGGGGCGATGCAGATCGGCGCCCTCACCGCCTTCCTCAGCTACCTGATGCAGATCCTGATGTCGGTGATGATGGCGACCTTCATGTTCATGATGATCCCTCGCGCCGAGGTGTGCGCCGAGCGGATCGAGGAGGTCCTCGGCACCGAGACGACCCTGCTGGCGCCGGTCACGCCGGTCACCCAGCTGGCCCGGCACGGCGAGCTGGAGCTGCGCGGCGTCGGGTTCCGCTACCCGGGCGCGGAGGAGCCGGTGCTGCGCGACATCAGCCTGCTCGCCCGCCCGGGCCAGGTCACCGCGATCATCGGGTCGACCGGGGCGGGCAAGTCGACGCTGCTGTCCCTGATCCCCCGGCTCTCGGACGTCACCGAGGGGTCGGTGCTCGTCGACGGCGTCGACGTCCGCGAGCTCGACCAGGCGCTGCTCGCCGCGACCGTCGCCGTCGTCCCGCAGAAGCCGTACCTGTTCACCGGTACCRTCGCGTCCAACCTGCGCTACGGCAACCCGGACGCCACCGACGACGACCTCTGGCACGCCCTGGAGACGGCCCAGGCCCGCGGTTTCGTCGAGGCGATGCCCGACGGGCTGGCCACGCCGATCGCGCAGGGCGGCACGAACGTCTCCGGCGGGCAGCGCCAGCGGCTCGCGATCGCCCGCGCGCTGGTGCGCCGCCCGGAGATCTACCTGTTCGACGACTCGTTCTCCGCGCTCGACTACGCCACCGACGCGGCGCTGCGCGCGGCGCTCTCCCGCGAGACCGCGGCCGCGACGGTCGTGATCGTCGCCCAGCGGGTCGCCACGATCCGCGACGCCGACCAGATCATCGTCCTCGACGAGGGCAGGGTCGTCGGGGTCGGCACCCACCACCAGCTGATGGCCGGCAACGAGACCTACCGGGAGATCGTGCTGTCCCAGCTCACCGAACAGGAGGCGGCCGCATGACGAGTCCCAACGGCCGGCCAGGCGGTGGGATGCCGGCGCCGCGCCCGGCCGCGGGCGGCGGCCCCCCGGCGGTGCGGATGATGATGGGTGGCGGTGTCGAGAAGTCCGCGGACTTCAGGGGGTCGACGCGGCGCCTGCTCGGGCTGCTGCGCCCGCAGCGGCGGCTGTTCATCGCCTCGCTGGTGCTGTGCGCCCTCGCCGTCGGCCTCAACGTCAGCGGCCCGAAGCTGCTCGGCCGCGCCACCGACCTGGTGCTCACCGGCGTCTTCTCGAGGAACCTGCCGGCGGGCACGACGAAGGCCGAGGCCGTCGAGCACCTGCGCGCCACCGGCCACGGCACCCAGGCCGACCTGCTGGACTCGCTGAACGTCACCCCGGGCGCCGGGATGGACTTCCACGCGATCGGCGCGGTACTCGGCTGGGTGCTGGCCATCTACCTGCTCGCCGGCGTCTGCTCGGTGCTGCAGGCCCGCTTCACCAACGCCGCGCTGCAGCGGATGCTGTCCCAGCTGCGCTCAGACGTCCAGGAGAAGATCACCCGCCTGCCGCTGCGGTACTTCGACCGGGCGCAGCGCGGCGAGGTGCTGTCCCGGGTCACCAACGACATCGACAACCTCGGGCAGAGCCTGCAGCAGAGCATCGCGCAGTTCGTCCAGTCCGTCCTGACGATCATCGGCGTGCTCGCGGTGATGTTCTGGATCTCCTGGCTGCTCGCGCTGATCGCGCTCGTCACGGTCCCGCTGTCGATGGTGCTCGCGGCACGGATCGGGAAGTTCGCGCAGCCGCACTTCGTCAACCAGTGGCGCACCACCGGCCGGCTCGGCGCCCACGTCGAGGAGATGTACACCGGGCACATGCTGGTGCGGGCGTTCGGCCGGCAGGAGGAGTCCGCCGCGATCTTCGCCGAGCAGAACCAGAAACTCTACGAGGCGAGCTGGCGGGCGCAGGCCATCGTCGGGCTGATGCAGCCCGTGATGATGTTCATCGGGAACCTGAACTATGTCTTCGTCGCGGTCGTCGGCGGCCTGCGGGTCGCCTCCGGTGACCTGTCGATCGGCTCGGTGCAGGCGTTCATCCAGTACTCCCGGCAGTTCTCCATGCCGCTCACGCAGGTCGCGTCGATGGCGAACCTGGTGCAGTCAGGGGTGGCGTCGGCCGAGCGGGTGTTCGAGCTGCTCGACACTCCCGAACAGGACCCGGACCCGGCCGAGCCGGCCCGGCCCGGCGAGACGCACGGCCGGGTCGAGTTCGAGCACGTCGCGTTCCGATACGAGCCGGACAAGCCGCTCATCGAGGACCTGTCGCTGGTCGCCGAGCCGGGGCACACGGTCGCGATCGTCGGCCCCACCGGCGCGGGCAAGACCACGCTGATCAACCTGCTGATGCGGTTCTACGAGGTCACCGGCGGGCGGATCACCCTCGACGGCGTGGACATCGCGACGATGACCCGGGAGGAGCTGCGCGCGGCGACCGGCATGGTGCTGCAGGACACCTGGCTGTTCGGCGGCACGATCGCCGACAACATCGCCTACGGCGCCGAGGGCGCGACCCGCGAGCAGATCGTCGCGGCGGCGAAGGCCGCCCACGTCGACCGGTTCGCCCGCACTCTGCCCGACGGCTACGACACGGTCATCGACGACGAGGGCACCGGCGTGTCCGGCGGCGAGCGGCAGCTCATCACCATCGCCCGCGCGTTCCTCGCCGACCCGCAGATCCTCATCCTCGACGAGGCGACCAGCTCGGTGGACACCCGCACCGAGGTGCTCATCCAGCGGGCCATGTCGCAGCTGCGGGCCGGGCGGACCGCGTTCGTCATCGCCCACCGCCTGTCCACGATCCGCGACGCCGACACGATCCTGGTGATGGAGAACGGCGCGATCGTCGAGCAGGGCACCCACGACGAGCTGCTCGCCGCCGACGGCGCCTACGCCAGGCTGTACAAGGCCCAGTTCGCCCAGGCCGTCGTCGAGGTGTAGACCGCTGGCCCGTTCCCGTCCCGTCCCCGCGGCCGGGCTTCGGCCCGGCGGGGAACGGGACGGGACGCGCCAGCTCCGCGGGCGCGCGGTGCGGACGCGCGGTGCCGCGAGCGTGATCAGCGGTTCTGTACCCGGATCCGAACCACCGAGGCCCTCGGCGTTCGGATCCGGGTACGGCCCCGGCGATCTCCGGCGAGATCCTCCGCGTCGAAGGTCGCCGGACATCGCCGGGGCGGCCCTAGCCCGGGTCGCGGCGGGCCCGCAACGGCGGCGGCCGAACGCGCCGGCCGCGGCGCCCGGCGAGGGCCACCAGCAGATAGGGGACGGCGGCGGCGGCGAACAGCCAGTGGGCGGGCATCCCCAGCCCGTCGGCGCCCACGCCGTAGGCGGCGAAGGTGGCGATGCCGACGGCCTCCATGCCGGCGCCGGACAGGGACGTGACGGTGGCGCGGGAGGAGTCGTCGAGGCTGTCCTGCAGCCGGGCGTCGGCCTGCGCCAGCGCCCAGTAGAAGACCCCGAACGCGACGGCGACGCCGGCGATCCCGACCGGCGCCCCGCTGCCCGCGCCGACCGCCAGCAGCACCGCGGCCACGGCGAGCAGGGCGGCGAGCCACCGGCCACCGCGGCCGGCGACCAGCCCGCCCAGCGTCGACCCGGCCGTGACGGCCAGGACCAGCAGCGGGACCGTGGCGGGCGCCACACCGGTGTCGCGGACGAGCAGCGGCACGTACTCGTCGAGCGCCGCGATGCCGGTCAGCGCCGCCGACAGCAGCAGCGCCCGGCGGACCGGCGCGCAGCGGCGCACCACTCCCAGCGCGGCCCGCAGCACCGCCAGCCCTGACCCGCCCTCACCGCCGCCGGCGTCCTCGTCGGGCGACGGGGCGGAACCGTCCGGACCGGCCTGCCCTGTGCCGCGGACCGGCCGCTGTTCTGGCAGGGCGCGACCGGCGGCGGCGCACAGCAGCAGCGCGGCGACGCTGACGGCGCCGACCACCGGGTAGCCGCCGACGGCGACCAGCGGGCCCGCGAGGGCGGTGGCGAGCAGGCCGGCCGCGCCGCCGGCCGCCTGGGAGCGGCCGATCAGCCGTGGGTAGGCCGCCGTGGCGCCGAGCCGGTCAAGCTCGGCGTAGACGAGGGCCTGCAGCGCGCCGGAGCGCAGCGCGGTCCCGGCGCCGAGCAGCACGAACCCGACCGCGAACGACCAGATCGACGGCGCGACAGCCCACAGCGCGTAGCCCGCCGCGTCCAGCAGAGGCGCGAACATGAGCAGCCGGCGCCGGGAGACGACGTCCGCCCACACCCCCGACGGGATCTCCAGCAGGAACGTCGCGGCCGACCACAGGGCGAACAGCGCCGAGATGCCCCCGGCTGACACCCCGCTGTCCGCGAACAGCAGCGCGTAGAGGGGGTAGAACGGCACGCACTCCTCGAGGAACGCGTACGTGTACAGCCGCCGCGCGAGCGCCCGTTCGGGTCGCGCCGCGCGTCGCGGCCGGACGGGTTGCCGCGGGTGGGATCAATGTCGCCAGGTCATGGTCGGCAGCCTACGGCCAACCAGGTTCGGGCAGGAGGCGTTCGGCGGTGTCGGAGCCACCCGCGCCGTTGGCCGGAATCCGGCGGCATCTGGCGTTCTGGCCACTGCCGCGCCGCCGGTCGCGTCGATAGCGTCGGAGTCGACCTCGATCGACAACCTGTGGAGAGACCGATCCGTGGCCAAGATCCTGCTCAGCCTGCATGTGCTCGCCGCGATCCTCGCGATCGGGCCGGTGGCTGTGGCCGCCAGCATCTTTCCCCGGTATCTGCGACTGGCGGCGGCCGCCCCGGATGACGGCGCGGCGGCGGGCGTGGCGCGGGCCCTGCACCGGATCTGTCGGGTCTACGCGCTGCTGGGTATCGCGGTGCCGTTCTTCGGCCTCGCGACCGCCGGGCCGCTGCACGTCTTCGGCGACACCTGGGTGATCATCTCCATCGTGCTGACCGCCGTGGCGGCCGCCCTGCTCGCCGCCGTGATCCTCCCCGGCCAGCGCAGGACGCTCGCCCTGCTGCCCGAAGCCGCGCCGCGACCCGCCGACGGCGACGACGGGCCCGCGACGGCCGTTGTAGGCGCCGCGGTGGGCTCCGCCGGTGCCGCCGGTTCGATTTCCGCCGGTGCGGACAGGGCCGGCTCGGTCGCCGTCGCGTCGCCCGCCCAGATAGCGACCGGCACGTCGCCGGTGCTGTCCCGCGCGGCCGCCCGGCTCGGGATGAGCACCGGCGTCTTCAACCTGCTCTGGGCGGTCGTCGTCGTCCTCATGATCGTCCGCCCGGGCTCGACCACGGGCGCCTGACGGCCCACTGGCCGACTCCGTCAGGCCGCCCGGACGGCCTCAGGGGCGCGGAAGGCGCGGCGGTAGGACTGGGGGCTGGTGCCGACCAGGCGGCGGAAACGGTCGCGGAACGTGGACGGCGAGGCGAAGCCGACCCGGGCGGCGATCCATTCGACCGGGTGGTCCGTCGACTCGAGCAGCTGCTGGGCGTGGCGCAGCCGGGCGCGGGCCAGCCACTGGGCCGGGGTGGTGCCGGTCTGCTCTCGGAACCGCCGCGACAGGGTACGGGTCGACAGAGCCGCCTGGCGGGCGATGTCGTCGAGGGACAGCTCCCGGTCGAGGTTGTCCGCGAGCCAGCGCAGCAGCGGCTCCAGTGACACCCCGTCGGGCGCTGGCGGCTCGTGGGCGATGAACTGGGCCTGCCCGCCGGCCCGCTCCAGCGGCATGACCGAGATCCGCGCCGCCTCGGCGGCGACGGCGGATCCGAAGTCGGCGCGGACCATGTGCAGGCACAGGTCGAGCCCGGCCGCCGCCCCGGCGGAGGTGAGGATCCGGCCGCCGTTGTCGACGAACAGCACCTCCGGGGCGACGTCGACCTCGGGGTGGCGGGCCGCGAGGTCCGCCGTTCCCAGCCAGTGTGTCGTCGCCCGCAGCCCGTCGAGCAGCCCGGCCGCGGCGAGCAGGAACGCGCCCGAGCAGACCGACGCCACCCGCGCCCCGCGACGCGCGGCTCCGCGCAGCGCGTCGACGACGGCCGCGTCGGCGGGAAGGGCCGGATCGGCGGCGCCGGGCACGACGACCGTGTCGGCCTCGGCGAGCGCCTCCAGCCCATGGCGTGCCCGCAGCGTGAACGTCCCCGCGTCGACGTCGGCTCCTGGCCGGGCCGCGCAGACGACGACCTGGTAGGCCGGCCGCCCGTCGGCGAGCCGGGCCCGCCCGAACACCTCCACCGGCACCGCCAGGTCGAACGGCACCACCCCGTCCACCGCCAGCACGGCGACCGTGTGCTCGCCTCCCGCCACCGGGTCAGGCCGGACCGGGCGCTCGGTCGGGAACGTCGTCATGGCCAGAACCTACCAACCGCCGAGTTCCCGCCAGCCCCGGCCCGGGGCGGCCAGGCCGATCAAAGGATCACCAGGTGCGGCGGCGTCCCCCGCCGCCATGGCGCATTCGGGTGGAGGCCCGCCGGTCAGGCCGTCGGGGGCCGCCGGCCGCTACCCGAGGCTGTGCAGGTCCGCGACACGCAGCGTGACGGGGAACGGCACGGTCGTGGTCACGGTCCCGTCCGGGCCGACGGACGCCTCGTCGAGGTACTCGCCGTTCGCGGGGTCGAGGCGCAGGACGGTGACGGCCGGTCCGGTCCGCGTGGACGGGCCGACGATCCAGTAGCACGGCACCCCGAGGCGGGCATAGATACCACGCTTGACCAGGCGGTCCATGGTGCGGCTGGACGGCGAGAGCACCTCGACCGCGAGCACCGGAACCCAGGCGTGCGGCCGGTCGAAGGCGGCGGTGACGTCGGCCTTGCGCAGCACGACGACGTCCGGCTCGAGACTGCCCCGGCGTCCCTTCCGGACGGCGGGCGACGAGCCGAACACGAACAGGTCCGGCGGGCACAGGGCGGTCAGCAGCGTCGCAAGCCGGGTGACGACGACCTGGTGGGGCATGCCAGGCGCGGGACTCACGACGAGCATCCCGTCGATGAGCTCGTAGCGGTTGCCGTCGCCGCCCGGGATCCGGTCGAGATCGTCGACGGTGAATCCGCCCTGGCGGGAGAGGAGCAGAGTCCCGTCGACGATCTCCGCGTGGCCGCTGCCGACGGGGAGGTCGACGAGGTCGTCGGCCGTGAAGCCGCTCTCACCAGGCGTGGGGAACAGCCAGGGGCCGGGCGGTGGGATCGGCGGGGGGACGGCCATGACCGACATGGTGCACTCCTCGGGGCCAGGGACATGGGGCAACGGTGCGCGCCGGCTGGGTAACGCCGCCACCAACATCACGAAACTGTGGATGCGCCCCGGTTGTCCACATCCCTGCCCGCGAGACCGTGGTACCTGGGTGGTCCTGTGGCCGGTCGCGGCGCTGGGCGCGACAGGTGGCCCTGGCCCGCGGCGGCGATCGGCTGGCCTCTCCGGCAGCCCCTGGTTCTCCGTTCGGGTGTCCGCATGCGGACTGGTCCAGGAGCCGCCGAGAAAATCGGGAGAGGGAACGCGGTCGAGGGGCTACAGTCACCCGCGTGACGCAGCTGGGTGAGCGGGCCGGGCCGGGCGACGGGGCGGTGGCGAACCGGGCGTGGTGGGACGAGCGGGTGCCGATCCACCTCGCGAGCGACTACTACGACCTCGACGAGTTCCTCGCCGAGCCCGACGTGCTGCGCGCCTTCGAGACCGCCGAGGTCGGGGACGTCAACGGCGCCCGGCTGCTGCACCTGCAGTGCCACATCGGCCTGGACACCCTGTCCTGGGCACACCGCGGCGCGACCGTCACCGGGCTGGACTTCTCCGGCCCCGCTGTCGACGCGGCGGAGGCGCTGGCCGCCGAGCTGGCGCTGCCGGCCCGGTTCGTCACCGCCGACGTCTACGACGCCGCGGACGTCCTCGCGGGTGAGACGTTCGACATCGTCTACACCGGTATCGGCGCGCTCAACTGGCTGCCGGACGTCGAGCGCTGGGCGGGCGTCGTCGCCCGGCTGCTCGCCCCCGGCGGCTTCCTCTACCTGGCCGAGATCCATCCGGTGCAGGACGTCCTCGACGACGAGTCGGGCTCGACGTTCGACCTCGACTACTTCGACATCGGCCCGATCATCTGGGAGGAGGAGGGCAGCTACGCCGACCCCGACGCGGAGACCGACGCGAACGTGACCGTCGAGTACCACCACACCCTCGGGTCCGTCGTCTCGGCGGTCGCCGGCGCCGGGCTGTGCCTGGAGTTCCTCCACGAGCACGACTGCGTGCCGACCCAGCGTTTCGACACCCTGGTCCGCGGCGACGACAACCTCTACCGGTTCCCCGCCGGCACCCCCCGCGTCCCGCTCCTGTACTCCCTGCGCGCGTCCAAACCGTAGGGAAGCCCTCTCGGGTGTGGACGCGCCGGTGTCACAGGTCGCGGATCACCCGGGCGGGGTTGCCGACGGCCAGCACGTTCGCCGGCAGGTCACGGGTGACGACGGCCCCGGCGCCGACCACCGAGTTCGCCCCGATGCTGACACCGGGGCAGACGATGACGCCGCCGCCGAGCCACACGTTGTCGCCGATCGTGATCGGCTCGCCGGCCTCACGGCCGGTACGACGCAGGGCCGGGTCGAGCGGGTGGGTGGGCGTGAGCAGCTGCACGCCCGGGCCGATCTGGACGTCGGCGCCGAGGCTGATCCGGGCGACGTCGAGCAGCACGGCGCCGGTGTTGACGAACGTGCCCGGGCCGATGGTCGTCTGGTAGCCGTAGTCGACGTGCAGCGGCGGGAGGATCTCGACCCGTTCCCCGACCGCCCCGAGCAGCGCGCGGAGGAGCTCGGCGCGCAGCTGCGGCTCGCCGGCACTGGTCGCGTTGTACCGCTCGCGCAGCCGCGCGGCCCGCAGCCGGTCGGCGGCCAGCTCCTCGTCGCCCGCGTGGTACAGCTCCCCCGCGAGCATCCGCCGCTTCTGCTCGGACACCGCCAGGTCGGYCGCCGCCGGCCCGGCCGCGGTCTGCTCGGACATCGCCGTGTCGCCTCCGTGCCTCGCGCGAGCGCGGGGCACGCGTCGCGGCCGGTCCCACCCGGCACCGGCACGCTACGCCCACGCCGTGACGTCTCGTCCGCCGATTCACAGACCGATCAGGTAGCGCGCCAGGGCGTCCGGCTGGGACAGCGCCATCAGGTGACCACCGGGCAGCACGTCGGCCTCCACGCCCAGGCGGTCGTGCGCCACCCGTCGCTGGAAGTCCACCGGGAAGAAACGGTCGTCGGCGCCGGCGACCGCCCTGACCAGTATGGGCGGCCACGCGTCGAACGCGCAGACGGATTCGAAGACGGCGTCGCCCTCATCGCGCTGATCCTCCCGGATCGCTGCCGCGTCCTCGGCGCAGACGTCATGCAGGAAGTACGTCTCGATGTCGAACTCGGTGCTGTAACCACCCTGTTCGGCCGCGGCGGCCAGAGCCTCGGCCTGCCCGGTGTTGTCCCACCAGTCGCCCGGAGTCTCGCCTGGAGCCGGGATCATCGCGTTCACGAACACGATCGCGTTCACCGGGACCGTCTCGGCGACCAGCGGGGCGGTGAACCCCCCAAGCGACTGCGCGACCACCACCACGTCGTCGCGGCCGGCGACCGCGGTGGCGACCGCGGCGGCGTACCCCGGCAGCCCAGCCTGCTGATCGGTACCAGTCAGGTCCACGGCGATCGCCTCGTGCCCGGCCTCGCGCAACAGCGGAACCACCCGATGCCAGTACGCGGCCACGCCGCCCGCGCCCGGGATCAGCACGAACGTCCGCCGCCCCGCCGCCCACCCATCCTGCTGCGCCATCGCGTCCGCTCCTCTCGCCTGTGTTCCGTTCACCTGTGCTCCGTCGCCTCTTCGTCGGTATCCCAGGTAGGACTCCAGTCCGGGGCGTGACTCATCGCCGGCGGTCCGGCGGATTGTGCCCCTGGCCGTCGGAAACGCCGCTGGCGTGACGATCAGGGCCCATCGAGCGCCGACGGCGGAACAGGCGCAGCCGGCAGGCAACCTCGTGGCATCGCGGCGCCTCTGTAGGGATGGGAGGTCACATGCGATCAGCTGACGGCGATGACGGGTTCGCCGCCTACTTCGAACCCCGTACGGCGGGGCTGCTGCGGTTCGCCTACCTGCTCACCGGGGATCTGCAGGAGGCCGAGGACCTGACCCAGACGACGCTCACCCACGTCTACGTCGTCTGGCACCGAGTGTCCGGCCATAACCGGCCCGACGCCTACGCCCGGCGGGTGATGGTCAACGCCAACACGAGCCGGTTCCGCCGCCGCYGGGTCCACCACGTCCTCGTCGAGAACCCACCGGAGACCGCGCAGGCCTCGGCGCAGCTCGCCGCCGTCGAGGACCGCGCCGGGCTGGCCGCGGCACTGGCCGCGCTGCCACCCCGACAACGGGCCGTGATCATCCTGCGCTACTGCGAGGACATGTCGGAGGAGGCCGCGGCGGAGCTGCTGCACTGCTCGAAAGGCACGATCAAGAGCCAGGCGTCGAAGGGCCTGGCGAGGCTACGCGCCCACCCGGCGGTGGCCGCCCTCGGCCCGCCGGCGCCCGTTGCCGCGCCCGGCGCCCCCGGCCGGGCATCGCTGTCGACCGCCCCCAGCGGATTGGAGACGCCGTGAAGCTCACCCAAGCCCGCGCGGACGCCCACGTCGAGGCCGCCGACCTGGCGACCGTCGACTGGCTGCGTGCCGCCGCGGACGAGGTCCGGGCCACCGCGCCCCACAGCCTGGTACCGGCCGCGCTGGCCGCCGTCCCCGCGGCGCGCCGCCACCGGCGGCTCGCGACCGTCGTGCCGGTGACCGCCACCGCGTTCACCGTCGCCGCGGTCGTCACCGGCACCGTCCTGCTCTCCGACGGTGGACACCCGGCCGGGCCGGTCCCGATCACGGCCGTGTCCCGGCCCCTCGTGGTGACGACGGGCGCGGGCGGCACGCAGGTCCCGGGCGCGCCGTCGCCCGGGGCGACGGCGACCAGCGGGCCCGTGAGCGGTCAGACGGCCACAGGCCCGGCCAGTGCCGGCTCCGCGGGCCCTTCCAGCGCGGCCAGCCCTCCCCGGGCCACGCCGAAGCCGACGCTGGCCACGGTGACGGTCCCCGACGTGATCGGCCAGGCCGGCGACGCGGCGCGGGCGGCGCTGCGGGCCGCCGGGTTCTCCGGCGGCCTGAGCCAGAGCGTGATCTGCGCCGGCTCGGACATCCCGGCCGGCGTCGTGACCGCCCAACGGCCGTCCGCAGGCAGCCAGGCCGACCGGCAGGTGACCATCAGCCTGACGGTGGCCGGGAACTGCGTTGCCGTCCCCAACGTCGTCGGCACCGCGGCGGACACGGCGAACACGACGCTGCAGAACGCGGGCTTCGCGGTCACCTACGGCGGCCAGTGGAACTGCGAGTACGGCTACAACGGCGTGACTGCTCAGAGCCCCGCCGGCGGCACCCGGGTGGTCAAGGGGAGCGCCGTCATGATCGATTACACCTGTGCCGCGGCTCCGTTGTCGACGACGCCCGGCCCGTCCTGACAGTCGTCCCTGACGGTCATCGCCGGCCGCAGCGGTGCCCGTGACCCGCCGGGGCGGCGGTGCCACGGTAGGTCCAGCCACCGCCGGACCTACCGTGGCTGGGCCGGCGGGTCGCTAGCGGCCGCGTCCGGAACGCGGACCGGCGTCCACGGCCGAGGCGTCGCGGGCCGCGGCGGACAGCTGGGCGAGCCGGGCGGCGAGGTCGTCGGCCTGCCGTTCGGCTCGCTGGGCGCGGACGCGGGCGTCGGCGCGGGCCTCGGCGAGCACGGACGCCCGTTCGTCGGCCGCGGTCCGGTCGGCCTCCCGCGCCGCCGCGGCCTCCGCCCGGACCCGGGCCAGCTCGTCGGCGGCCTCGCGGCGCAGCCGGTCGGCCTCGGCGGCGGCCGCGGCGCGGGCCCGGTCGAGGTCCGCGGCGGCGGCGGCCCGGTCGGCGGCGGCCGACTCCCGCAGGGAGACGAGCTCGGCACGCACCTCGGTGATCGTCCTCGCCGTGGCCTCGGCGTCCCGGTGGGCGGTGGCGAGCTCAGCTCGCGCCGCCGCGAGCTGCCCGCGCAGCGTCGCCATCTCCCGCTCGGCGGTCGCCCGGATGGTCGCGAGCCGGGCCGCGGCGTCCGCCCGGGCCGTCTCCGCGCGCTCGTCGGCGTCCCGGCGCGCCGCGGCGGCCTCCGCGCGGGCGTCGGCCCGGGCCGTGTCGGCGTCGGCCCGGGCGGCGTCCACGGCGCCCGCGGCCTCCGCGCGGACCCGGCTGATCTCCTCGGCGGCGCTCTGCCGGGCCGCGTCGGCCTGTTCCTGGGCGGCGCGCGCCTGCGTCGCCGCCTCGCCGAGCCGGCGCTCCAGCTCGTCGAGCGCTGCCGCCGCCTCCGCCGCGACCACCTCGGCCTCCTCGTGGGCCGCCGCCTCGCCCCGGGTCGCGGCCTCGGCGCGCACGGCCCGGGCGGTCGCCTCCGCGATCCGCCGGGCCGCGTCCGCCTCGGCGGCCTCGACCTGCGCCTCGGCGGCGGCGACGTCACCGAGCCGGCCCAGGGTGGCGGTGAACGCCTCCAGCGTGCGGCCCAGGTCCGTGGCCAGCGCGCCGACGTGCGCGGCGAGCTCGTCCGCCCGCAGCCGGGCCAACGCCACCGGCCGGTGCGTAAGCTCGCTTCCCGCCGGGCCCGCTCCCCGCGCCCCCCGCGTCGTGGGAACCGCCGGCCGGCCCCGGCCCGTGCCGCTGCCGGCGCCGGCGTCGTCCAGCCCGCCGGACACACGCGAGGCGGCGAGCTCTCGGCGGCGCCGGTAGGCCGACAGCCGGGTGTGCGCCGGGTCGTCGCAGTACGCCGGCGGCCGCCCCGGCCCCTCGGCCGGCGCGCACGGCCGCCCGCAGCCCGGATACCCGCACAGCGCGCCGTCGGCCTCGACCCCCGCGGCTGGCACCACGGCCGCCAGTGCCGCATCGCCGGCCGGCGCGTCCAGGTCACCCGCAGCGAGCACGGAAACCCCGCCGGTCGTCGTCAGCTCGTCGCCGGCCTCGGCGTCCACCTTCGTCCGCGCCACGCCCACTCCTCCACCCACCCCATAAAGTTTCGTCGTGAACCGTATCAGAGACGAAACGCAACTACGCAACGAAACGATTCCTGCCACGCGACGAAACTTCTAACGCGCGATAAGCTTGACTTCTCGGGCGTCAGAATTACGGTCCGCGAGGGGGCGTCGCCGTCCACAGGTCGCGTGTCCTGTCTCGCTGAAACTGGGGGTCCCGGTAGGAACGGAACGGAAAACCGGTGTTGCTGTCAAACTTTTTGACAGCCCGCGGTCGGGTCCGTCAGGGTGGGTGGGTGAGCGATGACCCGACGGTCGGTTTCCTGAAGGCGGACGTGGCGCGGTTCTGTGCCGGCCTGGATGACCTGGCGCCCGCGATCCGGTTGCGGATGGTTGTTCAGCTGCGGCAGGCGTTGGACGAGGTGACGGACCTGGCGTTGGACAGCGGGATGGCTGCGGCGAAGGCGGAGGGGTGGGGGCTGCGGCAGATCGGCGGCCTGGTGGGCTTGTYGCACGAGAAGGTCCGTTACCGGCTCGCCCGGGCGTCGGGCGAGCCGGCTGGGTCTTCTCAGTCCGAGGTGGTGGCGTCGGCGGGTTTGCGGGTGGATCGGAGCTGGCCGCCGGCGACCTCGGCGGGCAGCGCGAAGCCATAGCGGCCGTGGAAGTTGACGTGGGCGAACTTCAGCGGTGAGAGGCGGGCGATGTCCTCGTCGCGGACGTGGATGCCCTCGGCGCGCATCTCGTCGATGATCTGCTGGAAGTAGACCGTGTTCCACAGGACGACGATGTTGAGGATCAGTCCCAGTGCTCCAAGCTGGTCTTCCTGGGGGGCTGCCGAGATACGGCAGAAAGGGGCAATGCCCGGCTGGTTGCCGGTAGAGGAACGCGAGCTGTAGCCAGCCCGGCTGGGAGCAAGCGGAACGAGGGGTCCCGACGGCGGGTTGTGGCGGCGGTGTCCGGTAACGTTCGTTCATGAGACATATTGATCAACAGCCTGTCTCCGCAGGTCGCGCGTGTAACGCATGCCGTGTACGCGGCTATGTAACGCACAACCCCGTTCGAGATACGATCCGATCATGCGCGTCGGCTATGGACGGGTCTCCACCCGCGACCAGCATCCCGAAGCCCAACACGACGCCCTGCGCGCGGCGAACTGCGACGCGGTTTTCATCGACAAGGCCTCCGGCAAGCTCGCCCGCCGGCCCGAACTCGACAAGGCGCTGCTGTCCGCGAACCGCGACGGCGACCAACTCGTCGTCACCAAGCTCGACCGGCTTGGCCGCTCCCTCGAGCATCTGCTCGAGCTCTCTCGCGACCTGCAGGCCCGGGGTGTCGACCTGGTGGTGCTCGACCAGGGCATCGACACCTCCACCGCGGTCGGGCGGATGTTCTTCCAGATCCTGGGAGCGGTCGCGGAGTTCGAGCACGCCCTGATGTCCGAGCGCACGATGGACGGCCTGGAAGCCGCCCGCGCTCGCGGCCGCACCGGCGGGCAGAAGCCCAAGCTCGGACCCCGCCAGGTCCAGCTGGCTCGGCAGATGTACGACGAGACCGGACCCGACGGCCGACGCAAGTACACCGTCCAGCAGATCGCCGACGAGTTCGGAGTCACCCGCCCCACCGTCTATCGGCACCTGACCCAGGCCACCGCTGGAACGGCTTTGTGACCTCCGCCCCGCAGTGGATCGAGCGGTGGTCCTACGTCGTCACGCCGCTGGCCACGCTGCCTACTCCTGAAACGCTCAACAGACCTGCCTGCATGACTCGGCGTGTACCACCCTGGCGCCGCACCTATCGCCGGCTCGTCCCTAGCCGTGGTGGCCGCGGCTGCTGCTGGTACCACGGCGGCGACTGGCACCGCGTCAACGCCACCGCGATCCGACTCGTCGCACAGGCCCATGCCGCCGGAGCGACCGGCCTCGACGTAGGCGATCATGTCGTGGCCGCGGCCAGGGCCGAGGGGCTCTCGGGATGGCAGCTCGAGGCGCTGGAAAGCCTGCTCGTCATCGAACCGGTGCGCATCGAACTCGGCGGCGATCCCGCCGACCGGTGGTACGACAACGGCCGTCACCGCGTCACGGCCATGCTTGACGCTGGGGTACGCCGCACGATCGTGGGCCGCCTAGAGCTGCTCGACCCCGCCACAGGGCAACCTCTGCGGAACTAGCCGGCACACAGTTAGGTGCGGCCTGTCGCGGTCGGCGGCCGACGCCGACTGTGTCGTCGTACCCGACGGTCAGCGGTCTTGTCTTCAGCCGGCTTCCCAGCAGGTCTGCCGGGGCCGCCTGCCGCGGCAGGCGGCGCCGCGTGTGGTCCGGCCGGCGCGGTCCCAGGCGAGCAGGGCGGCCCGCTGATCCGCGCCTGCTCGTTCAGGGCCCTTCGATGCCGACGATCGTCCCGAAGGGATCGATGACCTGGCAGATTCGCCGGCCCTCAGTCACCGTCAGCGGGCCCCGGTGGTGGACGCAGCCGGCGGTGAGCAGCCGCTCATGGGCGGCGTCCAGGTCGTCGACGGCCCAGTACACAATGGGGGATCCGCCGCGCGGGTTGCGCTCGTCGTCGGCCTGGTGGAAGCCGAATTCGACGCCCGCGACGGTCAGCCAGGCGTAGACCGACGTCCCGTCCACGTCGAGGTGGACCTCGCCGCCGAGCACGCCGGCCCACCAGAGCGCGGATTTCTCGGGATCGTCGGCGAACGTCATGACGGTGGTGACGGGTCCGAACACGGGCAGGGCCTCTCCTTGCGGGCGGTGATGAAGAGGCTACCCGGTGGTTCAGTGGTCGAGACCGTGGAGGGACTGCAGGCCGGTTGCTTCGGCGAAGTCGACGAGGGCCAGGACGAGTTCGCGCTCCGCCCACCGCCCACCGGCGCGTTCCTGGTGGTGGCGGTATCGCGTCCGCACCCATGGTCCTGCCCCGGAGTGCCCGGCCTCGGCGGCGAGGTAGGCCAGTGTCACCAGGTCTGGCAGCCCGGTCACGTCCGGGCGCAGCGTCTCGACGTCGACCAGCGCGATCCGGCCGTCGGCCTGGCGGCGGGCGTGGTCGGGGGCCAGATCGAGGTTGCCCAGCGGGATGTGCGCCGGGCCATGTGCCGCTCCGACCCGGCTGAGCATCCGCCGCCACGCCGCTGAGTCACGCACCCAGGGTGTGTCTTCCTTGAGCGCGGCGTCGATCCGCCACGGGGCCATCGCGTCCACGACGGGGCGGTCCCATCGCGCAGGGGCGGTGTGGACGCGCACGACGGTTTCGATGAGTTCGTCGAACACGGCCTGGCGAGTCAGGTCCGCGGCCTGGGGAAGGTAGGCCGTGATCAGGGTGAGGGCGTGGTCGCAGCTTCCTCGCAGCCGCGGTAGCACCCGGTCGGTGGCCAGCAGGTCATAGGCGAGCCGTTCGCCGAGGTAGGCCACCTTGTCGGCGTGCCGTTTGAGGACCGCGTGTGGTGGGGCGCCGACAGTGAACGTCGCCGATCGGTAGCGGGTGGTCAGGCAGCGCACCGGCCCGGCCAGATCAGGGTGGTGTCGTTCGAGCAGCGCGTCGGCCTCCAGAGCCGCGGCGATGGGGTCGACGGTGAGTTCCCTTGCGAGCCACCCCGCCGGCCGGGTGCGCAGGGCCCCGGCGAGGGCTCCCGCCGCGACGGCGCTCACGCGGCCGCGGGGGTCGGCGCGCTAGCCAGCCGGGCCAGGGCGCCGGCGTAGCAGCGCGCGGCGAGGTCAGGCCGCTGGTGCTCTCCGTACACGGCGAACAGCGCGTACACCGGGGAGTCGAGCCGTTCCCCGACGTGCCAGCCCTGGTAGGAGCCGCCGACGATGTCCCAGATCTGGACCTGGCCGGTGAGCAGCGCGACGAAGTCCTGGTAGTAGATCTCGACGCCGAACGGGTAGATGGCCATGGCCTCGTCCCGGCTTGTCGCCGGTACCGGCACGAACGCCGGGCCGGTGAGGTCCCACGCGAACGTCGCGACCTGTCCGGGCCGGCCCGGCGGGGCGAGCAGGCGCAGTACGAGCCGCCGGCCGTCGAGCGGGCCGGTCAGGTAGTCGTGCAGGCCGACGGCGAGCGCGCCGGTCCGGGTCGCGACCAGGTGCCGGGCCAGCCGCGGCAGCTCGCCGTCAACGAGCCGTTCGGCGGCCGGCCATTCACCCGCCGGGAGCTCCGGTCCGATCGGCGCCGGTTGCACCGGTCCCGGGTCGGCGAGGAAGCCGGCCAGCATGTCCAGGCCCGCCTGTTCAGTCGCGGCGTCGATACCGACCCATTCGGTCCTGCTGGTGGTGACGGGTCCCTGGTCCGGGACGAGGAGCTGGTCGCCGGGGCGGGGCCCGTGGACCGCGAAGAGGTGCTGGAGGGCGTTGGCGTGCTCGGCGAGCGCGCGATGGTCGGCGTAGAGGAACGGGCCGTGCGGGGACCGGGGGGCGGTGAATCCGTTGCCGCACAGCGCGAYGTCCGCAACGCCGTCGAGGGGCTCGAGGTAGTCGATCAGCAGGGTGTGCAGGGCCTGGATGCCGGTGGCGCGCCGGCGTGGCCCGTCGAGTCCCGGAAGCAGGTTGACGTCCGCGCCCAGCGCCCCGTAGGGCACGGACTGGGTGTTGTTGGAGACGATCGCGAGCCGGGGCATGGGCATGGCACCGTCGCGGACCTGTTCGACGTACAGGTCGGAGATGTCGGCGTCCACGCCGATGAACACGTCGGCGCTGGAACCGGCGCGGCGGATGACCGGCTGCGCGACGCGGCTCTCCCAGAACAGGGTCCGCGCCCCCGCCGGGTACAAGAACACCTCCAGGCCGCCGATGAGGATCGGGGTCAGGTGGTCGTGGCGGTGGACGGTGAAGCCGAGCCTGCCGAGGGCCTCGGCCACAGCGGCGGGCAGTGTCTGCCCGGTGTGGATCGGGGTGGAGCGGTCCAGGAGCGCCAGCGACGCGAAGTGCAGGTGGTCCAGGTGCTCGTGGGTGAGGATGACGGCGTCCGGGGCTGGCATCGCTCGGTGGTCGATGGTGCGCGGGGGCCAGATCGGGAACTCGACGACGCCAGTGCCGAACGAGCGGGTCAGGATCGGGTCGACCAGCACGGCGGTGCCGCCGGACTGGATGTGCCAGCTCTGGTGTCCCAGGAAGGTGAGCGCGAGGGGGCCGGCGGCTGATGGCATCGGGTGTCCTCCGGTAGACGGCGGCGCCCCGGCGGGACCGCGTGGACAGCCGCGGTACCGCCGGGGCGGGGGCGGGGGCGTTCTACCGGTGGTAGGCGACCAGGGCGGTGGAGGTCACACCGGTCCGGGCGAACGCGGCGACCCGCCGCTGGAACTCGAGGACGGCGGCGGCGGTCGGGGCGGCCGGGGCAGCGGCCGCCTGCGTCACGATCGGCGTGGTGCTGGTGTTCATGCGCGCGCTCCTTGGGAAGATCGGGGCGGCCGGTCGCCGGCCCCATCGGATGGCCTCATCAGGAAAACGCGCCGTCGTGGACACGAACACCCCATATCGTTTCCCGCGGTTTCTCGCGTATTGCGCCGTATTTCGCGGAAGGAGATCATCTTCGGCATGCGTTCGGTGCAGCCGAGGGGGCGAAACGGATGGCGCGACCCCGCACCACACCCGTGCGTAACGTCGACCTGGCCAGGCTCATAGACGAGACAGGCCGTACCTACGGCGCCATCGCGGCCGCCGTCAACCGCGTGAGCAGCGAGTACGGCGCCCCAGCGCAGTGCTCCGCCGCGTCGCTCGGCCGCTGGCTCAACGGCTCCGTTCCGCTGCCGGAGACCATGCCAGCGGTCGTCGAGGCCTTCGCCCGGTTACTCGACCGCTCGCCCCTGACCTCGGCCGATCTAGGTTGGTCTCTGGACGGGGCAGCCCGAGACACCGGACCCGACGATCCATGGCGTGGAGACCCCGTCGCGTGGGTCACCCGCCTGGGACGGAGCGACATGCTCGACAGGCGCACCGCCGTCACCGCAGGCCTCTACTCGCTGGCCGCGGCGGCAGTCCGGCCGGCCCAGCTCGCTACCCGCGCCGGCCCGCCAGGCCGCGTCGGCGCTGGCGACGTGGCCCGCGTCCGCGCCATGGCCCAGTTCTTCGGCGACGTCGATGACCTCTACGGCGGCGGCCACGCCCGATCCGCGGTCGCCGCCTACCTGGTCGACGACATCGTGCCGCTGCTACGCGCCGCGTCCGGCCCAGCACGCCCGGACCTGTTCTCCGCCGCCGCCGAGGTCGCCTACCTGGCCGGCTGGATGGCCGCGGACGACCTCCAACCCGGCCTCGCCCAGCGCTACTACATCCAGTCCGTCCGCCTCGCCGACGAGGCAGGAAACCCGCTGATGCGCGCCACGGCACTGCGCTCGCTGGCCTCACAGGCCGTGGACCTGGGCCACCCCACCCACGGGCTCGCGCTGGCCGACGCCGCCGCGGCCGCCGCCCGCGAGCGCACGCCGATCCGGACCCGGGCCTGGATGACGGGGATGCAGGCCGAAGCGCTGGCCGCGACCGGCCACGATCCCCGGCGCGCGCTGCGCCTGCTCGCCGCCACCGACTCCGATCTTGAGCGCGCCGACAGCCCGCCGGCCTCCCAGTGGACGGGCAACTACCGGCGCGAGGGGTTCGAGCACCAGGTCGGACTGACGTTGCTGAGCCTCGGTGACCTCCCCGGCGCGGAGGAGCACCTCTGCGCGTCCGTGGCCGCGCGCCGGCCGCCGGAACGACGCACCCGCGCTCTCGTGGGCAGCCGGCTCGCGATGGTGCAGCTTCGACAGCAGCGGCCGGAATCGGCGGCCGCCACCCTGCTGGCCCTCGCCGACGACCTCGCGGTCGTGAGGTCCGCTCGCCTTCGGCGCACACTCGGCCAGATCCGCGACGGTTGGCGGCCCGCCCGGGCGGACCCGACGGTGGAGAAGGCGGACCGGCTACTGCGGTCGGCGCAGGCCGGGACAGCCGGCACGTGGGCGTAAGTCCCCGAATCGCGGGGCGCGGATTTTGTGCTGCTTACTACCGGCAGCCCGACCAGGTTCAGCCGGCCAGGGTGATACCGAGTCGGGTGACGGTCTGTTCGGGTGGGGTGGTGTCGAGGACCCATTCACCGAAGCGGCGGACGTTCTCGCGGATGTAGGGGCTGATGGTGGCCAGATCGTCGGGGTCGACCTCCTGGCCGTCAGCGACGAGCTGGTTGACGGCCTCGGTGATGTCGAGGGCGTTCTGGTAGATCACGCAGTTGGCGACGAGTTCGTTGAACTTGATGATCTTTTCGTGGTGGTCGGGGTCGTTGTGGCCGATGAGGTCGCCGCCGAACATCAGCCAGTCGGCGAAGCCGTGGAAGGCCTCGACCTTGTTCGTCATCGCGGTGATGGACTCCCGCAGCGCCGGTTCGGACAGGTAGCGCAGCAGGACCAGGGTGCGCACGGCGCGGCCGAGTTCGCGGAACGCCCGGTAGAGCCGGTTCTTGCGCGAGTCGTGGCCCAGGCGACGCAGCAGGGTGACCGAGGACAGCGCGCCTTCCCGGATGGAGATCGCGGTGCGGATCAGGTCCGGCCAGTGGGCCTCGATCAACTTCCAGTCGATGGACTGCTCGGCGAACAGCGCGTCGATGTGGGAGTAGCGCGCCGCCGGGTCCGGCCGGTAGAAGATCAGATCCTTCCAGTTGCGGATCCGGGGCAACAGCTCGATTCCCAGCAAAGTGGCCAGGYCGAACACCGGCAACGACTGCCCTTGCGTATCCGCGTGCACCACATCGGGCGCGACCTCGGAGGGATTCGTGAGCAGCCCGTCGATGATGTAGACGGCCTCCCACACCCCACACGGGATGAACCGGCTGAACAGCGCGATGTAGGTGTCGGAGATGTGCCGGAACGCGATCCCGCCGTAGCCGCCGTAGCGGACCGAGGTCTCGGCGAGCAGGTTGTTCTCCCACGTGTCGATCTGCGAGCCGTCGGTGCCGGCGGTATGCCCGTCGCCGTAGGCACGGGACAGGTCCAGCTGGACGTAGGCGTTGGTCACGTCCGCCGAGGACAGGTCGAGCTTGCCCGCGGTGACGTGCTTGTTCGCCGCGGTCGACAGCTCGTGCGCGGAGACCTGGCCGCRCATGTGCCGGGCGACCTGCGCCGGGCCCAGGTTCGCCCCGTAGGTGAACGTCATCAGCGCGTAGCGGGCCAGCGGGTCGGCGAGCTTCGGGTCCGAGCCGGACGCCGGGCCGAAGTGACGGTGCCAGCCGAGCAGGTGCGCGGTGCGGGTCAGGATGTCCAGCAGCGCCCGCTGCGGCAGCCGGGCGTGGATCTCCTCCTCCAGCGCGCGGGCGGACGGCCGGCGGTCGCGGCCACGCCGGGCCTTGAGCATCGGCACACCGCTGGCCGCGTCGATGACCAGGTCGGCGTTCGCCGGATAGCCCGCATCCACCGCGGCGGCCACCTGAGCGAGTTCCCCGCGCATCCAGGTGACGAAGTCGCCAGCGGTGGCGGGGATCCCGGCCTGGGCGCAGTAGTCGGCGACCAGCGGCTCGCAGTCCGCCCAGGACAGCAGCTGGACGTGCAGGTTCGCGTACGAGTTCGACCCGGCCACCGCGATGTCGCCTGAGCGCAGCTCGGCGGCGAGGTAGGTGAACACGCACACCTCGAAGTGCCGCCGGGCCAGCCGGCCAGGATGGCGCCGGTCGCGCAGGACCTTCTGCCACATCTCCCCGGCGAACGACAGATCCACCGCCACCCCGTCGACCTGATCGGGGATGAACTCGCCCCGGGCATGTCGGTGGGCTTTGAGGATGGTGACCGCGTCGGCGACGGTCCGGTCGGTGCTCGTCGGCTCGAGTACCACGGCGTCGAGCAGGGTGAACAGCGCCGGCCGGTGTGAGCGGTAGAACCGCTCGACCAGCGGGGCGTAGTTGTTGCCGTGATGCGCCGAGACCGCCTCGTGCGCCCCGGACAGCGCGGCCACCCCACCGGCCTCCGCCAGCGTTTTGATCACCAGCCGGCCGGCGCGTTCGGAGACCTCCCCGATCGGATCGGCCGCTCCTGTGGCCTGCTCGTCGTCGGAGGCGCCCAGCGCGTCACGGACCACCGCCAGGACGTCCCCGAACACCCCAGCAGCCGCTCGGAGTCCGCCCGGCTCCGCTCGCGCAGCGCCTCCAGATGTTCCCGGGCCTTCTTGTGCAGGGCAGAGACCCGCTTGCAGAACATCTCCACCGCGTCATCCCGAGCGGAGATCCGCGCCGTGTGCAGCAGACAGATCAGCAACGCCAGCCGCTTGTCCTCGCCGACATCACCCATCTCCGCCGCGTCCAGCACATCCGCCTCACCGGCGAAGTGGCTGATCTTCGCCGGGGTCACCCCGGCGAGCCACTCCTGCGTCGGCCCGAGGATGTCCAGCCAGCCCAGATGCTCCAACCACTTCCGCAGCTTGCTGATCGTCGCCCGCCCCGGCGGCTGCTTGATCCGGTCGAAGGCGCTGCGCCGCGAAACCGGATCCACCACCAGCAGATCCAGCAACCGCCGCCGGACGGTCTCATCCAGCCGGGYGACCACCATCGCGAACAGCGCGCTGTTCACCTCGGCGCGGACCGCCCCAGCCATCTGATCCAACGTCGTGTAGCCAGGCAGCTCGCAGCGCGCCTTCACCAACTGTTCCAACGCCGCGTTGATCAGATCAGCCGGGTTGTCCTTCCCCTGGGCCGCCTCCCGCAACGCCGCCTCGGCGATCTCACGGACCTTCGCCGGCTCGTAGACCACTCCCAGCCGGTCCCGGACCAGGCCGCGATGCCACTTCGCGGTGCGCGCCGCATCATGCTCGGCGGCCACCGACTCGTCCAGCTMCAACTGGCCGCGCACATACCCGACGACATCCGCCGGAACGGCGGCCAGGCGCGGGAAGTAGCCCAGCCGCTGGTAGCACTTCAACAACACCAGCAACGCGAGGCGATGCTGCTCGGTCGCCGTCCGCTCCACCGCCCACCCGACCTCGGCCGACGTCACCGTGAACGCGTCATGCAACTCCCGCGACGAGATCGTCCGCTTGAACCGCGGATACGCCGTCCGCTCGATCGATGCCACCGGCCCACCCCGCACCGCACCCCGACAGTGATCGGCAGGCTACCGAGCGGCCCGCCGCCGCCCGCTACCGGGCTACATCTGCCCGTTGCCCCTTTCTGCCGTATCTCGGCGGCCCCCCTTCCTGTCCTTCGCGGTAGGACTGCCGTAGCTCTCCCTTCTGCCCGTGGAAGATCTTGCGGGCGAGGTTGTGGCGGGACTCCTGCCGGTTGAGCTGGGTGTTCACGCGTCGGCGCAGGAGTTCGTCGGCGAAGTAGGTGGACAGGTAGGCGCTGCGGTCCAGCCGGCCGATCTCCATGCCGGAGGTGCTGGCCGAGCTCGCCGCGGCCCGCGCGGACGAGATGGACCCGGACACCGCCAACCGCGAACTGTCGGTGGTCCGCAAGGCGATCGGCTGGTGGGTACGGCAGGGCTGGATCGGCGCCGACCCGACCTTCGGCATCGAACGGCGCCCCTCACCGCCGGACAAGACCAAGGCGCTCTCGCTCGCCCAGGTCGCCGCCGTCTGGCGCCTGGACGACGTGAGCCTGCGGGACAAGACGCTCTGGCGGCTGCTCTATGAGAGCGCGGCCCGGGCCGAGGAAGTGCTGTGCCTGAACGTCGAGGACCTGTACACCGCCGACAAACGCGGCCGGGTCACCGCCAAGGGCGGCGCCGTCGAGTGGATCCATTGGCAGTCCGGCGCGGCCCAGCTGCTGCCCCGCCTGATCGCTGGCCGGGTCGAGGGCCCGCTGTTCCTCACCGAGCGCCGCGCGCCCGAGGGCACCCCGACGATGGATGTCTGCCCGGCCACGGGACGAGCCCGGCTCTCCTACCGGCGGGCTGAGAAGATCTTCGAGGAGAGCACCCGGCTGCTGGCGAACCCGCTCGCCAGTCCCGAACGGTGGGACGGCCTGCAGGGCTTCACGCTGCACCGCTGGCGCCACTCGAGCCTCACCCACGACGCGGAGAACGGCACCAGCACACCGATGCTGCTGGCCCGGTCCCGGCACGCCTCGGCGCGGTCGCTGGAGCGGTACGCCCGCCCCGGAGTGGACGCGGTKGCCCGGCACGTCGCCGCCCAGGACCCAGCCGCACATCGCCGCTGAGGCCGCSGGACCTGGTCGCGTCCCCGGCACGCGCTCTCGGTCAGCGCCGCACGGCGACCAGCAGCCCGGCGAAGGCCAGATCCATCCAGGGCACGAGGCGGCTGTACACGCAGGGCGGTGCCCCGGAAGCCACTATCAGCTTGCGGGGCACCGCATCATCAGTGGACATCAGCTCCTCGGCGGGGAAGCAGGGGGATGCTCGCCGCGCAAACCGCCGTGATGATCAGGGTGAGGATCAGGCAGGGCAGAACGCCGCTCGAGACGGCGCCCGGCGTGCTGGCGGCGGCCAGGTAGATGGTCGACACGGTGGCGGAACCCACAGCGTTGGCTAGCTGCTGCACGGCGTTGAGCACGCCGCTGGCACTGCCAGCCTGGGCCGGGCCGACGTCGCCGAGGGCGACAGCGAAGACGGCCCCGAAGCAGCAGCCCATACCCAGGCCGGTCACGAGCAGGGGAACGGTGATCCAGGGCACGGGGTGCGGCTGGGCGGCGATCAGGACAGTCAGGCTCAGGACACCCAGGGCAAAGATCGTCACGCCGATCGAGACCACGGTGCGGCCGTGGTCGATGATGCGCCGGCGCACCGTGAACGAGGCGGCGATGATGCCGACGGACATCGGTGCGGTGGTCAGAGCGGCATGGAATGGGCTCAGGGCGAGGCGCTRCTGCAGGTAGAGAGCCGTGACGTACATGGTTCCCGTGACGGTGCTGAAGAACAGGGCCCCGAAGACCAGGCCAGTGACGAAGCCGCGGTTCTTGAACAGTGACCGTTCCAGTAGGGGCTGTGTGGAGCCCCTCTGCTGCCATCCCAGAGATGCCAGGACGAGGGCGCCGGCCGCGATTGCGGACAGGGCGCGGGGGCGCCAGCCGCTGGCGCTCCCGTCGATCAGCCCGGCCAGGAGCAGGCCGAGGCCCGCCATCAGCGCCACGGCCGCTCCAGGCCGGATGCGGATAGCGGTGTCGCCGGTGAACGCTGGGATGAACGTCAGCCCTGCCCCGAACAGGAGGACGCCGAACAGGACGTTGACGAGGAACACCGAGCGCCAGGCCAGTCCGAACGGGTCGGCGCCGATCAGCAGTCCGGCGATGACCGGGCCGCTGATCGAGGACGCTGCGAGCAGAGGCCCGAACAGACCGAACACCACCCGCATCGACTCGCGGGGAACCACCCGCATCAGCAGGACGAAGCCTTGCGGGACGAGCAGACCACCGAAGGCTCCCTGCCCGACACGAGCGGCGACGAGGGTCAGTGGGGTGGTGGCGAAGGCGGCCGCGAGGGAGCCCAGGGTGAACCCCGCCAGACCGGTGAGGAAGATCCGACGGCAGCCGAACCGGTCACCCAGACGCCCACCAATGATCATCAGGGAGCCCATGGGGAGGGTGTAGCTCGCACCGAGCCAGGGCTCCAGCGACGACGATGCGCCGAGGTCATGGACGATGGTGGGTGCGGCCACGTTGGTCACGGTGGTGCTGAGGAGGTCGAGCACGTCGGCGGCGACCACGAGCAGGAAGACGATCCACGCTCGCAGGGGAAGGTTTTGGGACACGGCGAAGCACGCTCTCTGCGGAGAGAACCAGACAGCCTGTGCTGAAGCTGTCGTGCTGGCCGGAAATCCCGACACGCTCAGAGCCTGTCTCGGCTCGGGAACGAGCGCTGCACCTTACGGTCACAAAACTAGCATGAGCCGGGCCCGCTGATCGTCGTGTCCGGCTGCGACCAGCCGGTCGCGAGCCCCTGGGCCGGCTCACACTTGCCCACGCGGACGTGTGGATCATCCGCCGCACCAGCGACCGCGAACTCCTCAACGACATAGCCGCGAGCTGGCCACTACCTGGACGCCTCGCAGGCCGTCAAAAAATTTGACAGCGACACCGGTTTTCCGTTCCGTTCCTACCGGGACCCCGACCCACGGCAGGCTGTACATGGCGCCGCCACGACGCCCCGCCGAGGAGACTCAGCTACCTCAGGCGGGGCGTCGTGGCGTTCCTCCCGGCATTCTGCGGAGGGACTGGATCCGCGCCAGGACAGCGCCTACTTCTCAGCTTACTCCGGCGGAGCGTCCAAGGGCTTGYTGAGTACTCCGTTCATGAGCATCCTGAAATGGGAGATCGAGTATCCCAGCGTCTTGGTGAAACACGGGTTGTCGTGTCCGGTGTCGTCTTCGTAGTCGATGTAGCCACCGGAGGTGGGATAGACCCTCATGTAGACGGCGACACCGTCCGCGTCCTGATCGCAGACACCGATCACGTGCTTCAGTGGAATCGTCGCCGGATTGCTGTCCATGTAGACGTAGCCAACCTGGGGGTTGCCTCCGCCGGAATTCATCTCATTCTCGTTGTAGGCGTTGWTGATGGAATGATGATACGTCCCGGACTGAAGCTCCCTCAGGATGTAGTAAGGGCTCACCGAAGCCTGAGCGGGTGTCGTCCCCAGAGCGATCACCAGCCCCATGAACACCGATGTGGCCGATGCGGTACCGATGATTCGTCGCAAGGCCATGCTCCTCCTTTTCCGCGGCTGAAACCGTCACCTCAATGCCGAGACGGGGAGCGCACCGGTCATCGCGGTGTCGGCACCTCCGTCGTCCCGCGCGATCTATCACAATTGGTCGACGCCGCGCCGGCAAGGACGTCGAATGATGTCGGACAACCTCGGACGATTCCGGACGTCGATGTCCGGTGTCAGTACCTGGTAGGTCCGGACCTGGTGGGTCCGGGCGTCATCTACGGGCCGAGGGGCGGTCACTGAGAAACTCGGTGTTCCGGCCGGCGATGCGGCCGGTTTCCGTTCCCGCCAGGAGGAACTGTGATCGAGCCGGACGAGACGATGAGCCGGATCGGCCGTGGCATGCGGCTGGGTCAGCGCGGGGAACGTGAGGGCGCGGGGCGCGTCTTCGAGGAGGTCTGGAGCGAGATCGGCCGCGAGAACGGCGACCCCTTCTACCGCTGCGCACTCGCACACGCCATGGCGGACGTCCAGGACGACGTGAACGACGAGCTGCTCTGGGAACGACGACGAGGACGGCTTCCTGGCACCGACCCGAGTCCCGGGCCATCTCCGGTGTGGCGACGGTGGGGCGGCCGCCGTCGCGGCCGCGGGCGCGCGCGGCGGCCAGGCCCCTCGCGGTGCCGGCGACGATGAGCTCGCGGATGAACTCGGCGAGGGCGGCGAAGACGTGGAAGGCGAGCCGGCCGCCGGGGGGGGTGGTGTCGAGGTTCTCGTGCAGCGACGTGAAACCGACGCCACGCCGCCGCAGGTCGCCCACCGTGGTGATTCGGTGGGCTCTAGGGCCGCGGACACGGCCGCGATCATCTCAGCGAACAGCCTGCCCGGGGTTATTGAACCTCCGGGTTTTTGAAGGAGTTTTTGACGACTCCAGCGTCCTTGTCGATGATCTCTGGTCGATCTTCAGGAAACGAACGTTTCTTGAAGATCCCTCTGTGCGAAGCACACGATCATGGGTCTGGAACCAGCCGTAGGAGTCCCGCCGTGGTCCGTCGGAACCCGCACTGCTTGTAGAAGGGTTCCAGGTGTGGTTCGTAGTCCACGTGCAGCCACTCGGCACCGCGTGCCCTCGCCTCGGCCGCGGCGGCGCGCACCAGACGTATCCCGAGCCCTTGGCGGCGCTCGTCGGGGTGAACGGTGGTGTCGAGCACGAAGGCATGTACGCCGCCGTCACCGACGACGTTGACGAATCCGACTAGCCGTCCTGCGCGCCGTGCCGCGATCCACGTGAGGCTGCGGGCCAGCACCGGCGCGTACGACGAAGGCTCGCGGTCCGGCCATGACGAGTCGAACAGCTCGTTGAGTTCGGCGTCGGTCAGATCAGGACGTACGACCTGCGTCGCACCGCTGGCATGAGAAGGATCATCGGTCGTCACGCACGGCAGCCTGCCACGCGGCCGCACGTCGTGCGTTCCGCTCGCCGGAGACCCTCTTCCCGAACAAGCACCAGCTGGCGGAACGAGGAGGCCGGTCACAGCCGAGAAGTGCACGGATAGCCCCCGCTCACCGCACAGATCACCGGACACCCTAATGAAACGGCATCCGAGCTGGTCGTCGCCGTTTCCCAGGATCGATGATCGCGGGTGTTTGTTGGGGGATCCCCCGACAAACACTCTCAGGGCGTCACGCTGGCAGCCTCACCGAAGATCGACCGGTATCCAAGGTGTCCTACGATCATCGGTATGGCGCACGAGGCCGACGGCCATGTACCGGTCAATCGGCGGCACTGGGACGAGCACCTGTCGGCCTGGTTCGACCGGTACGCCCATCGTCGCTGGGCCGCGGACGAACCGTTCTGGGGCATGTGGTGCGTCCCCCAGTCCCGGCTGCCGGTCCTGCCGCCGGACGTGRCTGGCGCCTCGGCCGTCGAGCTGGGCTGCGGCAGCGCCTACGTGTCGGCCTGGCTTGCCGGTCGCGGCGCACACCCGGTCGGTGTCGATGTCTCGGCCCGGCAGCTGGCCACCGCGCGCGCCATGCAGGACGAGTTCGAGCTGCGCTTCCCGCTGGTCCACGGGGACGCCGAGCGGGTGCCGCTGACAGACGCCTGCGCCGACCTGGTGATCAACGAGTACGGCGCGGCGGTCTGGTGCGATCCCTACCGCTGGATCCCGGAGGCGGCCCGGCTGCTGCGCCCTGGCGGCCGGCTGGTGTTCCTGACCCACTCTCCCCTGGCCCGCCTGTGCAGGCCGGAGACCGGACCGGCCACCGATCGCCTGGTACACAGCCTGTTCGGACTACACCAGCTGGTGCGCGTTGGCAGTTCGGGCCGGGAGTACCGGCAGTTCGCGCTGCCGCACGGGGAGTCGATCCGGCTCATGGCCGCGTGCGGCCTCGTCGTGGAGGACCTGATCGAGGTTCAGGTGCCACCGGATGCCACCGACAACAACAACGACTTTCCCGAGATCCCATCCGAGTGGGCCCAGCGTTGGCCCGCCGAGGAGGTCTGGTTCGCCCGGCGCCGCTGATCCGTCGGGCCCTCGGCGAAGGCGGCTCCGACCGAGGAACTGCCACCGTCAATGAGCGAGGAAGAACCACGACACCTACCGCTGTCGCGGTCGAGGCTGCGACCTCAGCGAATGCAGATCCGATCTGTCGATCATGGTGAGCTACCGGAAGCGGAACCCCGCGTCGATCCTGAACTACCGCGAGAGGTACTGGACCGAGTTCGGAGGATACGCCGAGCCCGATCCGGAGCACGACATCTGGAACGACAATCCGACGGTCGGGCTGCGCGGCCGGCCCCGCGCGCCGCACGCACGAGGGCGACGAGGATTGACGGCCGCGCACCCACCCCGCCGGGCCACTCGTCGCATCCCGTGGAGGCCAGGCGCCCGACGCTCCGGCGAGGGCGAGGGACGCCGAGTTGGGCCTAGCACTGGCTCACGGACTCGCGGTGCCCTGCATGGCAGGCTCCTGGGCCGGATCCCGGGATTCCAGGTGATCTGGATCATCGGTGGGGCCGGCGGCACGCAGCGCGGCCTCGACCCGGCGGTTGCTGGTCATGGTCGCGGTGACGGTGGTCATGGCGAGGAGGAGGCCGGCGGCGGTGTAGAGCGGGGTGCGTACGTCGTAGGTGGTGGCCAGCCAGCCGCCGAGGAAGGCGCCGAACGGGGCGGCGCACAGGGCGAGCATGCGGGAGGTGGAGGCGACCCGGCCCATCAGGTGGGCGGGGACGATCGCCTGTCGGAGGGAGGGGCCGAGCACCATCGTGGCGCCCATGCCCGCTCCGCAGACGGCGAGCGCGAGGCCGGCGACGTACGGGTTCGGGGCGGCGGCAAGGCCCAGGATCGCGAGTCCCTCGACCGCGGCCGTGCAGGTCAGCGCGGTGCCGGTGCCGAGCCGCCGGCCGAGGAAGGAGGCGATGCCCGCGCCGAGCAGACCGCCGGTGGCCTCCGCCGTGAGGAGCAGGCCGAAGCCGAAGGTGTCGATGCCGAGACGATCGTGCGCGAAGAGGGCGAGCACGGTCTCCACGGCGAGGAAGGCGATGTTCCCGACCGCCGGGCGCAACGCGAGCCCGAGCAGCAACTGATCCCGGAATACGTATGAGGCGCCGGCCCGCGCCTGCCGCGGCAGCGACTCACGGGCCTGCGGTACGGGTCGGGGTGCGGCGGGCAGCGACCGTACGAGCAGTGCGGAGAGCGCGAACGACGCCGCGTCGGCGAGCAGCGGAACCGTCCGCCCGAGCGCGAGCAGGGCACTGCCCGCGGGTGGCCCCGCGAAGCCGGACCCGGCGGTCTGGGTGCCGCGCAGGCGGGAGTTGGCGCGCTCCAGGAGCGCGGGGTCGCGGCCGAGCAGATCCGGCAGATAGGCCGTGGCGGCCGTGTCGAAGAAGAGTCCGCCTAGGCCGAGCAGGAAGGCGACGGCGGCGAGCAGCGGAATGCTCAGCACGCCGAGCGCGGCCGCTGCCGCCGGTATCCCGAGCAGCACCGCGCGCGCCGCGTCCGTGACCCACATCGTGCGCCGACGGTCCCAGCGGTCCACCAGCGCACCGCCGAGCACCCCGAACAGCAGCCACGGCAGCGTTCCGGCGGCCGTGACGACGGCGAGCGCCATCGGATCCCGCGTCAACGTCAACGCGAGCAGCGGCAGCGCGGCATGCGTCACCCCGTCGCCGAGCGAGGACACCGTCTGCGCGGTCCACAGCCGTCCGAACTCGGCTGGCAGCTTCCGACTGTCTGAGGTCACTTGGCGGCCCCTTCGGCCTGCGCGCACGACGCAGGGTGGAACAGCGCGAAGACGAGTGACGCGTCCGGCAGCGACGGATCGGACAGCTCCCGGTACTCGTCCGCCAGTGCGTCCAGCCGCGCCCCCAGCTGGGCGAACTGCTCCTCGGTGAGCCGCAGATGCRCCATCCGTACGTGCCGTTCGCCATCCACCGGCGCCGCCTCCAGGTCCGCCACCGCATGCCGCATCAGCACATCCGGCCCTCCCTCGCCCGGATCCGGCAGCGCGATCGCCCGCGCGGCCATCGCGTAGTACCGCTCGGTGACCCCCCGGACCTTCCGCGTCCGTACGACCTTCACCAGGCCGGCCCGTTCGAGCAGCCGTACGTGGTAGCTGGAGCTCCCCTTCGCGAGGCCAACCCGCTCGGCGATCTGCGTGATCGTCGCGGGCTCGAAGCGGAGCACGGCCATGATCCGATGACGCGTGAGATTCGAGACGGCGCGTAGCTGCTCGTCAGTGGTGACATGGAATGTCTCGGGAAGATCGTCGTTGGGCATGCCCCAATGGTCAACGTTTCTTGACCATTGGGCAAGGGGTCTTCGGCGCGAGCTTCCGGAACGTGATCGGGGTCATAAGTGACACTTCGGAGCCGCCTGGTCACCCTGTACTTCTCGTCGCCGAACCCCTCGCCCGCCGGATCCGGGACTACGCGAGCCGCGGGGGTCGCCGTAGTACTCGCGAAATATCGGGCGGATATGCCTGACGTGCGTTGATCCCGGGCTACCCCCGGCGCCGCGGGCTGGACAGTGTCTCGGTGGCCTGGTGTACGGCGGCCAGGCCTGGTTTGACGTAGCGCTGCACGCTGCGCAGCGACTTGTGCCCGGTCTTGGCCATGATCACATTCGCGGAGGTGTTGGCGTCCCCGAGATGGGTCGCCGAGCTGTGCCGGAGCTGGTGGAGGCGCAGCCCATCGCCGTAGCGGCCGAGCAGGATCCGCGCCCGGTCGTAGCCCAGCCGGGCCCGTCCTGTCTCCGGGCGGAGGTCGCGCGGGTCGGTCGTCGCGCGGCGGTGCGGGCCGGGCCTGGACGCCGAGAGGAACAGCGGGCCGCGTGTGCGGCCGGCGATCAGCCGGGGCAGCAGGTGGGCGGTGTCAGTGCCCCAGGTGATCCACATCGTGTCGCCGCCCTTGACGGTGACCCGGGCCTGCTTGTTCGGCAGGTCCAGGTCCTCGATGTTGAGCGCGAGCACCGCGGAGGCCCTGCTGGCGGACTCGTAGAGCATCCGCCACAGCGTCTTCTCCCGCAGCGGGACGTCGCGGCGCCGGCACAGCCGGTCGATCCGGGCCCGGGACACGGCCTTGGTGTCGTCGTTGTGCTCGCGCCGCCGTTCGGCGGCGGCAGGCACCGTCGGCGTGGCCCAGTGCTGCCGGGTGGCGCACCAGGTCAGCCACGAGCCGACCGCGGCACGGTTGCGGTTCCAGGTCGCGGGCTTCGCCGCGCCCCACAGCTCGGTCAGCGCGTCACCGACCTCGGCGTCGGCGATGTCGGCCAGTGACCGGTCCGGGCCGAGCACTTCGGCGGCCCGGTCGAGCACGTTCGTGTAGGCGCGCAGCGTGTGCGAGTTGCCGCTGATCGCCGGCGCGTCGAGGAAGGCGTCGACGGCGGCGCGCACGGTCGCCCCGCCGGACGTGCCGGTTACGGCCCGGCGGCCGTCGAGCTTGGTCACCGTCGCTGCCACCCCGCCGCCCCTTCGCCTCGATCGACCTACCGGATAACCCGCACGAGTCGCGTCCTGGCGACCGCGGTGTTCGTGCTGGCCACCAGACCCTGGTTTGGATCACACTACCGGATAATGGTCTATTATCCGGTGGGTCGAGCCAGGGGGCGCCGGTGCCGCGAGACGACGAGGTGACCGTGGTGACCTCGGGCATCGACACGACGGTCGCCGACGTGTCCGGCACCGGGCCGGTCGTGATCTGGGTCCTCGACCACGGCCGGGACATCGAGGCGGCGGATCCGTCTGCCTGGCTGGAAGGCCATCACCTGCGTGTGACCCTCCCTTCGGCCGATGTCCCCGTAGCGGCAGGACCGCCTTTCTCACCCATCGGGCCCGCGGAGCTCCAGAGCGCCGACGTCCTGGTCCAGCCGGGTGGCGACGGTCAGGACGACCTCGCGCGGTGCCTGCGCCTGCTGCGGTCCCACCCCGGGCGCGGGGTGACCGCCGCGGGCGATGTCGGACGCTGCGTGGTGGTGGCCCGCTACGCGCAGCCGTTGCGGATCGCGGCCGATCTACCGGCGCCCGTCGTGGCCAGCGCGGTCCATGGCTGGATCAGCTCATGGTGGTGGGCCAGACGGCGCCGCCCGCTCGCTGGCCTCGCGGCCCGGCCGCTGAGTATCGACTACGCCGGCCAGCGTCACCCCGCCGCGGTCACCCTGGCCCCGTCGTTGTGATCACGAAGTTGGAGACTCGGAGAGACAGTCCATGCTGCTGACGATCGTCGTGCAGAACCTCGCCCAGGGCGGGCTCGTCGATGGCGACGGTACGCCGCAGGACCGCTGGCCCGCGCTCGCCGCCCGGCTTGCCCCGCACCGGCCCGACCTGGCGCTGTTGTGCGAGGCGACCGACTGGGACCGCTACGGACATCGCCAGCTCGCCCGCGCCATGGCCGATCTCGACATGGACGCCTGCCCACTGCCCCCGTCGTCGACCGGGATCCGCCCGGCGCTGCTCTACCGACGCGRGACCATGGGCCGCTGGCTGCGCTGGAACACCGACTGGGCCCAGGGCACGATGCACGGCTTCGGGGTCGCGACCTTCGACGTCGGCCTGCCGAAGCCGCTTGCGGTCGTCACGGGACATCTCGACCCGCACAGCCCCGACCGCGCACTGCAGGAAGCGAAGCTGATCGCGACCCGCGGCTACAAATACTCCCCGTTCGCCGTCCTGGGAGCGGACGTGAACTTCCCGCCCGCCCACGGGCCCGAACCCGACTATGCCGCGATGAGGCCGTACAACCTCGCCGCCAGGACCCGGGTCGTCGGGCCGGATGACGAGTTGGTCCCCGACCGGCGGGTCGCGCAGATGCTCGAGCGCTGTGGCTACCTCGACGCGGCCTGGCACCTCTACGAACAGTCCGGCGACCGGGCCCTGCTGCGCCGGACTGGCACTGACGACCGCATCGACCAGATCTGGGTGAGCGGTCCGCTGGGACCCGCGCTGCGCGGCTACCAGCTCCTCGACACTCCGGCCGGCGCCAGCGACCACCATGGCGTCCTGGTCACGGTCGACACCGAGCGGGTCGACACCGAGAGCCTGTGGGACTACCGATGATCAGTCGCGGTCAGCCTACGATCACGGGTGGCGGCTGCCGCCGGTCGCCGGGAGGTGCGCGCGTCGTGTCCCAGACGCCGAGGCTGGATCTGCGGTCCGGGTCTCATGACGAGGTCCTCGCGCGGGTCGAGCGGGCGCTGGACGTGCGGCTGAACCAGGCGGCCGCGGTGCGCAAGCGCCGCTCGATCGGCCTGCCCACCGACGCGGGCACCTGGGTCCGTGTCGAGGCGCGGCCGGCGTCGAAGGTGACCGGCCAGGGCTGGAACGGGACGGAGACCGCGGCCGCGCTGCAAGGGGTCGCCATGCCCGGCTGGTACCAGGGCGTCTCCTGGGCCGAGCGGGACGCGGGGCTGCTGTGGCGGGCGGACGAGACGGACTACGTCGCGGCCCGGCCGGTCAAGCCGGGCGGCATCCTCACCGAGGCCCCGGCGCTGGATGAAGCCTGGTGGTCGACGCTGGCCCGGTCGCTGGCCGCGCTCGCCGGTGCTGATACGACCCGGGTCGCGACCCCGCACACCGTGCCGATCAGCCAGGCGCGCCTCAGCGCGACGATCGGCCGGGTCTTCGGCGACCAGCTCGACACGACACTCGACCGGTGGGTGCCGGCGCACGCCGACCTGAACTGGGCGAACCTGACCGCCCCGGGCTGTGTCCTGCTCGACTGGGAGGACTGGGGCCTGGCCCCGGCCGGCCTCGACGCGGCGAACCTGCTCGTCAACTCGCTCGCCATCCCGGCGCTGGCCGACCGGGTCCGTGACACGTTCGCCGCCGAGCTCGCYAGCCGCACCGGTCGGATCGTCACGCTGTTCCTGTGCGCGGACATCGTGACCGCCCCGGCCGACTACTCCGGTCCGCTGCTCGAGCCGGCTGGCGGACTCGTCGAGGAGCTCCTCAAGGCGCTTCAGGCCTGAGAGGCGGGCCGCGCGGCGAGGAGCTGCCGGTAGCGGGCGACCTGCCCGCCGTCGACCTCCAGGTCGACGGCGGCCGCGAGCGCGCGCAGATGTGCGCCGCTGGTCGAACCGACGGCCACGCGGGCGACGGGGGGAAGCTCGAAGGCCAGCCGGAAGACCGTAGGCATGGCGGCGGCCTGCTGGCCGGGCCGCAGGAACGCCCCGGGAGTGATCCGCTGCCATGCAGGATGGGCGGCGTCCCCCGCGAACGGGCTCATGCCCCACCGCCCCGGCGGCGGCACTCCCAACAGGGCAGCGGCCTGCTCGGCGGCGGCCAGGCCGTCGGCGCCGACCGCCAGTCCCGACCGCACCATCAGCACCTCCGGCCGCGGGAGACCGGTCAGGCCGTCGGCGGCGAGCAGCCGGGCGAGCGGCCGGCTGTCCCAGCAGGAGATCCCCCACGACCCGCACAGTCCGGAGGAGGCCGCGTCGGCCAACGCGGCGCACGTCGCGGCGAGCCGTCCACGGTCGGCCGCCAGGTCCACGCCGGCGAGCGACCGCTCGGGGCTGTGCAGCAGGAGCGTGTCAGGCACCCGGCCGAGCTCGTCCACCGTCTGCGCGGCCGCGCGCCGCAGCCGCGCCGGGTCGAGGGAATGCTCGACGCCGCCGGTCCCGTGGAAGAAGCCGACCTTGGTGGAGACCGTGAACGCACTGAGAAGGTCAGCCGCCTCGGAGCGCAGCGTCCGGTGTGCGGTGAAGCCCCGGTAGTTGCGCGCCGTGTCGAGCGCGCTGATCCCGGCTGCCAGCRCCGCTTCGAGCAGCCCGCGGCGGTGGTCGGACCGGTAGAGCCCGAGGACGACGCGCCGCCCCCCTGCTCCCGCTGGCGAGGCGGTGTCAGCCGTCCCGGTTCTCGCCGCTGTCGCCCACCGCCCCGTCGGAGTGCGCCGACGCCTCGCTGCGGTCGCGGACGACGTCCAGCTCCTCGACCGCCACGACCAGCTCGTCAGGCTCAGCCGCCATGATCACGCCCTCCGTTCGCGCAGGATCCCCAGCCCGCCATCCACCCGAGGACACCCCGAGCGGCACGGTGCGGATCATTGGAACGCTACGCCGCAAGGGCGAAAGTCGCTGCGGCATCGGGAAAAACCCGCGCCTGCGTGACGGCCGACAGCGCCAGCGCCCCCCGGGTATCAGGGCGCATTGACCGACGCCCATCCCTCGCCGAGGGCCCGGTCGGCCCTCTCGCCGGCGTCCGGCTTCTCCTTGGCCTGGCGACTCAGCTCGCGAGCCCGCGCCCCTCGGGCCCCTCGGCTGGGAGTCGGCTGGTGATGTGGCGGTGCGCGGTCATCCGGCCGCGCCCGACGGTCGCCGCGACGGTGTCCAACGGGATGTCCCGGGCCCGCGCCGCGGCCGCGAGCGCCCACATCTTCTCCTCGGCCGCGCGGACGGTCGCCGCGGCGGCGGTCAGCTCGGCGAGCAGGGCCCGGTCGTCATCGTCGGCGGTCCACGCGGGGCGAGGCATGTCCGCCAGCGTAGCCATTTCTGTACCAAAACGGGATGACAACCCGGGACAGTTGCCGTACCATTTTGGTATAGAAACAGCCCCGCTTGAAGGGAAGTACCAGATGGCAGACGCCAGCCAGGACAAGCTCCCCGAGGTCGAGGTGATCGACTTCGTGCACGGCGAGTCGCTCACCTACGTGGTCGATGGCGAGACGGAGACGGTCACAGCCGGCTCTCCCCAGTGGGCCGACATCTTCGGCGGCCAGCCGCCACCCCGGCGGCGCCGGTAGAACCTCACCAGCGGCCCCGGACCGGCACCTCGCCGGCCGGGGCCGCAGCACGTCCGGCCGCCCGGGGCAAGGGCTGGCAAGGCACGAGCCCGGGCCAGGCCGGGCGGTTCCGGGGGTCGAGGAGGATCCGTTCCGCCGTTGGCGGTAGCGATGATCTAGCCGCGATCTGGCCAAGTTCGTCGGTCTTGTGTTCCTCTGTGCGTCGTGGTGGCTACGCTCCGGCGTGTGCCGCTGGAGTTCCTCACGGATGCGCAGGTGGCGCGATTTGACCAGTTCCAGGGGGTGCCGTCGCGGCAGGACCTGGAACGGTTCTTCTTCCTGGATGACCTGGATCGGCATCTGATCTCCGACCGTCGTGGAGATCACCACCGGCTTGGGTTCGTGCTACAGGCGACGACGGTGCGGTATCTGGGGCTGTTCCTGGAAGATCCGCYGGATGTGCCGTGGCCGGTGGTGGAGTACCTCGGCGAGCAGCTGGGGATCGGCGACGTCTTCTGTGTGAAGCGGTACACCGAGCGGGCGAAGACGGCGTACGAGCATGCCTGGGAGATCCGCGACGCCTACGGGTTCCGCCTGTTCGAGGACGACCAGGTGGCGGCCGAGTTCCGCCGGTTCCTCGATGGCCGGGCGTGGACGCATGCGGAGGGGCCCGGGGCGCTGTTCGACGAGGCGGTGGGCTGGCTGCGTCGGGGTCGGGTGCTGCTGCCGGGGATCACGGTGCTGACCCGGCTGGTCAACACGGTCCGGGAGGCGGCGGCGAACCGGATGCACGCCACGCTCGCCGCGGCAGTGGCCGCGACCGACCCGACGCTGCCGGGAACGCTGGTCGGCGCCCTGGCGGTGCCGGCGGGTGGACGGGTGTCGCGGTTGGAGGAGTGGCGGCGTTCGCCGACGCGGGTGTCGGGGCCGGCGCTGGTCAAAGCATTGGACCGGGCGGCCGACCTCGCCGGGCTCGGAGTACGGCGGGTGGACTGTTCGACGGTGCCGACGAACCGGCTGGCGTCGCTTGCCCGGTATGGGCTGGCGAGCAAGGCGCCGGGCCTGGCCGAGCTGGCCGAGCCGCGGCGGACCGCGACGCTGCTGGCGGTGACGCGGCATCTGGACGCGGTCGCGGTCGACGACGCGCTGGACCTGTTCGGCCTGCTGATGACCAGCAAGCTGATCAACCCGACGCGGCAGGCGTCGAACGCCGCACGGCTGGGCTGGCTGCCCCGGCTGGAGGCGGCATCCCGGGTACTGGCGCTGACCGGCCGCGCCCTGCGCGACGTCCTGGACGCGGCGGCGGCCGACGGGCGCGTCGAGGTGGCGGCCGTGTGGGCGGCGCTGGAGGCGATCGCGCCACGGGCGCGGGTCGACGGTGCGATCGCTGTGGTCGAGGAGCTCGTACCGGACGACGACGGCTCGGCGGAGGCGGCGATGCGGGTCGCGCTCGCCGAGCGGTACCGCACGGTGCGCCCGTTCCTACCGCTGCTGGGCGCCTCGTCGCTGGCCGCCGCCGCGGCAGGGAAACCGGTACTGGCGGCGGTACAGGCGCTGCCGGGCCTGGCGGCCCGCAGAGTGAGGGCCAGGCCGCTGACGGCGGACGAGATCGACGGCGGGCTGGTGCCGGCGATGTGGCGGCGCGCGGTCTACGCCAACCCGGACCTGCCGGCCGGGTCGGTCGACCGGGACGCCTACGTGGTCTGCGTGCTCGAGCAGCTGCACCGGGCGCTACGGGTCCGCGACGTCTACGCCGCACCGTCGCACCGCTGGGGCGACCCGCGGGCCCGGCTTCTGGCCGGCCCGGCGTGGACGGCGGTGCGTGAGGAGGTCCTGGACGGACTGGGCCTGTCAGGGCCGGTCGAGACCCATCTGCGCGGCCAGGTCGACGCGCTGGACGCGGCGTGGCGGCAACTGGCCGCCCGGCTGGCCGAGGCCGGGGACACCAGCGCGGTGCGGGTCGTACCGGGCCGCGACGGGCGGATGCGGCTGACCGTCGAACGCCTCGAAGCATTGGAGATCCCGGCGAGCCTGCAGGTGCTGCGGGCGCGGACGGCGGCGATGCTGCCCGAGGTCGACCTGCCCGACCTGCTGTTGGAAGTCCATGCCTGGACCGGGTTCCTCGACGCCTACGTCCACGTCTCCGGCGCGACCGGCCGGATGCGGGACCTGGCGCGCTCGGTCGCGGCGCTGCTGGTCGCCGAGGCGTGCAACGTCGGGCTGGCCCCGGTGACGAACCCGAACGACGACGCGCTGACCCGTGGCCGGCTGTCCCATGTCGACCAGAACTACCTGCGGGCCGAGACCCACACCGGCGCGAACGCCGCCCTGATCGGCGCCCAGAGCCGGATCCCGATCGCCCAGGTGTGGGGCGGCGGGCTGCTCGCCTCCGTCGACGGGCTGCGCTTCGTCGTCCCCGTGCGGACCCTGAACGCCGGCCCGTCCCCGAAGTACTTCGGCTACGGCAAGGGTCTGACCTGGCTCAACGCAGTAAACGACCAGGTCGCCGGGATTGGGGCGAAGGTCGTGGCGGGCACGCCCCGCGACAGCCTGCACATCCTCGACGTGCTGCTCAACCTCGACGCCGGCCCGAAACCCGACCTGGTCGCGACCGACGAGGCGGCCTACTCCGACCTGGTCTTCGGCGTGTTCCGGCTGCTGGGCTACCGGTTCTCCCCGCGGATCGCCGACCTCGGCGACACCCGCTACTGGCGCGCCGGCTGGCCCGGCGACCCGGCCGGCGACTACGGGCCGCTCAACGCCATCGCCCGCAACAAGGTCAACCTGCGCCGGATCGTCGAGCACTGGCCGGACATGCTGCGCGTCGCCGGCTCSCTGGTCACCGGGACGGTCCGCGCCTACGACGTGCTGCGGATGCTCGGCCGTGACGGCCACCCCACCCCGCTGGGGCAGGCGTTCGCCGAGTACGGCCGCCTCGCGAAGACCGCCCATCTGATCGCGATGATCGACCCGGTCGACGACTCCCACCGTCGGGCGGTCAACGCCCAGACCACCGTGCAGGAGTCCCGCCACAAACTTGCCCGCACGATTTTCCACGGCCGGCGCGGGCAGATCTAACAGGCCTACCGCGAGGGGCAGGAAGACCAGCTCGGCGCCCTCGGCCTGGTGCTCAACGCGGTCGTGCTGTGGAACACCCGCTACCTCGACGCCGCCGTCATCGAGCTGCGCGCCCGTGGTCACCCGGTCGCCGACACCGACGTCGCCCGCCTCTCCCCGCTCGRCCACGCCCACCTCAACGTCCTCGGCCGCTACGCCTTTTCCTCCCCGCCGGCCGGCGGGGAGCTACACCCGCTGCGCGACCCCACCATTGCCGAGGAGCAGTAGGCCACGAACCAACGGCCTCTTGAGCGACGAAGGTGAACTGGAGGAGTCGCGTGCGGTTGACAGCCGATGTACGTCCGCTGCGTGTAAAGCCGTTTCGGCGACTGTAGGCCTCGACGGTCGTCACCACAGTCGGAGCCCAGCTCACCGCAGTCGCGGTGCCGCTGCAGATCTACGAGATCACCGGCTCCTCGGCCTGGGTCGGGCTGGCTGGGCTGGCTGGGTTTGGACCGCTGGTGCTCGGCGGGTTGTGGGGCGGGGCGGTCGCGGATGTCGTCGACCGGCGCCGGATGCTGCTCGTGACCAACAGCGGAATCGCGCTCACCTCGACCGTGCTGGGCGTCCACGCCCTCCTCGGTGGGCGGTCCGTGGCATTGCTGCTGGGGCTGGTTGGCGTCGTGCAGGGCCTGTTCGGTGCCAACACGGCAGTGCGCGGCGCGGTCGTGGCCCGACTGGTGCCACCCGGGCTGCGTCCAGCCRCGAACGCCCTGCAGTCCTCGGTTCTCTACGTCGGCGGGATYGTTGGACCGCTGCTGGCCGGCGCCCTGCTCCCCGTGACCGGGACCGGCTGGCTCTATCTCCTTGACGCTCTGACACTGTCCGCGGCCCTGTGGGCGGTGTGGACCCTGYCGTCATTGCCGCGCACGCATGCAGGTACGCGCCGCGCCGGCCCGCGGCAGATCGCGGCTGGCGTGGGATACCTGAGAACACGCCCGATCCTGCTGGTCACCTATCTGGCAGATCTCATCGCGATGCTGTTCGCCAACCCGGTGGCGCTGTTCCCGCAGATAGCGCAGGAGACCTTCGCCGATCCGCGCGGCGGAGGACCGGCCCTCGGCGTGCTCTACGCCGCTCCCTCCATAGGGGCTCTGTGCGCCACGGCCCTATCAGGGACCTTCACCGGCCTGCGTCGCCACGGGACGGTGATGACCGTGGCGGTGTGTGCCTGGGGGCTGGCCATCACCGCGTTTGGCCTCTCCCGCTCGCTGGGCCTGGCCACGCTGTTCCTGGCCCTCGCCGGCGCCGCTCTGATCATCCTGAGCGTGTTCCGCAAGACCGTTCTGCAGGACATGGTTGCCGACGAGATGCGCGGCCGTATGCAGGGCATCGACGTCACCGTCGCCGCCGGCGGCCCGCAACTGGCCTACCTCGCGCACGGCATGGTCGGCGCCACGCTAGGCACCACCTGGGCGGTCAGCGGCGGTGGACTCCTTACGGTGATGGCGATGCTCGCCACCGCCCTGACGTTCCCGGCCTTCTGGCGCTACCGAGCCCCTATCCATCCCGACGAGCCCATTGCGATCCAGACGCCAAGCGTGAGAACAGGCGAAGCCGCCGAGACATCCCCCTAGCTCTGCGTAGCCAGGATCGCCGCCTTCGCTCTTGTCGGTAAACGGTCGTCTGYCGACACCGAGCGGCGATCACCGGTAGACCCCTCGCGGGGCGTCGACAACCCGCGTCGAAATTCAATGTCGACAAACGTCCCGACCGGCTACTGTCGACGCCGTGTTGATCGGCTACGCGCGGGTCTCGACCGCGGACCAGAACCCCGACCACCAGGTCGACGCGCTGCTGCGCGCCGGCGTCGTCGAACGCGACATCCATGTCGACATCGCCAGCGGTGCGAAGGCCTCCCGGCCGAAGTTCGACCTCGTCATGCAGCTGCTGCGCGCCGACGACACACTCAAGGTCACCCGCCTCGACCGGCTCGGCCGCTCCCTGCTGCACCTCGTCACCCTCGGCGCCGAACTTCGCGAGCGCCAGGTCGGCCTGCACGTCGTCGAACAGGGCATCGACACCACCACCGCCGAAGGCCGCGCCATGTTCGGCATGCTCTCGGTGCTCGCCGAGTACCAGCGCGAGCTCATCGTCGCCAACACCCACGACGGCCTCGCCGCCGCCCGCGCCCGCGGCCGCGCCGGCGGCCGCCGACCGCGACTCACCGCCGACCAGGCCGCACTCGCCCAGCAGCTCTACGACGGCGGCCAACACACCGTCGCCCAGATCGCCGCCATGCTCGGCGTCCCGCGCACCACCGTCTACGGCCACCTCGACAAGACCAGCACCCGGACCAGGACACCAGCGTGACCACCGAACTGATCAGCCGAACCACCCGCCGCCTGTTCCGCGAGCTCATGACGGACAGCACCTACGGCCAGATCGACCGGGCGTTCCAGGACGAGGGCTTCGCCCCGAGCACCACCTGCTCCTACACGGACAGCAGCGTTCGGCGCACCCGAACCCAGGAGTACTTCGAATCCGTCACCTGGACCGATCCGAACCAGGTCCTACGCGTACTCCGGGTCTTCGAGACTCTGGTCTACGGCTTCGAAGCCCCCTACACCGACCAGTTCGTCAACTCCCTACGCCGCGACGGGTACCTCGTCGACCAGGACACCGGCCACATAGCCCCCGCGGGCCCCCGTTTCACCGTCGACTCGCTCGCGAACCTGAAGGACCCCTCCGCCATCCGCGAGCACCTTGACCGGATCAGCCGGGCGGTCATCGACGACCCGGCGCTCGCGATCGGCAGTGCGAAGGAACTCATCGAGAGCACCGCGAAGGTCGTCCTGACCGAACGCGGTCTCCCCGTCGACGAGAAGGCCGACGTCCCCGCGCTCATCCGCCAGGCCCAACAGGCCCTCGGCCTGCACCCGTCGGCTGCCGCTCCCGGACCTGACGGCAGCGACGCGGTGAAGAAGATCCTCGGCGCGGTCTCCGGAGTCGCGGTCGGCGTCGCCGAGCTCCGTAACCGTGGCTACGGCACCGGCCACGGCCCGGCCGCCACCCGCGCCGGCCTGCGTCCCCGTCACGCCCATCTCGCGGTCAACGCAGCCCTGACCTGGTGCCAGCTCGTCCTCGACACCCTTGCCGACCCAGAAGCTCCCTGGCGCAAGAACCCTTGATCATCGCTATCGCCAACGGCGGTACGAGTCCTCCTCGACCCCCGTCCAGTCCAGCGCAGCGCTCGTCGGTGAACTCGTGCGCCAGCCGGTCGGACGTCTCCTGCCGCGCGACCTCGCGGGCATGCGCGACGCGCTTCACCACCGTCACCGGCCCCGGCCGGATCACCTTCGCCGAGATCAGGTACTCGCATGCCAGCCGAAACAGCAACGTTGGCGAGTCGTGCTCCATCGCCCGCGCCAGCAGGAACTCGTCCAGATCCTTGAGGTCCAGCGCCGCCGGTACCCGCCAGCCCAGGTACTGCGCCACCAGCCGGAGATGATTCGTGCGTGTTTTGGCCCGTCGTCCGTATGAGCCGATCACGTCCGGGTCGACGCCGCACTGCTCGGCCAGCCGTACCACCGCCGCCCGCGGTGCCGACGTCACGTCGTCCGGCACGAACCCCAGCCACGGCAAGGTGCACAGGGTGACCGCAAGCCCCAGCCGGTCCGTTGGCCCTCGCCCCCGGCCCGGATCGATGAACGCCAGGTCAGATGAGGTCAACGTGAAGAACCGGAACAGCTCCTCCCGGCCGATCTCCGGGAACCCCCGGAGCCCCTCCAACACCTCGTCCGTGACCACCTCGACGGCCACAAGTACCTCCCGCTAGAGCTTGAAGATCCCCAGGCCAGGAGCCTACTGAGCCATATACGCCCGATATTTCGCGAGTACTACGGCGACCCCCCCGCGGGCGGGCGCCGTTCCCCGCCGGTTCGAAGCGCCGACGACGTCGCCCCACGGCGGCAAGATCAATTTCAGTGGCACTTTCCGTACCTCGACTACCCACCCCAGAACGGGCCCGCGTGAGGTCGTGATCATGTGGCTGGGAATGGGTTGGACGGGACGAGGCTCGGCTTGTAGCTTGCGGTGGACCGTGACACCGCCCGGGGAGGTGAGACCCATGAACGCTGTATCGATGTGGGTGCTCCCCCTCCCGTCACAGTCGGGCGATTGATGTAGGCGTCGCCGGGAGCGCCTTGCCAACAGGGCACTCCCGAAAGGCAACACCTATGGACGCTCCACAGTTCACCGCCGAGCCGTCGTCGAACGGCACGGCGCAGCGCGACCTCACCGTGGGCGACGCCCCCGAGCTCGGGTCGTCGGTTTCCCGGGCCGATCGTGCGCCCCTCGTGTTCGACGTGATCATCGCCGGGTGCGGGCCGACTGGCGCGATGCTGGCCGCGGAACTGCGGCTGCACGATGTGCGGGTACTCGTCCTGGAGAAGGAAACCGAGCCCGTCTCGTTCGTCCGCATAGTCGGTCTGCATATTCGCAGCATCGAGCTGATGGCGATGCGCGGACTGCTGGATCGCATTCTCGAACACGGAAGACGGCGTCCGGCCAGTGGCTTCTTCGCCGCCATCAACAAACCCGTTCCCAAGGGTCTGGATTCCGCGCACGCCTATTTTCTGGGCATCCAGCAGCCGGTCATCGATCACCTGCTCGGAGAGCATGCGATCGGACTGGGCGCGCAGGTCCGGCGCGGCTGCGCGGTGGCCGCGTTCGAGCAGGACGACGAGGGCGTGACCGTCGAGCTGGCAGGCGGGGAACAGCTGCGTTCGCGCTACCTCGTCGGCTGTGACGGCGCGCGCAGTACGGTGCGCGGACTGCTCGGCGTCGGCTTCCCCGGCGACCCCTCGCGGACCGAGACGCTGATGGGCGAGATGGAGGTGGGAGTGCCGCGGGAGGAGATCGCCGCCAGGGTGACCGAAATCGGCGAGACCAACAGGCGATTCAGTCTCCGGCCGTTCGGCGAGAGGGCCTACCAGGTGATAGTCCCCGTCGCGGGAGTCAGCGATCGCGCGGGACCACCCACCCTGGAGGACTTCAGGCAACAGCTGCGCGCCATCGCCGGAACTGATTTCGGTGTGCACTCCCCGCGCTGGTTGTCCCGCTTCGGGGATGCCACCCGGCTGGCCGAACGTTATCGGGTCGGGCGGGTGCTGCTGGCCGGCGACGCGGCACACATTCACCCACCCACCGGCGGGCAGGGCCTCAACCTGGGCGTTCAGGACGCCTTCAACCTCGGCTGGAAACTGGCCGCGCAGATCCGCGGCTGGGCGCCGGAGACGCTGCTGGACACGTACCAGGCAGAACGTCATCCGGTCGCCGAGGACGTGCTGGACAACACCCGCGCCCAGATGGAGCTGCTGTCCACCGAACCGGGCCCGCGGGCCGTGCGCAGGCTGCTCACCGAGCTGATGGACTTCAACGAGGTGAACCGCTATCTGATCGAGAAGATCACCGCGGTCGACATCCGCTACGACTTCGGCGCGGGCCCCGACCTGCTCGGCCGCCGCCTGCGCGACATCGACGTGAAACAGGGCCACCTCTATGGTCTGCTGCATCGCGGCCGCGGCCTGCTGCTGGACCGCACCGAACGCCTGACCGTCGGCGGCTGGTCAGACCGGGTCGACTACCTCGCGGATCCCACCGCGGTGCTCGATGTTCCGTGCGTCCTGCTACGCCCCGACGGCCACGTCGCCTGGATCGGCGATGATCAGCAGGACCTGGACGGCCACCTCTCCCGCTGGTTCGGCAGGCCCGCCGGCTGATTTCGCCTGAGCGCTCGCCATCCCGCCTGTACGCGGCGGGATGGCGAGCCGATCCGCGGCACTGTCAGCCAGGAGCCGGGAGTGGTCGGCGTTCTCGTCGGACATCCACCGCCCGCTGGCATGGCGGAGATGGCCATGCCAGCGGGCGGTGGATGCTGGTCCACACCCGCCACGCGTCCGCGCCTGGACACGTCCGCCGCGGTAGAGGAGCCGGGCTGGAGAATCCGCGTCCACAGGTCAGGCGGGCTTGCGCGCCTCGATGAGGAACCGTGTGGTGTGTGCCCTGAAGGGCCCGTCGGCGCGGATGCGGTCGTGCAGGGCCTCCAGCCGCGGACGGTGGCCGGCGACGGTGAAGCCAGGCACGATCCAGATCACCTTCCGGAGGAAGTAGATCATCGCGCCGATGTCGCGGAACTCGGTGTCCAGGGTCTCCATCCGCAGATCGACGACCCGCGGCCCGGCGGCTTCGGCGGCTGCCCTGGCGTGGTCGGGATGGCGTCGGCGGCGCGTCTCGGCGGGCTGGGGCCCGAGGAAGAACTCGACCAGTTCGAAGACGCTCGCCGGGCCGACCTGCTGGGAGAAGTAGGTGTCTCCCGGTGTCAGCACCCGGCCGATCTCGTCCCAGCAGGTGGCCACGGGATGGCGGCTGACGACGAGATCGAACGTGTCGTCGGCGAAAGGCAGCACCCTGCTGTCGTCCGCGGCCACGACCGCGACCCCGCGGGGCCGCAGCAGCGCGGCGGCTCGCGCGAGGTTCGGCGGCCAGGACTCTGTCACCACGGTCCTTACCGCCAACCGGGGCGCGCCGGCGAGAACCTCCCCGCCGCCGGTCTGGATGTCCAACCCGGCCGTGGCGTGGGCCATCCGCTCGCCCATCGCCCGCGCGTAGCCCCAGGACGGACGCTGCTCGCTGGCCCGACCGTCCAGCCAGGAGAAGTCCCAGCCGTCCACCGGCGCCGTCTCGGCCTCGGCAACCAGGTCGTCGAATCGGTCCGCCACATCCTGATCATGGCATGAGGTGCATGTGGTGGCGGATGAGGAGGCTCCACGTCAGCGCGGGGTGAGGACGTCGAACTCGTTGTGCCCCGCGGTTCCTGCTCCCAGCACACGTTTTCCAGGACGTGTCCGGTGTGGGCGGCACCGCGGCGGCAGGTACGCGGGCGGGCGCTCTTGGACCTCGCGGGGCACCGGCGGGCGGCCAGGCCGTCCTGGCTCGGTCTTGCCGCGGCTCGGTGTCAGAAGGCGGTGCGGTCCAGCCAGGTGCCGAGTACCTTCGGATCGCCGGAGATCGTCAGCCGGGCGTCGGCGGCGGATATCCGGCGTAGCGCCAGCAGATACAGATCGACCGCGGCACCGGAGACGGTCACCGTGGCCTCCGTGGGTACCCCGGTCCACGCGACCGTGTCGCCGCTGCGGGCGACGGACCAGATCGCGGCGCTGTCAGTCGAGGCCAATGCCAGGGTGTTGCCGTCCTCCAGCGGTGTCGCGAACCATGGCGATCCGGTCGCGATCAGGTCCAGCAGTTCGGACAGGCCGTCGGCGGCGATCGCGGGTGCCATGACCACCTCGCGGCCGAGCGCCAGCAGCGCGTCGGCGCGGTGCCCGGTGGCCTCGTGCAGCCGGCGCCGGATCCACCATTCCGCCGGTCGCGGCGCTCCGAACGGGGTCCACACCGGTACCTCGGAACCGGTCGCGCCGACCGCGGCGATGATCTGCCGGGCGCTGTCGCGCAACCACTCGACCGCGGCCTGCTGATCGCGTGGCCGCCGCACGTCCGGGACCTCGGCGAAGTCGACGTTCTCGGTGCTGCGGCGCGTCACCATCGTCGCGGTCCAGCGATGCGCGCCGCCGACGTGGGCGACCAGATGGGCCAGGGTCCAGCCCGGGCAGGTCGGGACGGGCGTGGTGGGATCGGAGCTGCGATAGAGATCGGCCAGCAGATCGGTCTCCGTCAGCAGCGCCGCCCGCGCGGCCTCCGGATCCAGAGAAGTCACGATCTCGACCGTAGCCCATCCGGAAGAGCCGCACCGGTGGACTTCCGCCTTGACAGGCCTGACCGACGCCTCCACGGAAGCATCGTCGGTGACATCAGTCGGTCGGCGACGAGGTCGGCGACGGCCGCGACGGGGCGGGGCGGACGTCGTGGACGATCGGTTTCTCCCAGATCAGGAGGTAACGCCAGAACAGGAGCCGCCGCACTCGTACGCCGGGCAGTACGGCGGCGGCCTCGCGCGCAGCCTCGCGCGTCGTCAGCGGCGGGTTCATGACCACGGGCATGCCCGTACGCGTGTGGTGCTCCTTCACGAATGGCCTGCTGCCCCGTAGCAGGCCATTCACGAGGAACGCGGCGCCGAGCAGGTGGTGCGCGACGGCCGCGACGAATTCGACGTGCCATTCGTGGCGCAGGTCCATGCGGGGCAGGACGACGGCGGCGAGAATCCCGCCGGGCCGCAGGGCGGCCGCGAGCACCGGAAGCGCGTCCGGCAGCGGCATGTGGTGCAGGGCGGTGATAGAGAGAATCGCGTCGTAGTCCTTGCCCGGCAGCGGGTCGGCCAGCACATCCGCGAGAACGCAGTGGACGTTGCCGGGGGTGTGGCGCCTCGCCTCCTCGATCATCCGCGCGGAGCGGTCGACGGCGTCGACCTGCTCGCTGTGCTGGGCGAGCCGGGCCGCGAACTCTCCGGCGCCACAGCCGACATCGAGCACCCGCTGGCAGGGCCGCGGCAGGTGGCGCAGCAGCAGCCGCTGGTAATAGGCGTTGTGAGACCAGTCGAGCACAGCCGACACTATGCCGCTGCGCGGCCGCCTCCCCGCAGGCGGTCTGGCTACGGTCACCCTGGGCGACATGCGGTCGGGTGCGTGATCAGCCGGGGCTCAACCRCCGCCGTGCCGTTGCCACCTGCCACGACAAGCTGGCCGTCCGCCGCGAAGCGACAGTCAGCGTCGCCGCAGTCAACGAATGGCTCCGCTGACTGATTTCTGAAACACACCCATCAGCGCACGACGTCGAGGACCTGCTTCTGGACGCCGTTGGGGTAGGCCTCGGACTCGACGAGCTTCAGCATCGTCTTGTCCTTGTCGGTCTCGCTGAACAGCCGCTTTCCCGCGCCGAGCAGCACGGGGAAGACGAGCAGGTGGTAGCGGTCGACCAGCCCGGCGTCGGCGAGGCTCTTCCCGAGGGCCGCGCTGCCGTGCACCGCGATCGGGCCGCCGTCGGTCTCCTTCAGCGCGGCCACGTCGTCGAGGGACCGCAGGATCGTCGCCGGCCACCGCGAGTCGGCCTCGGCGAGGGTGGTGGACACGACGTAGCGCGGCATGGCGTTGTAGCCGGCGAACTCGGTCATCGTCGGCCAGATGGGGGCGAACGCCTCGTAACTGTTCCGTCCGAGCAGCAGTGCGGTGGTCTCCTCCTGTTCGCGGCCCTTGATCTCGTAGGCGGCGGGGTCGAAGTCGATGTCCTTGAAGGTCCAGCCGGTGTTCCGGTAGTCGGACTCCCCGCCCGGTGCCTCCATGACCCCGTCGACGGACACGAAGGCGGTCACGATCAGCGTGCGCATCAGGTTCTCCTCTGGTGGTTGGCGGTTGGAGCGGTTGGTCGTCGTCACGCGGGATCCGGCCCGTTCGTCGCGCTCGGGGCCTTCAGGCTGGGATGCAGGGCGATCATCAGACGGTGGGGGCGTCCGCCGGGCGCGGCCTCGTCGTGGTACCTGGCGACCAGGGCGGTGACGGCGTCGGACAGCTCCGCCGCGAACGCGGCCCGGTCGGCGGCCGTGGCGAAGCGGATCTCGCTGTCGACCGCGAAGGTCGCGAGCCGCTTGCGGGCCGCCGTGGCGCCGGCGAGCAGCTCGCCCACCTCCCGGATGAGCCGGGCCGCCAGGGCGAGCATCCACCGGGCCGACGTCTGGTCCCGGGTGCGGTCCGGGTCGGGAGCGACGTCGGGCAGCGCGCTGGGTGAGATGACGTACGAGCCGGCGGTCGCCCGCAGGACCCGTTCGGTGCAGTTGCCCTTGCGCCGCTCCTCGATGAGCTCGACCAGGCCGTGCTGCTCCAGCGCGCGCAGGTGGTAGTTCACCTTCTGCCTGGTCAGCCCGGTCCGCGCGGCCAGCGTCGTGGCGGACCCCGGTTCGGCCAGCGCCGCCAGCAGCCGCGCGCGCATCGGGTCCAGCGAGGCCTCCGCCGCGCGCGCGTCCTCGATCACCGCCACATCCAGCATGCCCTCAGCATGCCGCCGACAATAAAAACTGTCAAGGAGGGGATGCCTGTCAGTACGGGTGGACGGCTGAAGGTCCAGGGCAGTCGTAACAGCACTTATATAAGTACTGTTACGATGCGGGGATGCCTGAGGATCACCCGCTCGATCCCACCCGGCAGGGCCTCTGGAGGCCCCTGCGGCTTCTCCAGGCGTCGATGGACGCGGACATCGCCCGGATCTACGCCGAGGCGCGGATCGACGGGCTCAAGCCGAGCTTCGTGATGGAGCTGCTGCGGCTGCACGCATACGGCCCGATGACCATCACGGAGCTGGCCGAGTCGGTCGGGCGGACGCATTCGGCGCTCAGCCAGAAGGTGGCCGCGATGCGCTCGGCCGGCTGGGTCAAGACCATCGCCGGCGACGACGGGCGCAGCAAGAAGGTGACGCTCACCGACAAGGCCCGCGGCGTTGTCGGTGCCCTGGCGGCGGAATGGCGGGCCACCGAGGCCGCCCTCGCCGACATCGAGGCGGAGATCCCGTATCCGCTGAGCCGGGCCGTCGCCGACATCGAGCGGGCCCTGGAGCGCAGAAGCTTCCGCGACCGGATCGCCGAGAAGCTGGCGGAGGACCCCGCGTGGGTCTGAGCGGCGTGCTGCTGGACGTCACTCCTCTGCGCGCGCGCCGCGCTTCCGGCGGCTGTGGATCGGGCAGGCGTTCTCCGGGTTCGGCAGCCAGATGACGCTCGTCTGCGTGATGTTCCAGGTCTGGGAGGCGACGAGGAGCACCGCGTGGACCGGCGCCGTCGGCCTGGCCCAGGCGATTCCCCTCGTCACGCTCGGGCTGTTCACCGGATCGCTCGTCGATCGCGTGGACCGGCGGACGTTCTACCTCGCCACGACCAGCGGTCAGGCCGTGTGTTCTCTCCTGCTCGCCGCGCAGAGCCTCGTCGGGCGTCTTCCGACCGGCGCGGTGCTGGCACTGGTCGCGGCRCAGTCCTGCTTCGCCGCCGGCAGCGGCCCGGCCTCCCGCACCTTCATCCCGCACCTGCTACCGACCAGCCAGCTGGCCGCCGGACTGGCGCTGAGACGGATCGCCTTCCAGGGCTCCATGCTCGCGGGCCCCGCGCTGGGCGGGCTGATCGTGGGCCGTTTCGGCGTCGGCACCTGCTATCTGATCGACGCGCTCACCTTCGCCGCCGCGTTCCACGGCGCGTTCGGCCTGCCCCAGCTGAGTCCCGGAGACGAGCCCGCCCGGCCGGGCCCGCGGGGCGTCGCCGACGGCCTGGTCTTCCTGGCGCGCGCTCCCGTCATTCGCGGAGCCCTGCTCACCGACCTGGCCACCACCGTGCTGTCCATGCCGATCAGCCTGTTCCCCCTGGTCAACGCCGAGCGGTTCGGCGGCGACCCGCGCTCTCTCGGCCTGTTCCTCAGCGCGATCGCGGTCGGGGGCGTCGCCGCGTCCCTGCTCTCCGGGTCCTTCACCCGGCTCGCCCACCCCGGCCTGGTCATGCTCGGTGCATCCGCCGCGTGGGGCGCGGCGATCACCCTGTTCGGCCTGGCATCCGACCCGCGGATCGGGCTGGCCTTCCTGGTCCTCGCCGGCGCGGCCGACACGGTCGCCGTGGTCTCCAGGAGCACGATCGTCCAGACGCACACCCCGAGCGATCTGCTCGGCCGCGTCAGTGCCGCCGAACAGATCGTCGGGCAGGCCGGCCCTGACATCGGCAACCTTCGCGGCGGCCTCATGGCGGACGCCACGTCGGGCCCGGCCGCCCTGGTCACCGGTGGCCTGCTCTGCGTCGGCGCCGTGGCCCTGGTGGGAATCACCGCCCCCGGCCTGCGCCGGTCCGCCGCGGCGTCTCCACCGCGCCACCAGCCCGCCTGAGCGAGATCCGCGGCGGAGCGCCGCAAGCCGAGCCCCGGTCAACCGTGGTCTGGACCTCGTTGTTCGGGGCTGTTCGGGGCTGTTCGGGGCTGGTGTGGAGGACCTGGCGTGCCTGTTCGGCGGCGCGGGTGATGCTTTCGCTGATGAAGTCGAGGAAACGGGCGATGTTCTCCAGGCGCAGCGCGGCGGGGGTGTCGGGGCCGAGGACGGCGACGCCCTGGCGGGCGGTCTCGACGAGCTGGTCGTTGGACCGGGCGCTGGCGATCGTCACCACGAGGGGCGACATCCGGATCGCCGAGGCCGTGCGCGGCACGGTCGGGTTGCGCACCCAGTCCGGCGACATCTCGATCACCGCCGCCGCCGGCGTCTCAGCCGCCCTGGACGCCGCCACCAGCCACGGCCGCGTCAGCAACGCCCTCAAGAACAACGGCACCATCGAACTCGACGTCCACGCCACCACCGCCCAGGGCGACATCACCGCCCGCGGCCTCTGAAAGCGCCAGCCGCCGCGGCCGCCGCGGCGTCCCGGGCCGGGTGCTCGGGACGCTCTCGGTCGACCGGCGCCGGAGAAGCATCGGCGGGGGCGGGGCCTGCCCTGCGGAGTGCCCGACCCGCGTCAGCGGTGGCCGGCCTCACGGGTGGCCGGTCTCCGGCAGGTCCACGGTGTTGCGGCGGTACTGGATCTTCCAGCCGTCCGGGGTGCGTACGTGGCGGCTGTGGTGGTGCCCGAACCAGACGACGCGGGTCAGCCCGTCTTCCTGGGTGCGGCCGACGCCGTAGAGCATCGTGGAACTGGCGGTGTCGCCGTCGACGGTGATCCTCGGGTTCATCTCCATGTGGATCACCGGCGGCGGGTTCTTCGCCATCACCGCACCGAGCATCTCCTTGATCGCGGCTCGTCCGCGCGCGGTCCGGCCCGTGCTCATCTCGAACTCGCCGTCCTCGGCCCACAGCTCGGCCCAGGCGTCGAGGTCACGGGTGTCGAGCAGCTCGCCGTAGTCGACCAGGCTCTGCAGGATCTCCTCCCGGTCCTCCAGCAGTCGCACGCGCTCTTCGAGGCTCAGCTTGCTTCTGGTCATGGCGAGTAGCTTGACCAGTAGATTTGAACTCAGTCAAGAATTTGCCCTGGGTGGCCGCCGCCCCACATGGTCCGGCCCGGCCATGCGCACCAGGACCGGCCGGCGCCGCGGCCGCCGGTCGACTTTGGTCACGCCCGGGCCTACCCAAGGCGGTAGAGGGCGCCGCCGGGTCGGGCCCACGATGGGCGCATGTCGTGGCGTCCCGTCCTCGCGCTGCTGTTGGTAGCCCCGTACCTGGGAGAGGTGCTGTCGACGGCGACACCTCCGATCGAGCTGCTCCTGCCGTGGAACCTCGCGTTCTTCGCCGCGCTCTACGGCTGCGGCGCGTTGCTGTGCCGCGAGATGGCGCATCGATGGGGACTCGGCCTGCCCGGACTCGCGCTGCTCGGCGCGGCCTACGGCGTCTACGAGGAGGCACTGGTCGACCGGTTCTGGTTCGACCCCGGATACGCCCAGGACGCCGGGGTCGATGGGTACGCCGAGGTCTGGCACACGAACCTGCTGGTGGCCGCGCAGCTCACCGCCTTCCACAGCGCGGTGAGTGTGTGCTCCTCGGTGCTCGTCGTCACGTGGCTGTTCCCGGGTGACCGCGACCGCGCCTGGGTCCGTCCGCGAGGCCTGGTCATCGCCGGGGTCGCGATGCTGCTCGCCCTGCTCCTCGTGTACGAGGAGTTCGTCCGGCCACCGCTCGGCCCGACGCTGGTGGCGCTCGCGGTCGGCATCCTGCTCGTGGTGGCCGCGCGGCTCTCCCGGCGCCCGCCGCCACGGCTGGCCCGCCCGTCGTCGCGCCGCCCTCGAACGCGGCTGCTCGGCGTCGCGGCGTTCGTCTGCACCGGTGCGTACTTCATGCTCATCTACGCGGCCCCGTCGACGGGGCTGCCGTGGCCGGTCGGGCTCGCCGTCGTTCTGGTGCCACTCGGAATCGGCGTCCTGACCATGCGACGCTGGGCCACGACGGGGCCACTCGGACGCGACGGGCTCGCGGTGGTCACCGGAATTCTCGGCTTCTTCATCGCGCTGGACGCGCTCGTCGGGCTCGGCGGCCGCTACGACCTCACCGCCAGCGCCGTGCTCTCAGCCCTGGCTCTGGCCTGGTTGCGCCGGCGTGTCCGTACCCAGGCCCGCGCCGCCGCGGAACACGGATCCGCTCTCGAGCCTCACTGAAGCCGCTTCGCGCCTCGGGGTCCGAAGAACACCGGAGCGAAATCCAGCGCTGACCTGACGGTCTCGCGCACGGTCACTCCGGGAAACCCGGCGGGGTACGGCAAGGGGCGTCGGCGGCGACTGGCGCACCTGCATCTGGTGGGATGGGCGCATGCGAAGAGCTGCCCCTCTTCTTTCGGCCCTTGCCGTGCTTGTGCTGCTCGCGGCGTGCGGGCGTGGGGGGATGACCGTGGCGCGGAGGTCGGTCAGCGACCCGCCCGTGGACGGCGTCCGGATCACCTCGATGACCGTCTTCACCGGCAGGATTCCCAAGTGCCCCCCCGACCCCGACTCCTACACCGGCGACGACCGGACTCCCGATCCTCTCCCCACCGGCGGCCCGCCGATCTCGGCCACCTACGAGGTCACCAACGAGGACGCCGAGGCGTTTACCTACACGATTGATTTCGCCTTCACCGGGGGGGACACCGTGCAGGAGACCGTGCGCGCGGTCGGCCCCGGCGCGACCGTGYACGGCACGGTCCAGCCGGGGGCGCCGCGCCCCGGCTCGTGCCCGGTGACCGACGCCAGGGTCGCCAGGGTGACCAGGGTGCCCGCCGCCCAGGCGCCGCCCGCGCCCGGCGAGTGCCCGCTCTCCGGCGTCCGCCTCACCGCCGCTGACGGGACCACCGCCATGGGCCGAAGCGAGCAGCGGATATCCCTGGAGAACTGCGGGACGCGCGACTACTCCCTCGACGGCTACCCGCTCCTGGAGGTGCTGGACGAGGACCGGTCACCCGTCGAGGGAATCCAGATCCGGCAGGGGAGCGGTATCCCGGCACAATCCGGGGTGCCGGCGCTACCGGGATTCGACGAACCCGCCGGCCCGCTGGTCCTGAAGCCGGGCGAGCGCGCCTTTTCGGCCTTCGAGTGGCGCAACGACTCCAACAGCATCCCGTATCTCAGGGTGCGGGCCCAGCCCGGCGCCGCGCCGGTGATCCTGACGCTTCACCTCAACCTCGGCGATACCGAGACTCTGGTCGTCGGCGGCTGGACGCGCCCCCCGGCGTAGGGCCCCGGCTTCGGCGTCGCCGGAAAGGACCTACAGGCGGGCCAGCAGCTCGGCCTTCTTGGCGGCGAACTCGTCGTCCGAGAGCACGCCGCGCTGGTGCAGGTCGCCCAGCCGGTCAAGGGTCGCCAGGACCACCTCGGGGTCCGTGCCGCCCGCGGCGGCCCCCGCCGCGGGGGCGGGCCGGGGCGCGCTGGCGACCGGGTCGGGGCTCGACCCAGGAACCGACACCGGGGCGGCCGCCGGGCGGACGAGGTCGGGCGGTTCCGAGGCGGGCTGGGGCGCGGGGACCGGGTCCTGCCGCGCGGCTGGGTGCTGCCGCGGGTCCGGGGGTGCCGTGCTCACCAGGGGCAGGCTGTCGACGGTGAAGGTGCCGTGCTGACTGGAGAAGGACAGCGTCCCGGGCACGGCGCCCTGTTGCTGTCGCACTCCGCCGATGAGGTGGTCGAGGGTGTCGTGGATCCGGACCGGGCCGTCTCCGCTCTGCACGGCCAGCCGCCGCGCGGCCGGGAAGACCGCGTACCGGGAGTCGTTCTGGCCGCCGCTGGAGCTGGGCCGCCCCAGGTCACCGGGCCACCAGTCGTCCAGGTTCGCCGGGTGGACCGCGCCGGGCCGCGCGTCGGCGCCGGGCGGCGGTGGCGCGGGTGCGTACACCGGCGTCGAGGCGAGCAGGTTCGACAGTTCCGCGGCGAGGCCGCTGACCGTGGCCTTCAGGCCGTTGTCGAACATGTCGCCGATCATCGTCATGCCGCCGGCCATCCACTGCCCGCTGCCGCCGAGCTCAGGATGGGAGAACTGTGCCCCGGTGCCGTTGCCCCGCCGTACCGCCTCCAGCAGCGTGCGCACCGCGTCGGTGCTCACGCCGTACCGGCGGGCGAGATCCACGACCGCCTGCTCACCCTGGCCGGTCAACTCGCGCATGCAGGATCTCTCCCAATACGGTCTGGTCTCGGTCAGCTGCCCGTCCGCTCAACAGCCAGTGGCGGCATATGCCTTTCGGCTGCTGGGCGAACTCCGCCGACGCCTCCGGACCAGGTTAAGCGGGCAGACGTTATAGAACGCCTCAAACGGGCAACCCGGGTCAGGGTGGCGCCTCCGCGCACACCGGTCGGATTGATCCTGGCGAAGGGGCCCGGTATGTGGACCCGAACGGCGACGGCCGCGGCCGTCTCTCTGTGTGCCGTGTTCGCGATGGCGGGCTGCGACGCCGTCAGCGGCACGTCCGACGGCGTGGGGACCGGCGCGTCCGGGACCGCCACGCCCGGCGGACCTACGCCCAGCGGACCCACGCCTGGTGGATCCACGACGACGAGCGAAGGGCCGTTCGCGATGCCGGCGTCGGCCTGTGGCCTGGTCGAGGCGTCGTCGGTCGAACGGGTCGCGGGCCGCGCGTCGGTGACGCTGACCCCGGTGGGCGGGTCGCCGACCGGTTCCGGCAAGACCGTGCTGACCTGCGCCTTCACCGACGGAGCGGTCCCGGTCGGGCTGCTGACCGTCGACGTCCGTTCCGCCGACGAGAACAAGACCGCCGCCGAGGAGCTCGACGCCTCGGTCGCCGGCAGCCTGTACAAGTCCAGCACGACCGAGCCGGTCTCCGACCTGGGCGACGCGGCGAAGTACGGCACCGCCCTCAGCGTCGGCGGTCTCACCTACGCCACCGTCTGGACGATCAGGCTGGGCGGTGGGAAGGTCGGCGACCTGTCGGTCACCGTCGCCTCCGACACGCCGGAGACGGCGCGCCCGGGCATCGTCGACCTCGCCCGGACCGCGCTGACCCGGCTTGGGCAGCCCGCCGCCAGCCCCACGGTCACGGTCAACCCCGAGACCGGCCCCTGATCCCCGTCGTCCGCGGGCGGGCGTCGGCCACACCCCGCGGCGTGGCGTGGCCTCCCCGAGAAGCCCGAGGGAGGCCACGCCCGCCCACCCCTCCGGGCGGTGGGCGGCGTCAGTAGGGTGATCAGCCATGTCGGCACAACCACTGCGGGAACTCGTCGAACCGGGCTGGGCGCAGGCCCTGGAGCCGGTGGCTGACCGGATCGCGTCCATGGGTGAGTTCCTGCGCGCGGAGATCGCGGCGGGGCGCAGCTACCTCCCGGCCGGCGAGAACGTCCTGCGGGCCTTCAAGCAGCCCTTCGACGAGGTCCGGGTGCTGATCGTCGGGCAGGATCCCTACCCGGCCCCGGGGATGGCCATCGGGTACAGCTTCGCGGTCGCGCCCGAGGTGCGCCGGCTTCCGGGCAGCCTGGAGAACATCTTCCAGGAGCTGTGCTCGGACCTGGACGTGCCGAGGCCCTCGAACGGTGACCTCACGCCGTGGACCCGGCAGGGCGTGCTGCTGCTGAACAGGGCCCTGACGACGGCGCCGGGCAAGCCGGGCTCGCATCGGGGCAAGGGCTGGGAGGTGGTCACCGAGCAGGCGATCCGCGCCCTGGCCGCCCGGGGCAAGCCCCTGGTCGCGATCCTGTGGGGCGCCGACGCGCGCAGCCTGAAGCCCTTCCTGGACGGCACCCCGACGATCGAGTCCGCCCACCCGTCGCCTCGCTCCGCGGACCGTGGCTTCTTCGGCTCCCGGCCGTTCAGCCGCGCCAACGACCTCCTGCTCAGCCAGGGCGCCCAGCCCGTCGACTGGCGCCTCCCGTAGGCCGGGCGGACCGTGGGCGGGCGGACGGCCGCCCGCCTCCGGGCGGACGGCCAGCATGAGCGGCCGGCGGGTGGGCAGGTGGACGCCCGGGTAAGAGGGGGCGTGATGGACGAGGCGGGAAAGGCCACCGAGGCGAAGCGGACCCCCGCCGGCAGCGTCGAGGTCCGGGCGGCCGGCGGAGTGGTGTGGCGGCCCGCCGCGGCCGGCGGGGTCGAGATCGTGCTGGTGCACCGGCCAAGGTACGACGACTGGTCGCTGCCCAAGGGCAAGCTCGGCGACGGCGAGACCTGGCTGGCCGCGGCCGTCCGCGAGGTCGCCGAGGAGACCGGGCTCGCCGTCGAGGTCGGCGCGCCCCTCGGCGACGTGACCTACCCGGTGCACCGGCACGGGATTGCGGCGACCAAGGCCGTGCGGTACTGGGCGCTGCGCGCGACCGGGGGGACGTTCACACCCAACGAGGAGGTCGACCAGCTGCGCTGGCTGCCACCTGACGCGGCCGCGTCGCTGCTCACCCGCGACCTCGACCGGGAGATCGTGGAGCGGTTTCTCCGGCGACGGCCAGCCGGCTGAGCTGAGAGACCCGGCCGCGGACGGATCCGCCGCCGGACACGTCGAGCGCCGGGGCACCGGGCACCTTCGCCTTCGCCTTCGCCTTCGCCTTCGCCTTCGCCTTCGCCTTCGCCTTCGCCTTCGCCTTCGCCTTCGCCTTCGCCTTCGCCGCGAGGGTACGAGCCGTTCATGATCTGGTGGGATCCTCGGAGCTCCAGCTCCCACAATCGCACCAGATCATGAAACGCGGCCCCAGCGCCGACCCGCCGCCGGGTTCGCCGTCGTCCCCATGTGCGGCCGGTCACCCGCGGCCGCGCGGAAAACCCGTGCCGGCGCCGCGGAAAGCCGGGCGGCACAGATCCTCCACAGCGTCCTCTCATGCGCGCACAGGATTCCCACGGCGTCGGCACAGGGAGCGGAACTAGCGTGACGAAAGTGCCGACGAGCTGGGAAAACGTAACGGAATCACTTCCCGGCCCGGTCGCTGGAAGGAGTCCGGGAGGCCGGGCGTGAATTATCCGTTTGCATGCTGAGGAGAAATGTTGTGCGCTTTTCCAGGAATGTCCGCCGTACCATTTCCGTGACGCTGGCCGGCGCGGCGGTCGTCGGCGCCGCGGCGCTGCCCGCCAGTGCGGCCACCGCCACCGCGCCCTCGGCGGCCCGGCCGTCGGCGGCGTCGTCCTCGGCGGCGAGCCCGGCCCGCCAGCAGGTGCGGGTGGACATCGCCATCGCGCCGGCGTCGCTGCCGGCGGGGGCACGGGCCGTGCTGGTCCGCGACGTCACGGCCGGCACCGTCGTCGGCGTCTACCGGCTGAAGACCGGCGAGGTGACCCACGTGACGGTGACGGTGCCGGCCGGGACGACGCTCGAGATCTCGGCGCTGACCTCGGCGGACGCGAACCGGCCGGCCGGGCTCGGCACCGTGCGGGTGGTCGTGGGCGCCAAGGGTTCCACGGCCGCGGGCAACACGGTGACCGTCACGTTCCGGCGGGGAGGGAAGCCGCAGGCTTCGCCGAGCGCGCAGCTGGGCCGGCAGGGCGCGAGGGTCTCCGTGCGCTGACCCGGTCACGGTCGGCCGGGTGACACGGAGAAGGCCGCCCGGCCCGCCCGGCCGTCGGATGGGATGGCGGGTCCGGCTGACAGCGGGCCGAAAACCGCTGGCGGGCACCGCCGTGCCCGGGCCGTCTAGCCGTGTGGTCGCGGCGCGCCGTCCCCGGGCGCCGGCAGGGCGTCCCGCGCGGCGGGCGCCACCTCCGGCGTGCCGTCCGGCTCGACGCCGGCCGCCGGCTGGCCGGGCTCCTGCGCGCGGGCGGCGGGAATTCCCGCCGGGACGGGCGGCTGGCGGGCGCCGCGCAGCGCGGAGGCGACGGCGGCGACCAGGGCGAGGACCGTGGCGACGGCGAACACCACGACCAGGCCGTGGTGGAACGGCCCGGAGATCAGGTTGGGGAAGAACTCGTGGCCGGTCAGCGCCTCCCGCTGTCGCGGGGTGAGCCGCGCGAGCGTGCCGGCGGGGAGCAGGTGCTCGAGCGGGTTGAACCCCAGCTGCGCGGCGAACAGCGACGCGACCGGCGGCAGGTGCCCGACCTGGGTGGCGACGTCCGCGGGCACGCCCTGCTGGGTGAGGCCCGTGGACAGGGCCCGTGGGAGGCTGCCGGCCAGCCCGGCGATCATGAGGGAGAAGAAGACGCCGATCGACAGGGCGGTCCCCGTGTTCTGGAACGTCGCGCGCATCCCGGAGGCCACGCCCCGCTGCGGCGCCGGCACGCTCCCCATGATCGACGACGAGTTCGGGGAGGCGAACATGCCGCTGGCGATCCCGTTCACCGTGATCAGCAGCGCGAACGGCACGTAGCCGAAGTCGACCGGCAGCAGCATGAGGCCGACGAAGGTGGCGCCGAACAGCACCGCCCCGGAGCTGGCGATGCCCCGCGAGCCCAGCCGGTCGGACAGGTAGCCGCTGATCGGCCCGGCGACGAGGAACCCGAACGTGAGCGGGAGCAGGAAGATGCCGGCCCGCAGCGGGGTGTCCTCGTAGTCGTAGCCGTGCAGCGGCAGCCACACGCCCTGCAGCCAGACGATCAGGATGAACTGCATCCCGCCGCGGCCGATCGACACGCACAGCCCGGCGATGTTGCCCATGGCGAAGGCGCGGTTGCGGAAGAGCCCCAGGTTCACCATCGGCGTCCTGATCCGGTTCTCGATGGCGACGAACGCCACCAGCAGTGCGCCGCCGGCGGCGAGCAGGGCGATCACGAGCGGCCGGGTCCAGCCCATGGTGTGGCCGCCGTAGGGCTGCAGGCCGTAGGTCACGGCGACGAGCACCGCGGACAGGCCGACGCCGAAGGTGAGGTTGCCCCACCAGTCGATCCGGCCGCCGCCGCGCGCCGCCGTCTCGCGCAGCCGGGCGTAGGCCCAGATCGTGCCGAAGATGCCGACGGGGACGTTGACCCAGAAGACGGCCCGCCAGTCCCAGGCGGCGAGCAGCCCGCCGGCGACAAGGCCGACGAACTGGCCGGCGAGCGCGGCGACCTGGTTGATACCGAGCGCGAAGCCGCGCTGCTCGGCCGGGAAGGCGTCGGTGAGGATCGCCGCGGAGTTCGCCGTGAGCATCGACCCGCCGACGGCCTGCAGCAGCCGCCAGCCGATCAGCCACATCGCCCCGTGCGCCTTGTCGAACGGGTCGAACGACAGCAGCACGGAGGCGACGGTGAACACCGCGAACCCGGCGTTGTAGAGCCGGACGCGGCCGAACATGTCGCCGAGCCGGCCGACGGTGACCACGAGGACCGCCTGTACCAGCCGATAACCCATGATCATCCACAGCAGGAACGCGATGTTGCCCGGGGCCAGCGGGTCCAGGTGCACGCCCCGGAAGATCGCCGGCAGCGCGATCAGCACGATCGAGCCGTCGAGCGCCGACATGAACACCGCCGCCGTGGTGTTCGTCAGCGCGGTCCACCGGTAGGGGTCGGGCGCGGGCCGGGCGGGCGTGGGGGGCAGGGCGGCGGCCGGGTCGGCCGCGGGTCGCTCCCCCATCAGGCGTGCGTCTTGGCGAGCAGCTCCAGGATCTCGGCGGTGGTGGCGGTCTCGCCGAGGCGGGGGAAGATCACCCGGATGCTGTGCTCGTGGGACTCGGCGGACATGTCCGCCATTGCGTCGGTCGCCAGGGTGACGTGGTAGCCGTGCTCGTGGGCGGCGCGGGCGGTGGACTCCACGCCGATGCTCGTCGCGACGCCGGTGAGCACGATCTGGGTGATACCGCGGCGGCGCAGGATCACGTCCAGCTCGGTGCCGTGGAACGCCCCCCAGTTGCGCTTGGTGACGACCACGTCCTTCGGGTGGCCGGCGAGCTCGTCGACGATCTCGTCCCACCCCGCGGGGCGGGGCGTCGCGGCCATGCCTCGGCCCGCGTCGGTGCGGCCCGGTGGCGTGTCCGCCCCGTCGGCGGCGAACGAGACGCGTACCAGCACCACCGGCAGGCTGGCGGCGCGGAACGCGTCGGCGAGCGCCACGGTCTGGGTGACGACCTCGCCCGCGGGGTGCGGGACGGTGGACCTGCTGGCGACGCCCTTCTGCAGGTCGATGACGACGAGCGCGGTCTTCGGGTCCAGCGCGGTGGCGGTCATGAGGCTGCCTTTCGTCGTGAGACCGCGGATGGCGGTTCCTGCGTCGGTGTGGAGCGCGGTCACAGCTGCGCGAGCCGGTCGAGGAGGGCCATGGCCTCCATGAGGGTCTGCAGCTCGGCCTCGGTGTAGTGGTCGTGCAGCGCGCGGGTCAGCCACTGCGCGCGGGCGGCGCTGTCGCCCGCGGCGTGACGCCGGCCGGCGTCGGTCAGCGTGACGAGCTGGCGGCGGCCGTCCGTGGGGTCGGGGTCGCGGCGGATCAGGCCGTGGGTGTCCAGCGCGGTGAGCGTGGCGGCCATCGACTGCGGGCGGACCCGCTCGGCCGTCGCCAGCCCGCTGGCGGTCCAGGCGCCCTCCTTCGAGAGCCGGGCGAGCACGGAGGTCTGCGACGGGCTCAGCTCCCCCTCCGCGTCGGCGACCTCGCGCAGCCGGCGGCGCATCCGGCTGATCACCACCCGCAGGTCCCGCGACACCGCGGCGGCCGACTCGGCGAGCGGCTCCCCGCCCTGGCCGCCGGCTTCATCCGTGTGCGTCCCAGCCATGAGCCGACGCTACGTATCGTCAGTCCAGACTGTCAAGTTCGGACTGAACAGTCTGCCCTGCACAGCCGTGACCGGCGATCGACGGGGTGGCGGGCGTGATCGGCCATCCGGCCCCGGCTCGGCTCCAGCCTCCACCGCCCACGCGGCCGAGGCGGCCCGCCGCCTCGGCGGTGACGGCCGGAGTGGCTGACGGGCCCGCCGCGCTGGTCATCGGCCGCCTGCCGGACGCCATTGGTCCAGTTCCTCCGGGTTCTACCGATAACAGCCGAGATACCCGAAGCAAATTCATAGAACTGAATGACACTCAATGCTGACGGGCGTTAACCTGTCGCAGTGATCAGGTGACTGCTCGGCTACGGACACTCGGCCGTGTCTTTTCGCTGGCAACAGCGCCCCACTACACCCCTCGGCAAAAATGTTTGATTGTGCAACTGGCACGCCGCATCCCCCGGCGCGCCGAGTCGCTCTGTCGTCGGCTGAGCACCACACCGAACACGGTCACGCACGACGCGAAATTCCCCGGTCCGTCCGCAGAGGAGTTTTTGTGCGCCACGTGAACGACGCCGGCGACGGCCAGGCACCCGACGACCTGGATGTTTCGGCGAATCCAAACCGGCGGACAGCTGTTCTGGGCGCCGCCGCCCTGGGTGCCGCCGCCCTGACACCGACGGCCTTCCAGGTGACCAGCGCCGCGGCCGCCGACCCTCCCAGCGCCGACACCGCCAGTAGCGGCACCTTCAATTCCGCCGGCCGCATTGACGTGCACCAGCACGCCAATCCGCCCGCCTCCCGCCAGTGGCTGATCGACCATGGGCTTCTTCCGCCCAGCGGCGGACCGCCCTGGGCGCAGTGGGACCTGGCGAGCACCCTGCAGATCATGGACCAGACCGGGGTCGCCGCCGCGGTGCTCTCCGGCCCGGTCCCGGCGGAGTTCCTGTCCGGCCTGACGGCGGACCTGATCCGGGAGATGACCCGGATAGGGAACGACGGGTTGGCCGAGGTCGTCCGCAGCCAGCCGAAACGCTTCGGCTTCTTCGCCTACCTGCCGTTGACCCAGGTCGACATCGCCCTTGAGGCCGCCGCGTATGCGCTGGACACCCTGAAGGCCGACGGGGTATCGGTGAACATGCACGCCGCGGGCCTCTACCTCGGAGATCCGAGCTTCGACCCGGTCCTCGCCGAACTGAACCGCCGCAAGGCCGTGGTGTTCACCCACCCGTTCAACCTGGCCGGATGCGGGGGGACACCGGTAGCCGAGTTCCTCGTCGACTTCCTGGCCGACACCACCCGCGCCGCCGTCAAGATGGTGCTCGCGGGCACCCTCACCCGCTTTCCCGACATACGGTGGATCCTCCCCCACGGAGGCGGCTTCTTCCCGTACATGGCCGGCCGGCTGCAGCTCGGCACCTACCTGGGAGCCGGCGTCGACGAGGCCACCGCCGTGCGAGCCCTCAAACGGTTCTACTACGACACCGCCATGCCCACCTCCCCGCACGCCACCCCGTCGCTGCTCGCCGCCGCCGGCGCCGACCGGATCCTCTACGGCTCGGACTGGCCGGCCGCGACCGCCGACGGGGCCAGGCTGAACGCGCGGGCGATCGACACCGACCCGTTCCTCGACGCGGCCACCCGCCGCCGCGTCAACCGCGAGAACGCGCAGCGGCTCCTGCCCGCCCTGGCCCGCCGCATGGGCTGACACCCTCCGGCCCACGCGGTACGAGGTCACCCGCCGACCGGTGTCGGCGGGTGACCTCGTGGCGTGGCCGCCGCTCGGCCGTCGCGTCGCTCAGCCGTCGAGGGCGGCGAGGTCCAGGTGGCGCAGGCGCTCCGGGCCGGACCAGGCGTCGATCTCGGTGACACGACCGCCCACGACGGTGAACGCCATGACGCCAGTGGGCTGGCCCTCGACGGTGGCGACGACTCCGGTGAGGCCGTTGACCAGCACCGGGCGCAGCACGGCGGCCGGGTTGGCGAACATCAGGGCGCTCGCGGCGACCTCGCGCGCGCCACGGCGCACGCCGGCGGCGGCCGCGAGAGCGGGTGCCACCCGGGCACCGACGTCGGCGCGCAGCAGGACGTCGGGGTCGAGCACGGCGAGCAGCCCCTCGAAGTCGCCGCCGCGGGCGGCGGCGAAGAACGCGTCGACGACTTCCCGCTGGCGTGCCCGGTCCGCCGGTGCCCGCCCGCCCGCCGCGTTCACGGCATCACCGGCGTCACCGGTACCGGCTTCGGCTTCGGGGGACTCCGCGGCTGTGGCGGTGCCGCGGACCCGGCGGCGTGCCCGGCTCGCGAGCTGGCGGGTCGCCTGCGCGGACCGGCCGACCATCGGGGCGATCTCGTCGAACGGCACCCCGAACAGGTCGTGCAGGACGAACGCCAGCCGCTCCGGCGGGCTCAGCGTGTCCAGCACGACGAGCAGCGCCAGCCCCACCGACTCGGCCAGGACGGCCTCCTGCTCGGGGCCGGCGGCGTCGTCGGGCCGGGTGACCACGGGGTCGGGCAGCCGGGCCTCCAGCGGCTCCTCGTGCCGGGTCGCCCGGGAGCGCAGCGCGTTCAGGCACACCCGGCCGACGACGGTCGTCAGCCAGCCGCGCAGGTTGTCGATGCCGTCCGCGTCGGACCGGGCGAGGCGCAGCCAGGTCTCCTGGACGGCGTCGTCGGCCTCGGCGAACGAGCCGAGCATCCGGTAGGCGACGGACCGCAGGTAGGGCCGGTTCTCCTCGAACCGCCCGGCCAGCCAGTCCGGCGTGCCCGCCACCTCCGCCTCGGCGGCCGCCATGGGGTCGCCTGCCTCGCCGATCCCGTCGGGGCCGAGGGCCTCACCGTGGTGGCTGTCACGTTCGCGCATCTGTCACGTTCCTCCCTCGCGTCGGGTCATAGCACTGACCGTCGACGCCAGGCGGATGTGACCGAACCTGGCACGAACCGCAGGAGGTTCTCGTGGAAGCACGCATGAAGCACCCGGTGTACGTCGTCCCGGCCGCGATGAAGGCGCTGGCCGCGCTCGACGAGGCGGTGAAGGACACCGGGCTGCCGGAACAGACGATCGAGCTGGTCAACCTGCGCGCGAGCCAGATCAACGGCTGCGCGTGGTGCCTGCGGATGCACGCGGCGGCGCTGCGCAAGGCCGGGGAGTCGGACGACCGGATCGACACGGTCGCCGGCTGGCGGGACGCGGCGTTCTTCACCGACGCCGAGCGGGCCGCGCTCGCGCTCACCGAGGCCGTGACCCGCGTCGCCGACCGAGGCGACCCGGTGCCCGACGACGTGTTCGGCGAGGCGGCCCGGCACTACGACGAGGCCCAGCTCGCCGCCCTGCTGCTCGCGATCGGACAGATCAACGTGTGGAACCGGCTCAACGTCGCCACCCACCACGTCGCCGACGCCTGAGGTCGCCGACGCCTGAGCGCCGTCCCCCACGGCGTCCGCCCGCCCTCGGAGCGGGAGAGCGCCCGGCCTGTGCCCGGATCCGAACCGCGAGCCCTCGCGGTTCGGATCCGGGCACGGAACCGCTGATCAGGTCCGCGGGAGCGCCGATGCCACCGGTGTGGGGTTCAGGACCACTCGGAGGCCACGGTCGGAATGCGGGGGCTGTGGACAGCGGGGCGGTTTCCCCAGTTTCGTCCTGGTGGTGGCGCTGATGCCGGTCCGGCGGTCAGCGTTGGCCCATGTCCCTGCCCCTGAGGAGCGCATCATGTCTGCCATGCCGGTGCCGCCCGAGACGTCGCCCCCCGACCGGGCGCTCCCCGATCCCTGGACGTTCCCGACACCCGGCCCGGACGGGTTCACCCCGGACGACCTCGTGGGGCTTCCCGGCGCCTTCCGCTACGAGCTGCTTGACGGGCTGCTGCTGGTCTCCCGCCCGGACGGGTTCACCATCGACGACCTCGAACGGACGCCCGAGGACAGCAACCGCTACGAGCTCATCGACGGGACGCTCGTTGTGAGCCCAGCGCCCACCTGGGAGCATCAGCGCGCGGTGCTGAAGCTGGCCGTGGTGCTCGAAGCCGCCTGCCCGGCCGGGCTGGTCGTGTTCGGGCCGACGCCCGATGTTCGCAAGGGCAGGCGCGGCAGCCTGCAGCCCGACCTCATCGTGGCCCGCGCCGTCGACCTGACGCCCGGTGCGCCCTACCTGGGTGTGCCCCTGCTGGCCGTCGAGGTGCTCTCACCGAGCAGCCTCGGTATGGACCGGCTCACCAAACGGCAGGTCTACGGCCGTCTCGGTGTGTCGTCGTACTGGATCGTCGACCCGTCGGCCCGCACGGGACCGGCCGTCACGGTGCTGCGTCTCGACCCGGCGCTCGACGGCTACCGCGAGGAGCCGACGACCGGGCCGGACGCGGTCGTCACCGTCACCGAGCCGTTTCCGGCCAGCTTCGCGCCGGCCGACCTGGTCCGCGTCCCGTAGGCACGTCGTCGGCCTCCGGCACGCGGGCCTGCGCCGCGGTGGTCACGGAACCTGGAGATCCGGGGCCCGGGCGCCCGAGATCGGGGGTGCGCAGTCGTAGGGCGCCGAGCGTCACGAGGACGATCACGACGACGGTGAACAGCATCTCGCTGAGCCGTTCGGTCGCCGGGTTGGCATGGTCGCCCGGGTAGTCGGCGACGGGGTAGACGAAGGCGACGCCGAGGTAGGTCACCAGCGCGCCCGCGGCCAGGGCCAGGGTGTGCGCGTCGGTCCAGCGGGTCCACGCGGGCAGACGGGTGAGCAGGCCCCCGGCCAGGCAGGCCAGGGCGACCTGCCCGGCGACGCCGGGCCATGACGTGGGCAGCACGCACCAGCCGGCCGTCACCGCGAACGCGGCCACGCCGGCGCGCCATGCCACCACGTGACGGTCCTCGCCGCGCGGAGAGGGCCGGTGCCGCCACCTCCAGGCGGCGGCCAGGCAGGTCCCGGCGATCCCCACGGCGAACACGACCTGCGGGGCCGAGGGGGTGAACCCGTCCGCGACGTCGGCGTGGATCAACGCCGCGCCGCCCAGGTAGAGAAGGCCGCATCCGACCAGCCCGGGTCGGCGCAGCCACGGTTGGTGCCGCAGCCGGGCCGGCGCGAGACTCTCGGCGAACGCGACCGGGACGCCGATGCTCCACACGACGTGCCCGATGACGAACGCCAGCAGGTAGTACACGCTGGTCCCGAGCAGCGGCACGTGGGCGGGGCGGGTGAAGTCGTCGGTGCCCTCGTACACCGGGTTGAACAGGCTCATGTCGATCAGGCCCGCCTCGACGATCCCGTACGCCGTGGCGAGCAGCGTGACCGTCAGCCACGGCGACGAGGTCCGGCGGGCGGCCTCCCGGATGAGCAGCGCGCCGCTGCCGTACATCGGCGCGAGGAAGACGATCAGGGCGAGCCGGTCGGCCGTCCCGAACGCGAGGAACTCCGCGACGAACGGCGAGAGCAGCATGAGCGCACCGGCGAGCAGAAACCGCATGTCGACAGCGTCACCCGCCGCGCCGGGCCGGCCGTCGTCCTTGGTCCGTCTCTTTCGTCGGTAGGCGCGAGGAGATCCGAGCAGCGGACTCGCCTTTGGACTGCCGACTTCGGTATGTCGAACCGCGCCAGCGTGCCGCGCGCCCGCCGCCGCGTCACACCGGGCACTGACCTCCTCGGCGGCGACCCGGAGGTCCACGTCTCAGGGCAGGTAGCGGCGGAAGCCGACGGCGGAGCGCGTGAAGCCGAGGGACTCGTAGAAGAGGTGGGCGTCGGCGCGTTCGGCGCGGGACAGCAGCTGGATCTTGTAGCAGCCGGCCTCGCGGGCCTGTGCGACGACGTGGGCCATCAGCGCCCGGCCGGCGCCGAGCCGGCGCGCGTCCGCGGCGACGACGACGTTCTCGACGATCGCCCAGGGCTGGCCGCCGTGCGTCAGGTTCGCGTTGACGAGCACCTCGGCGGTGCCGACGACGCGGCCGCCCGCGTCGGCGACCAGCAGCTGGCGGGCCGGATCGGCGAGGATCCGCGCCAGGATCGGCCCGGCGTCGGCCGGGCCGGCGGGTTCGGACTCGGGCCGGCCGCCGGCGAGCTGCCGGTACAGGTCCAGCAGGGCGGGCAGGTCCTCGGCCACGGCGGGTCGGATGCGCGGGCTGTCCACACCCCGATCCTCGCGCGCCGCCCGAGGCGCCGCCTGCGCAGGCAGGGCTGACGAGCCGGCGATCAGTCAGCCGGTGCGCGTCACCGGTGACGCGCACCGGCTGACTGATCTCGTGCCGCGGCGGACTGACGTCGCCTGGCGCGGCAGCGGTGTGCCCGCGCCCACGCGGCGGTTCCGGGTGACCGAAGAAAAATGGACGTCCATTCATTATGGTGGAGGGCATGCGGGAGAAGCCGAGCCGCACGGCTCAACATGTCGCGCTGTTCCGAGCCCTGGAGTCGGCGCGCGGCCAGCCGCGGCTGTTCACCGACCCGTACGCCGCCGCGTCGCTGCCACCCTCCCACCGGCTCGTCGTCGCCGCGGCCCGGCTTCCCGCGGCCGGCCCGCGGCTCGCCCGCCGCGTCGAGCGCCTCATCGACCGGCGCTGGCCGGGCGGCCCGCGGGCGAGCGCGGTCGCCCGCACCCGTCTGATCGACGACCTCGTCACCGACGCGCTCGCCGCCGGTGCCCGTCAGCTGGTCCTGCTCGGTGCCGGCTATGACAGCCGCGCCTACCGGCTTCTCGCCGTCCGCGCGGGCGCGGACCCGGCGGCGGCCGGCCGGGGCCGCGAGGCCGTCGACGTGTACGAGGTGGACCACCCCGCGACGCAGGCGCGCAAGCGGCGCCTCGTCGAGCGGCGCGTCCCCGCCGCCGCCCGCGGCCACGTCCGGTTCGTCGCCGCCGACCTGCTGCGCGTCGGCGCGGCCGACGTCCTGCTCGCCGCCGGGCTGCGCCCCGACGCGCCGGCCGTCGTCGTCTGGGAGGGCGTCACCAACTACCTCGACGCCGCCTCCGTCGACGCGACGCTCACCGGGCTCGCCGGCGCGCTCGCCCCCGGCAGCCGGGTCGTGTTCACCTACGTCGACCGGCGCGCCCTCGACGGCACGGGCACCTTCAGCGGTGTCGACGAATGGGCGGGCACTGTGCGCGCCGCCGGCGAGCCGTTCACGTTCGGCCTCGTCCCGGACGAGCTGCCCGGCTACCTGGCCGCCCGCGGCCTCGCGCTCACCCTGGACCGCTCCACCCGCGACGCCGCCGACCGCTACCTGACCCCGCTCGGCCGGGGCGGCGAGCCCGCCGCCCCCTTCTACCGCGTCGCCCAGGCCGAGGTCGTCTCACGGCCGGCCGCCGCCGCGGCGACGGCCGAAACCGCGGTCGCGGCGGCGCCGACGCGGGAGCGGGCGACCGAGGCCGTGCCGAGCGCCGGGCAGGGGTGACGGTGCCGAAGGTCAGCGAGGAGCACTCCCGGGCGCGCCGCCAGCAGATCCTCGACGCCGCCGCCCGCTGCTTCACCCGCACCGGTTTCCACCGCGCGACGGTCGCCGACATCGTCGCCGAGTCCGGTCTGTCCGCCGGCCTGCTGTACCGCTACTTCGCCGACAAGGACGCGATCGTCGTCGCCATCGCCACCCAGTGGCACGACGCCCAGTCCGCCAGCCTCCATCTCCCCGGCCCTGGGGACGACCAGCGGCCCTGGCTCACCCCCGAGGCGGCCGCGGAGACGGCCAGCCCCCGGGCCGCAGGCGAGGTGGCCGGGGCGCCGGGCCCGGTCCCGACCGTGGCGGGGCCGGACGGCGGGACGGCGGTCGGGGCCGGGCGGGCACGGCTCGCCGCGATCACCGCCGGATACCTGGACATGCTGCGCTCGCTCGGCGAGCCCGCCGAGCGGGAGCGGGTCCGCCTCGGGGTGCAGGTCTGGGCGGAGGCGCTGCGCGCGCCGGCCATCCACACGGTGGCCCGCCAGGGTGTCGACGAGCCGCGCGCCGCGATCACCGCGCTGGTCCGCGCCGCCCGGGAGCGCGGCGAGCTTCCCGCCACCCTGCCGGCGGACGGCACCGCCCGCGTCCTGATCGCGATCTACCAGGGCCTCGCCCTGCAGACCGCCTGGGACGAGGACCTCGACCACGCCGCCGCCGCGGACGCCGTCGCGGCCCTGCTCTCCGCCCTCGCCGCGCCCGCGGCCGCGGCGGTGGACGGTGCCCCGTAGTCCAACGGAGAAGCGGAAAGCTCCGCCAGCTCACGGCTGGCCCACCGGCGCGGAGTGTGACAGCCGCGGCGGTGTCGCCAGGGCGACTCGGGTCCGGCCGGTCCGGTTCGCGGCTACTAGGGTGCGGCTGTGCGGATACGAGCGGTGGCACCAGCGGTGCTTGGCCTGTTCCTCGCGGTGGCCCTGACGGCCTGCTCCGCGGTCAGTGAGAGCGACGAGCCGGCGACCCCGGCGTCGACCTCCGGGGGAGGGACCACCACCGCGTCGGCCACGGCCAGCCCGGGCACGTCATCGACCTCCACCGCCAGCCCCGGCGGGCCTGGGTCCGGCTCGTTCACCGTTCCCAAGTCCAGCTGCGACCTGGTCGACGCGCCCTCGCTCGAGCGGATCAGCGGCCGGTCCGGCCTCAGCCTGCGCAGTCTGTCCGCCGCGTGCACGGTCATGGACGGCTTCCTGCCGGTCGGCGCGGTGACGCTGGTCATCCGCAACGCCACGGCCGGCAAGTCCGCCCAGCAGGAGCTCGACGACACCGTCGCCGACTCCGTCAACAAGGGCAAGGTCGAGGACGTCCCCGGCCTCGGCGCCGCGGCCCGCTACGGCACCTCGCCAAGCATCGGCGGCATGACCTTCGCGTCCGTCTACACCGTCGACCTGCGTGGCAGCCAGGTCGCGAGCCTGTCGATCTCGATCGACGCCAAGGACCCGGCCGCCGCCAAGGACCCGCTCGTCACTCTCGCTCGCACGGCCCTCGGCAAGATCTGACAGCGGCACCGGGATTCAGGGCGATCGCCTGGACCACGCTGAATCCCGGTGCCGCCGCGGCCGTCACCTTCAGCAGTCCAGCCCGGATACGTTCAGGTTCGAGATCAGCCGGCAGTAGTTGTCCGCGTTGACCTGCCAGCCGGCGGCGGTGTGGACCACCGTGACCTCGAAGTCGAGCGCGCTGGTGTCCACCGGACTGCCGTCAGTGTTCCGCATCCCATGGGGACCGCTGGTCGGTACCGCGTTCGGATCGTCGGACGACACGGTCATGTGCGCCGTGACAATGTCCGGGCCGACCTGGACGAGGTCGAAGACCTGCACCGTCACCGTCTGGGCGAACCGGGGGAGCTGGTCGGCGACCAGCTCCCGCGTGCTGAGCAGCCTGGGGCCGTCCCGCACCGCGGCCACCCATCGGTCCGTCGGCGTGGTGCCTGTGAAGGCGTCCGTCACCGCGGTCGTCACCGCCGAGGTGGTGGCCGCGTCCGGCAAGGCGGGCGGGTAGGCCGGCGGAGTGTAGTTCGCGATCGGCGGCATCTGGTGGAGGCCGACGCCATCGGCGATCCGGTGCAGCACCGCCGGATCGGCGGGCGTGGTGCCGGCTACCTCGACGGCCAGCGCCACGCCGTCGGGGGTGGTCCAGATCAGCGCCGCGCTGTGGTCGCGGTCGGGCGACGTGTCGTAGTAGTAGTAGTGCCCATGTGTGGCGCCCACCGCGTTCAGCAGCACCGCGGGCCGGCCGCCGACTGTGTCCCGGGCCACGTGCATGGTCATGTCAGGTGGCAGCCTGTTGATGAAATTCTCGGCCCGGGCGACGACCGCGTCCTGGGTGATCACCGTGTCGGGCCGCCAGGTCACGCTCACCCAGACCGACGCCGGGTTGGGCCGCGCGGCGAGCTCGGCCGGGCTGAGGGTCGCCATGGACCAGACGGACGTCGGCTGGCACGGCGGCCCGTCGGCGCAGGCCGTCGGAGTCACCGTCACCCTGGTGAACCCGTGGCCGCGCCGATAGTCCTCGTCGTCCTGCGGCGTCGTGAACTGGCTCACGAAGGTCGTCCGACCGAGCTCGTATAGCTTCTGGGCGCCCAGGTACGGAACCTCCGCGTCGCCGCTGGACGACCCTCCCTTACCGTCGCTGGTGAGCGTCGCGCGGCCATTGCCCTTGAGTCGGACGCCGTCGGGCAGCCAGGTGACGGCGAACCCACCGGGGGTGTCCCCTGGCTGGGCGTCGACGTTCGTGGCGGCCCCGCCGTCCACCTGAGGGCTGGCGATCCGCAGCGGGATGACGACCCCGAGGACGACGGCCGCGGCGAGCACGGCGGCGCCGGCCGACCGGACGCGGGCGCGGCGGCGGCGGACACGGGCGTGGACGGCGTCCGCGAAGCCGGGGCCGACGGTACGGCGGGGCGCCTCGGCGCGCAGGCCGCGCAGCCGGGTCAGTGGGTCGGTGTCGGGCATGCTCACAGCTCCTCTCCCTTCGCTCGGTGGCGCCCGGCGGAAGCCGGGAGACTGGACTGGGCGGTCTCGCCCGGGCCGGCCGCCGCGCGGACGGGCTCGTTGGTCAGGACGTCGGGTCCCGTCACGGCCCGCGGCCGCGGTGGACGCAGGGCGTGCAGCCGCTGGTCGTCGCGCAGCCGGGCCAGGCCACGGTGCGCCTGGCTGCGCACGGTCCCGACGGAGCAGCCGAGCGCGGCGGCGGCCTCGCCCTCGGGCAGGTCGTCGACGTACCGCAGGACCAGCACGGCCCGTTGGCGGGGTGGCAGCGCACGCAGCGCGCGGATCAGCTCGCCGCGCTGGGCGAGCGCCTCGGCGGGGTCGGCGCCCGCGGCGGCCACGTCGACGGTCCACTCGCCGTCGGTGATCAGCGGCACCTCGGTGACCCGGGCGCGTAGCCGCCGCCAGCGGCTGGTGGCCGCGTTCGCGAGCACCCGGCGGACGTAGGCCTCCGGGTTGCCGCCGCCGATGCGGGGCCAGTGTCGGTAGGTGCGCTCGAACGCGCCCTGCAGGAGGTCCCCGCCGGCCGCCCAGTCCCCGCCGACGAGCAGGACCGCGCTCAGCAGCAGCCGGTCCGCGGTATTCGCCATGAACGCCTCGAACGCCTGTGCCTCGTCGTCACGCACCCTCGCCTCCAGCTCCCAGTCGCTTCCCCCTCTCAACGCGCCCGGCCGGCGGGGCTAGGCGTGGATTCCAGGAGGCGGCGGCGGGAGCCGCGGCGGATGTGCGCCCGGCCGCGTCGCGAGTGCCGCGGCCGGTGGGGAGAGAACCGACGGGCCGTGCGCTTCGGCGAAGGACGGGCGACGGCCGGTGGGCAGCGGGCCTGGCGGGGGTCGCGGGAAACGGTCAGCGGGTGCCGTGGGCCGCGGGGGTGTCGAGGATCGTGGCCTCCAGGGCCGGGTCGAGGCCGACCGGGGGGCGGTCCGGGCGGTGCGGCGCCTGGCCGCCGAGCGTGCGCAGCCAGGCCCAGGTGTCGGCGGCCGTGTCGGCGAGGGGGCGGGCGCGCAGGCCGGCGGCCAGGGCCCGGGAGACGTCGGCGAGGTGGACGCTGGCGTGGAAGTCGCCGGGCGGTGCCCAGCCCGGCAGGCCCGTCCACGGGCGCACCCCGGCGGCGAGGATGACCGCCGGGTCGGTCCAGACCAGCTCGGCGTCGGAACCCGTCGCGGCCAGGCAGGCGGCGAGCAGGGTGGCGGTGGTGGCGTGCTCCGGCGGGCTCTGCAGGTCGAACGGGCCGGCGGCGCCGGCGGCGGCCGCGTCCAGCAGCCAGCCAGCGAGGTCGCGGACGTCGAGGTACCCGAACGGCAGGTCCGCCGGGCCGGGGGCGAGCATCCGGCCGCCGCGGGCGGCCCGGTTCAGCCACCAGGGCAGCCGGCCGAGGTTCTCCCCCGGGCCGAGGATCAGCCCGGGGCGGGCGAGCAGGGAGCGGTCCTCGCCGAACACGGCGAGTGCCGCCAGTTCGCCGCCCCGTTTCATCCGGTTGTAGGCGGCCAGCCCGCCGTCCTCGGCGTCGTCGGGGGACCCGTCGACGACCGGGGCGTTCTCGGCCAGGCCGGTCTCGCCCGCCGGGATGGGGAACGTGTAGACGGAGCGGCTGGACACGTAGGCGTAGTGGCCGGCTCTCGGCTCCAGCAGCCGGGCCGCGTCGCGGACCGCGGCCGGCGCCCACGACCAGGTGTCGACGACGACGTCCCACTCGCCGCCGTCCTCGGCGAGCGCCGCGAGGCCGCCGGGCGCGGTCCGGTCGCCGCGCAGCGCGGTCACGCCCGGGGGCGCCGGGTGCCGGCCGCGGTGGAACACGGTCACGTCGTCACCGCGCGCGAGCCCGGCGTCGACCACCGCCGTGCCGACGAACTCCGTCCCACCCAGCACCAACAGCCGCATACAGCGACTATCGCCGCCCGCCCGGCCCGGTGCACACCCCTGCCTGCGGTCAGCAGAATCCAGGCCGCCGTACCGCCTGTCGTCCGGCCGTGCCGCCGCATGGCCGGACGACAGGCGGTCCCAGAGCCCGGGCCCGCCGATCAGGGGCAGGTCAGCAGGGGTGTCTGGGACGCGGCCAGGGCCATGCAGTAGCTGTCCCGGCTGACCTGCCAGCCGTCGGCGGTCCGGATCACCGTCGCCCGGACGGACAGGCCGGTCCCGCCGAGCGCGGCGTTCGCCGTCGGGTCCTCGAACGACAGGAGGACCCTGGCGCTGACGGTGTCCGGGTCGTCCTGGCTGAGGGTGTCGACCCGCACCGTGCTGGCGGGTCCCGGGAAGTGGTGGTCGCCGATCTGGTCGTGGACGGCGATCAGGTCGGGGCCGTCCTGCACGGCCGCGGCCCAGCGGTCCGCCGGTGTGCCGCCCGCGAAGGCCGCGTCCAGGACGGAGGTCACGTCCCTGGTCGTTCCCGCGTCGACCGGGACCAGCGGGGCGCCCAGCAGGGCGGTGCCGGCGGTCGCCGGTCGCTGGCCGAGGACCAGGCCGTCGGCGATCCGGTGCGCGACGGCCGGGTCGGGCCAGGCCGGGCCGGCCAGCTCGACCGAGAGGGCCAGCCCGGTCGTGTCGACCCAGATCAGCGCCAGGTGGTAACGCGTCCCGGCCGGGACAGGGGGGGACGTCGGCAGGGCCGTCCCGGCCGCGCCGTCCGAGGGCACCACCCGGACCGTCGTCCCGCCCGTCCCGGCGCCCGGCGCGGTGGCCGGCGGGTCCGCGGCGACGTCCTGGCGCAGGACGAGCGCCGGCCGGCCGGCGACGGTGTCCCGGGCGAGGTCGATCGTGCTGAGCCCGGCTGCCCGCGAGGCGCTGACGTCGGCGGCGATCGTCTCGATCGTCGAGTGGGTGGACAGCATCCTGGGCGGGTTCCACGTCACCGTGACCCAGGCCGTGGCCGGGTTGGCCGCCGGCGCGCCGGCGGGTACGGCGAACAGGCTCCCGAAGGTGCTCTGGTTCAGGATGCCGGGACGGTTCACGGCCAGCCCGGGCATCCCCGGGTTCCGGGCGGGCGGGAGGCCGCGCGGGGGGCGCGAGTCGTCGACGGGGCCCCAGGAGAACCCGTCGTTCTCGACCAGGTCGTGGGCGGCGGCGTTGGCCTTGTGGACAAGCCCGTCCGGCAGCCAGGTCACGGTGTAGCCGCCGTAGCTGTAGGGGGCCGCGCCCGGGTCCTGGCCGGCCGGCACGACGGTCGTGCTGTGCCTGCCGGTGAGCAGCGCGGCGGGGATCCCGACGCCGGCGGCGACGAGGAGGGCCAGCGCCGCGGCGCCGAGGACGCGGGCACGGTCGCGGTGGCGCCGCGCCCGGGCGCGGACGGTGTCGGGCAGGGACGGGGCGGGCGCGCGGCGCGGCAGGTSGGCGCGCAGGGCACGCAGCCGTGCCTCCAGGTCGCTGTCGATGGTGGTCACGACCTCATCCCCTTCGCTTTCGCCGGTCGGTTCGCGGTGGTGGTGGTGGCGGCGAGCGGGGCGGGCGGGCCGGACTCGTTGGTCAGGACATCCGCCGTCGCGGTCACCGGTGGGGGTGTGGCCGGCGAGGCCCGCGGGCGTCGAGCGGTCGGCTCCCGTCGCGGGGTCGCGTCGGCCAGCGCGGCGACGTGTTCGTTGTCGCGCAGCCGCGCGAGGCCCCGGTAGGTCTGGCTGCGCACCGAGCCGACGGAGCAGCCGAGCGCGGCGGCGACCTCGCCCTCGGGCAGGTCGTCGAGGTAGCGCAGGACGAGGACGGCCCGCTGGCGCGGTGGCAGGGACAGCAGCGCCCGGGCGAGGCCGTCGCGGTCGGACAGCTGGTCGGCGTGGTCGGCGCAGGTGTCGGTGACGTCGGCGGTCCACGCGCCGTCGACGAGCAGCGGGACCTCGGTGACCCGGGCCCGCTGGCGTCGCCAGCGGCTGGTGGCGCCGTTGACCAGCGCGCGGCGTACGTAGGCCTCACGCCGGTCCTCGGCGATCCTGGCCCGGTGACGGTAGGTCCGTTCCAGCGCGCCCTGCAGCAGGTCCTCGCCGGCGGCCCAGTCGCCGCCGACGAGCAGGGTCGCGCTCAGCAGCAGCCGTTCGGCCGATCGGGCCACGAACTGTTCGAAAGCTGGTTCGTCATCCGCGCGCACCCCTCGCCTCCCATCAAGGTCGGGTATCTCGCGATCCCAGACGCGGCAGAGGCTGGCGCGCTATGAGCGCCTTCTCTCGGTCGTCTTCCCGGTCTTCTCCGTGTTCCCCTCTCGCCAGCGCTCCCGGGTCGGGAGGCGGCGGCTGACAGTGCGATTGACAGTGCGGCGGGGGCGGGTTAGAACCAGTTTCAGTTTTGCGTGACGTGGCTCACTGCCCCGCACCGGCCGCGACCGGCGCGGGCCGCGGCTCGCGCGGCGGGCGGCGCCCGCGGCCGAGGACCGTCGTGTCGCGGCTTGGACAAGCCGCGGCCTGGAGAAGGGACCGGCGTGCAGGCACAGGAACGCGACCCTGAGTTAACCCGCTCCCGGCTCGCCACCTGGCTGGCCGCCCGGCTGCCCGGCGCCGCCGCCGGCGTGGACGTCGGGCCGCTGACCAGCCCGGAGGGCCTAGGGTTCTCCAACGAGACGCACCTGTTCGACGCGACCTGGGGCGACGGGCCGGGCCGGGTCACCCGCCGCCTCGTGCTGCGGATCGCCCCGACCGTCTACCAGGTGTTCCTCGAGCCGCGCTTCGAGGAGCAGTACCAGGTCATGACCGCGCTCACCGGCCAGGACCCGGGCCTGCCGATGCCGGAGCTCTTCGGCCTGGAGCGGGACCCGTCGCTGCTGGGCGCGCCGTTCTTCGTGATGGGCGCGGTCGAGGGCCGGGCACCGGGCGACAACCCGCCCTACCACGTGGCCGGCTGGCTGCACGACGTCTCCCCCGCCGACCGGGCGACGATGTGGTGGGGCGGCGTCGACRTCCTCGCCCGCCTACACCGGCTCGACCCGGAGGCMCTGGGTCTCGGGTTCCTCGACAGCCCGCGGCGCGGCCGCACCGGCCTCGACCAGCAGCTCGCCTACTACGAGGAGATGCTCGACTGGGCGGCGGCGAAGGTGTTCGACTCCCCGCCCGAACCGCTGGCCGCCGCCCGCGCCTGGCTGCGCGCGCACCAGCCCTCCGAGCCCGACCCGCCGGTGCTGCTGTGGGGCGACTCCCGGATCGGCAACATCCTGTTCGAYGACGCGTTCCAGGTCGCCGCGGTCCTCGACTGGGAGATGGCGACGCTCGGCGCCCCGGAGACCGACTTCGCCTGGTTCCTGTTCCTCGACCGCCACCACAGCGAGGGCTGCGACGCGCCCCGCCTCGACGGGTTCCCGTCCCGACAAGAGACCGTCGCCCGCTACGAGGAGCTCCTGGGCCGGCCGGTACGCKACCTGGACTACTACGAGGTCTTCGCCGCCCACCGCTTCGCCGTGATCATGCTGAGGATCCTGGTGATGTTCGTCGAGCTCGGGATGATGGAGCCCACCACCGACATGATCACCAACAACACGGTCAGCCGGATGCTCGCGAAGCTGCTGGGCCTGCCCGCCCCCGGCGCGCCGCCGCCGCGCGGCGAGCCGCGGACCGCGCCCGCCGGCGCCCCGGCCGCCGCCGGCTAGGCGCACCGGCGCACAGGCGCCCCGGCCAGGACGACCATCCGCGCACCCGCCCCCGAGACCGCCAGGAGCGCCTCCGTGCTGTCGCCGCTCGACGACTACCCCGTCCACCAGACCGCCGCGCCGATCGCCGAGGTCGCCACCTCCGACCGCAACTTCTACGACCGCTACTACTTCAACTGCGGCTCCCACGACGGCGACACGTTCCTCGTCCTGGGCCTGGGCCAGTACCCGAACCTCGGCACCGCCGACGCGTTCGCCCTGCTGCGCCGCGGCACCGAGCACCGCGTCGTGCGCGCCTCCAGGGAACTCGGCCCCGACCGCTGCGACACGTCGGTCGGGCCGTTTCGCGTCGAGGTCGTCGAAGGCCTGAGAACGCTGCGGTTCGTCCTCGAACCGAACGACCTCGGCCTGTCCGCCGACCTGACGTTCTCCGGCGCCGTGCCCGCGACCCTCGAACCCCGCCAGATCATCCGCGGCGCCGCGGGCCGCGTCATCATCGACGCCTGCCGCCTCGCCCAGACCGGCCGCTGGTCGGGCACCTTCACCGTCGACGGCCACACCACCGACGTCACCCCCGACCGCTGGTGGGGCACCCGGGACCGATCCTGGGGGATCCGGCCCGTCGGCGAGCCCGAACCCCCCGGGCGGCCCGCCGACTTCCACACCCTGTTCTGGCTGTACCTGCCGATCCAGTTCGCCGACCACTCCGTGATCGTGATCCTGCAGGAGGACGAGGCCGGCAACCGCTCCCTGGAGGAGGCGCTGCTCGTCTGGCCCGCCGAGACCGGCAAGCCCGCCGAGCAGCTCGGCCGCCCCGACTACACGATCGAGTTCCACCCCGGCACCCGCGTCCCGAAGTCCGGGACCATCCGCTTCAGCCGCCGCGACGACAAGCTCCCCGAGATCACCGCCGAGACCCTCGTCGCCGCGCATCTCGGCGTCGGCACCGGCTACGGCTTCGACCCCGGCTGGAAACACGGCATGTACCAGGGCGCGCTCAAGGTCGACGGGGAGACCGTCGACCTCACCGACCCCACCCAGCAGGGCCGCCTGCTCGGCATCACCGACACGTTCGCCCGCTTCACCCGCGACGGGCAGGTCGGCTACGGCCTGTTCGAGCTCCTCGCCATCGGCCCGCACCGCCCCACCGGCCTTACCGGCTTCCTCTAGAGCCCGCGATGCCGTAGAAAACCGGCATGCCGGGAATCGTCCGGCCGCCAGCCGGAGGGGGCCGGCGGGCGGACGGTTCCCGGGCGGCCCCCTCCGGCTGGCGGCGTCGAAGGTAGCGTCGGCGTGCGGGCAGGTCCGCCCGCGCCCCGCCGCCGTCGCCTGAGAGGGCCGTCAGCTCGCCGTGGTCGCCGCCCGTTCCCTCGCCCTGTTCGTCCTCGCCGCCGTGTTCGAGATCGGCGGCGCCTGGCTGGTGTGGCAGGGGCTGCGCGAGCACCGCGGCCCGCTGTGGGTCGCCGCCGGCGTCGTCGCGCTCGGCTTCTACGGCCTCGTCGCCACGTTCCAGCCCGACGGGCACTTCGGCCGGGTCCTCGCCGCCTACGGCGGGGTCTTCGTCGCCGGGTCGATCCTGTGGGGCGTCCTCGCCGACGGCTACCGTCCCGACCGGTTCGACCTGGCCGGCGCCGCCGTCTGCCTCGCCGGCATGGCCCTCATCATGTACGCCCCTCGCGGCGGCTGACCGGCCCCACGCCGGTCCCCGCAGCCGGGCCCGCCCCCGCCCTCCGGCCCCGCCGCGTCCGCGTCCGGGCATGGCACACCCGCCCCGGGCCCCGCCGTCCGCGGGGCCCGGGTCAGCTCAGCGGGAGCGCAGCGCGTCGACGAGGCGGACGCGGGTACCGGTGCGCTTGACCGCCCCGGCGTAGATCCGGCCCGTCAGCGGCACCAGCCCGATGATCGTGGCGACGGTCAGCGCGGTGCCCAGCGCGATCTGCCAGGCGGCGGCCGTGCCCGCGGCGATGAGCATCGGCATGATCAGCGGCGCGGACAGCGGGATCAGCGACAGGACCCGCAGCAGGCCGCTGCCCGGGTCGCCGGGCAGCACCGAGATCCCGATGACGTATGGAATGATGATGATCATGATGAGGGGCATGGTCACCGCGGACGCGTCCTCCTGCCGCGACACCAGCGAGCCCGCGGCCGCGAACAGCAGCGCGTAGAGCGCGAAGCCGAGCAGGTACCAGACCAGCGACCAGCCCGCCGACGCCAGCGCCGTCACCAGCGACAGGCTCAGCACCCCCGTCGCGACCGCCAACGGCACGCCCACCGCCGCATACAGGGCCATCTGGATCAGGCCGATGATCCCGATCCCGATGACCTTCCCCGCCATCAGCTGCCAGGGCCGGACCGTGCCGAGCAGCAGCTCCACGACCCGGCTGGACTTCTCCTCGACGACCCCCTGCGCGACCACCGGCCCGAAGATCAGCAGCGACAGGTAGATCAGGACACCGGTGACCGCCCCGAGCCCGATCCGCGCGTTGTCCCGCTCCTTGGGCGCCTCCAGCGCGACCACGTCCACACCGGCCGCCGCGACGGCGCTGTCGACCCGGCCGAGATCACCGCCGAGCGCGACGACCTGCGCGTCGAGGGCCTGCTGACGCGCGACCGCGGTCAGCAGACCCCGGCCCTGGTCGTCCAGGGTGTGCCGGACGATGACCCGAAAACCATCCGGACCGCTCGCCGTGACGGCCGCGTCGAGCTTCCCGTCCCGGACCTGACGCTCCGCCTCGGCCGCGTCCGCGACGGTGACCGCGCGGACGTCGACACCCGCCGCGTCACCGACAGCGGTCAGCGCCGCCCCGTAACGGGCGTCCTGCGGCAGGAAACCGACGGTGCTGGGCGACGAACCACCGAACAGGGCGGTGACGCTGATCCCCGCGGCGAGCACGACGACCAGCAGCGGCGTCATGATCCGGAACGCCTTCGAACGCAGCCGGGTCGACACCTCACGGCGCACGACGAGCCACAGCACCCGGCGCGACCGCACCGCCGCCACGCCCCCCACCTCCCCGCCGCCCCGACCGGGACGCCCGGCGCCACCCGCGCCGCCGGGAACCCCCGAAGCGTCGACCGCCCCCGGCCCGGACCGCCCGCCGCCCGCGGCGCCGGTACCAAGGCCGATGGTGCCGCTCACCGCTGGCCGCCCTTCGTCCGCGCCAACGCGCCGACCCCGATCCCGAACCCGACCCGTCTCCCCCGGCCACGCCCGCGCCCGGCCCCGCCCCGGTCCTGGCCGTCGTCCGGCGGCCCGGCCGGCACCGGGTCGTCCGAGCTGACCACCTCGCGGAACAGCTCGGTCAGCGTCGGGCGCCGGTGCGCGAACTCGTGCACCGGGCCCGTCGCGAGCGCCGCCCGCAGCACCTGCTGGTCGTCAGCGCCCGCGGCCAGCGCGAGCACCGTGCGCCCACCCTCCACCCGGGCCGCGAGCACCCCCGCCACCCCCGCCGCCCAGCCCTCCGGCGCGCCCGGCGCGTCGACGACCAGCAGCGACTCGCCCTCCGCGCGCAGCTCGTCGACCGGCCCGACGGCGACCATCGCGCCACCCGACACGATCCCGACCCGGTCGCACAGCCGCTCGACAAGGTCGAGCTGGTGACTGGAGAACACCACCGGCACCCCCGCCGCGGCCCGCTCGCGCAGCACGTCACTCATCACGTCGACCGCGACCGGGTCCAGCCCGGAGAACGGCTCGTCGAGGACCAGCACCGCCGGGTCGTGCACCAGCGCCGCGCACAGCTGGGCGCGCTGCTGGTTACCGAGGCTGAGGGCCTGCACCTCGTCACCGAGCCGCGGCGCGATACCGAGCCGCTGCGCCCACTCCCGCGTCGACCGGCGCGCCGCCGGCCCGGACAGGCCATGCAGCTGGGCGAGGTACTCCAGCTGCTCACCGACCCGCATCTTCGGGTAGAGACCCCGCTCCTCGGGCATGTAACCGATCCGGCGCCGCGCCGCGAGGGTCAACGGGCTGCCGTCGTAGCGGACCTCACCGGCGTCAGCGGTCAGCACACCGAGCACGATCCGCATCGTCGTCGTCTTGCCCGCCCCGTTGGAACCGACAAAGCCGAACAGCTCACCGGCCCGCACGTCGAACGTCATCCCGCGCAGCGCGACGACCTCTCCGTACCGCTTGGACAACCCGTCGATCGCGAGCGCTCCGTCGCGCACCTCGCCGCCTTCCGTGTGGGCGGTGCGGCCCGCGGCGGCTGCCGCGAACCCGACCCGGCCCCGTCCCACGTCCAGCACCAACGCGGCGGGCGACGGTGCGAACGCCACGGGTAAGGGCCCGGATCTCTCCCGCGCCCCATCGTGCCATCCGCACCTATTGTTCTCTCCCGGTGCACCACCCAGCCTGTACGGCGGCGTCCTCTGAGCGAACTCTGAGGTTCACCGCGGACGTGAGGCCGCGCCGGCCCTCGCGGTCCAGGAACGGTTCAGGACATCCAGGCGACACCGCCCGCCGCCACCGGCCCCGGCGGGCGGAGACTGGCGGCTCACGGCGGCCACCACCCCGCACGGCCCGCCGGACCGGGACAGGACCGGGCAGCCACCCGGGACCAGGCGCGGGCGTCGAGGAAAGGAACGCGCGGATGCCGCTGGAACCGCTACAGGCCGGCGACCCCACACGGGTCGGCGGCTACCAGCTGACCGCCCGGCTCGGCGCCGGCGCGATGGGCGTCGTCTTCCTCGGCGTCGCCGACGACACGGCCACCATCCAGCTCGACGACACCCCGGGCCACCGCCCGGCCCCCGGCCTCCCCGGGCCCGCCGCGAGCCCCACCGCACCGCGGCCCGCGGGCGGTGACCCCGCCGCCGCCGACGGACGGCTCGTCGCCGTCAAGCTGATCCACCAGCGGATCGCCGCCGCCGCCGACTACCGGGCCCGGTTCCGCCGGGAGGTCGCCGCCGCCAGGGCCGTCGCCGGCGCCTGCGCCGCCCGGGTCCTGGCCGCCGACCCGGACGCCCCACGGCCCTGGCTCGCGACGGAGTACATCCCCGGCCCGACCCTCGCCGAGGCAGTCAGCCTCGGCGGGCCCCTGTCGGCCCCGACCGTCGAGGCCCTCGCGGTCGGCCTCGCCGAGGCCCTCGTCGCGATCCACCGCGCGGGGATCGTGCACCGCGACCTGAAACCCGCGAACGTGCTCATCACCGCCACCGGGCCGAAGGTCATCGACTTCGGCATGGCCGTGCCGACCAACCCGGCCGCCGGCACCGAGGTGACCCGGACCGGCGCCGTCGTCGGCAGCCCCGGCTACCTCGCGCCCGAGCAGGCCGAGGGCCGGCGCGCCGGGCCCGCCGCGGACGTGTGGGCCTGGGCCCTCACGGTCGCGTTCGCGGCGACCGGCCGCCCGCCGTTCGGCACCGGGACGGCCGGCGCACTGCTGTACCGGTCGATGACCACCGAGCCCGACCTCGCCGGCGTGCCACCACGGCTGATGTCCGTGGTCCGCTCGGCGCTGCGCCGCGACCCGCCCGCCCGGCCGCCCGCCACAAGGCTGCTGGCCTCCCTCGTCGGCGACACGGCCGACCCGGCGGCCGCCGCCGCCCGGGTGCTGGAAGTCCTCTGGCAGCCCCCGGCCTCCGTCCCGAGCGCGCCCAGCGGTCCGCCCGCACCGCCGACGCCGCCGGCACCGGCCCCGCCGTCCCCATGGCCGGCCGGGCCACCCACCCCGGTCCCGCCAGCGGCCGGCGAATGGGGCTCACCCGGCACCCGGCCGGACGCCCCCGGCGCGCGGCACTGGTTCCCGTCGCCGACCCCCGACGCGTACCCGGCTCCCGGCACCACGCCACAACCGGCACGCACTCCTGCCCCTACCGGCCACGGGGAACGGCCCGCGGCCCTCGGCGGGCCACTGGGCGTCCTCGCCCCCACGGCACCCGCCCGGCGGCCGGCCCGGCCCCGGCGCGGCTGGTTCGCCGCGGCCGCGGCCGCGGCGCTGCTCGCGTCCGGGCTCGCCGGCGCCGGGATCACCGCGGCGGTGACCAGCGCCGGGAACGACCCGGCACCCGAGCCCACCCCGACGGCCACCGCCTCCCCGACCCCCCAGGGCGCCGGCATCCCGGGCGCCGGCGACACCGAACTGCTCGCCGGCCGCTTCACCGGCACCTACACCTGCCAGCAGGGCGTCACCGCCCTGGAACTGACCATCCTCGACGTGCCGGAGGAACCCGGCCGGATCACCGCCGTGTTCTCGTTCTCGGCGCCGACCGACAACCCCGACGTGCCGTCCGGGGAGTACACGATGGACGGCACGCTGCGGGGCGACGATCTCGAACTGACCGGCAGGCTCTGGCTCGTCCACCCGGTCGGCTACCTCATGGTCCGCCTGTCCGGCACCTCGTCCACGGACGGCCAGCACCTGAAAGGCAAGGTCCTCGGCGCCAGCTGCACCACCTTCACCGTCGACAGGTCCCAGCGGACTCCGGTGAGCTGACCCGCGCCAGCCACGCCTACCGCCCGCGGCCTGACGACGCCACGAGCCACGGGCCCCCTCGCGGCGATGGCCACGCCGGCGGTCACGACACGAAGGCGACGCCCACGGCGCGGGCCACAGGATGCGCCGAGATCGTGCGCACGGCACGCCGAGCATGGTCGACTGGAGGTGTGGCCGAGCCCGACACACCCGTCCCGCCGCCCACGCGGTGCTCGCTGTGCGGCCACCCATGGTCGGCCCACTTCGGCGGCGGCCCGACGGCCGTGTGGGTGACCTGCTGCGCCCTCCCCGACCAGGCCGAACCCACCACCCCGGCCAGCCGCACGGCCACCACCGGCGGCGCCGTCGGCGATCCGGCCGGCGCCCGGACGGCCCGGAACGAGACGGACGGCCCGGAGCCAGAGCCGACCTGGCACGCGGCCACGGGCACCGCCCTGCCGGCGGTCACCGGCCTCGCGGGCCCGGCGCCCAGCTGCTACTGCCGGCGCGGCGTCGACGAGTTCCGCCACGAGGCCCTTCGCGAGGCCCGCGCCGCGGCCGGCCACCCACACCCACCAGCAGCGGGCGCCGACGAGACCAGCGGCGACGGGGACGGCACGAGGCCCGGGGCGCCCGCGGCGGGTCCGGCGGTGGTGGTGCTGTGCGTGACCTGCCGCGCCGCGCCCGCGCAGGACACCCAGTGCCATCCCTGCCGCCAGGCCCGCCAACGCGCCTCCCGGGCCCGCTTCGCCGCCCGTCACGCTCAGCTCACCCGCGCCACCCGCCACCGGACCGGCCGCGGATGACACCGGACAGACAGGAGCCACCCACGCCGGCGGGCGATCCCGCCCTCGTCAGGACGGACCGGCCGGCCTACTGTCGGGGGACGGGCCCCAACAGGGCCAGGACGGAAACGGCCAAGGTGGGGGACACGAGTGACCAGTGACACAGGCCCCTCTGGTGCACCCACGGCCACCACACCCACCCCCCAGATACACAAACCCGCGGCGCCCCGCGGCGAGCTCCTCGTCGACCTGTGCGTCGACGCCGACGCGCCCCGCGCCGTACCACGGTCACGCAGGCTCGTCTCGGCGACCCTGGCCGGCATCGAGCCACCACTGCGGGCGCTGCGCTCCGACGCGGCCCTGGTCGCCGGCGAGCTGCTGACCAACGCCCTGCTCCACGGCCAGCCCCCCGTCACCCTGCGCGTGTTCACCGGCGACAACGGCCTGCGCGTCGAGGTCGCCGACGCGAGCCCCGCCACACCCATCCGCGGCCGCGGCGCCAACTCCGAGTCACTCACCGGCCGCGGCATGACGATCGTGGACGGCATCGCGGCCCGCTGGGGCTGCTCCCCCGACGGCACGGGAAAAGTGGTCTGGGCCGAACTCGACGCCGCACCAGACACCACCCCCCCGCCGCACCACGGCCGCCAGCACCGGCGCACGCCCACCCGGACCGGTGAACACCCCGCCCCCGCGCCGCGAGAGCCAGAACCTGGCGAGCACACCGCGGGCGAGCAAACCGCACCAGCACCGCCAGCCCAGCCCCACCCAGCCGGCGACACGACCCCGCCCCGCTACCCGGTCAGCATCGAGGACGTCCCCACCGACCTGCTCCTGGCCACCAAGAACCACATCGACAACGTCGTCCGCGAGTTCATCCTCGCCTCCCACGGCGCCGCCAGCGGCGAGAGCGGCGCGCTCCCACCCCACCTCGCCGAACTGATCGCCGTCGTGACGACCCGCTTCGCCGGCCCCCGCGAGGCGATCCTCCAGCAGGTACGCGCAGCCGCGGCGGCCGGACAGCCACGGACCACCCTGTCCCTGTCCCTGCCCCTGACCGACGCGGACGCCGCCCAGGACTACCTCGACGGCCTCGACCAGGCCGACGCCTACGCCAGAGCCGCCCGCCTGCTCACCGTGGAGACACCACCCTCCCACTGGGCGATCCGACGCTGGTACCTCGGCTCACTCATCACCCAGCTGCGCGCCGCCGGCCGCGGCCAGCAACCACCCACCCCACCCAGCTTCGAGGAATACCTGCTCCAGGCCCTCGCGGAAGCCTCCACCGCCCGCCGCGCCGCCGAACGCGGCGCCCGCCTCCAGGCCGCGACAGCCGCGCTCGCCTCCACCACCCGGCCCGAACAGGTCGCCGAGGTCGTCCTCACCGAAGGCGTCGCGGCCCTCGGCGCGAGCGGCGGCAGCCTGCTCGTACCCCTCGACGGCGACCTGCTCGCCGTCCCCGGCGCCGTCGGCTACCCCGACGAACTGGTCACCCAGCTACGCGCCGAACGCCGCGACGCCGCGCTGCCAGCCGCCGAGGCGATCCGGGAGGGCCACGCCGTCTGGCTCGAGTCGGCCGCCGACGAACACACCCGCTACCCGCAGCTGCGCGACCTCGAGCCCGCAACGGTCTCCCTGTGCGCCCTGCCCCTCTCGGCCCGCGGGGAGGTACTCGGCGCACTGAGGTTCTCCTTCGACTACCCATGCCTGTTCGGACCCGAGGACCGCGACTTCGCCCACGCACTCGCCGCACAGACCGCCCTCGCCCTCGAACGAGCCAGGCTCATCGCCGCCGAGCGCCAGGCCCGCGAACGGGTCAGCTTCCTGGCCACAGCCACCGAACGGCTCACAGCCCGGCTCGACGAGGGCGAARCCCTCCGCCAGCTCGCCACCCTGCTCGCACCCGCGCTCGCCGGATACGCCGCCGTCTACCTGACAGAAAAAGACACCCAGCCGCGCCTGATAGCCGAAGCCGGGGACGCGGCCACCCTGGGCGCCCCCGAACCAGCCACACCCGAACCAGGCACCCCCGGCACCGACGACGGGCCCCCCCGAGAACCACTCGCGCCCGACCGGGTCGAGGCGATGCGGCTGGCGACCCGCCGCGGGCGGACCGTCGCCATCGCCGGCCCCGCCGCCCGCGGCCTGTCCTGGCCCGCCGCACCCACCGGCCCCGACCTCCCCGTGAACGAGCAGCAGCCCATCGTCGCGGCCCCGGAGTCCGGCGCCGTACTCGCCGTCCCGCTACGGCTGCGCTCCGAGACCGCCGGCGTACTCGGACTGTCCCGGCCCGCCGGCGCCGCCGCGTTCTCCGCCGACGAGCAGAGCCTCGTGCAGGACGTCGTCGACCGCGCCGCCGTCGCGCTCGTCCACGCCCGCCAGTACCAGCGCGAACGCGAGACCGCGCTGACACTGCAACGCAGCCTGCTGCCCCGCCGCATGCCCGAGATCGACGGCGTCACCTTCGCGTGGCGCTACCTGCCAGCCGGCGCCGGCTCCCTCGTCGGCGGCGACTGGTACGACGTCCTGACACTCGACGACGACACGATCGCCCTCGTCATCGGCGACGTCATGGGCCGAGGCATCCAGGCCGCCGCGACCATGGGACAGCTGCGCGCCAGCGCACGGGCCGGCACCTCGGCACACCTGCCCGCCGAGGCCGTCCTCCTCCAGCTCGACGCGGCCGTCAGCCGCCTCGAACAGGAACAGATCACCACCGTCGCGATGGCGGTACTCGACCCGGCGGCGGGCAAACTGCGCGTCGCCTCCGCCGGCCACCTGCCACCGCTCGTCGTACCGCCACACGGCGAACCGGAGTTCGTCGCCGTCGAACCCGGCCCACCACTCGGCGCCGGCATCACCGGCGGAACCTACGCCGAGACCGCCGTCCCGTTCGCCCCCGGCAGCATCCTGCTCCTCTACACCGACGGACTGGTCGAGGACCGCCACCGCCCCGTCGACGAGGGAATGGCGGTGCTGCGCTCCGTCGCCGCCGGCGCGTCCGGGCCCGAGGAGCTGTGCGAACGAGCACTCGCCGCGCTCGCCCGCGACAGCCACGACGACGACACCGCCCTGCTCGCCGTCTCCCTCACCGCCACCACCTGACCCCSCCGCCGCCGTAGCCACGGCCGGATGACGGACCGGCGCCGGATCACGGGCACGTCAGACCCGACCCCATCAACATGTCGATCTTGGAACAGTACGTCTCCCCGCTGACCAGCCAATGGCCGTCGACCAGCACCGCCATGCCATCCGTGGTGCTGGAGAACTCCCCGGTGGACGCGATCCCGGGCACCTTCTTGTCCGTGAACCTCAGCACGAAGCTGACGTTCACCCTCGTGGGAGAGACCTGTTTCATGGCACCGAAACCGATCGAGATCGTGCTGACCATCCCCGGGAACCGTTCGGCGACCTCGCGGCGGACCGGCAGAAGCTGCGCGGAGTCCTCCAGCGCCGTCTCCCACGTCTCGTCCGGCACCTACGGYGTGTGCGCCTTGTAGACCGTGTTGAACGCGGCCTTGATCTCGGCCACCGTCCGCGGATCCATCGTGCTCGGCTCGCGGACCAACTGGACGCCCTCGGCCACCCGCCTGATCTTCGCCCAGTCGAGTGGGACCACGTCCCGCGCGCTGACCATCAGCATCGGCCCGCCGTCCCCCACGCTCCAGAACAGCGTTCCCAGGGGCGTCTCACGACCACCCGAAGTGTCCGCCGGGAGCTCGCCGCTGGTCTGCACCGCGGGCTCACCACCCACGGCCGTCTCCGTCGAATCCGGAAGCCGCGCCCGAAGGCTGGCCACGGAGACGGTGCCCGGATACCAGTTGACCCCCACCTCCAGGCTGGACGCCTCACCGCCGTCCGACGGCCCGAAGGAGCTCGCGTACAGCCCCTGGGTGTCGAGGCCCACCGTCATGGCGAGGTTCCCTGTCCAACTCTGTACATAAGCTTCAACGCCCCTGTACAGGTTCGCGATGAGCGCCTGCCGCCGCCTTTGAGTCGAAGATTCCGACCTCTGGGGCGGCCTTTAGTCGATTTGGGTTTTGGGTTTGGTGGGGACTTGAATGATCACAAGATCAAATTGCGGGTTCACCGCTTGTCAACAGCGTTGATTATCTTGGTAGGGGACCGCGACAACGATCGACGGTGGGCCAGGGAAAGGCCGCGGTCCGCTCGGGTGCCCCGCAGATTGCCATCCGGCTTCCTCTCCTCCCCCTTCAGACCTCCTCGGCGGCCGGTGCCCCGCTCCCCTGGACCCGCCCCGCCTCGGTGTTTCCTCCCGGCGTCAAAGCTGCCGCCGGCCCATGTGTCCGGGCACACCCCTGCCACCGCCCCGCTCAGACCCCCCGCGGCCGGAGCACGCGACAGGATTGGACCGACAGCGCGGTCGTCGGACAGACGACAGGCGCTCACCGGGCAGCGGGCGAGCGGAAAGGATGACGCCGTGGATCGCGAGGACGACCTGGACGTGCTGCGGGCGGCCGCGGCGATGGCGATCGACTACGCGGCGACGGTCGACAGCCGGCCCGCCGCGCCGTCGCCGGAGGCCGTCGCCGGGCTCGCCGCTTTCGACGAGCCACTGCCCGAGGCCGGCCTGCCGGCGCAGGCGACACTGCGGCTCCTGCACGACGCCGGCAGCCCGGCGACGATGGCCTCGGCCGGCGGGCGCTACTTCGGCTTCGTCATCGGCGCGACGCTGCCGGCGGCCCTGGGCGCCTCCTGGCTCACCGACGCCTGGGATCAGAACGCCGCGCTCCCGGCGATGTCCCCGGTCGCCGCCAGGCTGCACGACGTGACCCGCGGCTGGCTGCTCGACCTGCTCGGCCTGCCCGCGGGCTGCGCGGTCACCTACGTCACCGGTGCCACGATGGCCAACGCCGCCTGCCTCGCCGCCGCCCGCGACGAACTGCTCACCCGCCTCGGCTGGGACTCCCAGGCCGACGGGCTGTTCGGCGCCCCCGCCTTCGACGTCGTCATCGGCGAGGGCGCGCACTCCACGGTGCGCAAGTCACTCGGCCTCGTCGGCCTCGGCCGCTCACGGGTACACGTCGTTCCCGCCGACGACCAGGGCCGGATGCGCGCCGACGCGCTGCCCGACGACCTCACCGGCCCGGTCCTCGTCTGCGCGCAGGCCGGTGAGGTCAACACCGGCGCCTTCGACCCGTTCGACGAGATCGCCGACTGGCTCGCCCGCCGCCCGGGACCCGCGCCGGGCTGGCTGCACGTCGACGGCGCCTTCGGCCTGTGGGCCCTCGCCGACCCGACCCGCCGTGACCGGCTCGCCGCCGGGCTCACCCGCGCCGACTCCTGGGCGACCGACGGCCACAAATGGCTCAACGTCACCTACGACTGCGGCCTCGCGTTCGTCCGCGACCCGGCCCCGCTGCGGCGCACCTTCACCGCCGCCGCCGGCTACACCCCCGCCGGCGACACGTTCGACGCGATGCACCACACGCCGCAGTCCTCGCAGCGGGCCCGCCAGATCGAGGTCTGGGCGGCCCTGCGCACCCTCGGCCGCGCCGGCGTCGCCGATCTCGTCGCCCGCGCCTGCGACGCCGCCGCCGAGATCGCCAGCCGGCTGGCGGACGGCGGCCTCACCGTCGTCAACGACGTCGTCCTCAACCAGGTCCTCGTCCGCCTCGAGGCACCGTCCGCGGGCCTCGCAGGCACTGGGGGCCGTAGGAACCTCGAAGCCTCCGGCGGCGACGAGCCGTCCGGCGAGGCGCTCACGCGGGCGCTCATCGCCGAGATCCAGGCCGACGGCCGGATCTGGTGCGGGCCGACCCTGTGGCACGGCCAGACCGCGATGCGCCTCAGCGTCTCCAGCTGGAAGACGGACTCCGACGACGCCGCCTTCGCCGCCGACGTCATCCTCACCTGCGCCGCCCGCGCCCAGGCCCGCCTCACCTCGGCCATCGACTAGGAGACTGCTGAACAAGTGGCGCCGACGGCCCGACTCATCCGGTTTTAGGCTCACATGTCGATCTGGGCAAACCGGGACGATCCCGGCGCGGTCTCGAGTTATTCAGCAGCCACCGTCTCCTAGTGGCTGATCTTCGATTGAAGCTCGCGATCCGGGTTGGCGGATATCAAGATCAAAAATGAGCGCCCGACTCGTCAACGGCGTTGATTATCTTGATACAGGCAGCGCGTCTCGCCAGCGCGCCAGCAGGCCGCGCGGGTCGAGGCGCGCCCACGGTCAGGCGCCGGCCGAGACCGGCATCCCCCGCGCACGGCATTCCACACGCCCACCACGCTCAGCGACCAGAGCCCAGGCCGTTCACCCGCCGGTAACCATGATCTGGTGGGATCGTCCGGCCCCTAGCGCCGACGATCCCACCAGATCATGAAACCCGGCCAGATCCCCATCCGGTGAACCCGGCCAGATCCCCATCCGGTGAGCGGTGACCGCGGGTACCTACCACCCTGGGCGGTCGAGAGCCCGGCGAAGGCGGGCACACTGGGCATCGTCGGGGTGTACCCGCCGACCGACCGGTTCTTCCCGGTCGGCACCGCGATGAACAAGAACCTCACCATCAACATGGGAAACGGCAACCATCCGCGGTACATCTCGAAGCTGCTGGCCATGGTGGAATCCCGGGTGGTGAACCCGGAGAAGCTGGTCACCCGGCACGAACCGATGCGGCACGTGCTCGCGGCCTACGAGGAGTTCGACCTGCGCCGCCCCGGCTGGCTCAAGGTCGCCCTCGACCCGGCCGCCTGACCCCGCATCTCATACGCACCACGGSCGCCCGGTCGGACTTGGAGCCCTATAGCAGAGCCGACAGTCTCGGGCCTCCTGCTGGTCGGGCCGCGCCCCGGCCGGCGCCTACCCGAGCAGCAGCACCGCAAGTAGAAGGGCATCGACAAGAGCTACGACCGGGACCGCGCCGATCCCCTCCCATAGCACCGCGCGTATCGCGTCTCGCGGCGTCGTTGCCAGCTGCGGCCGTGACCGCCTCTTCCCGACGAAGACCAGCTCGACCCGTTGCCCGACGTCGCGGTCGCCGATCACATGCAGCCAACGAGACCGTTGCTGCCCCCTGGGGGTCGTGAAGCCCACCCTCGCTGAACGTCGGACAACCCCCAACGACACGAACGACCAGCCTCGCGCGCTTTCCACCACACCCACGCGGCGCTCCCCCAGCCCCGCGCCCCGCGACCGGGTTCGGGCGCTGAGCCCCGCCATCAAGGCCACGTATGCCGACCCCACGAGCGCATACGCCGGAAGACACCACCCCGGCGCCGACAGCCCGGCCGCCGTGCCTGGTGCCATGGCAGGGACGACGCAGAGACCCGCCGTCACCAGCACGTACACGGTCGCCAGCAGCACCAATCCCGCATCCGACCGCCACCGCGACCGGCCGGCGGGACCAGATGACGCCACCCGGCCCGGCCTGCGTGCCGGTCTCGGGTCGTCATGCGCGACAACGTCAACGACATCGACGCCGCCAATCGCTGCCCGGGCCAGGATTGGCCCAGCCACCTGCTCCACGCATCCTCCATCGCCCGAGCCCCGATTCTCACCAGCCGCCGATTCTGCACATCCAACGCGGACCGGCGCGCAGCGCCTCGCGCGATGCGGCCGTTGGCCGACGGACATCAAGATCGAAAATCGGAGGCCGAACTCGTCAACAGCGTTGATTATCTTGATGTACGCGCAGTCGGGCACCCAGGCTTGGTCGGGTTTACATACGCGAATTGGGCAGGGTCGTCAGGACCGTGACGCTCCTTCGATACCTGTCCGAGACCGGGCTGCGCGACCAGATCACCGCGATCACCAACCGTACGGAGGCGTTCCACGGCTTCGCCGCGCATCACCCGGTTGGACCTGGCCCCCGGAGCGCTGTTTCCCACCGCGCCGGTGTGACGCCCCGGCGGCCTAGCCTGAACGCATGACTGATGCGGCGGGACAGTTCGAGCCGTCCGGGGTGTGGGCCACAGCCGTGGGCGTGGCCCGGGTGAGGGCGATGGAGACGGCACGCGAGCAGCCGCTGTTCCGGGACCCGCTGGCGCTGGCCTTCGCTACGGCCGGCGGGAGAGGCCCCGGGGCGCCGCCGCCCCCGCGCACGGACGAGGCGGCGCGGCGCCGCTGGCTCGGTGTGGCCATCTCGATCGTCATCCGGACGAAGTTCCTGGACGACTTACTGAACCGGGCGGTCGCCTCCGGCGTCCGGCAGGTCGTGCTGCTCGGAGCCGGGATGGACAGCAGGGCCTTCCGGATGGACTGGCCCGCAGGGACCCGGCTGTTCGAGGTCGACACGGCCGAACCGCTGGGCTTCAAGGCCTCGGTGCTGCGTCAGGAGCGGGCCGTTCCGCGCTGCGAGCGGATCACCGTCCCGGCCGACCTGCGCGAGGACTGGCCCGGCGCCCTGGCCGCAGCCGGACATGATCCGGCGCAGCCGACGGTGTGGATCGCCGAGGGACTGCTGATCTATCTGCCCGAGGACGCGGTGCAGTCGCTGCTCGAACGGGTCGGCGCGCTGTCCGCCGCAGGCAGCAGGATGGGCCTGACACTGGGCCCGCGCGGTGTGGTCGAACGCTTCCGCGGGGACGCCGCTCCGGGATCGGCAGCGTCGATGTGGGTCTCGGAGATGCCGGAGGATCCGGTCGGCTGGCTGGACGGTCTCGGCTGGGAAGCGGAGACCTTCACCCTGCGTGAGCGCGCCGAGGCCTACGGCCGTCCAGTGCTCACCCCGTCGCAGCAGGACGAGGGCTCCGGCGGACTGGTCTCGGCGGTGCGCGCGGCGCACTGAGTACGACGAAGGCCGGCCTTCGACTGTCCGTCCCTAGCCCCTGCGGTCCGCTAGGCCGGCAGGGACGGACACGCCCAGGGCGAGGAACGGCCTGCCGTTTTCAGGGCGCCGGGTGGCGCGGGTGGAGATCTTCTCGGAGAGGATCCGGGTGACCCCGGCCTCGGCATCAGCCGCGGGGAGCGGGCACGGTCCAGCCGGTGGTGGTGGCCCAGGGGCGGGCGCGGGTGGTGATCTCCTGGATGATGTCGCTCTTGGCCTCGGCGTAGTGCTGCATGCTCGGCCAGTCGAGCGCCGCGAGGGCCCTCTTGGCGGCCTCGTAGGCGGCGCGGTCGGCGGCGTCGTGGCGCAGCCAGTCGCGGAACAGCAGGTGGCGGTGCTCCCAGTCGCTGCCCGCCTCGCAGACGTGGATGTGGACGTCCTGTTCGGCGGTCCGGAACATCCAGTGTTCGCCGTGCTCCCGTACCCGCACCACGTAGCCGACGCGCAGCAGCGGGCCCTCGAAGCACGCCGAGTCGGTCATGTCGGCGACGCTGACCTGGATGTCGATGATCGGTTTCGCGGCGAGTCCCTGCACCGACGTGGAGCCGATATGCTCGACGCGGACGGCGGCCTCGCCGAGTGCCCCGACGATCCGCGCCTGTTCGTGCGCGAACCGGGTGACCCATTCGGGGCGGTAGGCGGCGATCACGATCGGCCGCTTCTCGAGCCCACCGACGAAGATCTCCTCGCGCGGCGTCACGGCCGCCGGGTCAACGCTCGCCACCACAACCATCCCGCACGTCCCCTCGGTACGGCGCGAATCACCCGACTCCGGGTCATCCCGGACCATCTCCCCCGCCACCGGCCCATTCTGCGCCGGACCGCAGGTCTGCGGGCCGTCGGAACAACGACACCCCCGCCTGAGCCCACATCAGGACCGCCCTCGGACCACGTCCAGACACGCCGCCGGACCGCCTAGCGCGCCGCGCGGGAGCGCAGCAGGACGTCGAGTCCGTCGAGCATGCGCGCGAGGCCGAAGTGGAATTCGGCGTGCAGCTCGTCGGCGACGCCCTCCGGCGGGACCGGCGGGTCGATCTCGCCGGAGACGGCGAGCGCGTGCAGCGCGGGGAACCGCGCCGGGTCGAGCAGCCGGGCCAGTGTCGCGCCATAGTCGCCGTCGTCGGGCTCGTACGTGCCAGCACCGGCGGCGGCCGCGATGTCGCTCGTCAGCTGTGCGGACGACATCGCGTAGCGGGACAGCATCAGGATCACCGAGAGCTTCTCCTGGCCGGTCAGTGCCACGCCGGCGAGCGGCGACACGCCGCGGTCCATCCACGCCAGCTGGCTGGGCATGTTCGGCGCGCCGCCGATCCCGATCCGGGTGATCCAGGGGTGCGCCAGCGCCCGGTCGTACATGCCCCTGGTCCAGGCGTCGAGCCCCGCCCGCCAGCCGCCGGCGGGGTCCACGGCCAGCGTCTCCGGCGGCGGGCCGACGGCCGCGTTGAGCATGAGCAGCAGCAGGTCGTCCTTGCTGGCGACGTGTCGGTAGAGCGACATCGTCGTGAAGCCGAGCCTTTCGGCGACCCGGGCCATCGAGAGCCCGTCGAGCCCCTCCTCGTCCGCGAGCGCGATCGCCGCCTCGACGACGCTGTCCAGCCGCAGCACGGATCGCGGACCGCGCCGCGGCCGCGCGGGGGCACCCCACATCAGCTCGAACGCGCCCGGCGGGCCCCCGGCCGCCGCGCCGCGCCGCTCGCCACCACGGACGCCGCGGGCCCCGCCGCCGTCGGTCTCCGTCGTCATCCCACCGCCTCGTTGTCGCTCGCTCGCCGGTCCTCCCACGCGCCGCGCCGGGCACGGAAAGGGGCACGTCTCGAGTGTCGCCCCCTGGACAGCCAGCCACCGAGATGCCCCGCCACCACTCGTTGACCACCTTCCGACAACTGTGTATAACGTACATCTTGTGTACGGCATAAACAGTTACTGCTGGACCGGCACGGGAGGTGGGCGTAGCCCCACCCCGGACAGGGTTCCAGGACCCGTGTCCGGATCACGGCACTCCGCCACGATGATCCGACCGGCCTCGACCGGCCTCGACCGGCGTGCCTCGCGGCCACGCGCCACCCGGCGCCACGCGCCACCCGGCGCCACGCGCCAGGCCGCTCCGCCGAGATCCGCTCCGCCAAGCCCCGCCCAGCCCCGCCGAACGCCCGGCCAGAACAGGCCGGATCAGCGCGGGAACCCGACCAGGAAGGTCATGACCATGCCGACCACCACGGACGCCGGCATGGACGCCGGCCGCGAGCCGCTGGCGTCCCCGCTCCCACCGCCGTCCCCGGAGCCTCGCCCCCCGGTGGAAGCCGTCGGCCCGGCCATCCGGGTGCGTGGCCTGCGCAAGGCGTTCGGCGACGTCACCGTGCTTGACGGGGTCGACCTGGACGTCGCCGCGGGCCACGTCCACGCGCTGCTCGGGCCGAACGGCGCCGGCAAGACGACGCTGGTGCGGATCCTCGCGACGTTGCTGCGCGCCGACGCCGGCGAGGCGACCGTCGCCGGCCACGATCTGGCGCGCGCGCCGGGCCGGGTCCGCGAGGTGATCAGCCTGACCGGCCAGCACGCCGCCGTCGACGAGCTGCTCACCGGCGAGGAGAACCTCTGGCTCGCGGCGCGGCTGTTCCGGCTGCCGCGGGCCGTGGCGCGCCGCCGGGTCGCGCAGCTCGTCGAGTCGTTCGACCTGGCCGGGTTCTCCCGCCGGCTGGTGAAGACCTACTCCGGTGGCCAGCGCCGCCGCCTCGACCTCGCCGTCGGCCTGGTCAGCGACCCGGAGGTCATCTTCCTGGACGAGCCGACGACGGGCCTGGACCCGCGCAGCCGCCAGGGGGTGTGGGACGTCATCGCGCGGCTCGCGGACGGCGGCGCGACGGTGCTGCTGACGACCCAGTACCTGGAGGAGGCCGACCAGCTCGCCGACCTCGTCTCGGTCCTCGACGGGGGCCGGATCGTCGCCGAGGGCACCCCGGCGGCTCTCAAGGCCCGGCTGGGCGCCGAGCGCGCCGAGCTGACCTTCCCCGACGACGCGACCTACGCCCGCGCCGTCGCCACCCTGCGCGCCGCCGTGCCCACCCAGCCCACGCCTGCCCCGCCAGCCATCCCACCGTCGCCAGCCACGGCGGCGTCGCCCCCGGCGCCGGACGCCGACGGCACCGCGGCCACCGAGGCGGGCCTCGCGCCCGCCGCCAGTCCCGGTGCCGGCGATGTCACCGCCGCCGGCGCCGGTGGCGTCGACGCGGACCCGGTGGCCCGCCGCGTCGGCGTGCCCACCGACGGCACCGCGGCCGCGCTGCGCCGGCTGCTCGACGACCTCGACGGCCGCGGCATCGAGGTCGCGCGCGTCGAGCTGAGGGTCCCCACCCTCGACGACGTCTTCCTCGCCCTCACCGCCGGCTCCGCCTCCCGGAAGGAATCCCGATGACCACCGCCGCCGCCCCGTCCGGGGCCCCTGCCGGGCCGGCGAAGCCGATCGGGGAGGCCGGCCGCCCGCCCGTCGCCGCCAGGCGCGCCCGTTCCGGCGGCGGCACCCCCGCGATGATCGGCCGCAGCCTGCGCCGGCTGCCGCGCCAGCCCGACACGGTGATCATCTCCGTGGCGCTGCCGGTGATGCTCCTGCTGCTGTTCGTCTACGTGTTCGGCGGCGCGCTCGACGCCGCCGGCGGCCGGACCGCGTACCTGACCTACGTCGTGCCCGGGATCATCGTGCTGGCGTCGGGATGGGGCGCGGCGTCCACGGCGGTCGCCGTCGCCGCCGACATGACGAACGGGATCATCGACCGGTTCCGGTCGATGCCGGTCCGCGCCCCGGCGGTGCTCACCGGCCACGTCGCCGCGAGCCTGGCCGCGAACGCCGTCGCGACCGCCCTGGTCATCGGCATCGCGCTGGGCCTCGGCTTCCGCCCCGACGCCGGTGTCGGGGGCTGGTTCGCCGCGATCGGGGTCGTCGCGTTCTACGTGCTGGCGATCACCTGGGTGTCGGTCGCGCTCGGCCTGCTCGCCGGCAGCCCGGACGCCGCGAACGGGATGACGTTCTTCATCCTGTTCCTGCCCTACGTCAGCAGCGGCTTCGTCGCGACCGACACGATGCCCGGCGCGCTGCGGGCGTTCGCCGACCACCAGCCGCTCACCCCGGTGATCGACACCGTCCGCGGCCTGCTCGTCGGCGGCGGCGCCGACGGCTCGGACCTGGCCGCCGCCCTGGTCTGGTGCGCCGGCATCCTGCTCGTCGGCTACACCGCCTCCGCCGTCATCTACCGCCGCCGCTCCGCCCGCTGACGGCTCGGCTGGGCGGGAGGCGCGCGGCGCGCGTCCCACCCAGCCAGGTTCAGACGGTCATCGAGTAGGCGATGACACCGCGGCGCAGGGCGTCCATGGCCTCGCGGGCGGTGGAGCGCAGGGGGGAGCCGGCGCCGGCCGTCTGCGCGATCTGGTCGAGCAGGTCCAGTAGCTGGCGCATCCAGCGGACGAAGTCGCCGGCGGTCAGCTCGGTCGCGTCCTCGCCCAGGATCCGTTCCAGCGACCGGCCCGACGCCCAGCCGTAGGCCGCGGTGACGAAGCCGAGCTCCGGCGGGCGCAGGAACTCCAGGCCATGCTCCTGTTCGACACCGGACAGCTCGACGTAGATCCGGTGGGTGGCGCCGAGCGCCGTCCGCAGGTCCTCGTCGCCGGGCATGGCCGGCATCGCCAGGTCGTCGCCGCGCGGCTCGAACACCAGCGCCGACACCGCGGCGGCCAGCGCCGCCGGGGTGAGCGGATCCCACACGCCCCGGTCGAGGCAGACCGCGACCATCAGGTCCTGCTCGGTGTAGATCCGGGCGAGGCGCGCGCCCTTCGGGGTGACCGTGTCGCCGTCGAGGTAGCCGAGCTCGGTCAGCGCCGCGCGGACCCGGTCGAACGTGCGGGCGACCGTGTTCGTCCGGCCCTCGACCTTACGGGCCAGCGCCTCGGTCTCCCGGCGCAGCCGGGACGCCCGCTCGGCCTTGCGCAGGTGCTCCTCGCGGCGCGGGCAGTCGTGCACCGGGTGGGCGCGCAGGGCGCGGCGCAGCCGGGCGAGCTCGGCGTCGTCGGACGCGGCGGAGCGGGCCCGCTCCCGGCGGCCGGGCTCGGCGCGCAGCTCGGCGTGGTGCAGCGAGCTCGCCAGGTCGCGCCGGGAGCGGGCGTCACGGGGGTTGAACGTCCGCGGCACCCGCACCCGGCCGAGCGGTTCCACCGCGACCGGGAAGTCGATCAGGGAGAGCCGCCGGACCTGCCGGTCGGCGGTGAGCACCAGCGGGCGCGGCTCGTCGAGGGAACGCGGGTCGACCGCGACGTCGAGCACGACCGCGAGCCCCATCCGCCGCCCGGCCGGCACCCGGACCACGTCGCCGATGCGCAGCCGTGCCAGCGCCTCGGCGGCCTGCGCGCGGCCCTGCGCCGCGCCCTCGCGCGACAGCCGCTTCTCCCGCTCGCGGATGTCCCGGCGGATCTGGTCGTACTCGAGCGCCGATCCCCGGTCGCACTCGACCGCGGCGGTCAGCTCGTCGAGCGCCGCCTCGTTGCGCCGCACCTGCCGCGCGAGCCCGACGACCGCCCGGTCGGCCTGGAACTGGGCGAACGACGACTCCAGCACCGTGCGGGCCCGCTCGCCGCCGAGCCGGCCGACGAGGTTGACGGCCATGTTGTAGGACGGGCGGAACGACGAGCGCAGCGGGTAGGTCCGGGTCGAGGCGAGACCGGCGACGGCCAGCGGGTCCAGCCCCGGCTGCCAGAGCACGACCGCGTGGCCCTCGATGTCGATGCCGCGCCGGCCGGCCCGGCCGGTGAGCTGGGTGTACTCGCCGGGGGTGATGTCGGCGCGGGTCTGGCCGTTGAACTTCGAGAGCCGCTCCAGGACGACGGTGCGCGCCGGCATGTTGATGCCGAGCGCGAGCGTCTCCGTCGCGAACACGGCGCGGACCAGGCCCCGCACGAACAGCTCCTCGACGACCTCCTTGAACACCGGCAGCATCCCGGCGTGGTGCGCGGCCAGGCCCCGCTCCAGCCCGTCGAGCCACTCCCAGTAGCCCAGGACGCGCAGGTCGCCGTCGGGGATCCCGGCGGTGCGGGCCCGCACGTGGGCGCGGATCTCGGCGGACTGCTCCGACGTCGTCAGCCGCAGCCCGGCGGCCGCGCAGGCCGCCACCGCGGCGTCGCACCCGACCCGGCTGAACACGAACGTGATCGCCGGCAGCAGGCCGTCGCGGTCGAGCCGCTCGATCACCTGCGGGCGGCTCGGCACCCAGGGCCGCCGCCGCGGCCGCCCGGCGGGGCCAGCCCCCGACCGCCCGGAGCGCGACCAGTCGGGCCCCGAGCTCTCCAGCCGGGCCAGCCGCAGCAGCTCGGGGTTCACCGGCCGGCCGTCCGAGGCGACCGCCCCGGCGGCCCGCTCCCCCGCGCCGTTCCGGTCGTCGCCGGCCCCGGCCCCGGCCGCGCGCTCGTCGCGGCCGGGCGGACCGTCATGGCGGCTGTCACGGCCGCCCCGGCCCGGGCGGGCGGGCCCGGCGTCGCGGGCCGCGCGGCTCTGGCGTCCTGGGGCGCCGGCGCGGCCGGGCCGCTCGCCACGCGCACCGTCGCGGGCCCGCTCCCGGCCGGAGGCGGCGCCGGGGCCCGGACCGGAGGGCGGCCCCGCGGGCTTGAGCGCGCGCGGGCCGCCGTAGACGTCACCGAGCGGGGCGGTGTCCTCGACGAACAGGTCGTAGAGCGCGCGGTCGGCCAGGACGTGCTGCCACAGCGGCACCGGCCGGTGCTCGGAGACGATCACCCGGGTGTGGCCGCGGACGGTGACCAGCCACTGGGCGAACTCCTCGGCGTTGCTCRCCGTCGCAGACAGCGACACCAGCTGGACGTGCGCCGGCAGGTGGATGATCACCTCTTCCCAGACGGCGCCGCGCTGCCGGTCGGCGAGGTAGTGGACCTCGTCCATGACCACGTAGGCGAGGTCGTCGAAGCGGTGGCTGCCCTCCGGGGAGGCGTAGAGCATGTTGCGCAGCACCTCGGTGGTCATGACCACCACCGGGGCGTCGCCGTTGCGGGAGGTGTCGCCGGTGAGCAGGCCGACGTTGGCCGCGCCGTGGGCGGCGACCAGGTCGGCGTACTTCTGGTTCGACAGCGCCTTGATCGGCGTGGTGTAGAAGCAGCGCCGCCCGCCGCGCAGCGCGAGGAACGCGGCGAACTCGCCGACGATGGTCTTGCCGGCGCCGGTCGGCGCGGCGACGAGCACCCCCTCGCCGGCGGCGAGGGCCTCGCAGCCCTCGACCTGGAAGGGGTCGAGCCCGAACGGGTAGCGGGCCGCGAACTGCGCCAGCGCCACCGCCGGGTCGGCGACGGCCACCCCGGGGGGCTTCTCCTCGGCCTCCGCCTCGAGCTCCAGCGCGAGCTCGGCGTCCAGCTCGGCCGTCAGTTCGTCGCCGTCCGCCCCCGTGGCGGCGTCGACTTCCTCACCCGGCTCGGGTGGCTGGGAGGTCACGCCTTCAGGTTACGGGACCGCGCCGACAGGCCCGCCCGGGCGCCGGGCGGTGTCGCCCGGGCGGGTGGGCGGGGCGGCGGATCGAGGTGGGGCCGGGGCCCGCCGGACCGCTCAGGTGGCGTCGCCGGCCGAGTCGGCCGGTCCGCCGGCCTGCGCGAGCGCGGCGAGCTCCTTGCGGGCCTTGCGGCCGGCCCGGCCGTCCTGCTGGGCCTGCGCGGTCAGAGCCGCCATCCGCCGCGCCTCGCCGGAGTCGTCGAACCCCAGCGGCGAGGCCGCGTCGTCGTCGAGGTCCGAGTAGACGGACGTGTCACCGCGCAGCTTCTTGCGGCGGTCGTTGAGCCAGCCGATGAACAGCGCGACCTCGTACAGGATGATCATGGGCATGCCGAGCGCCAGCATCGTGAACGGGTCCTGGCTCGGCGTCACGATCGCGGCGAACACGAACGTCAGGAAGATCTCGGCCCGCCGCCATGACCGCAGCCGCTTGGTGGTGACCAGCCCGGCCAGGTTGAGCAGGCAGATCAGCAGCGGGACCTCGAACGAGATGCCGAAGATGAGCAGCATCGCGATCACGTAGCTGAGGTACTTCTCCGCGGACAGGAGGCTGACCAGGTGCTCGCCGCCGAAGCCGAGCAGCAGCCTGAGCCCGGTCTCCAGCGTCAGGTACGCGAACACCCCGCCGACCGCGAACAGCACCAGCGAGACCGACACGAAGGTCAGCGACCAGCGCCGCTCGTGCTGGTGCAGGCCCGGCGTGATGAACGACCAGAGCTGGTAGAGCCAGACCGGCGCGGACAGCACCGCTGCCGCGATCGCGGCCACCTTCAGCTCGATCATGAAGGCACCGGTGATGTCGAAGAAGTACAGCTGGCAGTTCGCGCCGGCCTGCTGCGCGCGCAGCTTCGCCGGGAGGTCGCAGTAGGGCCCCGTCAGGAAGTGCATGATCGAGTTCTTGAAGACGAAGGCCACGACCAGGGCGGCGAGGAACGCCAGCACCGACTTGAACAGCCGGTTGCGCAGCTCGCGCAGGTGCTCGGTCAGCGGCATGCGGCTGTCCTCCACCGTGCGCGTGCGCCGGTGGTTGACAGACGTGGCGAGGCGCCGCGGCGAGGGGATGCCAGGCACGTTCGGGCCGCTCCTGCTCACTGGGTCGGGGACGTGGGTCCACGGGATACCGCCGGCCCGGGTCTCGTGCCGTTGCGGCACGCGAGGGTCAGTGCTGCTGCTGGGCCTCGACCGGGCCGACACCGTTGGACGACGGGGCCGTCGCGGCGTCGCGCTCGAGCTCCGCGACCCGCTTGCGCAGCGCGTCGACCTCGGACGACTCCAGCTCCGCCGCCGGGGTGGCGATCGGCTTCGGTGACGGCGCCGGGGTCGGGGTCGCGTCGTCCTCGCGCAGGCCCTTCGTCTCCGCCTTGAAGATCCGCAGGGAGCGCCCGAGTGACCGCGACGCCTCGGGCAGCTTCTTCGCCCCGAACAGGACCAGAACGACGATCGCGATAATGATGATCTCGGTCGTACCCAGGTTCGGCATGGCTGACGTCCTCCGGTGTCCGATGACCGGTACGGCGACCGGTGCGAGCCTGATGTTACGACGAGAGCATAGGTCGGAACAGACAACAGCCAGGTAACCCACAGATGACGGAATGAGCCTGGAAACCGTTTACCTGCGTCTTCCGGCCGATGAAGCCAGCCGATCAGCTCCTGTGTCACTGTCCTGCCTGGTCAGGCCACATAGCGTCATCCGCGGAAATTTACGGCCAGAGCGGCGAAATGACCGCCGCGGATCACCGGGCGCGGACCGGCCGGTCAGCCCGCCGTGGATCGCTCGGCGAGCCGGGCCGAGACCTCGGCGGTGTCGAGCCGGGCCGACAGGGCCGTGGTCTCGGCCGACAGGCCGGACACCCGCTCCTTCAGCTCGCCCGCCGTGGACCGCGCCACGCGGACCTTGCGCCACACGGCCAGGGCGCACAGCACGAGCAGCAGGAGCGACCCGACGATCAGCGCGACGTCGACCAGAACCCACGGCATGACCGATCACCCTACCCGCGCGCCGGTCAGGGCGAGGCCGTGTCGTCGTAGGCCGTGAGGGCCTTGGTCGCGGCGTCGTGGATCTCCGTGACGAGGGTCGGGGGGCCGATGACCCTGGCGTCGCCGCCGAGGCCGAGCAGCAGGCGGCGCAGCCACGCCGTCCCGGTGGCGTACAGGGTCATGCGCAGGCCGCCGCCCGGCAGCTCCGAGGTCGACTCGACGGGGTAGTGGTCGGCCGCCCAGCGGGCCGAGGCGGACAGGTCGACGACGGCCAGCAGGTCACCCGGGCCCGGGGTGAACACCCCGGCGCTGACGTCGCGGACCGCCGCGTCCGGCGGCGGGGCCGCCCGCTCGTCGAGCACCCGCACGCCCGCCGCGCCGCCGACGATGGAGTCCAGGCGGAACATCCGCACCGCCTCGGCACGGTGGCACCAGCCCTCCAGGTACCAGTGCCCGTCCATCGACAGCAGCCGCATCGGGTCGACGTCGCGCTCCGTGAGCTCGTCGCGCGACCAGACCAGGTAACGCAGGTGCACCCGGCGCCGCTCCCGCAGGGCCCGCTGCAGCACGGTCAGCACCTCGTTCGGCGGGTCGAGCTGGACGCCGACCCGCTCCGTCGGGCGGCTGCCGATCGCCTCCTCCACCCGCTCGACCRCCCGTTCCAGCGCCTCCCGGCCGGCGAGCCCCGGCAGGTCGGCGAGCGCCCGCGCGGCGACGACCAGGGCGGTCGCCTCGTCCACGGTCAGGCGCAGCGGCCGGTCCAGGGTCTGCGGGTCGACGACGGTGATCTGCCCGCCCTCGTAGCTGATGTCGATCAGGTCACCGGGCGCGCCCCCGGGCAGGCCACAGATGAACAGCAGGTCCAGGTCGTCGCGCAACTGGCGGGCGGTGATCCCGAACGCCGCGGCGGCGGCGTCGACGGAGATCCCCGGCCGGGCGCGCAGCCACGGCACCAGCGCCAGCAGGCGGGACAGCCGGTCCTCCGACGGCGCCTCACCCGCCGGCCGGCCCGCCACCGGCCCGTCGGCCCGCCGCCGCCCGCCGCCGTTGCCGCCCGCTTCCGCCAGCGCCACGGGGGCCGAGGAGCCGGCGCCGCCGGCCATGCCGGCGCCACCCTCCGGCGCGGCCGTCGGGAGGGAGGCCGAGGCCGCCGCGCCACCGGCGGCGGCGCGCAGCCGGCGGACGACCTCGGCGCGCACGTCCGGCGGGTCCAGGACGACGACGTCGGCGCCGTAGCCCGCCACCCAGCGGGCCATCCGCTCGACGTCGGCGAAGCCGATCCGCAGCACGTCCATGTCCGCGCCGACCCCGGGGCGCGCCTCGCCGGCCTCCCCCACCTGGGTGGGGACGCCGGCCGGGCCGGTGGTGCCGGCCGGGCCGGGCACCGCGGCGGGGCGGCCCCGGCGGCGCAGCGCGTGGCCGGCGCCGACCCGGACCGCGAGCGTCGCCGTGCGCACCCGGTCGGGGACGGACGACGACGACATCGTCACCATCGCCCGCAGGTCCACCCCCGGCGGCACCGCGACCGCGCCCGCGGGGCCCACCGGGCGCACCGGGCCGGTGACCCGGGACAGGCGGAACACGCGGGGCGCGCCGCGGCGACGGTCATGCCCGGCCAGGTACCAGCGGCCGCGCCAGGACAGCACACCCCACGGCTCGACGAGGCGTTCCGCCGGCTCCGCCTCTCCCGGTTTGCGGTACGGGAAGCGCACGGCGCGGCGCTCCTGGACGGCGGCCAGGCACGGCTCGAACGCCGCCTCGGCGGCGTCGACGCGCGGCTCGAGCCCGTCGAGGCCGAACAGCTCCGCCGGCCCCGGCGCCCCGGCCGCCCTGGCCGGGGCCTCACCGGGCGGGCCGGGGCCAAGCCCCGGGCTGGTCGCGGCGCCCCCCGCGGCGAGCTTGCGCAGCGCGCTCGCCGCGGGCGCCGCCAGCGACGCGGTCGACCACAGCCGGGTGGCGAGCGCCAGCGCCGCCGCCTCGTCCGGGGTCAGCCGGACCTCCGGCAGCGCGTAGTCGTCGCGGCGGATCCGGTACCCGACCTCGTCACCGTAGGAGTCGGACCCGGTCTCCAGCGGGATGCCCAGGTCGCGCAGGTACTGCTTGTCCCGCTCGAACATCCGCCGGAACGCCTCGTGCTCGTCGCCGTCATGGCCCGGCTCGTAGCCCTCGACCATGTCGCCGATCTCGGACACGGTCAGGAACCTCGACGTCGCCATCAGGCACATCGTCAGGTTGAGCAGCCGCTCCAGCCGTCGACGGGACACACCCGGTGAGGTTATCCGCCGTCAGGGCAACCGGGACGCCCGGCCGCACAGCAGTTCGACGCGCGCCCGCCACGGGCTCCCAGGGGTCCGTATTATGCCGCCTGTTGCGGCCCGCTGGGGGCCGCGATGGCCGGCCCATGGGTGCTGGTTGGCCGTCCGGCTGGAAACGTGGAAGGGCACCCGCGCCGGTCAGCTGCTGGCCGTGGGATCCGTGGGCGTGGCGGTCGGCGTGCCCGTCGCCGCGTCCGTCGGGGCGGCGGTCGCGCCCGCGGCCCCGGAGTCCGCCACGTCGAGCAGGTCGACGACGAACACGATCGTGTCGTCGACCTTGATCGGACCGCTGCCGCCCTGCGGGCCGTAACCCAGCGCGGGCGGGATGACGATCATCCGCCGGCCGCCCACGCGCATGCCCTCGACGCTGTCCTTGACGCTGCCGCCGATGCCCTGGGCGAAACCGGCGATGACGCCGGAGAGCGGGAACGTCGCCGGCTGGCCCTGGGTCCAGGAGGCGTCGAACTTCTCGCCGGTGTTCCACAGGACGCCCGTGTAGTTGACCGTCACGGTGCTGTCGATGCCCGCCGGGGCGCCCTGCCCGACGACCAGGTCCTTCACGGTCAGCGTCGTGGGCGGCAGGCCCGCGCCGGCACCGACGGCCGGCTCGACCGTCAGGTTCGTCGGGTTTCCCACGACTGGCAGCACGGTCGGCGCCTCGGTGACCGGCGCCTTCGTCGCCACCGGGGCCGCGGCGGTGCCGTCGGGGGCGGTACTCGCGTCGCACCCGGCGACGGCGGCGCCCAGCAGGGCCACCGCCACGGCGCAGCCGGCGACGGCCCGTCGACCGTGCCCCAGGCCGCGGGAACCAGCCGCGGCGGCCAGCGGCGCGAACGGACGGGTGGGCGCGGGGCGAGGACTCGTCGTCACGGGAGGGTGCGTCCTTACGGGGAGGCTGCGGATGATGTGGACGATCCGCCGGCGCGCCTCTCGGCGAGGCGTCGGGGGTGCCGACCAGATCCGGAGGCATCCTCGCAGAGCCCGAAATCCTTTCGCCACCACCGCCGGCACCCAATACCGCCAGGCCACCGCCCCCACAACGCTCCCCCGCCAGACCCCCGACCCCATCGCCCGTGGGACGACCGGCCAGGAAGCCCGAAACACGGGCAGCCGCCCACATCAGGCACGGCGAACGAGACCAGGGCCGTCCGTCGGCCCACGCCCGAACTCGGCCGTACCACGCCGTGCGTCGCGACCGCGCTATGGACGAAAGGCGTGCGAGGACTTCGGCCTCGGCACGCCTTTCGTCACATGCTCGCGATCAGTTTGTCGACGCGGTCGTCGACGGAGCGGAACGGGTCCTTGCACAGGACCGTGCGCTGGGCCTGGTCGTTGAGCTTGAGGTGGACCCAGTCGACGGTGAAGTCGCGGCGCTTCTCCTGCGCCCGCTTGATGAACTCGCCGCGCAGCCGCGCCCGGGTGGTCTGCGGCGGCTTCGACTTCGCCTCGAAGATGTCCAGGTCACGGGTGACCCGCTCGACGAGGCCCGCCTTCTCCATCCGGTAGTACAGCCCGCGGTCGCGGTGGATGTCGTGGTACTTCAGGTCGAGCTCGGCGACCCGCGGCGAGGCCAGCGACACGTCGTGACGGGCACGGAAACGATCGATGAGCACGTACTTCGTCACCCAGTCGATCTCGCGGGCGACCAGCTCCAGGTCCTCGGTCTCGATCGCCAGCAGGGTGCGGCCCCACAGGTCGAGCACCCGCTTCGCGACCGCGTCGCCGCCACGGCGGTCGACGAACTCCACCGCCTTGGCGTAGTACTCCCGCTGGATGTCGAGCGCGCTGACCTCCCGCCCGTTCGCCAGCCGGATCTTGCGCTGGCAGGTCATGTCGTGGCTGACCTCGCGGATGGCCCGGATCGGGTTCTCCAGCGTCATGTCGCGCAGCACGACGCCCGCCTCGACCATGCGCAGCACCAGGTCCGTCGCGCCGACCTTGAGCAGCATCGTCGTCTCGGACATGTTCGAGTCGCCGACGATGACGTGCAGCCGGCGGAAGCGCTCCGCGTCCGCGTGCGGCTCGTCGCGGGTGTTGATGATCGGGCGCGACCTGGTCGTCGCGCTCGACACCGACTCCCAGATGTGCTCGGCCCGCTGGGAGATGCAGTACACCGCGCCGCGCGGCGTCTGCAGCACCTTGCCGGCCCCGCAGAGAATCTGCCGGCTCACGAGGAACGGGACCAGCACGTCGGCGAGCCGGGAGAACTCGCCGTGCCGGCCGACCAGATAGTTCTCGTGGCAGCCGTAGCTGTTGCCCGCCGAGTCCGTGTTGTTCTTGAACAGGTGGATGTCGCCGGCGATGCCCTCCTCGCGCAGCCGCCGCTCGGCCTCCACCAGCAGGCCCTCCAGGATGCGCTCCCCGGCCTTGTCGTGGGTGACGAGGTCGGGCACGGAGTCGCATTCCGGCGTCGCGTACTCGGGATGGCTGCCCACGTCCAGGTAGAGACGCGCCCCGTTCTTCAGGAAGACGTTGCTGCTGCGGCCCCAGGACACGACCCGCCGGAACAGGTACCGGGCCACCTCGTCCGGGCTCAGCCGCCGCTGGCCCCGGAACACGCAGGTGACGCCGTACTCGTTCTCCAGGCCGAAGATGCGGCGATCCACACCTGGACCCTATGCGCGTCGCCGTCTCCGCGCGGCCGGAAGCACGCGCCGGCTCCCGGAATTCGCCACGCCGGGCCGGCCCGCGTCACGAACCGTCAGAAAACTCGCCATTTCGGCTACGCCCGGCGACCTGCGCGCCCATTCCTCGCGACGGCTACCCGCGCGCACGGCCGACCGGCCCGCCGAAGGCTCACGGCAGGCTCCGAGCCGCCTGGCGTTGTCCTCCCGGGCAAGCGGGGCGGGCCGTCAACCCAGGGCCACGCCGGCCACGGCTGGCCGGCGTGCGGCCGCCGAGCGAGCCGCCGTGCTGCGGTGCGGGCCGGGCGGCGCTGCCGTGCGGCCCTTCAGCGGGCCGGTGGGCCGGCCGGTGGCATCGTCCGGGCCGAGCTCTCCGCCCCGGCCCACGCGCCCGCCGACGGCGCGGGCACGACCGGCGCCGGCGCCGAGGCGGGAACCGGCACGGGGATGCCGGGGAAGCCCACCGCCTCGTCGTCGTCCTCGTCCCGCGTCTCGGCGCGCCGGGCGCCACCGAGCCAGCCCCGCGTGTCGCCGACCATGACCAGGGCGACCCCGAGCGCCGCCCACACCGTCAGCACCGCCGCCGGGTCCCCGCCGCCGGCGCCCCGGAAGTAGGCCGCCGACCGCAGCAGCGTCACGCCGGCGCCCGGCGGGGTCAGCTGCCCGAGGCCGCCCCACGGGGCCGGCATCATCTCCGGCGCCGACGACCAGGCCGACAGCGCGGCCGCGACCACGAACAGCACGAACCCGCCGGTGAGCCCCGCCGTCCCCGCCCTGGCGCCCAGCCCCAGCACCGTGCCGGCCACCGCGAGCGACAGCAGCGTCAGCACCCCGGCCGCCGCCAGGTACGAGCCGGGCAGCACGTCTAGCCCATAGCGCAGCGCCGCGGCCCCGGACGCCCCCGTCGCCACGGCGAGGGCGACGAGCCCCGCGAGCCTCGCGCCGCGGCGCGAGGTCGACCGCGCGAGCAGCACCCCGCCGGCGGCGACCACCAGGACCAGCGGCAGGTAGCCGGCCGACAGCCCGCCGCCGACGTGGTCGGCCGGCGCGTTCGGCACCACGTCCACCACCGGGATCTCGGCGTTCGGCGCGACCTGGGTGATGCCGTGCTGCATCGCCTCCGACACGGCCGGGCTCGCGGCCGACGCGACGTGCAGCGACAGCCCGCTCGGCCCGATCACGAACGCGGCATAGGCCTCGCGGGCGCGCAGCGCCGCGTCGGCGGCGTCGCCGTCGGCGACCACCCGGACCCGCAGCGCCCCCGGCTCCGTGTCCGACAGCTGCTCGGCGAGCGCCTTCGCCGCCTCGGCCGGGCCGGCCGCCAGCACCGGCAGGGAGCGCGGGCGCAGGCTGGTGACGGTCCACCCATAAAGGCTGGTCAGCACACCTACCAGCACGGCCATGCCGACGACGAGCACGACGAGCCGGCGCGCCTGCCGCCCGGGGCCGTCCGTGGCCCGTGCCGCTGGGCCCGCCCCGTCCGCCCCGTCCGCCCGGTGCGGGCCATATGGTCCCGCGTGCGGCCCGGCCGCGTAGGGGCCTGCCCCCGGCTGCCCCAGCTGGCCCGGTGCGTACGGCTCCGGCACGGCCCACGCCGGCTCCGCGCGCGGACCGCGGGGGCCCGTGCCCCGGCCGCGGACGCCCCCCGGTCCCGTCGTCCTGCCGGGCGCGCGGTGGCGCGGACCGCCGCGGCCACCATCCGGGCCGGGCACCGAGCCCCGCTCGCCGCCCCCGCCGGGGTCGTTCCCCTCGCCCGTCAGCACCCGGCCCCTCCCGCCCGCGGCATGCCCGTCCTGCCAGGCACCCACCACCATCACCGTCCGCTACCGTCCGCGCCGATCCTGTGGCAGCGGGCCGGCGTGCGCACGCGCCTCGCGGCGTGTCGCCGCGAACCGGCGGCAGAGTCCCGGCAGAGGGCCGGATAACGGATCCGACGCCCGCCGCCGACGCCGCGGGGCAACGCCGACATCCCGCCGGACGACCTCGCCCGGCTCCGTGCGCCGCTCGCGCAGGCGCAGGCGCAGGCCCCGCTCGGCCGCCCGGGCCGCCATCGGCGCCCCGAAGCGGGGACGATAGGGCCATGTCCCCTGCCCACGACACGCCTACCGAGGTCACGACCCCCGGCGGCGCGCCGCTGACCGTCCGCGCCCCCGCCGGGACGCCGCGCGGCGGCGTCGTCGTCGTCCACGACGCCCGCGGCATCACCCCGTACCTGCGCTCCGTCTGCGAGCGGCTCGCCGCCGCCGGCTGGCTCGCCGCGGCGCCGCACCTCTACCACCGCCAGGGGATCGCCGAGACCCCCGCGGTGGGCGGCTGGCCGACCGCGGCCACCGACATGCTCGCGTTCACCGGCCCGGAGATCGCCGCCGACGTCGACGCCGCCCTCGCCTACCTGGGCACCGCCGGCGTCGGCGAGGCCAACCGCGCGATCATCGGCTTCTGCATGGGCGGCACCGTCGCGCTCGCCGCCTCCACCCGGGCACCGCTGGCCGCCGCGGTCTCGTTCTACGGCGGCGCCGTCAGCACGCCCTACTGGGACGGTGTCGCGCCGCTCGTCGAGCTCGCCCCGGCGCTGCGGAGCCCGTGGCTCGGCCTCTACGGGGAGGAGGACGCGCTGATCACCCTGGCGGAGATCAACGCGCTGCGGGACGCGGCGGCCAAGGCGCCGGTCCCCACCGAGCTGGTCTCCTACCCCGGAGCCGGCCACGCCTTCCACAGCGACGACCGAGCCGCCATCTACCGGCCCGAGGCCGCCGCCGACGCCTGGTCCCGCGCCCTCGCGTTCCTGGACGAGCACGCGACCAAGGCGGCATAGCCGGGCGACGGCGCCGCAGGCACCAAAAAGAGATCCCCGCCGGTCCGCGTCCGCGGACCGGCGGGGATCTCCCGTGCCATGACCTCTTCCGTCAGTCCGCCGCGGCGGCCGTCTCCGCGAGCAGGCCCTCGAGCTGGGCGCCGATGATGCGCTTGAACTGGCGGCGCGCCCGGGTGCGGTCGAGCACCGCCACCTCCAGGTTGGCCGACGTGAGCACCCGCTCGCCGTTGGCCGCCGCCGCGCCGGGACCGGGCTGGACGCCGGCGGTGAGCGCCGTCACCGCGACCCGCAGCGCCGCCGCCAGCGGCTCACCGGCGGTGTGGTGCTCGCGCAGCGACGTGTTCACCTGCTCGGACTGGCCGCCGATCGCCACGAAGCCCCGCTCGTCGGCGATCGAGCCGTCATAGGTCAGCCGGTAGATCTGGTCAGACTCCGGCGTCTGCCCGACCTCCGCGACGACGATCTCCACCTCGTACGGCTTGACCGACTCCGTGAAGATCGCGCCGAGGGTCTGCGCGTAGGCGTTCGCCAGCGCCCGGCCGGTCACGTCCCGCCGGTCGTAGGTGTAGCCCTTCATGTCGGTCAGCCGGATGCCGGCCGTCCGCAGGTTCTCGAACTCGTTGTACTTGCCGACCGCGGCGAACGCGATCCGGTCGTACACCTCACTGATCTTGTGCAGCGTCGCGGACGGGTTCTCGGCCACGAACAGGATGCCGTCCGCATAGGTGACGATCACGACGCTGCGGCCCCGGGCGATGCCCTTGCGGGCGTACTCGGACTTGTCCCGGACCCACTGCTCCGGGCTTGCGTAGCCGCCGAACGGCATGGTCACGTCATCCTCCAGGGTTCGTCATGCGGTCGGCGACGAGGGCGTCCACCACGGCACCCACCTCGTCGTCGGCGTACCGCCGGAACCCGTCGGCCGTGACGGTCGCGACCACCGGGAAGATCCGCCGGGCCATGTCCGGCCCACCGGTCGCCGAGTCGTCGTCCGCCGCATCGTAGAGCGCCTCCAGACTGATCCGGACGGCGCGCTCCTCCGACAGGTCATCCTTGTAGAGCTTCTTCAGCGCGCCCCGGGCGAACAACGAGCCGGAGCCGATCGAGTGGAAGCCCTTCTCCTCGGAGCGGGCCGCCGCGATGTCGTACGAGAAGATCCGCCCGGCGCCGCTGTCGAGGTCGTAGCCGGCGAACAGCGGGACCACCGCCAGGCCCTGCAGGGCCATCGGCAGGTTGCCCTTCACCATGAAGCCGAGCCGGTTCGCCTTCGCGTCCAGGCTGAGGACCGCGCCCTCGATCTTCTCGTAGTGCTCCAGCTCGACCTGGAACAGCTTGATCAGGTCCGCGCCGACGCCAGCGGTGCCGGCGTAGCCGACCGCCGAGTACTCGTCCGCGTGGAACACCTTCTCCACGTCCCTGGTCGCGATCAGGTTCCCCTGGGTCGCCCGGCGGTCACCGGCCATGATCACGCCACCGGGGAAGGTCACCGCCACGATCGTCGTCCCGTGYGCGACCTCGATCGCCGGCCCCGGCAGCTGTTGCCGGTTACCGGGCAGCAGGTCGGGCGACGCGAGCGACAGGAACTCGGTGAACGACGACGTTCCCGGCATCATGAACACGGACGGTAGACGCCCAGCTACACCACTAGTTGGATCCGGCACGCATCCCCCTTCAAGTAGTTCGCCGCCAGCAGCAGGCGGTTCGGGTCGTCCCCGAAGTTGCCCATCCCGGTGTTGCAGGTGAAGCACAAGATGCCACGGATCCTGCCAGTCGCGTGGTCGTGGTCCACGTGTTCCGGCGGACCAACCCGGCAGACGGCACACAACCCGCCGCGGGAGGCGACCAGCGCGTCAGCCTGTGCCTCCGTCAGACCGAACCGTCGCCGGATGCGGACACCCACGACATCGCCGTACCACGCCGCAGGTCCACCGTGCCAGCGCGCCCTGAGGCATTCGGCGCAGACCGGCTGGAGACCGTCTCCACCGACGGAACGCTCCGCTCGGCGGGCAGCGAAGTCCGCTACCCGTCTTCGCTTTCCGCAGCATCCGCAGACCCGGACTCCCGGATCCTCCAACGCTGGCGAGATGCGGTGCCGCCATCGTCGGAGGTAGCACGACGCGAGCCGCAGACGACGCTCGTAGTCGTCGAACGTGCCGAGCCCGACGTTGCAGGTGAAACACAGAACGCCGCGGACCCAGCCGGCGCGGTGGTCGTGATCCACGTGCACGGCCGGTCGCTCCCGACAGATCGCGCACAGCCCGTCCTGCTCCGCGACCCTCGCCGCGACGTCCTGCTCTGTCATGCGGTACCGCCTCCGAAGCGCGCGGCCCCGCGTGCTGCCGTGCAGCCGTCGGTCACTCGCATACGACCGGGCGTTGTTACACGGCCGGCAGTAGGTGTGCAGGCCATCCGCCGCGTTCTTCTTCGCGGCGAACTCCGAGGCGGGCTTGCGCTCACCGCAGTCCGGACAGATACGGAACCCATCCGACGCAAGAGGACGAGTCCGGCCGAGATGCGTGAGGTCACCCGCCTTCCGCCTGTAGTACCGCTCCCGACCACGCCGACGGAAACACTCGATGCAGTAGCCATGTCGGCCATCTCTGGCCTTCGGGTCACGATGAAACTGATCAACAGGTTTCTCGACGCCACAGTCGCGACACGCTTTTTCGATCATGTCGCATATGTACACCGACCCCCGACCTGCGCAAACACGCGTATCCCGACCAGATCGCGTGCCGGCCGATCAGCTACATACAGTAGTGGATCAGTTACTCTCCGCCTTTTTGTACGTAGCCGCGGACAAACTCCTCGGCGTTTTCCTCGAGAACGTCGTCGATCTCGTCCAAGAGCGAGTCCACGTCTTCGGACAGCTTCTCGTGGCGCTCCTTGAGGTCTGAGGCGGAACGCTCCTCTACCTCGACCTCCTCGGTCTCGTCGTCGCGCCTGCTGCCGTGGGTCTGGCCCCCGCTGGTGTCCTTGCTCGGCATGACTGCCTCCTGTCGTCGCGGCCGGCGCCCGTGCGCCGCCCGTCCGTGCCGACGCCGCCGCCAGGCCCTGCTCTGGTCGATGTCCGGACCAAGCTGGCATCTGGCGAGCTGTCCGCGTCGGCGGTGCCGATGGCCAGTCATGTCGTCGACCAGCCCGGGCTTCGTCGCCTGCGATCACACTATCCCGGCCCACCGACCAGTTTCGGCGGATCGAGAGAGCACCACTTCATCACGAACGCCGGCCTCCGTCCGGCCCGTCCGCCCTCGGCGCAACCTGGACTACCCACCCTCGGCCGCCGCCATTCCGCCACGTCACGGTCCCGCCAGGGCATCGCGCGGCCCACCGCGGCGGCCACGGAGCGCGCAGGGGCAGCGCCGTCACCACCCTGTCATGGCACGGCCCAGCGCGCCCCACGGCGCTGTGGGCTCCTGACAACGGCCTACAGGGCGCCGGCGCTGGGCGTGGAAGACGCGAAGCCCCGGGCCGAGATGGCCCGGGGCTTCGCTCTTGGATCGGGTTGGAGCCGGGGGGTTACTTGCCGGAGAGGGCGTCGACGAGCTCGGCAGCGGTGCGGCAGCGCTCCAGCAGGGCGCCGACGTGGCTCTTGGTGCCGCGCAGCGGCTCCAGCGTCGGGACGCGCTGCAGGGAGTCGCGTCCGATGTCGAAGATGACCGAGTCCCAGCTGGCGGCGGCGACCTGCTGCGGGTACTGCGCGAGGCAGCGGCCGCGGAAGTAGGCCCTGGTGTCCACCGGCGGCTCGGTCATCGCCTCGACGACCTGCTCCTCGGTGACGAGCCGGTCCATCCGGCCGCGGGCGACGAGCCGGTTGTAGAGGCCCTTGTCGGGGCGGACGTCGTGGTACTGCAGGTCCACGAGCTGAAGCCGCGGGTCGTTCCAGGGCAGGTTGTCGCGGGTGCGGTAGCCCTCGGCGATGGCGAGCTTGGCCACCCAGTCGAGCTCGCGGGACAGCGTCATCGGGTCGTCCTCGAGCCGGGTGAGGACGGACTCCCAGCGGGCGAGGATGTCGACGGTCTGCGCGTCGGCGTCCGTGCCGTAGCGGTCCTCGACGTACTTGCGGGCCTGCTCGAGGTACTCCATCTGCAGCTGGACGGCGGTCATCTTCCGCCCGTCGCGCAGGGTGACCAGGTGGCGCAGGCCCGGGTCGTGGGAGACGGCCCGCAGCGCGGCGACCGGCCCGTCGACGGACAGGTCGACGGTGAGCCAGCCGTCCTCGATCATCGACAGGACGAGCGCGGTGGTGCCGACCTTGAGGTAGGTGGCGATCTCGCTCATGTTCGCGTCGCCGATGATGACGTGCAGCCGGCGGTACTTCTCCGGGTCGGCGTGCGGCTCGTCGCGGGTGTTGATGATGGGGCGCTTCAGGGTGGTCTCGAGCCCGACCTCGACCTCGAAGAAGTCGGCGCGCTGGCTGAGCTGGTAGCCGGCGGTGCGGCCGTCGACGCCGACGCCGACGCGGCCGGCGCCGCAGAAGACCTGGCGGGTGACGAAGAACGGGGTGAGGTTGCGGACGATCTCACCGAACGGGGTCGACCGGGCCATGAGGTAGTTCTCGTGGCAACCGTAGGAGACGCCCTTGTTGTCGGTGTTGTTCTTGTAGAGGTGCACCGGGGCGGTCCCGGGGATGTGCAGGGCCCGGCGCGCGGCCTCGGCCATGACCCGCTCGCCGGACTTGTCCCAGAGCACCACGTCGCGGGGGTTGGTGCACTCGGGGGCGGAGTACTCGGGATGGGCGTGGTCGACGTAGAACCGGGCGCCGTTGGTCAGGATGACGTTCGCGAGGCCCAGGTCGTCCTCGTTGGCGGGCGCGGACGGGTCGACGACGGGCTCGCGCGGCATCTCGAAGCCACGGGCGTCCCGCAGCGGGGACTCCTCCTCGAAGTCCCAGCGGGCCCGGCTGCCGCCGCTGGTCGTCCGGTTGGCATACGAGTTCACCACCAACGACGAGGCGAGCATCTGGTTGGTGTTGGGCTGACCAGGCACCGATACGCCGTACTCGGTCTCCACACCCATGATCCGGCGAACGCTCACTCTGCCAGCCTAGGCCGTCGGCGGYCGGTTGGTCGGCCAGACGGCGGCCCAGTTTTCTCGCTGTGCGACGGGGCTGCTCCTACCGCGGAACGCGCGAGGCCGGCCCGTCCCCGGTGGATGCGGGGGCGGACCGGCCTCGGGGTGCTTCTACAGGTACTGACCTGTGTTGGCGATGGTGTCGATGGAACGGCCGGCTTCGGTGCCCTTGGTGCCGGTCACCAGGGTGCGGATGTAGACGATCCGCTCGCCCTTCTTGCCGGAGATGCGTGCCCAGTCGTCCGGGTTGGTCGTGTTCGGGAGGTCCTCGTTCTCCTTGAACTCGTCCATGCAGGCCTGGAGCAGGTGCTGCATCCGGATGCCCTTGACGCCGCCCTCGATGAGCTCCTTGACCGCCATCTTCTTGGCGCGGGCCACGATGTTCTCGATCATGGCGCCGKAGTTGAAGTCCTTGAAGTACAGGACCTCCTTGTCGCCGTTGGCGTAGGTGACCTCGAGGAAGCGGTTGTCCTCGCTCTCGGAGTACATCCGCTCGACGGTCCGCTGGATCATCGCCTGGACGGTGGCCTCGGGGCTGCCGCCGTTCTCGGCCACGTCGTCCGGGTGCAGCGGCAGATCGGGCAGGACGTACTTGGCGAAGATGTCCTTGGCCGCCTCGGCGTCGGGCCGCTCGACCTTGATCTTCACGTCGAGCCGGCCGGGGCGCAGGATGGCCGGGTCGATCATGTCCTCACGGTTCGAGGCGCCGATGACGATCACGTTCTCCAGCAGCTCGACGCCGTCGATCTCGGCGAGCAGCTGCGGGACGATCGTGTTCTCGACGTCGGAGGACACGCCCGAGCCGCGGGTGCGGAAGATCGAGTCCATCTCGTCGAAGAACACGATGACCGGCATGCCCTCGGACGCCTTCTCACGCGCCCGCTGGAAGACCAGCCGGATCTGCCGCTCGGTCTCGCCGACGTACTTGTTGAGCAGCTCGGGGCCCTTGATGTTGAGGAAGAACGCCCGGCCGCTGCCGCCGCCGCTCTGCGCCTCGACCTTCTTGGCGAGCGAGTTGGCGACGGCCTTGGCGATGAGCGTCTTGCCGCAGCCTGGCGGGCCGTAGAGCAGCACGCCCTTCGGGGGCTTGAGCTTGTGCTCGACGAACAGCTCCTTGTACAGGAACGGCAGCTCGACCGCGTCGCGGATCGACTCGATCTGGCCCTTGAGGCCACCGATCTGCTCGTAGCCGATGTCGGGGACCTCCTCCAGGACGAGCTCCTCGACCTCGGACTTGGGGATCCGCTCGAAGGCGTAACCGCTGCGCGGCTCGATGAGCAGCGAGTCGCCCGCGCGCACCGGACCGTCGATCAGCGGCTGGGCCAACATGACCACCCGCTCCTCGTCGGTGTGCCCGATGACGAGCGCCCGGTCGCCGCTCTCGAGGATCTCCTTGAGCAGCACGATCTCGCCGTGCCGCTCCCAGGCCCGCACCTCGACGACGTTGAGAGCCTCGTTGAGCATGACCTCCTGGCCTGGGCGCAGCCCGTCGATGTCGACGTTCGGCGAGACCGTCACCCGGAGCTTTCGGCCCTGGGTGAACACGTCGACCGTGCCGTCGTCGTACGGGTTCAGGAAGATCCCGTAGCCGCTCGGCGGCTGCGCGAGCCGGTCGACCTCCTCCTTGAGCGTGACGATCTGGTCACGTGCCTCCCGGAGGGTGGCCACCAGCTTCTCGTTGTGTGCCGTGGCGCTCGCCAGGTCCGACTGGATCTCAGCGAGACGTTCCTCGAACACCCGGACCTGCCGGGGCGACTCTGACAGCCGCCGTCGCAACATGGCCACTTCCTCCTCGAGGAAGGCGACCTGCGTCGTGAGTTCGTGCACTTCCTTCTGGTATGCCGACGTTCGTGCCGCTTCGGCATCACCAGGACGACCCGTGCTCCCATCGGAACCAGAGCCCGAGCGGGGATCGGACACCGCGCCTCCACCTCCCCCGTGCTGACCGGGACGCACCCAACACTACCGTTGTGACCGCCGCTGACAGGCAAGGTCCGCAAGTACGACCAGGCTTTGCCGTAAACAGCGGGTTACGGTGCCATGGTGACAGACGATCGGAGCCGCGTGGCAACTCCTTCGAACTCGGGTGTCTCGGCCGGGCTTCGGGTGCGGATCGACCAGGGGGCGTGCACCGGTGACGGCTTGTGCGTCACCCGGGCACCATCCGTGTTCGAACACGACATCGATGGCCTCGCGTACGTCAAGAGCGACGAGGGCGAGCTGCTGACCCAGCCGGGCGCCCGAGTAGTGATTCCGCTCCCACTTATCGACGCGGTGGTCGACGCGGCCGACGAGTGCCCCGGCGACTGCATCTACGTGGAACGGCCCGACGGCACCCTGGAAGCCGGCCCGGGCTCCTGAGGCCCGCCTCCCGTGCCGCATGGGTCCCCACTCTGCCCGCCGGGTCCACGCCTCGCCAGCTGAGAGGGACTTGACCCGACCCGGGACCGGGCTCCCAAGTTTCGGGTCGGGGCGGAAGGTTGTCGCTGGTTCGCTCCGGACAAGCCTCGGGCCAGGGACGGAGTCGGACCGGGTCGGGCGGGAAGGTTGTTTCTGGTTCGCTCCCGCGTGGGCACGGGGTGGGAGTCGGACCGGGCCGGTCGAGAAGGTTGTTTCCGGTTCGCTCCGTCCGGGCGGCGCGCTACGGCCCCGTACTCGCTTCGCTCCCACGGGACCTCCGCGCGCCGTCCTCCTGCGCTCACGGGCGCTCCGGCGACCTCGCTGCGGCCCGGCCCCGTTCGCTTCGCTCCGGGGTCGGGCCTCCGCGAGGCGCGCCTCCGCGCCCAGCACGGTCATCGTGCGCTGGAGCGTTGCGGAATCCGGTATGAGGCTGGTGCCGTTGGGCACTTCGCTGCGCTCGTGCCGGGGATCACGGCCGGCCGGCGGCCGAACCCGAACTGGCGACGCTGCGGCGCAACGCCACCGGGCTGGCCCGGAGGCGCACCTCGCGGAGGCCCAGCTCACGAGCGAAGCGACGTGAGCTGGGCCGCAGCGAGGTCGCCGAAGGGCACGTGAGCGCAGGAGGACACGGCGCGGAGGTCCCTTGGGAGCGAAGCGAGTAAGGGGCCGTAGCGCCGTGCCCGCACGGAGCGAACCAGAAACAACCTTCCCGCCCGACCCGGTCCGACTCCGACCTGAACCACATCCCAACCGTGGCTGGGCGTCAGCCCTCCGCGGACTCCTGCGGAGGGGCCTCGGGGGTGGGGGCCTCGGCCTCGGCCAGGGCGCCCTTGGCGGGGCGGCGGCGGCGGGGCGGGGCGGTGACGCCGTCGGCCAGGCGGCGGGCGGTGACCAGGAAGCCGGTGTGGCCGATCATCCGGTGCTCGGGGCGCACCGCGAGCCCGTCGAGGTGCCAGTCGCGCAGCATGGTCTCGAACGCGGCCGGCTCGGCGAACGGGCCGTGCTCGCGCAGCGCCTCGACGGTCCGAGAGAGCTGCGTGGCGGTCGCGACGTAGGCGCACAGCACCCCGCCGGGCACCAGCGCCCGCGCCGCGGCGGGCAGCACCTCCCAGGGCGCGAGCATGTCGAGCACGACGCGGTCCATGTCGGTCTCGGCCGCGTCGGCCAGGTCGCCGATACGCAGCCGGTGGGCCGGGTGCGGCGCGCCGAAGAACGCCTCGATGTTGCGCTGGGCGATCGCCGCGAAGTCGGCGCGGCGCTCGTACGAGACGAGGAGGCCGGCGTCGCCCACGGCGCGCAGCAGCGAGCAGGACAGCGCGCCCGAGCCGACGCCGGCCTCGAGCACCCGCGCGCCGGGGAAGACGTCCGCGTAGCCGACGATCATCGCCGCGTCCTTGGGGTAGACGACGGCGGCGCCGCGGGGCATCGCGAGCACGAAGTCGGACAGCAGCGGCCGCAGCGCCAGGTACGGCGTGTTGCCGGTGCTGGTGACGACGATCCCCTCGGGGGCGCCGATGAGCGCGTCGTGCTCGAGAGCGCCGCGGTGGGTGTGGAACTGCTTGCCCGGTTCGAGCACGACGGTGTGCTTGCGGCCCTTGGGGTCGGTGAGCTGGACCCGGTCTCCCTTCGCGAACGGCCCGCGCCGGTGCGCCGCCTCACCCGTCGGGCGGGAGGCCGCCGCGAAGGCGCCCCCGGCCGGCCTGTCCACCTCGCCGTGGTCGTCCGCGCCGGCGACGGCACCGCTGGTCTCGCTCACGGGGAAATGTTCCCTTCCTGCCTGTGGTGACGGCCTGCCTGTGGTGGCGGCGTCCGCGCGCCCAGGACCGCTCGTCCCGGGACGTCCCGGCAGATTACCGGCTGCCGCCGACGGGCCGGGGCCCGCGGCGGGGCGCGCGGAACCAGGTGGAGAGGGTGCCTACCGGCCGACTGGTGGGCGCCCCGGCGTCCGTCCCACCATGCGCCGGGCGGCGTTCCGGTCCAGGCGCGCGACGAGGTCGACCATGACGAGCACGCCGACGGGCCGGCCGTTCTGGGTGACGAGGTACTCCGACGCGGGGTGGCGCTGGATGTGGTTGAGCAGCTCCTCGCCGGTGAGGTCCGCGTCGAGGATCATGCTCGGCTCGATGGTCCTGCTGACCTCGGAGATGCCGACCCAGGGGCGGCGATGCTCGGGCATCGCGTCCACCGACGCCCCGTTCATGATCATGATGGGGTTGCCCGTGGCGTCGACGACGGAGACGGCGGTGGCGCCGACCTGCTGGGCATGGCGCAGCGCCTCCGCGAGTGGCACCGACCCGTCCACCGGCAGCGTCTTGCGGATCAGCCGGCCGGCGCGCAGCTCGGGAAGCTTCTCGCGCAGGCCGGCGGCGCGCAGCGACTGGTAGGCGCCGAAGCCGACGAAGCCGACGAGAGCCAGGGAGTAGAAGCGGTAGAGGCCATTACCTGGGCCGAGGGTCAACGAGCCGATCGGGTAACCGTCTTCTGGGGCGTACACTATCGCGATCGCGAGAGCCCCGGCGACACCAAGACCGCCGTAGGCGCCGCCGCGCAGGCCGTGCAGCCGGTCGCCGGTGATCCTCCAGACCGCGGCGACGACCACCCCGCCGCCGTCGAGCGGCAGGCCAGGCAACAGGTTGAACCCGAACAGCAACAGGTTCGTAACGCCCAGGTCGAGCAGCACCACACCGGTCGAGCTGTCCGAGGAGACCCCCAGCAGGCCGAGATAGCACAGCCCGGCGAGCACGCCGTTGACGAACGGCCCCGAGAAGGAGAGCAGGAACTGCCGCCCGGCCGTCTGCGGCTCCTTCTCGTGCTGGGTGAAGCCGGCGAAACCGTGCACGGTGACCGAGCGGGCACGCAGTTTGAACTGCTCGGCGACCACCGCGTGGCCGATCTCGTGCAGCAGGATGGAGACGAGGAAGCCGACGGCGGTGATGACGGCCAGCAGCAGGATGAGGGCGTCGCTGGGGTCGACGAGCCGGGACCGCTGCCTGTCGGCGTAGATCGTGGCGACGAGGACCGCGAAGACGACCGCCAGCGGCGACACGTAGATCGGGACGCCGCGGACCCGCCCGATCCGGAACCCCGGCGGGCGTTGCGCGGGCGGAGTGCTGGATGCCTGCGCGTTCGGGCCCGTTGCGTTGGGCTGGTCGGCCATGTCACCGATGCTACGGCCGCCTCTCTGGCGATCCGCCCGATCAGCCTTCGTCTATTGCCTGTAGCGCCCGGTTTCTTATCGGAATCTCATTCGGCGGCGCTGGCCACGCCAGCTGTCGGAGAGCCCCGCCGTCGTCCGGCCGGTACCGGAAGGGTTTCGCGGACCACGTCGGCGGGCGTTTCCGTCTCCGGCCGAGCCGTTCCGGCGAAGGGGCCGTGCCGCTGGCTGGGAGGACCTCGGCGGCCCATCTGTCACAGGCGCGCCCTAGGGTGGCGACCATGAGCACCGCCGCTGACCCGACGGCCGATCCCGCGCCGGGCGATCCGAGGACCGCCGGCCCGGCGACGGCCGCGGCGGCTCCCGCCGCGGCCGTGCCGGGGCAGCGGCCCCAGATCATCGGGTCGCTGTCGCCGTCGCGGGCGGCGGACTTCGTCAGCTGCCCGCTGAAGTACCGCTTCCGGGTCGTCGACCGGCTGCCCGAGCCGCCGAGCCAGGCGGCGACGCGCGGGACGATGGTCCACACGGTCCTGGAGCGGCTGTTCGACCTGCCGCCGGCCGGGCGCACCCCGGCGGCCGCCGAGGAGCTGCTCCCGGGGGCATGGGCGGACCTGAGGGCGCGCGAGCCGGAGCTCGCGGCGATGTTCGCGGACGAGGACGAGCTCGCCGGGTGGCTGGCGTCCGCGCGCGAGCTGCTCGCCGGCTACTTCGCGCTGGAGGACCCGCGCCGGCTCGCGCCGGCCGCCCGGGAGCTGTACGTGGAGCACGTGCTGGACTCGGGGCTGCGGCTGCGCGGCTACGTCGACCGGCTCGACGAGGCGCGGACGGCGGACGGCCTCGCGCTGCGGGTCGTCGACTACAAGACGGGTCGGTCCCCCGGCCCCGCGTTCGAGAACACGGCGCTGTTCCAGATGCGCTTCTACGCGCTGCTGCTGTGGCGGACCCGCGGGGTGGTGCCGAGGGAGCTGCGGCTGTACTACCTGGGAGACCGGACGTGGCTGCGGGTCGTCCCGGACGCCGACGACCTGCTGGCGACCGAGCGGCGGGTGCAGGCGCTGTGGGCGGCGATCGCGCGGGCGCACCGTACCGGCGACTGGCGGGCGACGCCAAGCAAGCTGTGCGGCTGGTGCGACCACCAGTCCCGCTGCCCCGCGTTCGGCGGCACGCCTCCGCCGCTGCCCGAGGCGCAGCTGGCCGACGACACCGCCCCCGCCGTCTGCGAGGCGCAGGGGTAGCGGCCGGCGGGCGCGGGACGGCCCCGCGCGTCCTGGGCCGGACCGGGCGGGCGGCGCGGATCCGAGGGAATTCAGGCACGATGCGTAGGTGTGGCGCGTCTGCGATCAATCGTCTCGGGCCGCCGAGCCGGCCTCGCCGTGGCCGGCCCGGCGGGCGCTGGGCCGATGACGGTGGCGGGCCCCCGGCAGGGGGTGGGCGAACCGCGTGCGGCCGGTGCGCTGGCCAGCCGCCCGGCCACCGGCCCGACGACGACCGGTCAACCAAACGGGCGAGCCAGGCGTCCGACACCCTGGCGGCGCGGCGGCGCTTCCCGCCCGGCTGCCGGGCGGGTGGCCGGCCGAGGGCCTGGCCGGTTCGCCGAGGGGCATGACGGCCCGGTCGGCGGCCTCGCCGGGCGAGGCCGGCCGGCGCGGGCGACGCCGGCCACCGAACTCCAGGGCGCGCGAAAGGATGAGCGATGAGCCCAGTGCGCGGACGGGCCGCCGACACCGCGACGGGCCGTTCGGGTGGGCCGCGCATGGCCGCCCGGGCGGAGCGGGTGACGAAGGTCTACGGCGCGGGCGACACCGAGGTGTCCGCGCTGCGCGGCATCGACCTCGACTTCCCCCGCGGCCGGTTCACGGCGATCATGGGGCCGTCCGGATCGGGCAAGTCGACGCTGATGCACTGCCTGGCCGGCCTCGACACCGTCAGCGGCGGCCAGGTGTTCATCGGCGACGTCGAGCTCTCGCGCCTGTCGGACCGGCAGCTCACCCAGCTGCGCCGCGACCGGATCGGCTTCATCTTCCAGCAGTTCAACCTGCTGCCGACGCTGACCGCGGCGGAGAACATCACCCTGCCCCTCGACATCGCCGGGCGCCGGGCGGACAAGAAGTGGATGCAGCTGGTCGTCGACGCGGTGGGCCTGGCCCCGCGGCTGAACCACAAGCCGACCGAGCTGTCCGGCGGCCAGCAGCAGCGGGTCGCCTGCGCCCGGGCGCTGATCACCCGGCCGGACATCATCTTCGGCGACGAGCCGACCGGCAACCTGGACAGCGCGTCGGGCGCCGAGGTCCTGTCGTTCCTGCGGGACTCGGTGCGCGAGCTCGGGCAGACCGTGGTGATGGTCACCCACGACCCGAAGGCCGCCTCCTACGCCGACGAGGTGATCTTCCTCGCGGACGGCCGGATCGTGGACACGATGCTCGAGCCGACCGCGGACGCGGTGCTCGACCGGATGAAGAACCTGGACCAGCCGGGCCGCGGCCGCCCGTCCCGCCGGAACACCGGAGCGCCGCGCGCCGCCGGCCGCGACGGTGCTCCGGCCCGCCGCGACACCGGTGGCGGGCGTGACGGCGGCGCCCGCGCGGGCTGGGCCGACGGCGAGCGTCCGTCGGCGCGCCGCCGGCCCACGGTTCCGCCCCCGAGCGAGGGGCGGCGGGCTGCGACGGGCGCGAACGCCGCCCGCGTGCCCACCGGCCCCGGCCCCGCCTCGGGGCGGCGCGGAACAGGGACCGGAGCGGGTGCCGGGACCGGGGGGTACCCGGACCCGGGCTACCGGCGCGGCACCGGGCCCGCGCGGCCCGGCCCCGGCCCGGTCCGGCCCGACGCCGACGCCGACGCCGGGCGCGGCGGGCCGCCGCCGGGTCGCGGCGCCGACGGGTACCCGGTGGTCGAGGAGACCGACGAGCTCCCGCTGGCCAGGCACGGCACCGAGGGCTACCCGCCGTCGCGGCGGGCCCCGGGCGGCTACCCGCCCGCGGACCCGAACGGCGCCTACCCGGCCGGCGAGCCGAGCGGAGGCTATCCGCCGGCGCCCCCGGTCGGCGGCTACCCGGTCGGCGAGGACACCGCCGGCTACCCGATGCCCGGACCGCCCACGGGCGAGCAGCCGCCCTGGCGCGCCCCGTACCGCCGCGACACCGGCGCCCCCCGCGAACCGGGCCCGCCGGACCCGCGCCGCCGCTACGGCGAGGACGGCGACCCCCGCCCGGTCGACCCCTACGGGGACCCCGGCCCCTATCCCAACGGCTACGGCCCTCCGGCCGGGGGCTACCCGCCGGCCGGCGGGTATGGCCAGGCCGGCTTTGGCGAGGAGCCGAACGGTCCCTATCCGCAGGGCGGCTATCCACCCGACGACACCGGGTCGTACGGCGCGCCGGGCGGCTACGGCGCCCCCGAGGACGGCTACCAGCCGCGCCCCGCGCCCCGCCCGGATGACGTCCAGGACGACCAGGACGGCCGCGAGAGCTACGGGGTGGACCGTTACGACGGCCGCTACGAGACAGGCGGCTACGAGACGGGCCGGTGGACCTGAGCATGCTGCGCGCCACCCTGCGCAGCCTGCTCGCCCGCAAGCTGCGCCTGCTCCTCTCGGCACTCGCCGTCGTCGCCGGCGTCAGCTTCGTCTCCGGCACGCTGGTACTCACCGACACGCTGAACGCGACGTTCACATCCCTGTTCGCCGGGATCACCAAGAACGTCAGCGTCGACGTCCGCGCGGTGAACAAGATCGACCCGCCGAACGACGTGGGCCGGCCTCCGCTGCCGGCGTCGCTCGTCGACCAGCTGCGGGCGAAATTCCCGAACGTGGCGGTGGTCGGCCAGATAAAGGGGACCGCGTCGCCTGTCGATCCGGCGACCGGCGACACGATCTCCACGCCGACCACCCCGGGGATCGGGATCAACTGGACCGGCGGCCAGCCGACCTCGGTGCAGGAGATCGCCACTGGCCGGGCCCCCCAGGCAGGCGGCGAGATCGCGCTCGACAAGGCCACCGCCGACCGCTACCGGTTCCAGCTCAATCAGAAGATCACGATCGACGTGGGCAAGGGCGAGGTGTTCACCCTCGTCGGTACGTTCCGAATGAACGGACAGGACAGCCTCGCCGGCTCACCCGTCACCGCCTTCACCCTGGCGGACGCCCAGCGCACGATGCTGCGGCGGCCCGACTTCCTCAGCGCTATCTACCTGGCGTCGGACGACGTCTCCCAGGACGAGCTCGCGAGACAGGTCGCCGCGGCGCTGCCGCCGTCGGCCGGCGCCGAGGCGATCACCGGTCAACAGCTCGCCGATGAGAACGCCAGTACCGTGCGCGAGGGGCTGGCGTTCCTGTCGACCGCCCTGCTGATCTTCGCCGGGATCTCGGTGTTCGTCGGCGCGTTCATCATCTTCAACACGTTCACGATGCTGGTCGCCCAACGGGTGCGGGAGCTGGCACTGATGCGGGCGATCGGGGCGAGCCGCCGCCAGGTGCAGGTCTCGGTGCAGGTGGAGGCCGCGCTGATCGGGTTCCTCGGGGCCACGGTCGGCCTGGTGTGCGGGGTCGCGCTCGCGGCGCTGCTCCAGTCCGCCCTGGGCGCCTTCGGCGTCGAGCTGCCGGCTGGCGGCACGGTCCTGCTGCCACGCACCGCCGTCGTGTCGTACCTGGTGGGTGTGCTGGTCACGTCGGCCGCGGCGGTCGTGCCCGCCCACAAGGCCGCGACCGTCCCGCCGATCGCCGCGCTGCGCGACTCGTACACGATCGCCACCCGGTCGCTGCGGGCGCGGGCGCTGCTCGGGGTCAGCGGCGCGCTGCTGGGCGCCGGGGCCGTCGTCGTCGGACTGTCGCGGCCCGGCTCGTCGGGAACCCCGCTTGTCGGCGTCGGCGCGGGGGCGATCTTCCTCGGGGTCGCGGCGCTGTCGCCGGTGCTGGCCCGCCCGGTCACCCGCGTCATCGGGGCCGCGCTGCCGGCACTGTTCGGCGTGGTCGGGCGGATCGGGCTGCAGAACGCGATGCGCAACCCGCGGCGGACGGCCGCGACCGCGTCCGCGCTGATGATCGGCCTCGCGCTGGTCAGCGCGTTTGCCATCTTCGGCCAGTCGATCAAGGTGTCGGTGCGGGACACGGTCGCGAGCAGCGTCGGGGCCGACTACCTCGTGTTCAAGCCCAACTTCGAGCAGTTCAGCGCGCAGCTCGGCCAGACCGTCGCGAAACAACCGGGGGTCACGGTCGCCGCGATCAGCGGCGGCGCGGCACTCCTCGCCGACCAGAGCAGCCCGGACGACGTCTGGGCGGGCGACCCGGCGACGATCAGCGACCTGATGAAGCTGAAGGTGACCTCCGGGGACATCCACCTGCGCGAGGGCCAGGTGGCGATGGAGGCGGCCACGGCGGCCAAGGTCGGCGGGCGGGTCGGGTCACCGGTGAAGCTCACCTTCACAAGCGGAGACGTGACCTTGACGCTTGCCGCCACGTTCACCGCCGGCCAGATCGCCCCCTCCGTGTTGATGACCCAGTCCGAATGGGCCAGGCACGCGGCGACCGACGACGACTTCCTCGTCCTGGTCAAACGGGGGCCGGACGCGGATCCCGCCACGGTCCGGTCCACGATCGACGCGGCCGCGAAGGCGATTCCGGGCGTGACCGTGAACGACCAGGCCGAGTTCGTCGCCGAGCAGTCCAAGCAGGTCGACCAGATCCTCGGGCTGGTCTACGTGCTGCTCGCGCTCGCCGTCATCATCGCGCTGTTCGGGATCGTGAACACGCTGGCGCTGTCCGTCATCGAGCGGACGAGGGAGATCGGCCTGCTGCGCGCGGTCGGCCTGCGCCGCGGGCAGATGTGGGTTGTGATCGTCCTGGAGTCGGTGGTGATCGCGCTGTTCGGCGCGGCGCTCGGGGTCGGGGTCGGCAGCTTCCTCGGCTGGGCGCTGGTGACGGCGCTGAAGAGCCAGGGCATCACGAGCTTCGCCTACCCGACCGGCACGATCGTCGTCGTGCTCATCCTCGGCGGCGTCCTCGGCGTCGCCGCCGCCGTCTTCCCCGCGCTGCGCGCGGCCCGCATGAACGTCCTGAAGGCCATCTCGACCGCCTAGGCCGGCGGGTCACGACCGTCGGCCCGGACGGTGGCGGCCGCTGCCAGGGCTCGGCGCATGCAGGGATGCGCGAACCCCCACCGGTCACCCACCTGCCGCAGGACACCGCGTTCAGCGGCGTCCTCCAGAACACCGATCAGGTCGGCCGATGTCTTCAGCTGACGGCTCAGCCACCAGCGGGAGAGCTGGTACCGCCCCCACGCGGTCATCATGAGAGCGCAGCTCAGCGCCGCCGCGGTCACGGCGGCGGCTGTGGCCAGCGTCGAGGCGGGCCCCCAGGGCCAGGTCAGCGGCGTCATCCCGCCCGCTCGGCAGACCGGGCGGGAGACGCCGCAGCTCACAGCCGTGATGACCACGGCGGCGGGCGCCGTCCAGCGGCAGCGGCGCAGCACCGCGCGGGGCCCGGCCGGCCGCCACCGGCTCGCCGGCCCGGACACCATCCGGTCTCGCCCCGCGGGCCGCGCGTAGTCCCGAATCGCCGGCACCGGGCCGGCGCCCATACCGGTCCGCGCCAGCATCAGCCGCGTCACGACGACGCCCAGCAGCCCGATCCCGACGGCGGACATCAGCCCGACCCCGAGCCCCGCCATCTCGATCATGATGCCGAGCGTCAGGACACCGCTCAGCACCCCCAGGGCCGTCACGACGGCGGGGACCCGGAGCAGGGTCTGGGTGTCCCACCAGCCGAACTCGGCCAGCACCTGCGGTCGGTCGCGGTCTCGACCGCCGGTAGAGCGCTGGGCACCGGCGAGCGGCTGGCGGTCGAGGCACAGGGCCAGGTGCGCCAGCACCCGGAGACGGACCGCGGCGGCGCGAGCCGCCGGCGCGGTGGCGTCGACGGGAGAGAGCGCCCGCCGCAGCCGGAGCACCGCCAGATGCTCCTGGATCGAGCCCGTCGTGGGGAACCGGCGCACGTCTGTCAGCTCGGCGGGTGCCCGCCCGGCCGTTCCCGCGGCCGCTCGCCGCTCGCCATAGCCGTCGGCCAGCAGGCTCAGCGCGAGCGGTGACGTGAGCGCCCCGGCGACCGGCCCCGCCGGGTCCGCGGCCGCCCGGCGCAGCAGCGGGTCCCAGGACACGCCACTGGGCCCCGGCGTGCTGGCGGCCAGGTACGCGGCGGCGTCCGCCAGGCCTACGGGGCGGATCTCGACGACCGCGGCCGCGAGCCGCGTGAGCCGGCTCGGCCAGGCCGGCTCGCCACCCTCCGACGCGCCCGCGCCCGCGCCGACCGGATCGGCCGCGGGCCGCGGGCCGCCGGCCATCGCCCGGCCGGTCGGCGTGGGCGCGTCGGCCGGCAGCCGGCGACGGGCGAGCCCCCACCGGGCCCGGGCGCCCGCCGGCCGCGCGGGGGAACGGGGGGCCGGCGAGGCCTCGACGAGATCCCGCCAGGCGTCCGGGGCACAGCTCAGCACCAGCGGCAGGCCGTCCGCGAGCCAGTCGCCGATCCGGTCCAGCGCCCGCGCCCGCCGCTCGGCCGGGACCTCCTCCAGGCCGTCGAGCAGGGGGAGCACCTTGCGCCGCGCCAGCAGCGCCCCAGCCCGGCTCACCGCCGCGGTGCGCCAGCCGAGCCAGGCGTGCCGACAGCCGATCTCGTACTCGAGCCAGGTCGCCAGGTCGTCGCGCTCGGGATCCCACGACCGGGGGGACAGCAGCACGGGCACCGGGCCGGTGGGCAGCCTGACGGCGAGCAGGTCGCGGGCCAGCGTGGCGAGCAACGTGGTCCGCCCTGAGCCTTCCGGGCCGAGGACGACCAGCCGGCGGGTCGGGACGCGCGCGAACGACGGGGCGAGCCGAGTGCCGGTGCCGGCGAGCCCGTCCGGTCCGGCCGCCCAGGCCGCCGGCGATCCGCCGGGCCAGCCGCCGGCGACGTCCCGCAGCAGCGGCCACGGCGGCGCGAGCTCGGGCGCGGCGGCCCGCCACCGCAGCGGGATCACGGGGCCGGCCACCGCGAGGGCGCCCACGTGCACCGCGCTCTGCTCGGCCAGCCGGTCCGCCAGGGGGTCGGGGGCATCGCCGCCAAGGTGCCGCTGCAACTCGATGTGCCGGAACTGATGGACGGCGCCGACCCGGCGCAGGATCTGCCGCCGGTCACGGGCGTCGTCGAGGAAAGCGCCCAGACGCCAGGGCAGATCGCCCCGCCAGGCCAGCCACACCCGGGTGACGGTGTACGCCGGCCAGGCCGTGAGCGTCGCGGCGCGGGCCAGCCCGTAGGGCACGCCATACCCGAGGCCGACGACGAGCCCGGCCCCGACGGCGAGCCGGGGCGCCACCCGCGCCGGCAGGGCGAACAGCAGGCCGACCGCGGCGAACAGGCAGAGGCCCGCCGCGCCGCCGAGCAGGACGGCGAGAAGCACGAACCGCCGCCGGTCGCCGGACCTGGTCTGCGCGGGGCCGGCCGGCGCCCCGGCGGCCATCCTGTCCGTGGTGAACCGCGACAGCAGCGCCACGGCCAACGCCGCCGCCGGTCCCGTGGCGAACCAGAAGGCGAGGATCAGGGGGGTGCTGAGGCGCGCGGGGCCGGCGTCGACCACCGCCGACAGGGCCGACGTGGTGACGGCGAACGTGACCAGGCCCACCGGCAGCGCCCTGGTGCGCCGCCGCGTGCCGTCCGGCGCTCGGGGCACCCGCGACCAGCGGACCCGGGACGCGGGTGCGCGCCGTCCCCAGTACCGCAGCCCGCCGCCGTGCGGCGGGGCGCAGAAGACGAGCCAGCAGGTGCCCACGCACCAGCACAGGGACACGGCCAGCGCGAGGCCGACACCCTGCCAGGGCGACATGTCGAACAGGCGCCGGGCCGCCGAGCCGGCCGCCCCCGTCGCCAGCGCGGCCGCCGCGAGCGGGACCCACACCGCCGTGCCCGCCACGAGCAGCAGCCGGTGGCGCATCGGGCCGGGCACGTGCGCGGCGAGCCGCCACCAGGCGAGGTCCGGGCCGCCGCCCTCCCCTTCCAGATGGTGCGCGAGGAAGCTGAACCAGCGCTGGGCCCGCTCCTGGGTCCAGCCGCGCCGGCCCGGCGGGTACTCGGCCGCGATCAGCGCGCCGAGGAGATGCCGGCGCACACTGTCCGGGTCGGCGAAGCCCCGGGTGAGCAGCTCGGCGGGGTCGCCGCGGCGTCCCGCCCCGGCTGGGCGCATATACACCTGGATGGCGAGGGCGAGCGCGAGCGGGTTCGTCAGCGCGAGCGCCACCGGGTGCGACGGCGCGCCGGCCAGCGTGCGCAGGACGGGCTCCCAGCTGTCCAACGTCCGCTGGCCCGGGCGCACGTCGCGCAGGTAGTTCTCGACCACGCCCGAGTCCAGCGGGCACAGTTCGATGCCCGCCGAGCCGGCCAGGTTCGTCTCGGCTCCCTCCCGGGGGCTCACCGCGTCCCGGTACTCCCGGGTGCGGCAGGTCAGGACGAACTCCTGGCCCCGGTCGAGCTGCCTGCTGATCTCGTCGATCGCCGGGCCGCGGTACCGCGGCGAGATCTCGTCGAGCCCGTCGAGCAGCAGCAGGAGGCGATGCTCGTCGAGCAGGTCACCGGCGGCCTCGCGGGCGGCGGCGCGGCCGAGGCGGCGCAGCGCCGGGAGCCCGCCGATCATCTCCACCAGCCAGGACCGGAAGGTCGGCTCGCCGGGCCGAGGCGTCCACGACGATATGTGGATCAGTACGGGCACCGCGTCGCCCCGGCCGGGGTCGAGCGCGTCCAGCAGGTCCGCCCGCAGCTGGTAGAGCAGCGTCGACTTCCCGGAGCCGGCGGAGCCGAGCACGACCAGCCGGCGGGTGGGCACCTGGCGCAGGGCGGCGCGCAGATCCGGCCCGCGGGCGAGTTGGCCCGGCCCGGCGGCCCAGGTGTCCGGCGTCGGTGCCCGCACGCCGGACACGCGGTCCAGCGCCCGCCTGACCAGGAGCGGCCAGTCCTCGAAGATGGCCTCGTCGGCCGGCCGCCACCGCACGGGCGCGGATCGCAGGGCGTTGTCGCCCCGACGCCGCCCCTCCTCCCGCGCCTGCCGTCGCAGGTCCACGGCCAGGTCGGCGCAGATCGAGCCGAGCCGGTCCGCCGCGAGGCCGGGCTCCGGGCCGCCCGCCGCCGGGAGGGTGGGCGGCGCGGCCGCGCGGTGCCCGACAGGCGGATGCGCGCCCGGCAGCGGCGGCGCCACGGACGGCTTCGCGCGGCCCGACACCGCGGCGGCCGTCAGACCCAGCAGGCGCGCCCGCGTCGTGGCGTCGTCATAGCCGAACAGCCTGATGGGGTGGATCTCGCGGAGCAGTCCGACGGGGTCGCAGGGCTCGACCTGGACCGGTAGCAGCGTGCTCCCCGGCCCGTTCTTATCCCGTGAGAGCGCCGCGCTCCGGGCCTGGTGGTGCGGGCCGGGCCGCAGGTAGGCGGGCGAGACGAGCGCGATGACCCGGGCCGCGTACGCGATGCCCTGGTCCGCCACGGCGGCCTGGTAGGTGCCTGGGACCCCGTCCCAGGCCTCGAGCAGCACGCGGTAGCCGGCGTCTTCGAGCTGCCAGGCGATCCATTCCGCCCAGATCACGTCGCTCGCCGCGTAGGTGACGAAGAAGTCCCAGTAAGGTGACTCCCCCGGCCTCACCCCAATATCATCACACCGTCGCCGAGATGATCGTGAACGACCCCGCACGCCCCGACATCGGGTGCCGCCGCGTCCGCGCCGCGACGTCGCGTCACCCACTGTTCGGGTGTCTCCTCCTACCCCGCGTCACTGGCCCCGGCGGCGCAGGTAGCGCTCGAACTCGCGGGCGATCGCGTCGCCGGAGGCCTCGGGCAGCGCGGTCTCCGGCTCGCGGGACTCCAGGGAGCGGACGTACTCGGCGACCTCGGTGTCCCCGGCGGCCAGCTCGTCGACCTGGCGCTCCCAGGCACGGGCCCGCTCCGGCAGGTCGGCGAGCGGGATCTCCAGGTCGAGCAGGTCCTCGACCCGGCGCAGCAGCGCGAGCGTGGCCTTCGGGCACGGCGGATTGGCGACGTAGTGCGGCACGGCGGCCCAGAACGACACGCTCGCGAGCTCCGCCCGCGCGCAGGCGTCGGAGAAGACCCCGACGATGCCCGTCGGCCCCTCGTAGCGGGACGACTCCAGGCCGAGGCGGGCCGCGGTCGCCGGGTCGCCGGCGGTGCCGCTGATCGGCACCGGCCGGGTGTGCGGCGAGTCGGCGAGCAGCGCGCCCAGCGTGACGACCATGTCGCTGCCCAGGGCGTGCACGGCCTCGATCAGCTCCTCGGTGAAGCCGCGCCAGCGCATGTTGGGCTCGAGCCCGCGGATGAGCACCAGGTCGGTGTCGGACTTCGGGGGGCGGGCGACCGACAGCCGGGTGGTCGGCCAGGAGATCTTGCGAGCCTCGCCGTCGACGCCGCTGACCGTCGGCCGGTTGACCTGGAAGTCGTAGTAGTCGTCCGGGTCGATGGCGCCGATGACCCTGGCACCGAACGCCGTCTCCAGGTGCTCCACCGCCGCGGAGCTCGCGTCGGCCGCGTCGTTCCACCCCTCAAAGGCGGCGACGACGACCGGCGACCGGAGCTGTCCGACACCGGAGAACTCGATCACCTACCACCTCCCGCCGCCCGCCGGCGGCTGCCGTTACGGTGCCACCGTACGTCCTCTCGGTGGTACCGCCCGTCGAGCGCCCCATATCGCCCCGCATCGGTGTACCTGGCCACCCGGCCGGTTCGACCGACCGGGCGGACTGGCACTCCGGGGTGCGCCCGGTCAAGTCTGCCGTGCCGGCTGGGTGGGCGCCGCACCGACTGGCGGCTTCGACCGGCTCGTCCCCGGCACGCCCGCCGGGAAGCCCGATTTGTCCGTACCCGCGGGCCGATTCGCCCGGTCCCCGAGGGCGCGGACCGCGTCGGCCGCCCGACCGGGCACCGGTCTCGGCGCCGGGCCGCCGGTAGGCTTCCGGCGTGCGAACCGACCTCCTCCCCGCCCTGTGACCGCCGCCGCCATGGGCGTCCCCGAGCTGCCCGGCCCCCTGGCCGCCGCCGGTCCCGCCGGCTCCGCGGGGGACGCGGCGCCGGCCGCCGTCCTGCTGGACATGGACGGGCTGCTGGTCGACACCGAGCACCTGTGGACGATCGCCGAGGAGGAGCTGGCGGCGAGCTACGGCCGCCCGTTCACCCCGCGGATGAAGCACGCGATGCTCGGGCACGGCGTCGACACCGCCGTGCCGCTCATGCTCTCGATGCTGGGCGTCGACGGGGACCCGGCGCATGCCGCGCGCTTCCTCGTGGACCGCGCCGTCGAGCTGTTCAGGACCCCCGGGCTGGTCGTGCGGCGGCCGGGCGCCCCGGAGCTGCTGACGGCGCTGCGCGCCGCCGGCATGCCCACCGCGCTGGTGTCGTCGTCGTTCCGCTCGCTGATGGACCCGGTACTCGACATCCTCGGCCGCGACCTGTTCACCGTGACCGTCGCGGGCGACGAGGTGGCCCGGCGCAAGCCGTTCCCCGACCCCTACCTGGTCGCCGCGGCGGCCCTCGCCGTCGACCCGGCCCGCTGCGCCGTGCTCGAGGACTCGACGACCGGGGCCCTGGCCGGCCTGCGCGCCGGCTGCCGCACCGTCCTCGTCCCCTCGGTGCCCGGCCTGCCGAGCCTCGCCGAGGTGGCGGCCACGACCGACGCCGCGCTGGCCACCGACGCGGCCCGGGCCGCGGCCGGGGCGAAGCTCCCCGCCGGCGCGCGGGCGGCGCCGGTGCCCGCCGGCGGGCACCGGCCCGCGGCGGAGGACATCGCCGAGCTCGCGGCCCGCCTCCGGACCGTCCCGAGCCTGCACGACGTCACCCTCGACTTCCTGCGCGCCCTCACGGCGACCGCGCCCCAGGCCACCGCTCCCTAGCCGGGCGCCCCGGCGCCCCCACCGCGCGTCCCGGGATCCTTCGGGGCCCAGCTCGTCGAGGTGGCCGACGACGATGTCGGGATCGCCCCGGAGCGGCAGGCGGGCGTCGGCCTCGTCAGCCTTCGCGAGCGCGCGGCCGAGCTCGGTGGCCACGTCGAGATCGCCTGCCCCCCGAGCGGCGGCACCGCCGTGCGGGCGCGGCTGCCGGTGCGGAGCGGGACCTGAGGGCACCGACGGCCCGGCGCCGATCCGGGTGGTGGTCGTCGACGACATCGCGGGCGAGCTGTTCGTCTCCGAGAAGACGGTCCGCATCGCCGTCTCCGCGATCTACGCGAAGCTCGGGGTCTCCGGCCGGGGCGAGGCGATCTCGCGCGACGCCGGGTACGGCCCGTTCTGACCCGGCGGGGTCAGAACGGTGGCCAGGGGATGGCGGGCCAGTCGTCGGAAGGCTGCGGGAAACGGCCCTGGTCGCGCAGCCGGTCGACGCGGGCCGCGAGGGCCGCGATCTCGGACTGGGTGAGCAGGTCGTCGAGCTTCTCGCCCAGCGGGCCGTCGAGCGCGGCGCCCAGGCCGTCGAGCAGGGCCCGCTCCGCGGCGTCGAACCGCTTGCCGCGCCAGTTCCACAGCACGGTGCGCAGCTTGTCGTCGCCGTGGAACGTCACGCCGTGGTCGATCGCGTAGACCCGGCCGGACGGCGCGGGCAGCAGGTGGCCGCCCTTGCGGTCGGCGTTGTTGATGACGGCGTCGAACAGGGCCACGCGGCGCAGCCGCCAGTCACCGGCGCGCACCAGGCCGACCATGTCGACGGTCTCGTCGACGTCGATCCACAGCTGCGCCATCCCGACGCCGAACGGGCCGTCGCGCAGCACGGTCGGCGGGACCAGCCCGTCGCCGAGCTGCTCGGACAGCTCGTAGGCCGCGTACTCGCGGGCCGCGAGCGTGCCGTCCGGGAAGTCCCACAGCGGCCGCTCGCCGCGCACCGGCTTGTACACGCAGTGGGCCCGGGCGTCGCCGCCGCTGACCGCGCAGAACAGGGTGGCGTTGCTCGCCTCTACGAGGCGCCCCTCGACGGCGATCTCGCCGGTGCGCAGCAGCTCAAGCGCCGCGTCGGCGGAAAGCCCCCCGGCGTCGCTCGGCTCCAGCCGCGCCCGTGCCGCGGGCTCGCCCCGCGCGGCGGGCACGTCCGCGCCGCTGGCCGGGGCGCCCGCCCGGGCACCGGCGGCTCCGGCGCCGGTGCCCTCGTCACCGTCGCACCGACCTGTCACGGGCCCAGGGCCGCCCGCTGCCGCGTCCACCGTCCCAGTCTCCCGCCCCGCCGTCCCGACCTTGCCGCCTGTGACCAGGACCACGTCGCCATCCGTCTCGCTGTGCTCGTGTGGCCGGGCCTGAATCCTTCCGGCCCGTTCGCCGGACCCGCGGGCCCGGCGGGGCCGCGCCCCGTCTGGCCGCCTCCGGGCCGCTCCTCACCGTCCGGGCGGTGAGGGCCTCCCCTGCCCGCCGCGCGTCAGATCGCTGGCGTGACGCCGGCTCCGCCGCCGACGACCGAGTCGCTCGCCGCGCCGTCGTCCTCCGCCAGGCCGGCCTGGGCCGGCCGGGAGCCGGCCACCTGGCCGTTCGCGCCCCCGGCCGGCTGCTGCCCCTGCTCCTTCGGCCTGGGCAGAAGGTCGTCGACGGCGCCGCCGAGGTCGTTGAGGCGCAGCGCGAACGGCCGGCGCTCCTCGTAGCGGATCACCGTGACCGAGCACGGGTCGACGTTGATCCGGTGGTACATGTCCAGGTGCATGCCGAGCGCGTCGGCGACGATCGCGCGGATCACGTCGCCGTGCGAGCACGCGACCCAGGTCGCGTCCTTGCCGAGCCGGGCGTTCCAGTCCCGCACCGCCGCGACTCCCCTGGCCTGGGTGTCACGCAGCGCCTCCCCCTTCGGCCCGGGGAACGTCACCGCGCTCGGGTGTGCCTGCACGACCTTCCACAGCGGGTCCTTGGCCAGGGTGGCGAGCTCCTGGCCGGTCCAGTCGCCGTAGTGGCACTCGCCGAGCCGGTCGTCGAGCTGGACCTCCAGGGGCGGCACACCCTCGGGCCGGGTGGCCGCGATGTGCGCCGCGGTCTCGGCGCAGCGGTCCAGCGGGCTGCTCACGACCGCGTCCAGCGGCACCCTCGCCAGCCGCGCCGCCACCGCCCGCGCCTGTGCCTGCCCCCGCTCGTCCAGGCCGACGCCGGGCGTCCAGCCCAGCAGCAGCTTCCCGGTCAGCGCGGTGAGCCCGTGGCGCACCAGCAGCACCGTCGACACCGGGTGCCTCCCTCGTCAGCCAGCCGGGACGGCGCGCCCGGCCGTGCTCACGCTACCGACCAGGGCCGACATCCGGACGGTTCGCGTGGTTGATCGCGCTTGCCCGGAGTCTCCCGAGGCGCCTCCGGGCCCGGCTACGCTGGCTGACATGCACAGCTRGCCTGCCTTTCCCGTTCCCACGCTGCCCGGACGGGGCCAGCAGCCACGGCTCGTCGACAGCTCCACCGGCCGGCTCGAGCCGCTCGGCCCCGCCGTGGGCGGCGAGGCCGGGGCTGGCGCCGAGGCGCCGGCGGTGACCATGTACGTCTGCGGGATCACGCCGTACGACGCGACCCATCTCGGCCACGCGTTCACCTACCTGACCTACGACCTGGTGAACCGGGTACTGCGCGACGCCGGCTACCAGGTCCGGTACGTGCAGAACGTCACCGACGTCGACGACCCGCTGCTGGAGCGGGCCGCCCGCGACGGCGTCAGCTGGGTCGACGTCGCCCACCGCGAGACCGACCTGTTCCGCGCCGACATGGCGGCGCTGCGGATCCTGCCGCCGCTGCACTACGTCGGCGTGGTCGAGGCGGTGCCGCTGATCGTGGACATGGTCGCCGAGCTCGCCGCCGCGGGCGCGACCTACTCCCTCGACGGCGACGTCTACTTCTCGGTCGCCGCGTCGCCCTGGTTCGGCTACGTCAGCGGCCTGGACGCCGAGGCGATGCGGGCGCTGTCCGCCGAGCGCGGCGGTGACCCGGACCGGCGCGGCAAGAAGGACCCGCTCGACCCGCTGCTGTGGCGCGCGCAGCGGCCGGGCGAGCCGAGCTGGCCGTCGCCGTTCGGCCCGGGCCGGCCCGGCTGGCACATCGAGTGCTCGGCGATCGCCCGCCACTACCTGGGCGACGTGATCGACCTGCAGGGCGGCGGCGCCGACCTGGTCTTCCCCCACCACGAGTGCTCCTCCGCGCACGCCGAGGTGGCGACCGGACGCAACCCCTTCGCCCAGCGATACGTCCATTCGGGCATGGTCTGCCTTGACGGGCACAAGATGTCGAAGTCGCGCGGGAACCTCGAGTTCGTCTCGCGGCTGCGCGGCCGCGGCGTCGACCCGGCGGCGATCCGGCTCGCCCTGCTCGCCCACTCCCACCGCGAGGACTGGGAATGGACTTCGGCCGAGCTCGCCGCCGGCGAGGCGCGGCTGGCCCGCTGGCGGGCCGCGGCGGCCCTGCCCGCCGCGCCGAGGGCCACCGGCCTGCTCGCCGAGGTACGCGGCGCGCTGGCCACCGACCTGGACACGCCGGCCGCGCTCGCCGCCGTCGACCGCTGGGCGGACCGCGCCCTCGCGGTCCCCGCCACGCCCGGCGGGGACGACACGGACACGCCGGTGCTTACCCGGATGCTGGTGGACGCACTACTCGGTGTAGACCTTGACGTGGTGCAGACGTAAGGGGGCTGGTATATGGCGCCGCACCACCGCGACCCGCCCGACGACGGGGCCGACGCGCCTCGGCCCGCCTTCGACGTCGTCGCCCGCGGCTATGACCCCGAGCAGGTCGACGGGTACGTGCACACGCTGTGGCGGTACTCCAGCGACCTGACCGCGAGGGTGGCCGCGGCGGAGGCGGCGCTGCGACACGAGCGGGACCGGCGCGCGGCCGACGACCTGGACGCCGCGGCCCGGCTGGGCGAGCGGATCGGGCGGATGCTCACGATCGCCCAGCAGATGGCCGACGAGATCGTCGCCGGGGCCCGGCTGGTCGCCGAGCAGACGCTGTACGAGGTGGTCAGCGACGCCGGGGCGCACCACCCGATCACCCTGGAGGCGCGCGAGCAGGCCGGCAAGCTGCTCGCCGACGCCGTCGCCGAGGCGCGCCGGCTCGCCAGGGAGCGCCACGAGGACCTCGAGGCCGAGATCGCCCGCTCGGCCACGTCGCTGGAGGCCCTGCGCCGCCAGCAGGGCGAGCTGCTCGGGGCGATGCTGCGGCTGCGCGGCCTGTTCGCCTCGGATGACATGGAGCGCGCGGTGACCGACCTCGCCAGGGCCGGCGCCGAAGTGCCGCCCGAGGACGCGGAGCGGCCGCCGGCCCGGCAGGGCGACACGGCCCCATCGGTCACACCGTCGCCGCCCGCGGCCACACCGCCCGCGGCCACACCGCCCGCGGCCACCGCCCCGGCGCCAGCCGCGCCCGCCGCTCCGCCGCCGCGCGCGGCGCCCGGGGCGGCCACCGGCGCCGCGGAGTCACGCACCGCGCAGCCACGGCCCGCGACACCGCCGCCGGGTGAGGCGACGCGCCCAGGGAGTCCAGCAGGCCCGGGGGGTCCGGCGGGCACGGGGGTCCCGGGGCAGCCGGCCGCGGCGCGGACCGGCACCGGCCGCCACCGGGCCGCGCGCGGTCCCGCCATGGCCGACATCCTCGACGGCGAGCTCTACCCCACCGACTCCATGCCGGTGACCCCCCCGACCGGTCCCATCCGCCGCGGCGCCGACGAGGACATCGTCGACGCCGAGATCCTCGACCGCTGAGTCCTTCCGCCGGCGCCTGAGGGCCGCGGCCCGCCAGCGCGCCGAGGTCCCACGGCCGCGGAACGGGGCCGCGCGAGAACGAGGCGGCCGCCGGCCGAGACGGCGGCGGGACGCGGACCGGCGGCGCGCGGGGCGGCTCAGGCGGCGCTGGAAACGGCCCATACCGACCCCGGCGCGGCGGCGGTCAGGCTACCGGGACGCGGCCCGGCGCTGGTTACGCTTCGGGCATGCCGGACCAGACCTCCCCTGCCCCCGACGCCCGGAGGACCATGGGCGCGACAGGCTTCGCCACCGCCTCCGCGGGAGCCCCCGCGGACGCGCACCCGCCGGTCCCCGGCCAGGCACCCGCCACCGACCCGCTGTTCGGCGCGTTCTGCGCGGCGGGGCTGTGGCCAGGGCTCGGGCGGACCACGGCCTCCCGGCTCGCCGGCGCCGGCATCCACCGCCCCGCCGACGTCGACCTGGCCAGGCTCTCCGCCGTCGAGGGGGTGAGCGGGCCGCGGGCACGCCGGCTGCTGGACACGTTCCGCGCCGCCTCCGGGAAGTACGAGGTCGCCGAGCTGCTCGCCGCGGCCGACCTGCCGGTGCGGCTGGCCAGGGGGGTCGGCGACGAGCTGGGGGCCCGGGCCGCCGACGAGCTGCGCGCGGACCCCTGGGCGCTGCTGGTCGGCGGGGAGGCCGAGCTCACCCATGCCGACCGGCTGGCCCGGTCGATGGGGCTCGGGCGCGACGACCCGCGGCGCGGGCCCGGGGTGCTCATCCACCTGCTCGCCAGGGCCGCCGCCCGCGCCGGGGACACGGCGGGGCCGGTCGAGGCGGTGCTGGCGGCGGCCGCCCGCGAGGGCGTGAACGACCCGGCGGCGGCGCTCAGCGACGCCGCCCAGGACGGCCGCCTGGTTCTCGTCGACGACAGGATGGGCCTGGAGCGGTACGCGATGGCCGAGCAGGCCGTCGCCGACGGCATCGAACGGCTCACCGCGACCGCCGAGCCGCTGCGCCCCGGCGGGCGGCGCCGCCCGCGCCCCGGCGCCGGGGCGCCCGCGGACGGCGGCCTGGCCCGGCCCACCGGCGGCGACGAGGACGAGGACGAGGACGACCAGGCGTCGGCACACCTGGCCACCGAGCTCGACTTCGGCCTCGACGAGGGCACCGGCCAGCCGGACGACGGCGACAGGGACAGGGACGGGGACGGGACCGACAGCGCCGCCGTCGCCGGGGGAACCGGCGGCACCGGCGGCGCGCCTGGCGACGACGGCCCCGCCGTCCTCGCCGCGGCGGCGGCCGGCGCGACCGGCGGCGAGGAGGACCTGACCGACGGGCTGGACGAGGTGCAGCTGGCCGCGGCGCGCACGGCGCTGGCCGTCGGGGTGAGCGTGCTGACCGGCGGCCCGGGGACCGGGAAGAGCCGCACCGTGGCCACCGTCGTCCGCCTCGCCCGCGCCGCCGGCGCCGAGGTGGCGCTCGCCGCGCCGACCGGGCGGGCGGCCAAGCGGCTCGAGGAGCTGTGCGACGCCCCGGCGAGCACGCTGCACCGGCTGCTCGGCGCGCAGGGCAGGGGCGGCGGGTTCACCCGCGGCGAGCACTACCCGCTCGACGCCGACCTGGTCGTCGTCGACGAGGCGTCGATGGTCGACGCGGAGCTCGCCGCCGCCCTGGTGGAGGCCTGCGCGGACGGCACCCATCTGCTGTTCGTCGGCGACCCGGCGCAGCTGCCGAGCATCGGTCCCGGCCAGCTGCTCACCGACCTGATCGAGTCGGGCGTGGCGCCGGTCACGGAGCTCTCCCGGCTGTACCGGCAGTCCGCCGGCGGGGCGATCGCGCAGCTGGCGACGGCGGTACGCGGCGGCGACCTGCCGCCGCCCGCGGGCGGCCCGGACCGCGAGGTGGTCGTCGTCATGGCCCGCTCGGCGGGTGAGGCGGCGCACCGGGTCGTACAGCTCGTCACCGACTCGATCCCCCGGGTCCTCGGGATCGTGCCGGCCGACGTGCAGGTCGTCACCCCGGTGCACGCGGGCCCGGCGGGCACCGTCGCTCTCAACACGGCGCTGAAGGCGGCGCTCAACCCGGGACCGGGGACGGTCAGCGGGTTCGACGTCGGCGACCGGGTGGTCGCGACGGCGAACCATCTCGACGTCGGGTTCGCCAACGGCGAGATCGGGGTCGTCACCAAGCTCGCCGACCGCGGTGGACTGCTCGTCACGTTCCCCGGGGGCACGGTGGAGGTACYGGCCGGCGTGCTCGGCGACCTGCGGCACGGCTGGGCCGTGACGGTGCACCGGGCGCAGGGCAGCGAGTGGCCGGCGGTGGTCACCGTCTTCCCACCGGAGGCTGGCCGGATGCTCAACCGCCCGTTGGTCTACACGGCGATCACCCGGGCCCGGGGCCACCTGTCGATCGTGTGCGTGGGCGGCCCGGCGCTGCGCCAGGCGGTGCGCACGTCCGGCGGCCGACGCCGGGTGACCCTGCTCGCGCCGCTGCTCGCCGGAGCCGAGGCGGGCGAGCCCACCGAGCCGGACGAGGACGAGGACGTAACGGATGAGGGCGTCGACGCCGTGGGGCCGCCGACTGGTCACCTGGGTGGTGGCCGGCGCATGACCGAGTCCGTCGGGTGAGCCGCGACCAGGCGGCCGGGCAGCCCCGAGCCGGTGGCGCCGGGCGCGGCGTCTGGCGCATGGGCCGGCCGGGCGCGGGCGACATCGAACCAACCGGGACCGGGCGGGGATGGCGGCCTCGTTGGTCGATCCCGGGCCTCGGTAGCGTTCGTGGGGTGAACATCGACCCATCCGCCAGCCCGATCGTGTACCCGTCGGGCGACGACACCTCGCTGGCGGCACAGGCCCCGCCCGAGCTGACCACCCCGGCCGTGCCCGCGCGGGCGTCGATCAACCCGCCCGCGGACACCGTGACGACGGCCACCGTCCCGCGCCAGGCACCGCCTGTCGACCCTGGCCCGCCGCGCCACCGGGAACCGGCGCCGTCGGCCGCCCCCGCCGTCCCTTCCGCCCCCGCCGCCGCCGTCCCGGCCGCCGCCGCCACCCGCGAGCCGGCCCTGACGGCGGGCCCCGCGCGGGCAGGCTCCCTCTCAGCCGTGACCGCCCCCGAGAGCGACACGAACAGCCCGGCGGACGGCACGCCGGCCGGTACCGCCGACCGCGACCCGGCCGCCGGCGCCCGAGGACCGCTGGGCGCCGCCCATCGCGCCGGCCTCTGGCTGGTGGCGTTCTGGGTGAGGCTGCGCGACCGGGCGCGGCGAAGCCCGCTGGCCGCGCGGGTGGGCGGACAGCTGCCGCTCGTGCTCATCGGGGCCGCCGTGCTGATCGGCGGGGTGCTGCGCTTCGCGACGACGAGCCACCTGTGGCTCGACGAGTCGCTCACCGTCGAGATCGCGCACCGGCCGGTCGGCGGCCTGCTCTCGGCGCTGCGCCACGACGGCGCGCCGCCGCTGTACTACCTGCTGCTGCACCTGTGGATCAAGATGTTCGGTGACGGGGACGTCGCCGTGCGGTCGCTGTCCGGGGTGCTGTCGCTGGGGACCCTGCCGCTGGCGTGGGCCGCCGGCGCCCGGGTGGGCACGCTCGCCGCCGCCTACGGCAACGGGGACGAGGCCACGCCGCGCCGGGTCGCCCGCGCGACGCTGCTGCTGTTCGCCTGCTCTCCGTACGCGATCCGCTACGGCAGCGAGACCCGGATGTACTCGATGGTCGTCCTGCTGGTGCTCGCCTTCGGGCTGGCGCTGGTCCGGTCGCTGGACCGGTCGTCGACGTGGCGGCTCGCGTTACTGACGCTGGCGACCGCGGCCCTCGTCTACACCCACTACTGGACATTCCTGCTGATCTTCACGGTGGCGGCGTTCCTGCTGCTGCAGTCGCGGCGCCGTCCCCTCTACCGCCGGCCGGCGCTGCGCGCGTTCGCCGCGATGGCGGCCTCCGCCGTGCTGTTCGCCCCGTGGATGCCGTCGTTCCTGTTCCAGATGCTGCACACCGGGACGCCGTGGGCGCCGCGGGTGCAGGCGCAGGTGCTGCTGGACACGGTGTTCGACTGGGCCGGCCCGCAGTCGACGGGGGCGCTGCTGGGCCTGGTGCTGCTCGGCGGGGCGCTCATCGGCCTGACCGGCCGCCCGAGCGGACGCGAGCTGGTCGTGAAGCCGTCCGGGCGGATGCCCGGCCGCTACCTGGCCGCGGTGTGGCTCGTGCCGCTGACCCTGGCCTACGTGGTGAACATGTTCGGCGGCAGCGCGTACGCGGAGCGCTACACCGGGATCTCGCTGCCCGCCTGCCTGATGCTCGCGGCGCTGGGTGTGTCGATCCTGCCGTCGAAGCGCTGGCGCAGCGGGGTGCTGATCGTCGCGTCGCTCGCGGGCCTCGTCGGCGGCTTCCAGCTGGCCCGGACCGAGCGCACCCAGGCCAGCGAGATCGCGGCGGAGATCGCCAGGCAGGCCAGGCCGGGCGACGTCGTCGCGTTCTGCCCCGACCAGCTCGGCCCGGCCGTGTACCGGGCGCTCACCCGCCTCGGCGAGACCGACCTGCGCGAGGTCGCCTACGCGGACGCCACCGGCCCGGCACTCGTCGACTGGGTCGACTACGCCGCCCGGATGCAGCAGGCCAACAGCGACGAGTTCGCCCGCTCGCTGGACACCCTCGCCGGCCCGGACCACACGATCTTCCTGGTGGGGGCCGACGGCTACCGGTTCCTCGAGGGCTCGTGCAGCCTGGTCTCCGAGCAGCTCGGCGTCCGCCGCGACCGCAGCGTCCTCGTCAACAAGAGACCCCTGTACGAGGGCGCCTGGCTGGAACGCTTCACCACCCTGCACTGAGGCGTGGCTCGGCCGGGGCGTGGAGCGCCGCGGCCGAGCCCGTCGGAGCGCCCAGGGCTCAGGGGTGGCCAGGACGCCGAAGGCCCACCCGCGTGGCTTCGGCGGCCGGCCGGGGCGGGGCATCGCGAGGGCGGGCAAGCGTGCTGGCCATCGCCAGGACCAGCAGGGCCATCGGCAGGGTGTAGTGGTTGAAGAACGACTGCTTGTTCAGCTCGACCACGGTCAGCAGGACCAGCGCACCGCCGGCCGCGAAGCCGGCCGCGTCGCCCCGCGCCCGCCAGGCGAGCAGGTACGCCACCGCCAGCGCCACCGCGGTCGCTCCGAAGCCGAGATTGACGCCGAAGTGGTGCGCCCAGCCGGTCACCGACAGCGAGTGGTCGAGCACCGGGTAGCTGAGGTTGGTCTGCACGGCGTCGTGGAAGAAGGCGCGCGGGTCGTCGAGCACCCAGGGCGCCACGAGCGCGAGCGCGAGCCCGCAGGCCGCGGCGGCGCGCCGCCGGCCGAACGCGGGCCACACCGCCGCCACCGGGACCAGCAGGACGACGTGCTGCTTGCTCGCCAGCGCCACGGCGAACGCGACGACCGCGATCGTGCCCCGGCCGCCGCTGGCCGCCCACACCATCACGGCCAGGCAGGCGACCAGCAGCGGCTCCGTCCAGGACTGCTCCAGCGCGTAGCAGGACTCCGGGAAGACCAGCACCARCAGCGGAACGACGGGCATCCACGGCGCGTCGCGCCGGCCGAGCGCCCGGACGGCGTAGACCGCGACGACGAGCGCCGCGAGCAGCCCGTAGCGGACGTCGCCGAGCAGGAGCCGGAACGGCGCCAGCAGCACGGACGTGGCCGGCAGGTAGGGGTAGACGTCGACGAGCCCGCCGTGCAGGTCGCCGGGCCGGCCGGTCAGCCACACCTGGTGGTACATGTTCACGGCGTCGACGAGTCCCCGCGAGGACTCCTGGAGCAGGTGGAACACGTCGATCTCCGGGTCGGGCGCGGCCAGCACCGTGGCGCCCCCCGCCGTGACCGCGAGCGCGACCACGGCGCCGAAGGCACGCCGGCCGCCCAGCGCCCCGAGCCCCCGGGACAGCGCCGGCGGCCAGGGCCTGGGCCGTTCGGCGAGCAGGCCCGCGACGACGCCCGCGGCGGCGAGCAGGCCCGCGGCGATCGAGCACCAGTCGGCGAGCTCGGCCCACCCGCCGGAGCCGTAGTACCGGGGGTGGCGCAGCACCGGCCCGAGACCCACCAGCAGAGCGACGGCGGCCCAGGTCACCCGCCACGACAGCCACGGCGTCGACCGCCCGAGCCGGCGGGCGGCGACCCGCACGGGCCGGCCGAGCCAGCTCGCCGGGCCCTGGCCGCCGCCCAGCAGGGCGACCGTGACGGCGGCCACTCCCCAGCCGACGAGAACCGCCGAGATCGACCAGGCACCGTAGCGGCCGTCCTTCGCCGCGATCCCGACGGCGAGCGCGCACCACGCGGCCACCAGCCCCGCGAGCGGCCTCGTGACCGCCGCCAGTTCAGGCGCGTGCCCCGGCGGCGGCGCCTCGGTCGTGCGCGCGCCGTCACCGGGCTGGCCGACAGCGGTGGGCCCGTCCCCCAGCGCGGCGCGGCCCGCCGCCGCGGCCCCGGCGGCCCCTGTGGCCCCGACGGCCCCGGCCGCGGTACTGGCCTGCGCGCCGTGGCTCACGTCGGCACCGACGGCCACGGCGGCCGGCGTGCCGCCGGCCACGTCACCGCGACCCGCGCCGGTGATCTCAGCCGTCATGCCGGCTCCGGCGGGACGCGGAGTGAGGCCCTCGGGTCACGCGGAGGGTGACGACGCGCGCATCGCGGACGAGTGAGGCCATGACGGCACCTTGCCAGACCGCGCCCGGCCAGGCCCGGACCGGCCCGGACGGCGCACCACCACACCGCGGCCGTCCACCGCCGGTGCGCCGGCCCGGCGCCCACGGCCGGCCGGCCGGGTGCGTCGGCGCGGCGCGGCGCGGCGATCGACCCGTGGCGATGGGACGATCACCACTGACGCGCAAGGAAAGGCGGGACGGACCGGTGGCCAGACGGCACAAGGGGCGAGCCGGTACGCCCCCGCGGCCCATGAAAGACTGGGCGCGCACGCCGGCCGGCGGCCGTCGGCGCCACCTCGCCTGCCCTCGACGGCGAGCCGGGCCCACTGGTAGAGCCACTACCTGGGGGCACCGTGGCGTCGCTGGAAGCCACGGCGGCACCACAGCGGACCAGCGCACGCGGGAACCCAAAAAACAGCGGACCGATAACCGAAGGCAGCAGACGGACAACAGCGAGAGTGCCGTGAAACACCCTCCTACCGGCATGGAAGCCAGGACGGGACCACAGATGGACCCGTCCGCGCCGCGGTGGGAGTGGAAGGGCTCGGGTGGCTCATGCCCCCCGACGGACAGGGACGGAGAGGACAGACCGTGACGGACGTCGCGGTCCGGCCGGCGGAGCGCATCCCCGAGCCGGTCGACACGCCGGGGCCGCGCCCCGGGCGCGCGGATCGGATCTACCAGGTCGTGATGCTGCTGATCCTGGCGGTCGCGGTCGTGGTGCGCTTCACCGCCCGCCAGGACCTGTGGCTCGACGAGGCGCAGAGCGTCGCGATCGCGAAACTGCCGCTGACCGGCGACGGAACCACCATGATCACCGGTCTGCGCGAGGACGGCTCACCGCCGCTCTACTACCTGATCCTGCACGCCTGGATCAKCCTGTTCGGTACCGGCAACTCGGCGGTGCGGGCACTGTCGGCGATCATCAACCTGGTCGCCGCCTGGCCGCTGTACCTGCTGGCCCGCCGGGTCGTCGGGCAGCGGGCCGCCCARCTCGCGGTGGTCTTCTACATCACCTCGCCGTTCGCGCTGCGCTTCGCGACCGAGACCCGGATGTACAGCCTGATCGTGCTGCTGACCGCGCTCGGGGGCCTGGCCATCGAGCGGGCACTGCGCAGGCCCACCGCACTGTCGGTGGTCTACGTGGCGCTCGCGGCCGGGTCGCTGGCGCTCACCCACTACTGGTGTCTCTACCTCCTACTGACGGTCGGTGGCTGGCTGGTCCTCCTGTGGTGGCGGCCGAGGTTCCTGTTCGGCGGTGCCGACGGGGCCGACGACGGCCAACCGGGCGGTGGGCCGTCCGCCGACCCGGCCACCCAGGACGCCGTCGACGAGGGCCTGGCGCTGGCGGGGCTGCCGGCGGGCAGCGTCGCCGCCGACCCGGCACCACTGCCGGGGACCGGCGCCGCCGCAGCCAGGGCCGCGCGTCACTCCGCCGCCGCCGCGGCGGCACGCGCCGCGGCCGCGGCCGCCCGGCCGCGGTTCCCCGCCGCCGGGCGACGAGGAGCGTTCGCGGCGCTCCTCGGGATCGTCTGCGGGGCGATCGTGTTCTCCCCGTGGCTCGGCGAGTTCCGCTTCCAGTCGGCGCACACCGGCACGCCGTGGGGCGAGCCGGCGACGTTCGCCGCCGTCTCGCACGCCTACGGCCAGTGGGCCGGCGGCCCGTCGACCGTGGGCCGGATCCTGCTGCTGTTCATCACCTGCCTGGTCGCGCTCGGCATCGCCGGACGGGGCCTCGGCGGGCGGTTCGTCCTGATCGACCTGCGCGGCGGGGAGCCGGGGCGCACCCTGTTCCTCCTGTCGACGGTGACGCTGCTGGTCGCCGTCGCGGCCGGCAAGGTCGTCGGCAACGCCTGGGCCGACCGGTACACGGCGACGGCGTTCGTGCCGTTCCTGCTCGTCGTCGGCCTCGGCGCGACGGTCGTGCGCCACAGGCGGTTCGTCCAGTGCACCGTCGCGGTCTGCTCCCTGGCCGGGGTGATCGGCGGCTACGTCGACGTCCAGACGCAGCGCACGCAGGCCACCGACGTCGCGTCGGTCCTCAGGCGGGAGGCCAAGCCCGGCGACCTCCTGCTGATCTGCCCCGACCAGCTCGGACCGGCCCTCGCCCGCACGATCCCCGCCGGTCTGAGCGTCCACGTCGTGCCGACGTGGGGACCGCCCGACAGGGTCGTCTGGGTCGACTACGAGGAGCGCAACAAGGCCGCCGACGGCGCCAAGCTCGCCGAGCGGGCCCTGGCGGAGGCGGGCAAGGGCCACACGATCTTCATGGCCGACTCCGGCGGCTACCGGACCTACGAGACGCTCTGCCTGCAGATCCAGACCACGCTGCAGCAGAAGCGGCCGGGGGCCAACCTGGAGATGGAGCAGGGCAAGCCGTCGGACGTGTACGAGAACTACCAGCTCATCCGGTTCCCGCCCGCGCCACCCGCACCGCCCGCATGACCGACGCGCCGGACGGCGGGCGGCCGGCCGGGTCACGGCCGCCCGCCGCGTCCTCGTTCTCGTCCTCGGACGACGAGACCCTGCCGGGGTCGGACGCCTCCTCCGCGAGACCCGCCCCGGCGGCGCCGGCCGACGGGCGGCTCGTCGCGACGACGGGCGCCGCCAGGACCGCCTCGCCGGGCGCGGGCGGCGCGGGCGGCGCGGCGTTCCCTGACCGGGAGGGGGCCGGTGCCGCGCCCGAGCCTCGGTTCGAGGCGTACGGGCCCGCGGCGGCACGGCCGGTGGAGCGGCGCGGCCCCGGCGCGCACCGGGCGATGCGTCGCGACACCGGCGACATCGACAACATGCTCGTCGTGCTCGCCGACCCGGCGGCCGCCCGCGGGAGTTCCGGTGCCCGCCAGCGGTTCGGCCTGTACGACGGCGTCGCCCCCGACGTCAACCGCGGCGGCCGGCTCGCCAGCTGGTATGTGCTCGAGGCCGCCGTCGCCTGGGTGGCGGGCCGGGTCGTCGTCGCGGCGGCGCTCGGCCTGGTCCACTTCCTGACCGGCTCGGTCGCCGACAACGGCGGCAAGCTCGACCACACCGGCCTGCTCGGCTGGGACGCCGGCTGGTACGAGAGCATCGCGACCCACGGCTACGGCGGGGCTGGCGAGGAGAGCCGTCGGTTCTTCCCGCTGCTGCCGCTGCTGGTACGCGGCCTGTGCGCGCTGCCGGGCCTCGCGGGACGCCAGGGCGCGGTGCTGCTGGTCGTCGTCAACGCGCTGGCGTTCGCGCTCACCGTCCTGCTCGCCCGGCTGGCCCGGGCCGAGGGGTTCTCGGACCCGGCGATCCGCCGGGTGATCTGGCTGTCGGCGCTGGCCCCGCCCGCGTTCGTGCTGGCGATGGGCTACGCCGAGGCGCCCGCGATGCTGCTCGCGGTCGGGGCGTTCCTCGCCGCGCGTTCGGGGCGGTTCGGGCTCGCCGGGCTCGCGGGGCTCCTCAGCGGCCTGTGCCGGCCGCTGGGCCTGCTGCTGGTCGCGCCGATGGCGATCGAGGCGGCCCGCGGGCCGCGCTCGGCCAGCCCGCGCTGGTGGCTGCCGCGGTTCGCCGCGGTCGTCTCCCCGGCCGCCGGCGCCGCGATCTACGTGGCTTGGTCGGCGGCGACGTACCACGACGGCCTCGCGCCGCTGACCATGCAGCGCGACGCGGTCCGCCACGGCGCCGCCGGCAACCCGCTGTCGGTGCTGTGGGACGCGGCGCAGGGCACGATCCACGGCGAGGTCGGCACGGGGCTGCACGTGCCGTGGCTGCTGGCCGCGCTGGTCGCGCTGGTGCTGATGGCCCGGCTACTGCCGGCCAGCTACCCGGTGTGGTGCGCGCTGGTGCTGCTCACCGTGTTCACCGGCTCGAACCTGGACTCCTCGGAGCGCTACGTGTTCGGCGCGTTCCCGTTCGTCCTGGTGGCGGCGCTCGCGCTCGGCCGGCGCACCGTCTGGCCGTTCGCCCTGGCGGCCTCGGTCACGGTGATGACGGTCTACGCCACGCTGACGTTCACGCTGGCATACGTGCCTTAGCCGCCGTCGGGCCAGGCCGGTGGCCGGCCTGGCCCGACGGCGGCCGGTTCGGGTGCGGCCCCGTCAGGTCGGAAGGTAGCCGGGCAGGCTGCCTGGCCGACGGCGGCGGCGCAGCACCACGCGCCGCGAGCCGTCGGGAAGCAGCCGCAGCCGGTCGAGCTCCCAGCCTCCGAACTCGGCATGCATGGTCAGGACCGTCTGCGCCGTCCGCCGGTCCGTCGACGGCGGCAGGTACAGCCGCTGGTACTCCAGGTCCATGTGTCGACACGGTAACGGCCAGGTAGATCTCGAGGGTACGTTTCGCGGTGACTTGAGGCCCCGATGACACGTCCCACCCCATGGCATCGCGCAGGTCACAGACCCGGTAGCGGCGCGTCGCGCGACGATCCACCCACTCGCCCCTTTCCGTCACACTCCGCGTTCAGCCCGCGCACTTGTCGTGTCACGAACCGTGACCGGGGCGCGCGACTCGACAGACAGGATCTTTTCCGGCGCCGCCAGGCCGTCAACAGCGTGGACAACGCCGTACGTCACACCACCCGCGCGACCGTGGTCGATCCCGGCGCCTCAGGGCGCGGACGGGTCAGAGCGCGTAGGTGCGCAGGAGGTCCAGGACGCGCGCGGCGCCGGGGCCTCGCGTCGCCAGCCCCGAGGACGCCGGGGCGAGACGGCGGGCGGCGACGCGGCAGAACGCGCCCGCCGGGCCGCTGACCACGCAGGCGGCGTCGGCCGGGCCGTACTCCCAGCGGGTGACGCCGTCCGGGGCGGTCAGCTCGCAACGGACCGCCGGCGCCCGCTCACCGGCGGACGCGAACGCGTACGGCAGCGTGCGGTGCGCGAGCCAGGCGACGTGGCGCAGCCGGTCGGTGTCCGGGAACGGGATCGCCAGCGGCTCGGCGATGTCCAGGCCGTGCGCCCAGTGCTCGGCGAGCCGGGTGGTGGCGAGCGCCGCCGGTCGCAGTGGGGCCGCCACCCAGGTCACCGGCCCGTCCGGGTCGGCCCGGCGCAGCGCCTCGAGGGCGTGGCCACGGCGCGGACGGGTACCGGGTCAGGCGGACATGCGGTTGGCGACGTAGTCGAGAGCGTTGGCGACGCCGCCGGGGTGGGCGCAGGCGGCGGCGATCTCGTCGAGGGAGACGCCGAGCACGGTGGCGAGCGCCGCCACCGTGAAGAAGGCGGGCGTCGGGATCCGGCCGGACTCGATCTTCCGGATGGTCTCGGCCGAGACGCCGGCGAGCTCGGCGACGCGCACCATGCTGCGCTCGCCGCGGGCGGCCCGCAGCAGTGCRCCGAGCCGTTCGCCTCGCGCCCGTTCATGGTTGGTCAGCGGTGTCCGCACCATGCGCAGCATTCTAATCCCGTGATAGTTATACCGGTATAGTTATCGCAGATGTCGACCGCGCCGTCGCGCGGACCGGGACCACACGGTGGCGAGTTCGGGCCAAGTCCCGGCCCGCGGCCCCGCCGGCCGGCCGGTATGACGCGGCACAGCCCCGATGGAGGAGATGAACATGGTCGAGCTGAAGTCGCCGGCGGCGATCGAGGCGATGCGGGCGGCGGGACGGGTGGTCGCGCGGGCGCTGGCCGCGGCCCGGGACGCCGCGCACGTCGGCGCCAGCCTGCTGGAGCTGGACGAGGCCGCGGCGCGCGTGCTCGCCGACGCGGGCGCGACGTCGACGTTCAAGGGCTACCTGCCCTCGTTCGCCCCCACCCCGTTCCCGGCGGTGCTCTGCGTGTCCGTCAACGACGTGATCGTGCACGGCATCCCGGACGGCTACCGGCTGCGCGACGGCGACCTGGTCAGCGTCGACTGCGGCGCGGAGCTCGGCGGCTGGACCGGCGACGCCGCGACCAGCTTCACCGTCGGCACCGCGCACCCGGCGGACCTGCGCCTGATCGCGGCCGCCGAGGAGGCGCTGGCCGCCGGCGTCGCGGCAGCGCGCCCGGGCGGCCGGATCGGCGACATCTCGCACGCGGTCGGCCAGGTCTGCCGGCGGGAGCGCTACGGGATTCCCGAGGGGTTCGGCGGCCACGGCATCGGCCGGAAAATGCACGAGGACCCCCACGTCGCCAACGACGGCGCTCCCGGCCGCGGCTTCCCGCTGCGCACCGGCCTGGTGCTCGCGATCGAGCCGATGCTGGTCGCCGGCGGCCGGGACCGCTACCGCACCGACCTGGACGGCTGGGCGCTGCGCACCACCGACGGCAGCCGCGCCGCCCACGTCGAGCACACCGTCGCCATCACCGACGACGGGCCCCGCGTCCTCACCCTCCCCTGACCGCCCTCCCCGGCCTCTACGACGACGTGTATACATGTCGTGTATACACGTCATGTATAGTCCGGTCCATGTCGATCGGACACACGCTGCTGGGGCTGTTGGAAGCCGGGCCGCGCCACGGGTACGACCTCAAGCGCAGCTACGACGAGCGGTTCGGGCACGATCGGCCGCTGCATTACGGGCAGGTGTACGCGACGCTGTCGCGGCTGCTGAAGAACGGCCTCGTCGAGGTCGACGGCGTGACGCCCGGCGACGGCCCGGACCGCAAGCGCTACGCGATCACCGAGGCGGGCGTCACCGACGTCGAGCACTGGCTCACCCAGCCGGAGCGGCCCGACGTCTACCTGCACAGCGGGCTGTACACCAAGCTCGTCATCGCCCTGCTCACCGGGCGCGCCGCCGCCGACGTCCTCGACCGGCAGCGCGCCGAGCACCTGACGGCGATGCGGGCGCTCACCCGCCGCAAGACGGGCGGCGACCTCGCCGACCAGCTCGTCTGCGACCACGCGCTGTTCCACCTGGAGGCCGACCTGCGCTTCCTGGAGCTGACCGCGGCCCGGCTGGACGCGCTCGCGAGCGCGCTCCGGTCGCCCCAGGCCGACGAGGCCCGGCCATGACCGCCCGTGACCGGTCCGCCCGCGCCGTAGCGGCGCCCACGGCACCCGCGGTACCGGTGTCGCCGGCCGCCGGGCCAGGCACGGGGCCGGCCGGTGTGGGCCTGGCCGCGCCGGCGGACCCCTCGGAGTCGCCAGGCGCCCTGCTGGCCGCCATCGAGCTGCACAAGCGGTTCGGGGCGACGCCGGCGCTCGACGGGGCGAGCCTGCGCGTCGACGCGGGCGAGATCGTCGCGCTGATGGGGCCGAGCGGCTCGGGCAAGTCGACGCTGCTGCACTGCCTGGCCGGCATCGTCGGCCCCGACGCCGGCGAGGTCCACTACGGGACGCGGCGGCTCTCGGCGATGTCCGAGGCGGGCCGCAGCGCGCTGCGCCGCGGCGAGTTCGGTTTCGTGTTCCAGTTCGGCCAGCTCGTGCCCGAGCTGACCTGCGCGGAGAACGTCGCGCTGCCGCTGCGTCTCGGCGGGGTCGGCCGCCGCGCGGCCCGCGAGCGCGCGCACGCGCAGCTGGCGCGGCTCGGCGTCGACGACGTCGCCGGCAAGCGGCCCGGCGAGGTGTCCGGCGGGCAGGGCCAGCGGGTCGCCGTCGCCCGCGCGCTCGTCAGCGAGCCCAGGGTGATCTTCGCGGACGAGCCGACCGGGGCGCTGGACTCGCTGAACGGCGAGGAGGTGATGCGCCTGCTCACCGAGGCCGCCCGGACGGCGGCCGCCGCGGTCGTGCTCGTCACCCACGACGCCCGGGTCGCGGCCTACTCCGACCGGGAGGTCGTCGTCCGCGACGGCCGGACCAGGTCGCTGGCCGGATGAGCGCCCCGGCCGTGACCAGGACCACCGCGCCCGCGGCCGGGCCGAGGGCGCGCGCGTGGCTCGTCCAGCTTCTGCTGGGGGCGCGTCTCGCCCTCGCCGGCGGCCCGTCGGCGTGGCTGCGCACCGCCATGACGGGCCTGGGCGTCGGGCTCGGTGTCGCCCTGCTGCTGGTCGCCGCGTCCGCGCCCGCGATCCTCCATGCCCGCCACGACCGGGGCGCCGACCGTGACGCGTCGTCCTACCTCGTAGGCGGACCGCTCGCCCCCGGCGACACCACCGTCGTGGCGGAGCCGTACGAGACCACCACGCACGGCCAGGAGGTCTCCGGGCTGGTGGTGCGCCCGGACGGGGCGCACCCGCCGGTGCCACCGGGCCTGTCCGCCCTGCCCGGACCCGATCAGATGGTGGTGTCCCCCGCGCTCGCCCGCCTGCTCGACGCGCCGCGCGGCGCGCTGCTGGCCGCGCGGCTGCCCTTCGAGCGGGTCGGTGTGATCGGCGCGGCGGGGCTCGCCGGTCCCCACGAGCTGTACGTCTACATCGGGGAGCCCCGGGACCGGCGGCCGGACGGCGCGCCGGGCGACGGCCAGGAGTTCCGGATCGACCACTTCGGTTCCCCCCAGCGGGGCGCGTCGATGCCGGCCGTCCTGACGATGCTCATCATCGTGATCGTCGCCGTGCTGCTGCTGCCGATCGGCGCGTTCACGGCGGCTGCCGTCCGGTTCGGGTCGCAGGCGCGGGACCGGCAGCTGGCCGCCGTCCGGCTCGTCGGCGCCGACCCGGGGATGACACGGCGGATCGCGGCCGGCGGGGCGCTGGCCGGCGCGCTCGCGGGCTGCGTCGCCGGCGCCGCGCTGTTCGCCGCCGGGCGCCCGCTGGCGCAGCGCGTCGCGCTGTTCCGCAGTGGCGTGTTCGCGAGCGACATCCGGCCGAGCCCGGTCCTGGCGGCGCTGGTCCTCGTCGCGGTGCCGGCGAGCGCGGTGGCGATCACTCTGTTCTCCCTGCGCCGGGTGGTGATCGAGCCGCTCGGCGTGGCGCGCCTCGCCCCGACGACGCGGCGGCGGCTGTGGTGGCGCCTCGCGATGCCCGTGATCGGCATCGCCCTGCTGCTGCCTCTGCACGCGGGCGGCAGTCAGATCTTTGGCAGGAAGGACCAGGCCCAGCTCGCCGCCGGCGTCGTGCTGGTCCTGGTCGGGGTGACCGTGCTACTGCCGTGGGTGCTCGACGCGGCCGTGCGCCGGCTCGGCCCCGGCCCGCTGGCCTGGCAGCTGGCGGTGCGCCGGCTGCAGCTGGACGGCGCGACGACCGTGCGGGCGGTCGCGGCCGTGGCGGTCGCCGTGACCGGTGCCATCGCGCTGCAGATGGTCTTCTCCGTCGTCGAGGACCGGTTCACCCGCGACATCACGGTCGTTCCCGGCGGCAGGAGCACGGCGGTGACCCGGCTGTGGGTCGACGCCGGCTCCCCCGGTTCGACCGCCGCCGACCTGGGCCAGGCGCTGGCGGCCGCGCCGGCGGCGCGCCAGGTGTGGACATGGGCCTCGGGCGGGATGACGACCGTCGACCTGATCGGCGGCCGCCCGGCGGACAGCCGCCAGGCGGACAGCCACCTGTACGCGGACCTGGCGGTCGCCGACTGCGCGTCGTTGAGACGGTTCGCCGCCCTGCCCAGCTGCGCCGACGGCGACGCCTTCCTCGCGGTCCCGGAAACCGCCACGGGCGGGGGCGCGCCCGTCGTGCTCAGCCCCGAGCAGCTCACGGGCCCGACGGTCGGCGCGCTGATGTCGGGGGCGCCCCAGGCGCTGCCCGGCCCCGGCACCCGGATGATCGTGGGTACCAGCGTGGCCGGCGCTGGCCTCGCCTGGACGATCCCCGCCGGGTCGCGCGTCGTCGCCACGCGGCCGGACGCGCCGGTCGGCACCGCCGTGCTGGCCACCCCGGGCGCCGTCGGCCCGGAGCTCCTCGACACACTGATCCCCACCGGCTATCTCGACGTCGACCGCCACGAGCCGGACGCCTACGACCAGGCCGCGGTGGCCGCCGCCCGGGTCGACCCCCTGGCGCATGTCCTGACATCCGGGCGAACGGTCGTCGACCCGCTGTTCGGCCAGATCCGGACGGCTATGTATGTCGGGATCGTCGCGGTGCTCGTCATGGTCGGCGCGAGCCTGCTGGTGACCATGGTCGAGCAGCTGCGGGAGCGGCACCGGGTCCTGGCGGTGCTGGTGGCGTTCGGTACCCGGCGGCGCACCCTGGCGACGTCGGTGCTCTGGCAGGCCGCGTTGCCGATGGTCCTCGGGGTCGCGCTCGCCGTCGGCCTGGGGATGGGGCTCGGCGCCGCCCTCCTGCGGATGGTCGGCCTGCCGCCGAGTTTCGACTGGACGAACATCGCGACCGTCTCGGTCGCGACCGCCGTCGTCATCATCGGCACGACCGCGACGAGTCTGCCCGTGCTCTACCGCCTCATGCGCCCCGACGGCCTGCGCACGGAGTAGTTCGGCCTTCGCCCCACCCGGGCCGCCGGGTGACGGGGCTTGTGAGCGGGGCGGGCGGGTATGCAGGGGGCGGCCGACCGGCTCGCCGCGCCTCGGTCACCCCAGGGGTGGCCTTCCCGGGGCGCCTGTCCTCACCGGCGTCTCGGCGACGGGCGGTCGGCGGCCGACCGGCGCTGTCGACCTGTGCCAGGGCGACCCGGGGCGCGGCCAACGGCGACCGTGCCGCGCCGGCCGGCCGGCCATCCGAGTGGCCCCGCGCCCGAACGCGGCCGGGAACGGCGCTCGCGTCCGCGGCGGCCACACGCCAACGAGAGGACCGCGATGACGACCGCACGCGAGATCATGCATCCCGACGCCACCTGCATCGGCGCGAACCAGACACTCCAGGACGCCGCCCGCAAGATGCGCGACCTGGGCGTGGGCGCGCTGCCGATCTGCGGCGACGACGACCGGCTGCAGGGGATCATCACCGACCGCGACATCGTGGTGCGCTGCGTCGCGGCCGGCTCCGACCCGGCGACGACGCCCGCCAGCCAGCTCGCCCAGGGCAAGCCGTTCTACGTCGACGCGGGCGCCGGCGTGGACGAGGTCCTGCAGAGCATGAGTGAGCACCGCATCAAGCGGATGCCGGTCATCGAGGACCACCGCCTGGTCGGGATGATCAGCGAGGCGGACCTGGCCAGCTGCGGCAAGCTCAGCGAGTCCCAGATGAGCCAGCTCGTCGAGGCGGTGAAGTCCGGCCCCGCGGACCGCGTCGGCTGAGTTTCTGGTTCGCTCCGTCTGGGCACGGCGCTACGGCCCCTTACTCGCTTCGCTCCCAAGGGACCTCCGCGCCGCGGGGTTCCTGCCGGATCGACGGAGCTTGCGGAGTCGATCTGGGAGGTCCGCCTCCTCCGCTCACGTGCCCTTCGGCGACCTCGCTGCGGCCCGACCCCGGCCTGGATCAGCGCCGCCGGGTAGGCGTCCGGCCCCACCCGCAGCATCAGGCCCCGGCTCGTCACCGCACAGATCATCTTCCCGTCGAGCAGGAACGCGAGCCCGCTGAACATCCGCTTCTCGGACAGCCCTGGCCGCGGCCCGAGCACGTCCCTGACCCGTTCCGCGAGCTCCACGTCGAACGCCATCGCCGCACCTCCGAGCCGTGACCACCTGCCCCCGAAGCGGATTGTCACGGACGCCACCGACAATTCGAGCAGGGCGGATTGACCTCATGCCCAGTTCACGTTGTGAACTGGCGAGGGCGAGCGGCGGGCGAGGGCGGAGGAGCACGGCATGCGGGTGGTGTACCTGACCAGGTTCGGCGGTCCGGAGGTCCTGGTGGCCGGGACGGCGCCCGAGCCAGTCCCCGGGCCCCGACAGGTCGTCATCGAGGTCGAGGCGGTCAACGTGACCTTCCTCGACACGCTCATCCGGTCGGGCAACGCCCCCGGGCCGCTCCCGGTCGCCCCGCCGATGATCCCGGGCAACGGTGTCGGCGGCGTCGTTACCTCGCTCGGCCCGGACGTCGACCCCGCCCTCAAGGGTCTGCGGGTGGTCGCCAGCACAGGTGGCTTCGGCGGTTACGCCGAGCGCGCCGCGGTCGCCGTCGACAACCTCGCCGAGGTGCCGGGCGGCCTCGGCGTCGAGGCTCCGTGGCCCACTCCGGGCAGGATCTCCGCGTGGCCGTGTGGCATGAGCGCCACCCGGTCCTGGGCTCGGGTGGGGTGCAGCAGCGGGCTGCGTTCCCCTATCAGGACGAGAGCTGGGGTCTGGATCGCCCGCAGGTCCTCGTCGGAGAGCGGGCGGGGCGCGGGCCGGCGGGTGCGGAACGCCCGCGCGCCCGTCAGCAGCACCTTCCTGAGCTCGGGGACGAGCAGGACCGGGTTGTCCAGCCAGACCGCGAGCCGTCGGCGCAGAGGCGCCGGGGTGAGGCCGGCCATCCCGTTCAGGTACATCATCCAGATGAACCGGGCGCTGACCTTCTCCARGCCGCCGGGGTCGAGCGCGGTGACGCTCACGAGCCGGTCCGGGGCGTGCAGGGCCTGGTTGAGCGCCAGCCATCCGCCGTAGGAGTGCCCGATCAGGTGCGCCCGGGGAACGTCAAGGGCCGCGAGGGTCTGGCCGAGCCACGCCGCGCTGTCCCGCGGGTCGTGGATGGGCCGGCGGGCGACGCTGCGGCCGGGATCACCGACGGTGTCCAGGGCGATGACGGGGCGCTGGGCGCCGAGGGCGGCCAGGAACGGGTACCACTGGACCGCGTTGGAGTTGGCGCCGTGCAGCAGCACGACCGGCACGCCGACGTCGGGTCCGTAGCGATGTACATGGGTGGTGCCGAAGTCGGTCTCCACATCGGCCTCGGTCCACGGCGTCGGCCACAACGCGGCGAAGGCCGCGTCGTAGGTGGCGAGGAATTTGGCACGCTGCTTGTCGCCGCGGAACCCGCCGACCGTCCGGTCCTCGGTAGGTTTCATGGTACGGTTGTACCACGAAGGGACGCGATGCCGAAACGGGTCGACCACGACCAGCGCCGCCGCCATATCGCCGACGCGCTGCTACGGGTCGCGGCCGCACGCGGGCTGCACACCGCCGGGTTCCGGGAGGTGGCGGCCGAGGCGGGTGTGTCGGTGCGGCTGGTCCAGTACTACTTCGAGACCAAGGAGCAGCTGCTGCTGTTCGGCCTGTGCCGGGTGGGCGAGCAGTTCACCGAACGGGTGCTGCCGCGCCTCGCCGCCGCCGGGCTGTCCGCCACGGGCCGGGAGCGGATCGAGCTCGTCCTGCTGGCGACGCTGCCCCTGGACGCCGAGAGCCGATCGCTGCACGTCCTCTACAACCAGTACTTCGCGCTCGCGCTCACCGACCCCGCGCTGGCCGCCCAGCCCTACGCCAGCGACCCCGACACCCTCGAGGCCTGGTTGATCGACCAGCTGCGCGCCTGCCAGGCCGATGGACGCCTCGCCCCCGACCAGGATCCCGCCGACGAGGCGCTCGCCCTCCTCGCCCTGGGTGTCGGGCTCGGCAACGCCATCCTCGGCGGCCGGCGGTCACCGGACGACGCCCGGCGAATCCTCGCGCGCCACCTCGACCACCGGCTCGGCCCGCCGAGGTAGACCGGAGGCGCCGGCCGAGCGCCAGCGGCCCAGGTCCGGCCCGGCGGCGCCCGGGTCATGATCTCGGAACCGAAAGAGCCCTAGGCGGCGCTCGGCCGCCGCGGCTCACCTCGTGCGACGCACCGATGATTCGATCACGTCAAGGCGACCTTGACGCAGCATGCCGTCAGGGTTAGCTTGACGGCATGGCGAACACACGGAACCCGGTGCCCGGCGAAGGCCGGCTGGAGGCGTTGTGCTGCTCCTTCTGCAGCAAGGACAAGGCCGCGGTGACCAAGCTGGTGGCCGGCCCCGGCGTCTACATCTGCAACGAGTGCGTCGACCTGTGCAACATGATCATCGCTGAGGAGCCCGCGCCCGCGTTCGGCACGTGGGACGAGCGCTCGGATGACGATCTGCTGGCCGGCCTGGTGAAGGTTCAGGCGGTGGTGACCCAGGCGGACGCCGCCGTCCATGACTACGTGGACGTGCTGCGCCGCCGGGGCATCAGCTGGACCCGCATCGGAACGGCGCTCGGCGTGTCCAAGCAGGCGGCCTGGGAGCGCTTCTCCGGCGAGGACTGAGGTCCGGGCGAGGGAAGTGCCGGGCCGTTCCAGCGCTCCCCCACTACCTCGCCCTCGCTCGTGGGCCTGGTCGCGCTCGATCTGGCCGCCCCTGGCGGCAAGCACACGAGTCCGCGTCTCCGTCCGGGTACCCAGGAACCAGGTCGACTGACGTCATGGCCGCTCCCGGAGGCGTTCGCCCGGCCCCGCTATGCCGCCTTGGTCGCCCGGACCGCGGCGGTCGTGAACGAGACCAGCAGCTGGCCGTCCGCGAGGGTCGGGCCGAAGCCGGTGGACGGCCCGCCGTCGAGCTCGGCGCGCAGGTCGGCGTAGACGGCGTCCCGGTCGGCCACGTCAGTCAGGATCCGCTCCAGAGGCAGGCTCCTGGAATCCGAGACCTCATCGTGGTCGAGCTCGCCGAGCTCCGAGCGCAGCACCTCCGCCAGCTCCGGGTAGAGCAGCGCGCGCGCGTGCGACGGGTCCATCTTGCGGTGCAGCTGGTCGAACGGCCCGCGCAGCTCGGCGCCCGGCGCGACCATGTCGGAGATCGCCACGGCCCCGCCCGGCCGGCAGACCCGGACCATCTCCGCGACCGGCGCGCCGGGCCGCGGGAAGTGGTGCAGCGCGGACCGGGACAGGACCAGGTCAAAGGATCCGTCCACGAACGGGAGCGCGCTGGCGTTGCCCTCCTGCAGGAGCACGTTCGTGATGCCGGCCGCGGCCAGGCGCTCGCCGGCGAGGCCCAACAGCGCGCTGGTCAGGTCGATGCCGACGACCTGCCGCACGTGCGGGGCGACCTGCTCGGCGAGATGACCCGCGCCGCAGGCCAGATCGAGAACGATCATGTCCGGGTGCAATGGGCCCAGCCACGAGGGCGGTGGTGCCGCCTGAGGAGCGGCGAAGACGGCGCCCTCGCCGGTGAACAACCGGGTCTGCTGGCCGAAGGACCGCCGCACGGTCTCGTCGTGATCGCCACCGGCCTCGCCCGAGGTGCCGCCCGTGCCCGTTCCACCCGTGCCCGTTCCAGAGGTCTCACTCATAGCAATGAGGTCTACCGGTTTCAGGTGGTGTCCGTCTCCGCACAATCGGTCACTAATCATGCTCCAACGGCCAGACGGTCACGCCGGCCGGACGCCCGACGCGAGGCCGCCAGCCCATCATCGCGGACCGCACCCTCCGGTAGTCGTCGACGGGCCCGAGATGACAACCACCGGAGGGCCATAGACAGCGATCACGTCGCCGCCGACGCGACGGATGGCTCCGTCGCGCCGGCTTTCCGCCACCGCCTGGTGTCAGAACGGCCAGGTACCGCGATGGTGGGCGTCGAGATGGCGGAGCATGGTGAAGCCGGCGTCGGTGAGGCCGCCGACGGTCACCCGGTTCGGCGCCGCCGCCACGTGCGCGGCCCGGTAGCCGGCCACGTTGAAGGTGATGATCGGAACGTCGGGCAGGTTGTCCGGGTTGTCGTGCGCCTGCTCGTCCGTCACGATCACGACCCGCGTGTGGCCCGCGTAGGTCGCCCGCAGGGTGGTCCAGGTCAGCGTGCCGCCCAGGTCCGCCCGGCCGTGCCGGTCGACGAGCGGGAGCAGCGAGCCGCCCTTCGGCAGCCGCACCCGCTGGTGCTTCGACCGCGGGTCGTTCCACGTGCCCTGCGCGCCGTAGACGTACACGTCGGCCTGCTCGGCGCGCAGCCCGACCGCGAAGCCGAACAGTGCCGCCGCCTCCGCGCGGGTCAGGGCGGAGCGGGCCGACAGCGGCGAGGCCATCGAGCCGGACTGGTCGACGAGCACCAGCGTCCGGCCCGCCAGCGCCGGCACGTTCGCCAGCGAGTGGGTGACCGCCTGCTCCAGCGGCCACGCCCAGCGGGCCGACGGCGCCGCCTTGTACGCCGCGAGGAACCGCAGCGGGAACATCCGCGACGCGCGGACCTGCTCGGCGTCGGCGAGCCGCGCCGCGACCTGGCCGGCGAGCTCGTCCGAGACCCCGGCCCCGTCGAAGTTCCGCAGGTTGCGGACCTGCGCCATGAGGCCCATCGACGGGAGCATGGCCGACCAGGCGGTGGCGTCCATCGGGCCGCCGAGCCAGCCGGCGAGCGCCTCCCACGTCATCCCGGCCCGCGCCAGCTGGTCCGGCGCGGCGGCGCCCCACGACCGCAGCACGCCGGCACGGTCCGCCGCCGGGATCTCCTCCAGCGCCGCGCGGGCGCGCAGCACCGGCAGGTTCCCGGTGGCGACGGCGTCGTCGTGGTGACGGCGGTCGAGCAGGTAGCGGAACAGGTCGTTCTGCCACGGCGCCGAGGGGGTCGGCCGGGCGAGCTCCACCACGTCTCCGAGGCGGACCGCCTGCCGCAGGCCGTCGTACTTCAGCGCCGCTCGCTCGGTGAACAGCCGCGCCGCCGCGTCGGCGACGCCGCGCTGCACGCCGCCAGGCAGGCTGTTGCGGGCGGGACGGCGGCCGGCGAGCCAGTAGGCGACGAACTCGCCGGGCTCGTCCGCGCGCCGCAGCGCGCCGGCGATGACCGAGCGGACGGTCGGCGCGGACGCGCGGGCCGCGTCGGGCAGGGCCGTGAGCGCCCGGGCGTACTCGGCGGCGGCGACGACCGAGGCCGTGCGCAGGTTCGCGCCGTCGCGCAGCCACGGGATGAGCCGGGCCACCCACGCCGCGTCCTGGGCCGCTGCCTCCCAGAGCAGGCTGACGAAACGGCTGTCCCGCTCGCGGCCGGCCTCATAGAAGGTGTCCTCCGAGACGAGGTTGGTGATCGCGAGCGTGAAAAGCTCGCTCTTCACGTCTCGGCTCCAGCCGGCACCGCCCTCGGCGGCGGCCGTGCGCTCGCCGGTGGTGCGGACCGGGCCGGTCGCGCCGAACAGAGCGGCGGCCTTCGCGAGCTTTCCCATGCTGTCCCCTTTCCACCGGGGGACGCCACGCCGGATATCCGCCGACAGCGGTACCGAGAACCAGATCGGGCGAGGACCAAGGCGTCCTGGACCACTAGACGACGGGACCCGAAGTCCCGGCGGGATTCGAACCCGCGTCACCCCGTCCCGAGCGGAAGGAACCCCACCCTGCACTTCGGTACTGCCGTGGCGCGGGATGGTACCGAGAACCGGGTAGGACGGCGAGTGCCCCCAGAAGGGCTAGCCCCATGGGTGGGGCTATCAGGAGTCGAACCAGAAGTACGCCAGCCAAACACTTCGGTACCGCCGCGCGGATGAGGGTGCCGAGAACCAGGTCCGGGAAGCTGTTTTCCTACTGCTCTGCCACTGAGCTACCCGGCGGCCAGCGGCCGCCGGAGCGGGATTCGAACCCGCGACCTGTAGGTCAGAAGTAGGCCTGCCCGTTCACTTCGGCGCCCAATATCCAGCTGTGACGTCCGAGAACCAACACGGCCGAGGGTGGGATCTTCTTAGCAGGAAGTAACCCTCGGCCTTCACTTCGGACAGGACAAAGCGTACGACCTCGCGGGTCCTCCCGAAACTGGTTTTCGCCGCGCCGTGGCGCGCGTTGACCGCACGGCACGATGACCGCCTACTCGTCGGCGGGCGGTGGCGACGGCGGGGGCGCGAGGGAGACGATGCGGCCCTCTCGGAGGCGGTGGGCGAGRCCGGTGTGGCGGCGGCCGGCGGTGGCGGCGTGGACGGCGCGGCCGATGGCCTTCTTGGAGCCGACCAGGACGACGAGCTTCTTCGCGCGGGTGACGGCGGTGTAGAGCAGGTTGCGCTGCAGCATCATCCAGGCGCTCATCGTCACCGGGACGACGACGGCCGGGTACTCGCTGCCCTGGGAACGGTGGATTGTCAGCGCGTAGGCGTGGGTCAGCTCGTCGAGCTCGGCGAAGTCGTAGGAGACGGTCTCCCCCTCGTCGGTACGCACCGTCAGCGTCTGCTCGACCGGGTCGAGGGCGGTGACGATGCCGAGGGTGCCGTTAAAGACGCCGTTAGCGCCCTTGTCGTAGTTGTTGCGGATCTGGCTGACCTTGTCGCCGACGCGGAACACCCGCCCGCCGAAGCGCCGTTCCGGCGTTCCCGGCCGGCTCGGGGTGAGGGCCTCCTGCAGCGCGCCGTTGAGCGCGCCCGCGCCGGCGGGGCCGCGGTGCATCGGGGCGAGCACCTGCACGTCGACCCGCGGGTCCAGGCCGAACCTGCGCGGGATCCTGTTGGCGACCACGTCCACGGTGATCCTGGCGGCGTCCTCGGCCTCGTCGCAGGCGAACAGGAAGAAGTCCGCCATTCCCTGTACCTGGGGGAACTCGCCGGCGTTGATCCGGTGGGCGTTGCTGACGACACCCGACTGGGCGGCCTGGCGGAACACCTGGGTCAGCCGCACGTGCGGCACCGGGGTGCCGGCGGCCAGCAGGTCGCGCAGCACCTGGCCGGCGCCGACCGACGGGAGCTGGTCGACGTCGCCGACGAGCAGCAGGTGCGCGCCGGGCGCGACCGCCCGGGCGAGCTTGTTCGCGAGCAGCAGATCGAGCATGCTCGCCTCGTCGACGACGACCAGGTCGGCGTCCAGCGGGCGGTCCCGGTCGTAGGCCGCGTCGCCGCCCGGGCGCAGCTCCAGCAGCCGGTGCACGGTCGCCGCCGGGTGGCCGGTCAGCTCGGTGAGGCGCTTGGCCGCCCGGCCGGTGGGAGCCGCGAGCACGACCTTGGCGCCCTTCGCCGCCGCCATCTCGACGATGGAGCGGACGGTGAAGCTCTTCCCGCAGCCCGGCCCGCCGGTCAGCACGGCGACCCTCCGGGTGAGCGCGAGGCGCACCGCCTCGTCCTGCGCCGGGGCGAGGTCGGCGCCGGTCCGCCCGCGCAGCCAGCGCCGCGCCGCGTCCCAGTCGACCGACCCGAACGCCCCCAGCCGGTCGTCGTCCGCCGCGAGCAGCCGCAGCAGCTGGTTGGCGAGCGACACCTCGGCCCGGTGGAACGGCACCAGGTAGATCGCGGGAACCGGCTGCTCCGGGTCGTCGCCGGGGATCTCCTCGCGCTCGACGCCGCCCTCGGTGACCAGCTCCGCCAGCGCGTCGATCACCGCCGGCAGCGGGACCTCGAGGATCTTCGCGGCGTCGGCCAGCAGGCGCTGCTCGGGCAGGTAGCAGTGCCCGTCGCCCGTCGACTCGGACAGGGTGTACTGCAGGCCGGCCTTGATCCGCTCGGGGGCGTCGTGCGGGATGCCGACGGCCTGGGCGATCGTGTCCGCGGTGCGGAAGCCGATCCCCCACACGTCGCTGGCCAGCCGGTACGGCTCGCGGCGCACGACGTCGATCGACTCGTCCTTGAACTTCTTGTAGATCTTCACCGCTAGCGAGGTGGAGACGCCGACGCTCTGCAGGAAGACCATCACCTCCTTGATCGAGCGCTGCTCCTCCCAGGCCGCGGCGATCGCCTTCGTCCGCTTCGGGCCGARCTTCGGCACCTCGATGAGCCGCTCGGGCTCGGTGTCGATGACGTCGAGCGCGTCGACGCCGAAGTGGTCGACGATGTTCTCGGCCAGCCGCGGCCCGATGCCCTTGATCAGGCCGGAGCCGAGGTAGCGGCGGATGCCCTGGACGGTGGCGGGCAGCACCTGCGTGTAGTCCTCGACCTGGAACTGCCGGCCGTGCTGGGGGTGGCTCCCCCACCGGCCCCGCATCCGCAGGAACTCCCCCGGCTGCGCGCCCAGCAGCGAGCCGACGACGGTCACCAGCTCCCCGCCGCGCCCGGTGTCGACCTTGGCGACCGTGTACCCGGTCTCCTCGTTGGCGAAGGTGATCCGCTCGAGCACGGCGTCCAGCAGCGACCACCGGACCGGCTCACCGGCAGCCGACGCCGGCGACCGACCACGCCCGGCGCGCTGGCCTCGCTCGGGCTGGCTGCGCGCCGCCGGCTCCACGGTCACCGCCTGGACCCCCTCCCTCACCGTCTCCCGCGGTCGCGCTGCCCGGCCGCCGTCGCCGCGGCCCCAGCGTGGCCGGACCGTCCACGGCCGCCGACCGTCCGCGCTCGTGGATCAGCGTAAGGGCCGCCTCCGACGAATCCGCCCGGCGTCCGGTCGTCCACCGCACCAAGCCCGCGGGTACCGTCCCGCCTCGTCTCGTGCCCGCGGCACTCGTCGCGTCAGGTTTTCGCTACCCACAGTAGTTCATGATCCCCGAAAGTGTTAAGAAGGGGACCTACCGCGTGAATCGGTGTTAATAGCCGATATCGTCCGCGCCACAGTCCGCGCGCCGTGACCTCCGGCGGACCGAGCGGAGCGACGACGGCGCAGCCTGGCTCGCTTCCCGACTCGGCCGCTGACGGTCAACGCGCCCGACGCGATGGGTGGAACAAGACAACCGTGGCCGACGAGACCCCGCCGACGCCGGGATCACCCTGGCCCGCGCAGACCGGCCAGACGGGCAGGCTGCTGTGGCGCCGGCGGCCGGGACTACCCGACCCGGGCACCACGGGCGGCACGGGTGGCATGGGCGGGATGGGCGGCACGCCGGCGCCAGCCAGCTGGCCGCCGCCGCTCGAAGGCACGGTCGCCGACGCGCCGGAGGCGAACCCGCCGCACCCGCTCGCCCAGCCAGGCCCGCTTGGTGGTCCATGGGCCCAGAACATGACCCCGGGCCTGGGTACACCGCCGCCTCCCGCGGATGGGCCACCGATGCGGATACTCACGCCGCAGGGCCAGCCGCCCCCGCGCCGGCCCCGCGGGCGCGTCGTGGCCGCCGTGGTCGGCGGTGTCGTCGTCCTGGTCGTGCTGCTGGTGGCCATCGGGGTGGCCGTGGGCGGTGGAGGGGGCGACAAGAGCGACGTGGCCGCGTCGACCGCGGGGCCGTCCAGCACCGCGACGCCGAGCCCGACCGCCGAACCCGGGCTCGCCCAGGGCGGCTACGAACTCGGCCACTGCTACCGCTGGGACCGAGGCGGCTCCTCGACGAGGGTCGACGACGTCCCCTGCGACCGGCCGCACCTGTTCGAATCGGTCAGCGAGGACGCGGCCGACCTCAGCGCCGAGTTCCCGGCAGGCGCCCCCCGTCCGCTGGCCGACGACGAGTGGGCGGGCATCTACGACCGGTACTGCCGGACGCTGGTCGAGGCATACCTGGGATATCCGCTCGACCCCCACGGGCGGTTCTCGATCCTCGCGATCGTGCCGAGCGTGGCGGGCTGGATCCAGGGGGACCGGAAGATCCACTGTGGCATCGGCGCCTACGCCCCCACCCCCGAGAAACCCGACAACGACCTTTTCACGGGCTCGGCGAGGGGCGCCGACCAGTCGAAGGTCTACCCGGTCGGCACCTGCCTGGCGAAGGACACGACCGRCACCGGGCCGGTGACCTGCTCCACCCCGCATCAGCACGTGGCGATCGGTGACATCCGCTTCACCGAGCCCGCGGGCGCGGCGTCGCCGTCCGCCGAGGCGTTCGCCGAGCGGGCCGGCCAGCAGTGCGGGGCGGTCGCGCGGGCGTTCTTCGGCCCCTCCTTCCAGCAGACCTCAACGGTGAACATCAGCTGGTTCACCCTCGCTCCGGAAAGCTGGCAGGCCGGCAGCCGGTCGGTCAGCTGCCTCGTCAGCTACTTCACCGACGCGGGCAGTCCCCGCGCGATGACCGGCGACGCCCGCGACCCGGCCCCGGCCTGACCGGGCGTCCCGCCGCGCCGGCGGATCGGTCTGGCCCCGAGACCCGGTCTCGGGGCCAGACCGATCCGCCTCGATCCGCCGCTAACGAGGCCGGTGGGTGAGCACCAGCGCGTATCCGAGGCAGCCGAAGGCGGCCGTCGTCGCGGCGGTGCGGACGATGTTCCAGCGGATCCACGCGTCCTCGAAGTGGGCCCGGACGGCCGCCAGGTCGGTGATCTGGCCGACCGGGCCGGCGGCGTCGAGGGCGTCGTTCAGCGGGACGTTCGCCGCGACGGTGACCGCGAAGGCGACGACGTTGAGCGCGAGCCCTGCGGCCACCCACGGCAGCGCGGCGCGGCCACCGGCCGGCAGGTGCGCGGCCCCGGCGGCGAGCGCGAGCAGCGGGGCGCCGACGAACACCAGCAGGAACCAGCCGTTGAGGATCGCGACGTTGATGAACTGCATGGTGCTCACGAACGTGCGGTCGTCGGTGGACCGCAGCCCCGGCATCACCGAGCAGGCGTACGCGTAGTAGATCCCCGCCATCAGCCCCGTCGTCAGGGTCGCCGCCAGCAGCGTCCCGATCCGCGCGCCATTCACGGTTGTCTCTCCTCTGGTTCGGTGGGGCCGGCCCGGGTCGCGGTCGGGGGGAGGCCGCCGCGCCGGGGCCACCTCCATTTCGCCGCGGCCGGTCGGTCGTGACCATCGCCGAGAGGCTCCGGCGCATACGCCGTCGTCCACGCGGACAGTCGATCTAGACTTCCGGTGTGGACACGCTCGCCGGCCTGTTGGACGGTGCCCGGGCGCGCGGGGCGTTCCTGCTGCGGGCGATGCTCACGTCGCCCTGGTCGCTGCGGATCCAGGACCGGGCGCCGCTGACGGTCGTCGCGCAGTGGCGTGGCGAGGCCTGGTTCTCGTTCGACGACGCGAGCCCGCCGGCGCGGCTCGGGCCGGGCGACGTGGCGGTCGTGCGCGGCCCGGATCCGTACACCGTGGCCGACCATCCGTCGACCCCGCCGCGGGTCGTGATCCACCCGGGCCAGCGCTGCGCCACGCCCGACGGCGTCGACCTGCACGACGTCATGGGCCTCGGCGTGCGGACCTGGGGCGACGCCCTCGACGGCGAGACCGTGATGCTGGTGGGCACGTACCAGCTCGACGGGGAGGTGAGCCGGCGGCTGCTCGACGCCTTGCCGCGGCTGCTCGTGCTGGCGGGCGACAGCTGGGACAGCCCCGTCCTGTCGCTGCTCGCGGACGAGATCCCCCGGGACCGGCCCGGCCAGGACGCGGTCCTCGACCGGCTGCTCGACCTCCTGCTCATCGACGTGCTGCGTGCCTGGTTCACCGGCGGCGGCGACGGCGATGGCGATGGCCGAGGCGGCGGAGACGGGGGCGGAGCGGGACGTGAGCCGTCGTGGCTGCGGGCGCACACCGACCCGGTGGTCGGGCGGGCCATGCGGCTGCTGCACAACAACCCGGGCCATCCGTGGACGGTCGCGACGCTCGCCGCCCACACCGGGGTCTCCCGCGCGGCGCTCGCCCGCCGGTTCACCGACCTGGTCGGCGAGCCGCCGATGACATACCTGACCGGGCTGCGCCTGGACCTCGCCGCCACCCTGCTGCGCGACGAGCGGGGCGTGACGCTGGAGGCCGTCGCCCGGCGGGTCGGCTACGGCAGCGCCTTCGCCCTGAGCAGCGCGTTCAAACGGGTCCGCGGCGTGAGCCCCGCCGAGCACCGCGCCCGCCTGTCCGGCGTCGCCTGATCACGGCCGGCGCCAAAAGGAGCCTTCCTCGCGAACCGCGCGAAGCGGGCGATACTCTGTGCGCCGCAATCCGCACGCCACCGCGCCAGACGGCCGGGTGGACCGCGCCCCGGCGGGCGCCGTCGCGTCCCCACGGCCGCGGGCGGTCTGGCATCCGAACGAGGAGCGAGGTCGACACAGCCGTGGCGGACGAGGATTCCCCCGAGCCGACGCCTGCCGGGCCATCCGGCTCGACGCCGGACGCCAGTGCCAGTGCCAGTGCCGGCGCCGGCGCCGGCGCCACGACGTCCCCGGGCGACCAGCGGAGCGGCGGACATGACCCGGACGACCCGTTCGCCGGGCTGGTGCTCGACGAGTCGTTCATCAAGAAGGCGTCGGTCTACGAGGCCCCTGCCCGCACCCGCGCGGCCGTGCGGCGGCACGGCGCGCCGGGGACCCCCGGCCGACCGGCCGCCCGCCGCCGGGGGGCGATGGGCAGCCCGCCCTCGCCGCGGGACTGGAGCCCCTCCGAGGCCCCGGCCCGTCGCCGCCGGACGCGGCTCGTCGGCATCTCCGTGGGCCTGGTCGCGCTCCTCTCGCTCGGTTACTGCGCCGTGCTGCCAGCGCTGCGCGGCGGGAACCAGCAACCCGCTTCGGCCGGAGCGGCACCTGGCACGCCCCAGCCAGCGAGCTCCGATTTCGCGGCGACCGCGGCGACCGCGACGCCGACCGACCAGAACCTGATCGACAACCAGAACTACAAACGTGGCGGTTGCTACATGTGGGACCAGGATCGGGACGTCGTCCACGCTGACGGCGTGCCCTGCGCCCAGCCGCATCTGTTCGAGGCCGTCGAACAGACGCCGATGGACAGGGCCCAGTACCCGCTTACCGCGGCCTATCCGACGCTCGACGAATGGCACGCGATCATCGACCGTCACTGCGCCGCTCCCCTGGCGAACTTCCTCGGCTATCAGCTCGACCCGCATGGCCTCTTCGGCGCCGGCGCGACCTACCCGTCTGAGGAAGGCTGGCCGACCGGGGACCGCACGCTCGTCTGCGGCCTGTCTCACAAGTGGTACGACGTGAATCAGCCGTGGGGCCGCTTCTACCCGTTCACCGGCCCGGTCGAAGGCGCCGACCARTCCTGGATCTATCCCACGGGTTCCTGTCTTGCCAGCGACAAGAATCGCTTCCTCGGGGTCATCTCCTGCGAGACACCGCACTCGGAGGTCGTGATCGGAAAGGTCACGCTGCCGGGCGCGCCAGGTTCGGCCGCCCCGAGCGAGAGTGYGTTCTCCGCGTTGGTGGAGCCGCGCTGCGAAGCGGTGGCGCGCGACTACCTGGGGCCCACGTTCCGGTCGTCGGCGACCGAGCGGGCAGGCTGGATGACCATCGAGCCGGAGAGCTGGGCCGCCGGGACCCGCTCACTGAACTGCCTGATGTACTTCACGACCCCGTCGAACGAGCCGAGGCCGGTCACCGGCGAGCTGAGCCGCGCGAACCAGGGCGTGCCCGCGTGACCCGCGTGACCCGCGGCCTGGTGTGACCGTTTCGGGCGAGGCGGAGCGACCAGGAACAAGAGGTCGAGAAGGTGTCTGACTGGAAGCCGCACCGGAAGCCGTTCTGGCGGGGATCGGGCGGGGTCGCACTGGACGTCGCGCTCGTCGCGGCGGTGCTCGCCCTGGGCTGCGCCCTGGTGGCGTCGAAGGTGGGCCACCCAGACGACGCGGCCGTCGAGATGGCCATGACCACGGCGGCGCCCGCGCCGACGGCGTCCGGTGAGGCGAAAGGCGCCGACCAGTCCCTCGTGTACCCCGTGGGCTCCTGTATCGCCGAGACGGCGACCGAGGTGCGCGGCACCGTGCCCTGCGACCGGCCGCACGAGGCGGTCGCCGTCGGCACGATCACGCTGCCCACCGGGCCGAGCAGCGAGCCGCCGACCGGCGACCAGTTCGACGCGCTCGCCGCCCCGCGCTGCATGGACCTCGCCAAGGCCTTCCTCGGGCCGGACTTCCACGACTCGCCGACGATGCGGACCGGCTGGCTGCGTATCTCACCGGAGAGCTGGCGGGCCGGCTCGCACAGCTTCACCTGCACCGTCGACTACTCCACCGAGACCGGCGGCCGCCGGTCGGTCACCGGCGCCCCGCCCCGCGCGACCGCCCTCGCCGGCGGCGGTGCCTGACGCCGCCGCGCGAACCGGCCAGCCTCGGCCGGCCGGTGGCCAGGCCGCCGGCCCGAGCCGAGCCGAGCCGAGCCGACCAGCCTCGGGTCGGGTCGCGCCAGGCCCGCCATCAGCCAGATTGCCTGAGCCGGCCCGGGTCGGTGATCCAGACCCGACGCCGGCTCAGGCGGACGTGCTCGACCGGTTACCCGGCCCCTGGGAGGCGCCAGAACACCGCGTCCTGATCGATCTTGATCAGGGGCGCGGTGATGCCGTGCGCGGTGTGGAAGTCGTGCACCGCCTCCTGGCAGGCGGGGATCATGTAGTCATCGATGATCACGAACCCGCCAGGCGAGACCTTCGGATACAGGCTGTTGAGCGCGTCCATGGTCGACTCGTACAGGTCACCGTCGAGCCTGAGCACCGCTATCCGCTCGATCGGTGCCGTGGGCAGCGTGTCCCGGAACCAGCCCGGCAGGAACCGGACCTGCTCGTCGAGCAGCCCGTAGGCCTCAAAGTTGGCCCGCACGGTGTCGAGTGAGACGGCGAGCACCCCGTTGGCCAGGTGCAGCGGAGTCTGCTGGTCGCTGGGATGGCTGTCCGGGCCGCTGACCGGCATTCCCTCGAACGAATCGGCCGCCCACACCAGCCGGTCGGTCACTCCATATGCGCGCAGGATGGCCCGCATGAAGATGGCCGTCCCGCCGCGCCAGACTCCCGTCTCGACAAGGTCGCCGGGAATCCCGTCACCGATCACCGTGGCGATGCATTCCTGCACGTTGTCYAGCCGGGCGCGCCCCACCATCGTGTGTGCCACGCTCGGCCAGTCCTGACCGGTCGCGCGGCGGGTGTCGTCGAACTCGGACTCCGGCCGCATACGGCTCGGGATCGGCGGATCACGATAGATCGTATTGGTAAGGATGCGCTTCATCAGGTCGAGGTAAAGGTCGTTCCCGAGTTGTTGAGCACTCGGTGACGGCGCCAGCGTCACGTGATGTCCAATCTCGCGGAGGTACGTCCGCGGGCGGCCCGGTTTTACGCCGGGCATACAGGGATGGCAGGTGACTGCTGGCCAGAACCGTACTGTGTCGATCACCTCATCGAACGTCGTTTCCAATAATGTTCAAGATGAGAACCGGCGCTCCGGATCGGGACGCCCACCGCCCCCGTCCGGCCGGGCGGCCGGCCGGCCGGCCGGCCCACAAGACACCAGGGTCCCGACCTGGGCACGACCATGTACCACGGCGCCAGGCCGATACGGGCCGGAGCACGAACTCCCCGCGCCGAGATGACACGATCGACGCGGCTGACGCGCCCCGGACCACGGACCATGGTCCGCGGGACGACACGGGATACCGGGCAGTCCGGTCGCGCGGCAGACTTGCCTGGCCGGCGCAGCCGCCGGACGGCCGACGTCATGGTGGAGGGTCGATGGACTTCGCGCGGTACCGGTCACTGGACGGGCTGGCGATGGCGGAGCTGGTGGCCAGCGGCGAGGTGAAGCCGGCGGAGCTGCTCACCGCCGCTCGCGAACGCGCCGCGGCCGTCAACCCGAAGATCAACGCGATTGTCCGTCCGATGGACGCCATCGCCGACCAGAGGCTCAACGAGGAACTGACCGGCCCGTTCGCCGGGGTCCCGTTCCTGCTCAAGGACCTCGGCCAGGATTACGCCGGCGTGCCGACGTCGGCCGGCTGCCGGGCGCTCGCCGACAGGATGGCCACCGAGCACTCGACCGTCGTGCAACGCTGGCTGGACGCGGGCCTGGTCATCTTCGGCAAGACCAACACCCCCGAGTTCGGCTCCAAGGCGATCACGGAGCCCGCGCTGTGGGGACCGGCGCGCAACCCGTGGAACCCCGCGCACACCCCCGGCGGGTCCTCGGGCGGCTCCGCGGCGGCCGTCGCCGCCGGGATCGTGCCCGTCGCCGGGGCGAACGACGGCGGCGGCTCGATCCGCATTCCCGCCGCCTGCTGCGGGCTGTTCGGGCTGAAGGCCGGGCGCGGCGTCATCCCGCACGGACCGGCCGACGCGGAGGGCGGCACCGGCCTGTCGACGCACGGCGTCGTGTCCCGCTCCGTGCGCGACACCGCCGCGATGCTCGATCTCCTGGCCGGCGCCGACCCGTACTCGCCCTACCTGCCGGCCGAGCAGCCGCCCGGCCACTACCTGGCGGAGGCCGGCCGTGCCCCCGGGCGGCTGCGCATCGGCGTGCGGGTGACCTCGGCGCTGAACCCGTCGCCGTCACCCGACGCGGTCGCCGCCGTCGAGGGCGCGTCCGCGCTGCTCGCCGAGCTCGGGCACGACGTCGAGCGGGTGGAGCCGGTCGTCGACGAGCGGGCACTCGCGACCGACTTCCTGACCTACTGGTTCGTCAAGTCCGCCCGGCTGGTCGCCGAGGCCCGCGAGGTGCGGCCCGGTGACGACGGCTTCGAGACGGACACGCTGATCACCGCCGAGATGGGCCGGGCCACCAACGCGGTGGCGGTGCAGCGGGCCGTGGAGCGCTGGCATGGCTACACCAGGGCGCTCGTCGACTTCCACCGCTCCTACGACCTCCTGCTCACGCCCACTCTCGCCCGCGAGCCGCTGCGGGTCGGCGAGATCGCCACCGCGGCGCGGGAGCGCGCCGCGGGGACGCTCATGGTGCGGCTGCGCGGCGGAGCGCTGCTGCGCCGGCTCGGCCTGGTCGAGAAGGCCGTGCTGGCGAACCTGGGCTGGGTGCCCTACACGCAGCTGTCGAACATGACCGGACGGCCCTCCATGAGCGTCCCGCTGCACTGGACGGCCGGGGGGCTGCCGCTCGGCGTCCAGTTCGTGGCGGCGCTGGGCGGCGAGGGCACCCTGCTGCGCCTGGCCGCCCAGCTGGAATCGGCCCGGCCCTGGTTCGACCGCCACCCCCCGGAGGAAGCGCTGACCACCGGCTCGCGCTGACACCCGCGTGTCCGTAGCCGGGCTCAGGGCGACCGACGCGCGGTGTTCCTGCCCGGCTCGGGGATGATCCGCGCGCCGCGGGCCGGTCGTCAACGGCGTGGACAACGCGGTGTGGCATGTGGCGGGTGGTCGGCGGAGAAAATTCGGTGGAGAAAATGAGGTGCGGACTCGGGCCTGGACGGGCGATCCTGGTTCGGTGGACAACGGAGCGGAGCACACGGGTCGCCGCGCGCCCAATCCTTGGCGCAAACGCGCCAGGGCGCGTCGGCGGCGTTCGCGGACGCATCCGCCGGCAGCGCCGACCGTTCTTTCCAGTCAACAGGAAGCCCTTCTGGAATGGGCTCGGCGAGCCGGGCCGGACCCTGACGGAAGCGCCGCTGTCACGCCGGGCACCGCGACGGCCGCGGCGACCGGAGACGGGAGTGAACAGGCGCCGCCGAAGCGGCGGCACGCCGGTCTCCGCTCATACCTGCGGTTCATTGGCACATTCCGCCGGCCGATGTCGGTCGTCATCACCGTCTTCGTCCTCGCGGACGTCTTCCTCGCCGTCATCCCGCTCTTCATCGGGCGGTTCGTCTCGGCGCTCACCGCGACCCCGCACGGCCACGTGCTCGCCTTCACGATCGCGCTGATCGGCTGCAGCATCGGACACGACCTGTTCTGGCGCGGCGCCGAGCTCCTCTACATGCGGCTGCTCAACTCACGCCCCTACGACTATCAGAACCTGCTGTTCCGCCGGGTCATCAACCAGGAGTACCCCTATTTCTCGAGCCGGGCGACCGGCAAGATCAGCGGGTACGTGCGCACACTCGGCCAGGAGTTCCGCGAGTTCCTCGACAACGTCTGCTTCAACTACGTCGACCTGGTCGTGAAGCTCCCGTCACTCGTGCTCATCATGTTCACGGTGAACCTGCCGACGGGCCTGCTGTTCACCGGCTCGATCGCGGTGCTGTTCGTCGTCGGGCGCAGGACGGCGGCCCGGTCCGCCCGCGAGGAGAAGAGCTGGACCGACGTCAACGCCGACATGGAGAGCTACATCCTCGACGTCGTCTCCAACTTCGTCAGCGTGAAGTCGTTCCGCCGCGAGGAGGCGGAGCACAYGCTGGTGGTGGAGCGCCGCCGGGATGTCGTGCGGCAGGCCAACCGGTCGATGCTCTGGGCCATCGTGTTCTGGGGCTCGATGAGCCTCGTCGTGCGCTACCTGGTCTGGCCGGGGGCGATTCTGCTGAACCTCTGGCTGTACCAGCGCGGCGAGCTGACGATCGGCCAGCTCACCACGTTCCTGGCGGCGCTGGTCATCTTCTCGGACTTCATCTGGGGGACGATCTGGGAGATCTCCCAGCTGAACCTGCGGCTGGCGCGGGTCGAGGAGGCCTACGGCTACCTGTTCGACGAGCGTGACGTCCTCGACGACGCCGCGTTCCCCGACCCGGACGCGGTGGGCACGGACGAGATCCCGCTCCAGCCGGTGGCCGGCGCCGGCCTGGCCGGGCCGGGCGCGACCGCTGGGACCGCGGAGGCCGCGGGCGGCCCGAGCGGCCCGGCCGCCGCCCTCGGGCGGCTCGAGCTGCGCGGCGTGACGTTCGCCTACCCGGACAACCCGGGGTCGCGCGTCCTCGACGGGGTGGCGCTGGCGATCGAGCGGCACGAGAAGGTCGGGATCGTCGGACGCAGCGGCAGTGGCAAGACGACGCTGCTCAAGCTGCTGCTCGGCTACTACGCCCTGCCCCTCGATGCGGTCGCGCTGGACGGGCGGCCGGTGCCGAACCGCCGGCTCGCCCGCGCGATCTCCTACGTCCCGCAGGACATCTCGCTGTTCCACCGCTCGATCCGCGACAACATCACCTACGGCGCGCCGGGCGGGATCGGCGACGCCGAGATCGAGCAGGCCGCCCGGCGGGCGCACGCCCACGAGTTCATCGCCCGCGCGGCGAACGGCTACGACACCCTCGTCGGCGAGCGCGGCATCAAGCTGTCCACCGGGCAGCGGCAGCGGATCGCGATCGCCCGCGCGTTCCTCGACCACAAGCCGCTGCTGGTGCTCGACGAGGCCACGAGCGCGCTGGACAGCGAGAGTGAGCTGCTCGTCCAGCACGCCCTGGAGGAGCTGTGGAGCGAGCGCACCGTCATCGCGGTCGCCCACCGGCTGTCGACCCTGCTGCGGATGGACCGCATCGTCGTCCTGGACGGCGGCCGGATCGTCGAGCAGGGCAGCCATCAGCAGCTGCTCGACACCGAAGGTCACTACTACCGTCTCTGGCAGCAACAGTCCGGCGAGATGCTCGTCAACGACTGACGCGACGCTTGGCGATGAGCCCCACGGGTGCGGCCTCGGGCAAGGCCGCACCCGTGGCCATCGTGCCGACCGGGCCTTAAGCCCCCGCGCGGGCTCCACCGATCGGTCCCCGCGACCGGTGCCGCGCGGCAGCGCATGCACCAGCTGCCGGTCGGCGGCCCGGTCAGTGGCCGCGATCGATCCAGGACTGGCGGTCGGGGGCCTCCCTGCCGATGGTCGTGGAGGCGCCGTGGCCGGTCCGGACGACGGTGTGCGGCGGCAGACCCAACAGCCGCGTCGTGATCGAGTCGATGATCGTGGGGAAGTCGGAGAAGGACCGGCCCGTCGCGCCTGGCCCGCCCTGGAACAGGGTGTCGCCGGTGAAGACCGTGTTCAGCGCGGGGACGTGGAAGGAGATGCTTCCCCAGGTGTGGCCTGGGGTGTGCAGGGCCGTCAGGGTGACCGCGTCGTCGCCGGTGCCGACGATGAACGGCTGGYCCGGCTCGATCTCCCGGTCGGGGGCGCGGTTCGGATGGGTTCGGTCCCACAGCTCCCGGTCGGCCGGGTGGAGCCAGATCCCCGCGCCGGTGGCGGCGGCGACACCGAGGGCCGCGTCGATGTGGTCGTCGTGCGCGTGGGTGCACAGGATCGCGGCCAGGTGGCGGTCCCCGACGGCGGCGACGATCGCCCCCGCGTCGTGCGGGGCGTCGAGCACGACGCACTCCTCGTCGTCACCGATGAGCCAGACGTTGTTGTCCACGTGCCAGCATCCGCCGTCGAGCGAGAAGGTCCCCGACGTGACGAGGTGCTCGATCCGCACCCGCCCGCCGGAGCCCCCGGCCGCGCTCGTCTCCCTGTCATCCGCAGGTGCGGCACCCGCGTCCGCGGCGCCGCTCGCGCCGCCAGCGGCCGAGGCGCACATCAGATCATCACGACCGAACGCAGCACGTCGCCTCGTTTCATCGCGTCGAAGGCCGCCTCGATGTCGGTGAGGCCGATCTTCTCGGAGACGAACTTCTCCAGCGGCAGCCGGCCCTGCAGGTAGAGGTCGATGAGCATCGGGAAGTCGCGTTCGGGCAGGCAGTCGCCGTACCAGGACGACTTCAGCCTCCCGCCGCGGCCGAACACGTCGAGCAGCGGCACCTCAAGCGTCATGTCCGGGGTGGGGACGCCGACGAGCACGACCGTGCCGGCGAGGTCCCGCGCGTAGAACGCCTGCTTCCAGGTCTCCGGCCGGCCGACCGCGTCGATGACCACATCCGCGCCGAACCCGTCGGTGAGTTCCTGGATGGCGGCGACCGGGTCGGTGTCGCGTGAGTTGACGGTGTGGGTGGCGCCCAGGGACGTGGCGAGCGCGAGCTTGCGCTCGTCGACGTCGACCGCGATGATCTTCGCGGCGCCGGCGAGCCGGGAGCCGGCGACGGCCGCGCCGCCGACGCCGCCACAGCCGATCACCGCGACGCTGTCGCCCCGGCCGACCTCGCCGGTGTTCATCGCCGCGCCGAGCCCGGCCATCACGCCGCAGCCGAGCAGCCCGGCGATCTCGGGGGGTGCCGCCGGGTCGACCTTGGTGCACTGCCCGGCGGCGACGAGCGTCGTCTCCAGGAACGCGCCGATCCCGAGCGCTGGCGAGAGCTCGGTGCCGTCCTCCAGCGTCATCCGCTGCGTCGCGTTCGCCGTGTTGAAGCAGTACCAGGGCCGCCCGCGCCTGCAGGCACGGCACTGGCCACAGACGGCCCGCCAGTTGAGGACGACGTAGTCGCCGGGGGCGACGTGGGTGACACCCGGGCCGACCTGGGCGACGACGCCGGCGGCCTCGTGGCCCAGCAGGAACGGGAAGTCGTCGTTGATCCCGCCCTCGCGGTAGTGGAAGTCGGTGTGGCAGACACCGCAGGCCTGGACGTCCACGGTGACCTCGCCGGGCCCCGGGTCCGGAACGACGACGGTGCRCAGCTCCACCGGCGCGCCCTTCCTCATCGACACGACGCCCTTGACCTGACGGCTCACAGTTGGTCCTCTCCCTCTCGCCCTTCGCGCCCACCGGTGTGACGGCCCGCACGTATCAGGACGTCATCGTCACGTGACGGCCATGCCAACGCAACGTCCCAGTATCCCGGTGCGGGGGCGAACCACTCCTCGCAGGTCAGTTCGGGTGCGCGACTCCCCCGCCGGCCGCGACCACCCGCAAGATCGGGCTGAAACATTTGAGCAGCATTCCTACCAACTAAGTTGACAAACAGCTGACTTAACTGCTTCAGTGAGTGGCGCCAAGGCGTCGGCCCGACGGGTGTCGGGCGCATTCCTGGCCGCGCCGGACGCCGCGCGGCATTTCCACCGCTCACGAGGAGCAACCGTTGACGCCTGCCCGCTGGGCCGGCCAAGGCCGGCCGCGCCGCACTCCCGTGCTGGCCGCTCTCTCCGCCCTTCTCGCCGTCATCGTGCTGGCGGCCTGTGGTTCCAGTGAGCCCGGATCCGGCGGTACCGGCTCGGGCGCGTCCACGGCCGCCGCCACCGGGTTTCCGACGGCGGTGCCGGCCGGCACCAAGCTGCGGGTCGGCGACCAGGGCGGAACCCTCAAGGCCCCGCTCGACCTGTCCGGCCAGACCACCGGCGAGCCGTACGCGGTCGACTGGTCGACCTTCGCGTCCGGGCCGCTGCTGCTGGAGGCGTTCCGCGCGAACGCCGTCGACGTCGGCTACGTCGCCGACACACCGCCGGTCATCGCCGCCGCCTCCGGCCAGGACCTCGCGGTGATCGCCTCCTGGCAGAACCCCGCCGGCCAGCTCATGCTCGCCACCAAGCCCGGCAGTGACATCCGAACGGTCAGCGACCTGAAGGGCAAGAAGGTCGCGTTCAGCGTCGGGACGATCCTGCAGGCCTACCTGCTGCGCTCGCTCGACAAGGCCGGCCTCGCGCAGAAGGACGTGAAGACCGTCAACCTGCTGCCGACCGACATCGCCGGTGCGCTCTCGCGCGGCGACGCCGACGCCGCCGTGCTGGTCGAGCCGCTCGCTTCGCCGTATCTGAAGGACAACCCGACCGCGCACAAGGTGGACGGCGCCGACGCGTCGCCGAGCGTCCAGTACCTGATCACCACGCACAAGGCGCTCTCCGACCCGGCCAAGCAGGCGGCGCTCGGTGACTTCGTGGCGCGGTGGGTGAAGGCGTCCGCCTGGCGCGACAGTCACATCGACGAGTTCACCCAGAAGTACTACGTCGAGCAGCTCAAGGTGCCGGCCGAAACCGGAAAGCTGCTGCTGGCCAAGACGTCTCCGTCGGCATTCGTYCCCATCGACGCGACCAGCACCGGCGGCGCGCAGAAACTCGCCGACCTGTTCACGTCCAGCGGAGTCATTCCCAAGAAGGTCGACATCTCCAAGGTTTTCGACGCCCGTTACAACTCCGCGGTCCAGGAGGCCCAGCAGTGACCATCACCGACGCCGTGACCATCACCGACGACAGCGCGACCCCGTCCGACATCGGCCTGGACGTCCGGCCGCTGTCCGGCTACATCGGCGCCGAGATCTTCGGCGTCGACCTGCGCCAGCCGCTCGAGCCGGCGGTCGTCGCCGAGATCCGGGCGACGCTGCTGAAGTGGAAGGTCGTCTTCTTCCGCGACCAGGACATCACCCCGGCCCAGCAGGTCGCGTTCGGCCGGCAGTTCGGCGAGGTCACGCCGGGCCACCCGACCCTGCCGACGCTCGAGGGCCAGCCGGAGGTCTTCCCGCTGGACAGCCGGGCCGAGCACTACCGCTCCGAGATCCGGGTCCAGAGCCTGTGGCACACCGACGTGACGTTCGTGCACAACCCCCCGACGGCGTCGATCCTGCGCGGCGTGATCGTCCCGCCCTATGGCGGCGACACCCAGTGGACGAACCTCGTCACCGCCTACGAGACGCTCTCCGCGCCGATCCGTGACCTCATCGACGGCCTGCATGCCGTGCACGTCAACCAGCTCCACCTGGAGCGCGGAGACAGCTCCAAGCTGTCCGCGCTGTTCGCGAAGACGGCGTACGAGGCCGTCCACCCGGTGGTCCGCGTGCACCCTGAGACCGGTGAGCGGGCGCTGTTCGTCAACCCGAACTTCACCACCCGGATCGTCGAGCTCAGCAACCCCGAGAGCGCGCAGATCCTCGACCTGCTCTATCGGCACCTCGCCACCCCTGCGTTCACGGTCCGGTTCCGCTGGCAGCCGAACAGCATCGCCTTCTGGGACAACCGGGCGACCGCCCACCTGGCGCCGACCGACCAGGGCAACACCGACTTCGACCGGGTGATGCACCGGATCACCCTCGCGGGCAGCATCCCGGTCGGCGTCGACGGCAAGCAGTCCGAGACGCTCGAGGGCGGGTCCTTCGCGTGACCTCGCTCACCCTGGACGGCCCCGGTGGCGCTGACGCTGTCGGCGCCACCGGGGAGCTCGCCCGCACGCCCGCCGGGCCGGCGGTGTCGCCCGTGGCCGTGCTCCCGCTCGCGGCCCCGACCGCGGGCGGGAGCGCGAGCGGGAGCCGGCGCGGCGTCGAGATCACGCTCGCGGACCCGGACCGCCGAGCACGCCGGCCGCTGCCGCCGTGGCTGCGCCGACTGCTCGGCCCGGTGCTGTTGCTGGCGGCCTGGCAGATCGGCTCGGCCACCGGCCTGATCGCGTCGAACATCCTCGCCGGGCCGTGGACGGTGCTGCACACCGGCTACGACCTGGCCGCGGACGGGACGCTGCACCACAACCTGCTGATCTCGCTGCGGCGGGTCGCGCTGGGTCTGGTGCTCGGCGTCGGGGTCGCGCTGGTCCTGGCCGTCGCCGCCGGGATCTTCCGCCTCGGCGAGGACGTCATCGACGCCCCGATGCAGATCCTGCGCGCGGTGCCGATCCTCGGCCTGGTCCCGCTCGCCATCCTCTGGTTCGGCATCGGCGAGCAGGTGAAGATCTTCCTGGTCGCGCTCGGCACCGCGTTCCCCGTCTACATCAACACGTTCGCCGCGATCCGGGGCGTCGACGCCCGGTACATGGAGCTCGCGCGCACCGTGCGGCTGAGCCGGGCCGCGGTGATACGCCGGGTCGTGCTGCCCGGCGCGCTGCCCGGTTTCCTCGTCGGCCTGCGGTTCGCGTTCACGGTCTCGTGGCTGGTTCTCGTCGTCAGCGAGCAGATCAACGCGTCCAGCGGCATCGGCTACCTGATGGACCAGGCGCGCACGTTCGGGCAGACCGACGTCATCGTCGTCGGCCTCGCCGTCTACGGCCTGCTCGGTCTGCTCTCCGACGGGCTCGTCCGTCTGCTGGAACGCCACGCCCTCGCCTGGCGCCGCGGTCTGGAGGCAACATGACCACGCTCACGACGTCCCCCGCGGCGGGCACGGCCGCCGGCTCCAACGCCGGCGCCGGCGCCGGCTCAAGAACCCACGACGAAACGCACGCCGACGCGGGAACGCACGCCGACGCGGGAACGCGCACGGACGCGGGAACGCGCCCGGACGCGGAATCGCACGCGGACGCCGAATCGCCCGCGCTCGCGCCGGCGGTGCGCGTCCGCGGGGTGCGCCGCGAGTTCGGCGGGCGGGCGGTGCTCGCCGGGATCGACCTGGACATCGCCGCCGGTGAGTTCGTCGCGCTGCTCGGCCGATCCGGATCCGGCAAGAGCACCCTGCTGCGCATCCTCGCCGGCCTCGACGCCGACGCGACCGGGCGCGCCACCGTCCCAGCCCAGAGCGCCGTCGTCTTCCAGGACCCGCGGCTGCTGCCCTGGGCGCGGGTACAGGACAACGTGCTGCTGGGCCTGAAAGGCCGCGACGCACGCGCCCGAGGCGCCGAGGCACTGGCCGAGGTCGGGCTCGGCGGGCACGAGCGTGCCTGGCCGGCGACGCTGTCCGGCGGCGAGGCGCAGCGGGTGGCGCTCGCCCGCGCGCTGGTCCGCTCCCCCGGGCTGCTGCTGCTCGACGAACCGTTCGGCGCGCTGGACGCCCTGACCCGCATCCGGATGCACAGCCTGCTGCGCGACCTGTGCCAGCGTCACCAGCCGGCGGTGCTGCTGGTGACGCACGACGTCGACGAGGCGATCCTGCTCGCCGACCGGGTCGCCGTCCTCACCGACGGYCGGCTGTCACTCGACGAACCGGTCCAGCTGGGCGAGGCGCGGCACCGTTCCGACCCGCGGTTCTCCGCGCTGCGCGGCCGGCTGCTCGCCGAGCTCGGCGTCACCGACGACGAGGCGGCCGGCCATACGGTCGATACCCTGACCAGGTCCTCGGGTGAGCCAGGCAGCCCGGATGAGCAGGTCGAGCAGGCGGGATGAGCCAGGGGACCGTGACCGAGTCGATCGAGCCGCCGAGCGTCGCCGTGTCGTCCGCGCACGCGCACGCGTCCCGGTCCCAGGACGCGCGGCTGCGGCTGCTGCTCAGCGCCGAGCGGCTGTACGCCGAGAACGGCCTCGAGGCGGTGTCGCTGCGGCATATCTGCCGGGCGGCCGGCAACGGGAACAACAACGCGGTGCAGTACCACTTCGGTGGCGAGCGCGGCCTGCTCGAGGCGATCGTCTCCTACCGTGTCCCGCCGCTCGACCAGCGCCGTGCCGAACTGCTCGGGGCCGCCCGGGCCACCGCGGACCCGTTGGGGGTCCGCGAGCTGATGGACGTTCTGATGCGCCCGCTCGCGGAGGAGGCTCGCAGGCCTGGCAGCCACTACGTCGGCTTTCTCGGCCGGTTCGCGTCGCATCCGCCGGAGCGGCACCCGTGGTGGGTCGGCGGCGCCCCGGCCGGGCCGGTGGGCCACGAGGTGTCCATGGCCATCCTCGACCGGCTGGCGGCGGTGCCGGAGCCGCTGCGCGGTCTCCGGCTGCGTCACGTCGTCAGCCTGTGCCTGCCAGCCCTGGCCGGCTACGGCCAGTCCCCCACCGGCGGCGCCCCCCGAGGCAGCGCGGATGCTCGCGACGTCGTTCCCTACGACCTCTACGTCACCGATCTGTTCGACATCGCGGCCGCGGCGCTGACCGCTCCCCTGTCCTCGGGGGCCGACAGCAGCCAGTAGATCTCGGTCTCGAGGTCCGCGGGGTCGTCACGGTGATCGCCGTAGATCTCCCACCGAGGGCCGGCGGGGCGTAGGCCGCCAGCGGAGCAGTGGTCGAGGACGGCCTGGTGCGCGGCGGCCAGCGCGGCGTACGGACCGCGGTGGACGGTCGTGGCCACGAGGCCGGCGGGCAGGACCGAGGGCACGACGCGTCCGGTCAGCGGGCAGGCCTCGCGCAGCGCGACTCCGACCTCGACGTTCGGCACGTCGTCGTGGTAGAGCATGACGGTCCGGCAACCGGAGGCCGCACCCGCCGCGCGGACGCTCGCCCAGACCTCGCCCAGCAGCGTTCCCCAGAGAGCCGGGAACTGCGCCCAGCTGGTGGTGGCCGCCACCACGGCGGTCCGGCAGGCCTGGACTTGCTCGATGGACACCTGGTAGCTCATCCCGTCTCCGGCTCCCGTCCCGCTCCCAGCCGCGATGCGCCGTCTCGCGCGGCCCTGCGCAGTCCTGCGCTGCCCCCGGCTACCAGCATCATCGCGGCGCGATGACCGCCACGGGCATGTTGCCGCGGTTGCGAATTCGGCGATTACGCGACGATGACGACACGCTTTTGGCGATCATGAGTCGTCGACGGGACAGGTGTTCGCGGCCGCGCTGGCAGTTCGTCAGGGTGAGGGTGCGGCCCGAGGTCCGGTTGGGGCCAGCCGTAATAGACCGGCATCTCATCCGAGCCTTCGCCTTCCCATGCGACCAGCGCCCCATGCTCCGCGACCCCCTACGCGTGATCGACGATCTAGCTGGACAGCCGGACCGGACGCCATGGGCTCGCGCTTGCGGAGCGGACGGCCGCCGCCGGCCCGAACGCGACGCCCGACCGGCACACCTGCATCCGGATGACCGTCAGGACGTTGGCGTTGGCTTTGGCTTTCTCGGCCAGACCGTGTGGCTCAGGGCCCAGAGGAGGTCGGCGGTAAGGATGAGGCCCAGCAGCGGGTAGCGGGCCTCCAGGCCGACCGTCCTGTCCGGGTCGTCGACCAGGACGACGAGGGTCCAGATCAGCGCGGCGGCGATGAGGACCGCGAGGCCGGTGCGGCCGACGTCCTTCCAGCACTCCCGCGTGTACTCCGCGCCGTGGCGCCGTACCGGGGCCGGTCCGCCGGCGAACCGGTGCGCGGCGCGCACGTCCGCCCAGTTGATGAGCTTGTGCCCGTAGGTGGCCGAGAAGCCGAGGTAGATCGCGGCCAGCCCGTGGAAGGGGCCGGCGGTCGCGCCGCCGCGCAGGTCGACGACGGTCACGGCCAGCAGGACGACGTCGACGAGCGGCGTCAGCGCCAGCAGGACGAGCCCCGTTCGCCGCCACCGCAGCGCGTAACGCGCCGCCAGACCCAGCACGACGAGCGCCCAGAATCCGACCTCGCACGCGACGATCACCGCACCCATCACGGCGCTTCCTCCTCGCGGACGCCCCCATGGGGCATATCTTGGCAGCACGGTTGTGCTAGAACGCCAAGCTAGCACAGCCGTGCTACTTTGTGCCCGTGCCGAGGACCATCGACCGTGACGCGCGCAAGGCGCAGCTCGCCTCGGCCGTCTGGCGGATCATCGTGGAGCGCGGGATCGGCGCGGTCTCCGTGCGTTCGGTGGCCGACGAGGCCGGCGTCGTGGTCGGCTCGCTGCGCCACGTCTTCCCGACGCGGGCGGAGCTGCTGGAGTTCTCGGCGCGGCTCATGGTCGAACGGGCGACGGCGCGCATCCTGGCGACCCCACGGTCCGACGACCCGGTGGAGTTCGCGTGCGCGATCATGCGCCACCTGCTGCCGCTGGAACCGGACAGCCGGGCCGAGTTCGAGGTCAACCTCGCGCTCATCGCCGAGAGCCCGGCCCTGCCCAGCCTGGTGGAGATCCGCGACTACGCCACCCGTGAGGTCGAGGAGCTCTGCCACCAGGCCGTCGAGCTGCTCACCGCCCGCCCACGCGACGACACCAGCCTCGCGGCCGCCCGCCATCTGCACGCCCTCGTCGACGGCCTGGCCCTCCATCTGCTCACCCAGCCCGCCGACGCCGACTCGACCTGGGCAACCGCGCTCCTGCGCGCGGAACTCGCCAGCCTCACCGCCCGGAGCCCCTGAGCCAGCCATCGCCTGCCTTCGCGGCCCGCAGGTTCCCGCGAGCCGCGAGCCGCGACCGGGCGACAACGCGCCCCGGGCATGGACGAGCGGCCCGTCGCGAGGAACTGGCCTTCGCCCCAGGCCGAAGGGTCCACGGACGGCCTACCGCACGTGTTGCCAGGTCAGGTTCGCGGTCCGACAATGCCCGCCACCTGGCGTAAACGGTCTGCTATGCTCCGCGACAGTCGTGATCTTCCGGGGGGCGCGATGACTGAGGGCGACCTAGCGGTGGCGGCGCTCGAGCGGCTGTACTTCGGCCGGGACGACGCCGAGACGGACATCACCGACGACGGGCTGCTCAAAGAGAGCTTCCTCCAGACCGACGCCTACACGGAGATCGTCAAGGGCCGCAAGTCGCTGATCCTCGGCCGCAAGGGCTCGGGCAAGAGCGCGGTCTTCCGCAATCTGCACGAGGCGCCGCCGGCCGGTTTCGCGGTCCGCATCGTCACCCCGGACGAGATCTCCGCGGAGGAGATCCGCACGTTCGAGCTGGACGGGATCACCCCCGAACAGGCGAAGGCCTTGCTCTGGAGGTACATCTTCGCCCTCGAGATCGCGAAGTTCGTGGTTGCGCACGCGAAGGAGGAGCACCACAAGCCGCGCGACTCGGTGAAGCGGCTGCGGCAGTTCCTCGTCGACAACGGCGAGGCCGACGGGCCGGGCGCCGGTCAGAAGTTCTGGAAGGTGCTGGAGCGGCTGCGCTCCTCGCTGTCGCTGAGCGCGTTCGGGGTAGGGCTCACGTTCGACATGGCGCCGTCCGAGGGCCTGAAGGTCTCCAACCAGCTTGAGGTCGTCGAAGAGCGTCTCCAGATCGCGATCCGCGACCTCAGCTGCCCGAAGACGCACACCCGGCTTCTCCTGATGGTCGACCAGGTGGAGAAGGCCTGGAGCGACGACCCGGAGTCCGACCGGATGGTCACCGGTCTGCTGCTCGCGTCCAAGCATGTGGCCGCCGGGTTCGCGCCGACCAGGTGCGCGGTGTTCCTGCGCGCCGACATCTACGAGGCGCTGAAGTTCACGGAACGGGACAAGTTCCGCGGCGACGAGCTGTGGATCGAATGGACGGCCGGACGCCTGGAGGAGCTGGTCGTGCGACGGGYGGCGGCGTCCCTCGGACGGCCCCTCACCGCGGCCGAGTTCTGGGGCACGTACTTCCCTCACCAGTGCGACGGCACGCGGATCCAGCGTTTCCTCATCGACCACACCCTGATGCGCCCCCGGGAGCTGATCCAGCTCTGCAACCTCTGCCGGGACACGGCCGAGAAGAACGGCAACACGACGATCACCGAGGCAGACATCCGCGAGGCGGTGCCCCAGTACTCCAGCTGGAAGCTGCAGGACCTGGCCTCGGAGTACCGGATCAACTACCCGTTCCTGGCCGAGCTCTACGTGCCGTTCCAGAACAGCGCCTACCTCCTCGGCCGGGCGGAGATCCACTCCCGCTTCGACCTGATCCGGGGCGCGCTTCGGCGGCGTTTCCCCCGGTTCGCCTCGGTCTTCGCGCCCCCCGTGCTGATGGACCTGCTGTTCGCCATCGGATTCCTGGGCGTCCTGCGCAACGGGCAGGCCACGTTCGCCTTCCAGAAGAACCCTGGCTCCGTACGGCCGGAGGACTCGACGTTCGTCATCCAGCAGAGCTTCCGCGAGGCGCTGCGGTCGGCCACCGCGCTGGACGTGCGCCCCTATGAGTCCCGGGCGCGGGCCCGGGCCCAGTATGGCTGGCTCAGCGGCGGATTCGACGTGGAGACCGGCATCGCCGGCCGCAGCCCACGGTTCCGGCAGGTCTCGCTTGGCCCCGAGATCGAGCGTCATCTCGCCCGGATCGGCGAGGTGACGCGGGCCGCCGCCATCCCGGACGAGGTCAAGGGCGAGTTGACCCGCAACCTGAACACCATGGCGACCGACATCCGTGGCCTGTTCAGCGCCGGCGCCGACGACCTCGACTACCTGCCGGTGTGCCAGGACATCGCGGCGACGCTCCTGGAGTTCGCCGAACGCCTGCGGGCCGGTGGCGGTTTCGCCGGCGGCCAGCCACCCAACCGCCGTCTCATCACCGTCCTCATCGACACGGCGGACCACCTCGGCAACCGTGACGGCCTGGCCCGCCTGCGCGACACGACGACCTGACGCGCCCGGGCCACCGCCCCGCACCACCTATTGCGGAGCGCGAGACGCACACTCAGCCGGTGATGACCGGGAGTGACTCCCAGCCGCGGACCACCGACGTGCGGGCGCGGGCGGCGCCCGGCCAGTCGACCTCCCACGTCGGGAAGCGCCGCAGCACCTCCTCCAGCGCGACCCGACCCTCCAGGCGGGCGAGCGCCGCGCCCAGGCAGTGGTGGATGCCGTAGCCGAACGTGAGGTGGCGGCCGACGTCGCGGTGGATGTCGAACCGGTCGGGGTCGAGGTAGCGGCGCTCGTCCCGGTTCCCCGAGCCGACGAGGAAGACGATGACGCTGCCCTCCGGGACCGGCTGGCCGTGGTGCGAGACGTCCCGGGCGACGTACCGGGCGTGCGCGGGCGCCGGCGCCTCGTAGCGCAGCAGCTCCTCGACCGCGTTCGGGATCAGCGTGGGGTGGGCCGCGAGCTCGGCGCGCTGGTCGGGGTTCTCGGCGAGCACCGTCCCGGCCCAGCCGATCAGTCTCGTCGTCGTCTCGTTGCCGGCCGCCGCCAGCAGGTTCACGTAGACGAGGATCTCGGCCGTGGTGAGGGTGCGGATCGTCCCCGTCTCGTCCTCGAACTCGGTGGTCAGCAGCTCGGTCATCAGGTCGTCCGAAGGGTTGCGGGCCCGCCAGTCGATGTACTCGGCGTACTGGGCGCCGTCGCTCATCCTGGGCGCCGGATCGGGAGCGTCGCCGGTAAGCCGCAGGCCGCGGTCGATCCCCGCCCGGATCGACTCCTGGTCGTCCTCGGGGATGCCTAGCAGGTAGCCGATCGTGCGCATCGGCATCGGCGCGCCGAGGTCCCCGACGAAGTCGAACCGGCCCGCGCCCACGAGCGGGTCGAGGCTGCGCACGCAGAACTCCCGGACCTTCGCCTCCAGCGCCAGCATCTTCTTCGGGGTGAAGACCCGGGAAAGTATGCCGCGGTGCACGGTGTGCGCCGGCGGGTCCTCGAACAGGATCAGGCCCGGCGGCATCTCCAGCTTCGCCTCCAGGCTCGCCCTGATGAACTCCAGAACCGAGCCGCGACCCGAGCGGTAGGTGCGCCAGTCCGAGAGCCCGGCCTCGACGTCGTCGAACCGGCTCAGCGCGTAGAAGTCGAACTTCTCGTTGTAGTAGAGCGGTGCCTCGTCGCGCAGCCGCCGCCAGACCGGGTACGGGTCGGCGTCGATGACCGGGTCGTACGGGTCGTAGGAGAGTTCACCCCGGCCAGCCGACGCGTCGGCCCCGGGGCCGGTCGCCGCGTCCGGATCCGAGCCCGAGTCCTGGTTCGTGACTGTCACCGCTGGACCTCCCGACCGCCGGTGGGATGTGACGCGTGCCGCACAGCCAATATCGCTCACCTCGGGTCCGCGCACGATGGCCCGCGTGAACCAGTGCCGGAAGCGCGCAATGTTCCCGCCCCGGCCGACGTTGGCAGGAGCGGGACCCCCAGCCGGACCCGTGGCCCGTGCCCAGGCGCCGAGGAGTGGTGTGGAATGACTGTCGCGGTGGAACCAGCGGACGGCGCCCCCGTCTTCGTCATCCATGAGTACCGGGACGTGGCGCCCGCCGCGCGCGACGTCCGCACGAGCGGCGCGGTGATCGTGGACGTCCGGCCCGCGGACGACGAGGCGCGCCGACGGGTGGTCGACTTTCTCGCCGGCGTCGGCTTCGGGATCGGCACCTCGCCCCTCAGACTGGCGGAGGGCGTGTACTTCCTGTCGGGCGAGCGCACCCCGACCAGGTCCGAGCACGAACGTTTCAGGCCATGACCCGGTCGGAGCACCGCCCGACGCAGGACGACGAGCCCACGACGGACGACGAGCCCACGACGGACGACGGGCCCGCGGCGGATGACGGGCCCGCGGCGGATGACTACGACGAGTTCGGCTTTCTGCACGAGAACGCCGCGGAGATCGGGATCCCGTTCCCCGGGCGGCCCGACGTCGGCCGCGGGCTCCTGGAGGTCGAGCCAGGCCGGGAGCTGAGCTACATCCGCTGGGGTGCGGTCGGGCCAGGCGCCGAGCCCGAGATCGTGTTCCTGCACGGCGGCGGGCAGAACGCCCACACCTGGGACTATGTCGCGCTCGCGCTCGGCCGCCCGGCCATCGCCGTCGACCTGCCCGGCCACGGTCACTCCTACCGGCGCCCGGACCGCGACTACGGGCCGTGGCGCAACGTCGAGGCGCTGGAGGTGGCGCTGCCGGCGCTCGCGCCGAACGCCGCCGTGGTCGTCGGCATGTCGCTGGGCGGCGCGACCCTCATCCACCTCGCCGCCAAGCGCCCCGACCTGTGCCGGCGCGCCGTCATCGTCGACGTGACGCCGCATGTGAGCGACACGCGCCAGCGCCTGACGCGGGCCGAGCAGGGCACCGTCGCCCTCGTCGGCGGCCAGCCGACCTACGCGTCGTTCGAGGAGATGGCCGACACGGCGATCGCGCTGAGCCCCTACCGGGCGGCCGCCGGGGTGCGCCGCGGGGTCCGGCACAACGCCTACCGCCGCCCCGACGGGATGTGGACCTGGCGCTACGACCTGTTCGGCCCGGCACCGGCGGGGGCGGAGGACTGGCACGACATGGGCCGGCTCTGGGCCGACGTCGACGCGATCACCGTGCCGACGATGCTGGTCCGCGGCGGCGAGTCGAAGTTCGTCGCCGACGCCGACGCCGACGAGTTCCGCCGCCGTCTCCCGTCGGCCCGCTACGAGGTCGTCCCCGCCGCCGGCCACGCCGTCCAGAGCGACCAGCCCCTCGCCCTCACCGCCCTGATCCGGGACTTCGCCTTTCCCTCCTGACCGCGAAGCCACGGCGCCGCCCCACGCGTGGTGATCGCGGCTTGTGCACTCCAGCGGTCGTATCCCGAGGGCCGGATGTCGACCACTGGAGGGCACCGACGGCGTCAGGCCGCCGCCAGCGGCTGGCGGCCCTCCGCGACCAGTGGAGCGCTCAGGTGGCGCAGGCGGATGGTCGGGGTGGCAGGCCGGCGGCGCGGTAGATGTCGTCGATCACCCGCATGTTCGCGAGGGCGTCGGCGGGCGGGGTGAGCACGGGCTTTCCCTGCCGGACGGCATCCTGGAACGCCCGCAGCTGCAGGGTGTAGGTGCTCTCACCCGGCACCTTCTCGCGCCGCCGCCGGTCGGTCCTCACCGTCAGGCGGTGGTACATCTGCGGGGCGAGCGGGTTGAAGACCCGGGCCTCGCCCCGCTCCCCCGTGACGACCAGGTTCAGCGCCAGGCCAGGCCACGCCCACATGCCGGTCTCCAGCCGGCCCGTGACACCGCCGTCGAACCGCAGGTCCGCCGTCAGGTAGCGGTCGACGTCGGGCAGCCGGGTCCGCGCGGCCGCCGAGACGACGGCGGGCTCGGAGCCGACGACCGTCCGCATCATGTGGACCCCGTAGCTGCCGATGTCCATCAGGCCGCCGCCGCCGAGGGCGAGCTGCCAGCGGATGTCGCGCCGGTTCGGAATCGGGATGACGAGGCGGGCCGCGACGTGCCGCACCGGCCCGATCTCACCGCTCGACACGATCTCCAGCAGGCGGGCGGCGAGCGGGTGGTAGCGCCAGTGGAACGCCTCCATCACGACCACGCCGCCGCGGTCCGCCGCCTCCTTCACCGCGAGCGCCTCGTCGGCGTTCGCGGTGAACGGCTTCTCGCACAGCACGTGCTTGCCCGCCTCGATGGCCCGGATCGTCCAGCGGGCGTGCGCGGAGGGGATCAGCGGGATGTAGACGGCGTCGACCTCGTCGTCGTCGACGACCGCGTCGTAGTCCGCCAGGACGCGGGGGACGCCGTGCCGGCTCGCGAACCGCCGCGCCCGCGCCTCCTCCCGCGCGGCGACCGCGACGACCTCGACCCCGTCCACAGCCGCCGCCGGACGGATCAGCGCCGCCGGCGCGATCCGCGCCGCCCCGAGCACCCCGATCCGCAGAACCTGCCCGTCCCGCGCGGAAAACGTCGCCATCTTGATCCTTAACCGTCTCGTCGTGAGGGCCACAGCCTGACACCACGAAAACCAGGCGCCCACGCGGCTGCCACCGACGGCGCCGCCCGATCGCGCCCGGCCCCCGCCGCGAGCCGCCGCCCCCGAAACCGCCCGCGGAAACGCGCCCGCGGAACGCGCCCCATGCCCCTCCAACCACCGTCTCCAGCCCCCACCGCCAGCAGGCCGACGATCAGCCAGACGCCACGCGGCACGCGGCGCGCCACGTCTGACTGTTCTCCGGAACTCGCGTGACTCGTCTGCGGCCCAGACATCTCCGTCGGTGAGCCAGGCCGATCACGTCGACGGGCCCATGCCGTGCCGGCCGCGGCCCTGTTCACCCGAAGCGGCGGCGGCCTCAGGCCACGGTGGCGGGACGTGTCTGCCAGGGGCGGACGAGGTCTCCCACCGGGCAGGACCACCAGGGCGCCGCCTCGTGCACCGTCGGGACCATGGGATGCGGGTGCCCCGCGCACGGCGGGACCGGCTCCGAGATGCCGCCATCGGCGAGCGCATCCTGCAGCCAGCTCGCGAGGCCGACGGCAGTCTCGGCCGGGTCCATCGCCGGGTACGCCAGGGCGGTGGTCGTTCCACCACTACGGCGGCGTGCCGAGACCAACCAGCCGCTGACCCAGCCCGGGAGGTCCTGTTCCGCTATCCGGGTTCCCAGCCGCCGACCCGCCTCCGCCGCGGTGAGCCGGCCCTCCGCCAGCCACACCCGCGCCCGGTCCAGCTCCGCGTTGTCCGCGCCCTCGACGGTGACCGTCATCCACCGGGCGACGGCACCCAGCTCGGCGAGTGCCGCCATTACCAGGCTCTCGATCCGGCGCCGAGCCGGATGTCCGACCATGGCGGACGCTGCCGGACCAATCCGCGTCAGTGGACTCCCCTCGGGAAGCTCAAGGTCTGCCGAGAATGCCCACGCGACGGACGGAGCGCCAAACTGATCATCCATCATCGTCGGCTCTGGTCTCCATCGGTCGTCAGGCGGCTCTGGGCACGTCGTCGGGTCGCCGTMCAGGGCCAACAGCGATCGCTGGGTCCCCGTCCTGGCTGGCCACCGGCTGATCCTCGCGGGCTCGGCTGAACGCTCGAGGTAGCCGACCATCTCGTCGCGCTGAAAAAAAATCAAGCTCAGGCCGGGATCTGCAGGGCCCAGTCGACGTGCCAGAGGCGCACTGTGGTGTCGTGGCCGCCGGACAACAGGAGGCTTCCATCGGCGCTGACCRCAACGGAACGCACGGAGTCGGTGTGGCCGTCGAGGGTGGCCAGACAACGGCCGGTGGCCACCTCCCATACCCGCACCGTCCGGTCGCTGCTCCCGGAGAAGGCGAAGTGCCCGTCCGCGCTGACGACGATGGCGGGCACGGCACCGTTATGGCCGCGGAACGTGCGTAGCCGATGCCCAGTAGCCAGGTCCCACACCCTTACCGTTCCCCGGTCGGTGCCCGCCAGGACGAGACGCTGATCCGCGGCCATGGCGACCGACAGGAACTTCTCGCCGTCGCCGCGGAAGACGCGCAGCTCACGGCCTGAGGCCAGGTCCCACTGCCGTACCGTCCGGTCTGCGCCGCCGGACAGGCCGACAAGCCCATCCGCGCTCGTGACGACCGCATGCACGCCGGCGCCGTGGCCCTCGAGGCTACGCAGGTGGCGGCCGGTGGACAGGTCCCACACCCGGACGGTCCGGTCGTGGTACCCGCCCGACACCAGAAGGGACCCGTCCGCGGCCATGGCGACCGAGGCGACGCTTCCCTCGTGGCCTTCGAGGGTGCGCAGGAGGCGGCCCGTGTCCAGATCCCACACCCGCACCGTCCCCGGGGTCACTGTGTCCTGCCCGGGCGGCACGAGACGGCCGTCAGGGCCCACCACCACCGCTGACACGGGGCTGAGTGGACCTTCGGGGACACGGGACCGGATGCCCCGAGCGTCGCAGGAAGCACCGAGACGGCCATCCGCGCTCATCGCGACCGCGTGCACATTGCCAAAGTGACCCCGGAGAGTATGCAATGCACAGCCCGTGGCCAGGTCCCAGACCCGCGCGGTCTGGTCGCCGCCCGACAGGGCGCGACGCCCGTCCGGGCTCACCGCGACCGAACGGACGATGCCGGCGTGGCCCTCGATCAGGCCGGACTGCCAGATACCGCGGACACCGACCCGTGTCGCGACGAGCGAGAGTTTTTGCCAGGCGTCGAGCACCCGTGGCTGTCGTTCGTACCCCTCGATTCCCCTGGCCTGCGTCAGAAGGTCCAGCGCCTTGGAGGACCGACCACGCGCAAGATGACTCTCCGCGGCGCTCACCAGCGCGTCCAGCCGGGTCTGAAGGTGGGTGAGCTCGGAATGCGCACGCGGGCGGCAGAGCTGGAACCGGGCGCGATGGGCGGCGATCGGGGACAGGTCCCAGATCCGCGCCGTGCCCTCGGCGCCGCCGGTGAGGGCGAAGCGGCCATCCCCGCTCACCGCAACCGCGAACAYAGGGGCGCCGTGGCCGTCGAGTGTGGCCAGACAACGGCCGGTCGACAGGTCCCAGACTCGTGCCGTCGGGCCGCCAGCGGTGAGGGCGATCCGACCATCCGTGCTGACGACACCGGCGGTCACGGGATGGATCAGTCCGTCCAGTGTGCCGAGGCAGCGGCCGGTGGCGAGCTCCCAGACCCATACGGCTTGGTCGTCGCCGCCGGACAGGGCGAACTGGGCGTCTGCGCTGACGGCGACCGCGCGGATGGGGCCGGTATGACCGCCGAGACTGCGCAGGTGGCGGCCGGTGGCCAGTTCCCAGACCCGTAGTTCCTGGTCGTCTCCGCCGGACAGGGCGATGCGGCCGTCGCTGCTGACGGCTACCGCGTGGACAGGGCCGGTGTGGCCGACCAGCGTATGGATCCCACGGCCGGTGCGGGCCTGCCAGACGCGGAGGGTTCCGTCGTCGCCACCGGAGACAGCGAGGCGGCCATCTGCGCTGACGGCGACCGCGCGGATGGGGCCGGTATGACCGCCGAGACTGCGCAGGTGGCGGCCGGTGGCCAGTTCCCAGACCCGTAGTTCCTGGTCGTCTCCGCCGGACAGGGCGATGCGGCCGTCGTTACTGAGGGCCACCGCGTGGACAGGGCCGGTGTGGCCCACGAGGGTTCGCAGTGGTCGGCCCGTGGCAAGTTCCCAGGTGCGGAGGGTTCCGTCGTCGCCACCGGAGGCAGCGAGGCGACCGTCGCCGCTGAGCGCAACCGACCGTACGCCGCCGGTGTGCCCCTGGAGAATCCGAAGGCAGCGGTCCGAGGCATGGCCGGTGGGCAGTCGTCCGAGCAGAGCGCGGGCATCGGCGTCGTCGGGGACCCGCTGGACCGTCTTCTTCAGCAGCGCGAGCGCCCGGCCGGTATCTCCGCGTTCGAGGTGCACCTGGGCAAGCAGCCGCCGAGCCAGCCAGGGGTCGGGGGCCAGCGGCCCGACCGTGTCCAGTCGCGTGACGAGCACGTCATCGAGGATCCTGGCCGCTCGCCACGACAACAGACCGGCGTTGTAGGTCGCCTCCAGATGCTGTGGGTCGGTCTGAAGCGCCTGGTCGAAGAGCTTTGCCGCCTCGTCCGACCTGTCGAGGTCGAGCATCGACAGCGCCTGGTTCGTCAACTCGTCGGCCCGCAGATCCGCTTCCCGCGGCGCCACCCGGGCATAGGGGCCGCCGCATTCCTGGCCATAGATCTCGGAGATCTCCGTGGCCACTTCCGTCAGCCGACCAGGCCGCCCGTCCGGCTTCTCAGCCAGGCAGCGCGCCAGCAGGTCGGCCAGGCGCTCCGGCAGCGCCGGAGGCCCGTCGGCGCCAGACGGGCCGCGATTGCGGTGGACGGCGAGGGCGACGCCGACGGCGGGCCCCTCCCGCCAGGTCCGTCTTCGGGTGAACATCTGCAGCACGGTCGCCGCGTAGCTCCACACGTCACTGCGTGCGCCCACCCGGCCGCCCGCCATCTGCTCCGGCGAGGCATAAGCCCGTGTCATCCCTCCCACCTTCACCAGCACGTTCGTCCTGTCGGGGTCGTCGTCGGCGTCGGGTCTTCGGCCCGTGGCGAGGCCGCGGGCCCCGGCGATGCCGAAGTCGGACACCTTCGCGGTGCCCGACGCGTCCAGCAGGCAGGGCCCCGGCAAGTTTGCTGAGGTGCCGGCGATCGGCGCTGCCTGGGGTTTCTGGTGGGGCTGTGTAGCGAGGGACTGACGCCTGGTCGGGGCTTCATGGGTGCGGGCACGACACCTGGAAATCATGGAGGTTCCTACGCCATCATGATCGACCCGAGGTGTCATGCCCGCCGCACCAGTATCACCGTCTGCCCCTGTTCTCGATCAGCTGGCTGCCGCCGTCACCGACGGCCACGACCGGCTGCCGTCGGCGTCGGGCCTGCTGGCGGTCTTCGGCCAGCTCTCGGACCCGCGCAAACCCCGAGGCAGGCGGCATGACCTGGCCGTGGTGCTGACCTTGGCGACCTGTGCGGTGCTCGCGGGCGCGCGGTCGTTCACCGCGATCGGTGAATGGTCCGCCGACGCTGGCCTGTCGGTCGCCGGCCTGCTTGGCATCGTC